>CAYFJH010000157.1:0-1515 GCA_964343385.1 uncultured Novosphingobium sp. | reverse complement strand
CACCGCATACTGCACTCGATCATTTCTGGGCCGCTCGATTGGAGCTATCGTCGGAAGTTGTGGATGAGAGAGAAAGGCGACGTACCCTTCTTGGGGAAGTTGAGCAGTCAACCCCAAAACCCCGGTGGCAACCGGGGGAAAGGTACGCCACCCATGTTGAAGGTTATCACCACGAAGTCGGAGGCACCGGCCGGTGAGGCGCCCGCGATCAGCGCGACGCTGGATGACTTGGCACGCGATGGGGCGCGGCGGATGATCGCGGCGGCGCTGCAATTGGAGGTCGCGGAGTACGTGGTGCGCTTCCGTGAGGCGCGCGACGAGGGCGGCCACGCGCTGGTCGTCCGCAACGGCACGGCGCGCCCGCGCCCGGTGACGACGGGCGTCGGGCCCCTGATCCTCGCCGCGCCCCGGGTGAACGATCAGCGCGTGATCGACGGCGTGCGGCAGAAGTTCACGAGCGTGATCCTGCCGCCCTACGTGCGGCGCTCGCCGCGCGTCGAGAGCGTCCTGCCGCTCCTCTACTTGCACGGCCTGTCGTCGGGGGACTTTCGCGAGGCGCTGCCCGCGCTGCTCGGCCCCGAAGCGGCCGGCCTCTCGTCGAGCGCCATCCTGCGCCTCACGAAGAGCTGGACGGCGGAGTACGAGGCCTTCCGCCGCCGCGCCCTGACGGAGCGTGACTACGTCTATCTCTGGGTGGACGGCGTGCACTTCACCATCCGCTTGGAGGAGGAGCGGCTCTGCACGCTCGTCGTGATCGGCGTGCGGCCCGACGGCACCAAGGAAGTCGTCGCGCTCGAGGACGGCTATCGCGAGAGCGCGGAGAGCTGGCGCGCGGTGCTGCGGGATCTCAAGCGCCGCGGGCTGCAGGCCCCGGTGCTGGCGATCGGCGACGGCGCGCTGGGGTTCTGGGCGGCCGTGCGCGACGTGTGGCCCGAGACGGCGGAGCAACGCTGTTGGGTGCATCGGATCGCCAACGTGTTGGACAAGCTCCCCCGGAGTCTGCAACCGCGGGCCAAGCAGGCGCTGCACGAAATCATGTACGCGGAGACCCGGGCCGACGCCGAGGCCGAGATCGCCCGCTTCACGCAGGCGTACCAGGCCAAGTACCCGAAGGCCGTCGCGTCGCTGACCGTCGACCAAGATCGGCTGCTCGCCTACTTCGACTATCCGGCCGAGCACTGGAAACACCTGCGCACCACGAATCCGATCGAGTCGACGTTCGCCACGGTGCGGCTGCGCGAAGGCGTGACGAAGGGGGCCGGGTCGCGCACCGCCGGGCTCGTGATGGCGTTCAAGCTGTTGCTCGTCGCCGAAGGCCACTGGCGTCGCCTCGACGCCGCCGAGCTCGTGCCCCTCGTGCGGGCGGGCGTGTGTTTCGAGGATGGAGTGCAGATCGAGTCGCAGAGGAAGCGGAAGAAGGCCGTCGCTTGATCTCACTCAATCCACAACTCTTGACAATAGCTCTCGCCGGATTGGCGAGCACCACTACATGGGTCAACTTGGGGACGGCCTCCT
>CAYFJH010000156.1:0-1516 GCA_964343385.1 uncultured Novosphingobium sp. | reverse complement strand
GGCGCGTTCCAGGGCCAGTTTGACCGCCGGCACCGGCCCGATGCCGAACATGCCCGGCTCAACCGCCGCGACGCCGTGCGAGACCAGGCGCGCCCAGGGCTGTAGCCCCTGCTTCTCCGCAAAACTTCGCTCCGCCACGACCATCGCCGCTGCGCCGCTGTTGAGCCCTGGCGCGTTTCCGGCAGTGATCGTTCCGTCCTTTCGAAACGCCGGCTTGAGCTTGGCCAGTGATTCGACCGTGGTGTCGGGTCGATTGGCTTCGTCTCTGGAGAAGCTCACCGGTCCCTTGCGGCTGGAGAGTTCGATCGCAATGATCTCTTCCGCGAACTTGCCGGCAGCCTGAGCGACACTGAAGCGTTGTTGTGAACGCGCGGCCCAGCGATCCTGGTCCTCGCGCGTGATGCCGTACCGACCGACGAGATCCTCGGTATGCCAGCCCGAGTGTTGGCCGCTGAAGGCGTCGTGAAGACCGTCTCGCAACAGGCTGTCCAGCATCTGGGCGTCCCCCATGCGCTGTCCCCAGCGCGCGCCGGGCACCAGATAGGGGGCCTGGTCCATGTTCTCCATGCCGCCGGCAATCGCAGCCGAGGCATAACCCGCCGCGATCTCGAGTGCCGCCGTTGCGATCGCTTGTGCACCCGATCCGCACACCCGATTCACCGTCAGGGCGGGTACCTGCACAGGCAGTCCACCGCCGATGGCAGCTTGTCGTGCCGGATTCATCCGAGTGCCGGCCTGGATCACGTGTCCCATCACAACGGTGTCGACGGCTTGCGCGGCCAGACCTGAGCGATGAAGGGTCTCGCGAATCACTGCTGCACCCAGCGCGGACGCGGGCGTTTCCTTGAGCGAGCCGCCATAACTTCCGATCGGTGTTCGGACCGGCGCGCAGAGGACGATGTCAGTGGTAGGCATGAGAGCTCCTTAGGTTGTTGTGGGTTTCAGGCCGCGGCTTTGGGAACACTCGCGAGTAGCATCGCGTCGTTCAATATCTTGGCAGGCACGTCCGGCCGCTCAAGGACGATAAAGTGACCTGCGCCAGGCACCTGAACGAATTCGGCCGCGGGGAGGAGCTGCTTGTTGGCTTGTCGGTCTGAGGGTCTTGACCAATCCGTCTCCCCATAAATGAGGTGGACGGGTGCGCTGACCTCGGGGTAACGGGTGCGTGCCGCGATGAGGCTGGGCAGGTTGCCGTACACCGCGCGGGCGACGACCGGATAGCCGGGCCGACGCCCGACCTTCAACAGTTCATCGAGGTAGTCATCGCGCAGGGCGGCCGTGTCGCCGAGACCCCCACGGAGCACGGCGCCTACGATCGGCTTGGGTTGGACGCCCGCGATGGTCTGGCCGATACCCGGCGCAAGCGCGCCGGTCACGACGAACCGGGCCAGCAGGCTGGACCGCGCGATGCCGCCGGCGTAGTCATAGGCATTGATCGCCACGACACGCCGCACTCTCTCGGGCAGATCGGCCGCGGTGGTGAGGGCGAGCGTCGCGCCCATCGACTCGCCGAGCA
>CAYFJH010000155.1:0-1530 GCA_964343385.1 uncultured Novosphingobium sp. | reverse complement strand
CGCTGGCCGAAGCGCTGAAGGTGCTGGCGTAAAATGCCGGGCCGGCGGCGCGGACGTTTCGCGCCGCCGGCGGAAATTCCGAGGGCGCGATGGAGAAATCCATCGCGCCCTTTTACTTCGTGCAGCTCAAACCAGCGCGATCGGGGTAACCGGCGATCCCACGGCACCGGGAAGGCGCAGCGGCGGCGCGGTCAGCAGGAACGCGTTGCGTCCGCGCTCCCACAGGTAGTCGGCCAAGGGCTTCAGATGCCACAGTTCGCCGAGGTGGATGCCCAGTTTGAACAGGCAGTGTGTATGCAGTGGCATGCACGAATCGTGGCGGTTGGCCGGCTTGTTGAAGTCGATCGCCTCAACCCCGAGAGTGTCGGTACACAGGGCCGAAACGCCGCTGTCGGTGATCCACTGGAGCAGTCGTTCGTCCCGCCCGTCAAGGGCGGCACAGGATGTAACGATAGGCATCGGATCACCGCCAGGAGGCGTGCCGAGCACGATCGTGTCGAGCCCGGTATAGATCAGCAGAAAATCGCCAGGCTCAACCACCACGCGCTGCGCTTCGAACGCCTGCATCAGAGCATCATAGCCGACCCGCACCAGCTCGTTGCCGTAAATCCGGTGCAGATTGACCAGAACCGCCCGGCCCTGAGGCGCGGCTGCGGCCATGTTTTCGATGCCAAGCGCGTTCGCACGCGGCCCTCCGGCTTCCGGCAGAAGGATATCTGTGCCCCCCCGATAGCCGTTGTAATAGACCACTTCCTCAACGCCGTCGCCATCGGCATCGAAGGCCCTGCCCCAATGCGCCAGGGAATCCCATTGCGTCGAGAACTGGGTGTAAAGGGTGACGCCGTCGTCGCACATCGCGTCGCAGCAGCCCATGAACGCCGCCCCTTCTCCGGCGCGCGAATATTCGAACTCGCCATCGGGGCGCGGCCGGGCGAACAGCTTTGGCGGAGCGCGGAAATCAACGACTGTCACCTGCGGATAGTCGAGCGGCAGACTGAGGCAGAACGAGACGCCGTCCACCACTTCGCGAACGCCGGCCAGCCGGCGCTCGGGGGTGAGCAGGTTCATCCGCCCGATCTGGTCATCGGGGCCAAAATCCCCCCAGTTGGATCCTTCAGGTCGGTTCTTCCAGCGCATGCGACTCTCCCATTCTTATCGACTATCGACCTTGGAAGATCTCCCATGCAACGGAGAACCTTCCCCTATCCAGCAAGCACACTCTACGACCGGGCCGGTGCGAGTTTTGAACTCCTCATTCTGCTAGGGTAACCGCCCTTGCAGGCCCAATCCGTATCCTTCATCGGACCATGTTGCTGAACTATGGCCGCGCGGAAAACCCGGCGATGCGCCAGGGCCATCACCACCGATTGCATCGAACCCGGCGTTCTCATGCAGGACGTGCATCGCATCATCAAGAATAATGATTGGGCCGTTTCCGGCGGCTGGGTCACTATTCTTGTGACGAAAACACATTTTGGGAGTGACGGGTTTTGGGCATGGACCTGAATGGCAAGGTGGCGGTGGTCACGG
>CAYFJH010000154.1:0-1546 GCA_964343385.1 uncultured Novosphingobium sp. | reverse complement strand
GTCGCGAGTGCCCGATCCAGGCACGGTTTGCGATCGCCTGCTGGCGCGGTCCGTAAGTGTCACCCTGGAGCAGGTCCAGGAAGTCTATCGAGACCACGGGCTAAAAAAAACGGCCGTGCTACACTCGAGGCACTCGCAGCGCTGAGAGAGCGGCTGCGGGATCAGGAAGAGGAAGGCCGCAGACGCGCTCTCAGTACACGGGGAGTCGTGGTCGCGGTGACTCCAACCATGCCTATCCGATCTCCTGCCAAACAGGGTCCAGCTGCATAGCTGCCTTTCGCGGCGTCCTACGCCGGCCGCCCCGCCGGATGAGCCCACTCGCCTGAATAAAGCGCGGAATAGGTCGGCGCCTCGGCGCGAGCGGCCAAGCCGAGGACGGAGTTGAAGGCAGTCATAGGGTAGAAGCGGCGGTTGAAGCGGAACACGTATTCGTTCAAGTACGCCTGCAAATGCCGCTGCGAGACGCCGTGGTGCGTCCCGAGAATCCACGTCTTGAGGTTCGAGAACACCAGGTGGATCATCGGCAGGTGCGCCTCGGTCTTGTCGTGGTCGCCGCCGAGCACGAGCGGCTCGTGGGCATAGCCGAGCGCGGGTAGCCCTTCGTAGCCCTGCCAGCCGTCGGTGCGGACTGTCGAGCCCTTGGCTACGCTCTCCGTCACAAACGTCTCCAGGTTGCCGGTGCCGCGCCCGTCAACGACGCGCATCCGGATCCGACCAGCGTAGGCGAGCCTCTTGAGCGGCACACTGTCACCGTGCCGCTGGCGATGCTTCGCGACGCGCGCCTCCGCGTCTTTCCGCTTTCGGACCTCGACGGCGCCGACGACGGTGGCCTTGTGGTGAACTCCGCGCCCCTCACCGCGCGTGCGCCCGCCCACAAGGCATTCGTCGACTTCGACCGGATGCTCGCCGCCGATGGCGTCGCGTTCAGGGCGCACCATGCCGGCGCGCAGTTTGTGGAGCAAGATGAACGCTTTCTCGTAGCGTTTAATCTCCAACTGCCGTTGAAATTGCAAAGCCGACTGACCTGGCGTTTGCGTGGTAACAAGGTAAGCGCCCCAGAACCACGTAGAGAGCGGAGATTGCGACTTTTCCATGACCGTCCCCGCTGTCAGTGAGATGTTTGCCTGACAGCCCCGGCAGCGCAGCACGCCCGGTCGGGCCGCGAAGCGGTACGGTTCGCCCTGCCGACCGCACTTGGGGCAGGTGAAGCCCGACGGCCAGCGCAGCGATTCGAGGTAGCGGGCGCATGCGCCATCGTCGGGGAAGACCAGCTGAAACTCGGGAAGACTGGTTGGGAAGCCGCGGGGGTCCATGTGGCAATTCTAACTCCGCACTGGCATCTTGGCAAGTGATCGGATAGGCATGGTTGTTTCAAAATAATTGTTGAAGCCAGCATGACATTCGACACGAACGTCGAATGTCATGCTGTATGGAAAATTCGTTAATTGATGGGATTGTCACGCCGACCGTTCGAGCCCTGTTTAATCAGCTGAGTGTCGAGCGATGGAATCAGGTGGTGAAGGAAGCCTTTGAGCGGGTTGCGGTA
>CAYFJH010000153.1:0-1548 GCA_964343385.1 uncultured Novosphingobium sp. | reverse complement strand
CTAACTGATATGGAAGGACCGACCGTCAAGTGTTTTCTTCTGTTTCCTCGCTGCTCGCCCCTCTCACTCGGGCGGGTGAGTTCCTGAGGGCGTCGGCACTCGGCGCGCGATGAGGCGGCTTCGACGACGAATCAGACTGATATGCGCGGGTTACCCCGCAGGGCAGAGCCGCATGACCGTGGTTCGTCGGGAGCTGCCTCCGTCTATTCGCGCGAGTCGTCCCGAGCCAAAGCCTGGGCGTCGCATCGTTAGCGCGAGGGCTCTCCAATCGTGCCCACATCGGACCGCTGCCAACGCCGCTCAGGAAGCTGAACTCCATCACACGTCCGGGTCGCTTTCCCGCCGCAAGGGTTACGCAGCCAGCGCCGGCTGCTGGGTCATTGCCGCCCAGATGAAGCCCACCAGTTCGCGCGCGACGGCCGCCACGGCCACGGGCGGGCGTTTGCCGTGGCCCACCAGATGTCGGTAGCGCCGGTGCAGCCGCTGTTGCGCGCGCCAGGCGTGAGTGACGATCGCGCGGGGCTGCCCGGCACTGCGGTGCGCCAGGGCCGGGCTGATCGTGGGCCGATGCCGAGAGTGCCACGCCGCCTCAACGAGGATCCGCCGCGCGTACCCGTTGCCCGCCTTCGTCAGCGCCCCGCGCCGCTGCGTGTCGCCCGTGGAGTACTCGCTGGGCACCAAGCCCAGATAGGCCATCAGCTGCCGCGGCCGGGTGAACCGCTGGAAGTCCACGACCTCGGCCAGGAGGATCATCGCCGAGAGCGTGTCGATCCCGCGGAAGCACCGCAGCCAGCCGACCGGTTCGGCGTACGGGGGCTTCTGCGCGAGCCCCTCGATCTCCTTGTCCAATTCGGTGAGGTGCGCCAGCGCCTGCTCCAGGACAAACTGGGTGGCCTCGAACGTCCGTTGCAGCGCCGGCACCTCAAAGCGCTGACTCCGGATCCAGGCCCAGTGCCGGTGACTCCAGTTCTTGCCGGCCACAAAGAGCCGCCCGTGGCGGTCCAGGAACTTCACCACGCGATGGCGCCAGCGCAGGACGTCGCGCCGCACCGCGTCCCGACAGCGCAGCAGATCGCGCACGGCTTCCTCGGTTTCGTCCGGCACATGGATGGCCGTGAGCTCGCCAGCTCGGAACAGGCGGACCAGCTTCTTGGCGTCGCGCCGGTTGGTCTTGATCCGCTCGCCAGGCCGCCGCGGGGTCAAGGCCGGGGCGATCACCTGGCACGGCACCCCGCAGGCGGTGATCTGCCGGTAGAGATCGTAGCCCGACACCCCCGCCTCGTAGCAGGCTCGGACCGGGCCCTCGCGTGTCAGACGCCGGAACAGCCGTTGGATCAAATGCGGCTCCTTGGGAAATTCCCGCTCCTCGATTTCGGTCTCCCCGGGCCGCAAGATCGCGGCGACGAGCTTCCGCTTGCTGTCATCGAAGGCGACATATGTAGTACCCTGGTCCATGACCGGCCTCCTTTCGCATGTGGCTCTGTCCCCTCGAGGGAACAACCCACGCTATCTTGCGATAGGTCAGGCCGGTCCTTCCATATGGTCTAT
>CAYFJH010000152.1:0-1642 GCA_964343385.1 uncultured Novosphingobium sp. | reverse complement strand
CCTGCAGGCAATAGTTCTCGCTCCATTGCGGAATATTCGGCGGGGTAGGGAGCGGTAGTTCGTTTTCGGGCGACAACGATGGTTTAAGCTTGTTCAAGGGCTTCTCCTTTAGCGTCTAGCGCCGTTCCTTGGTGAAGGCTTCGCCGATCCAGAGCGATTCGCGCTGGAGGTGGTGGTTCAGGTAAGTACGAATACGCTCCCTGACGGCCTTGTACTCCGGCGCGGCGCCCAACGTGGCGCGATGCTGTTGCAAGGCCTTCAGCGCCCGGTCGAGCAGGCCGCGCAACTGCGTCGCGGTTTCCACCAGATCCAGTGGGCTGACATAGCCGGTCACGGGCGCCGGTTGGCGCGCGGCGTCCAGTTCGGCCTGCAAACGCTGCAGGGATTCCGGCACGGCGGGCAGGGCGGCGGTATAGCGGTGGATGTCGCCCAGCACCTCGCGCAGTTCGGCGATGTCCTCGATCATTGCCGGCGCCTCGTGCTCCAGGCGCAGGGCGACGTGGCGCAGCAGGTTGCTGACGGTGAGCGCGAGGCTCTTGGGAAACGCGCCCTGCACATTCGGCAGGATGTGTTCATCGTAAGTCCAGATGATGGATTGCATGACTTCGTCGGCGCGGGGTCGCATGTCAGTATCTTCCGTAGTTGTCCTGGTTTATTTCTCGACCTTGCTGGTCTGCGTGCTGAAGGCCAGTGCGGCGTCCACCTGCTGGTTGCTGACCGCGGCAAGCAGCATCATATTGGCGTAGTGCGAAGCTTCGGTGGTGAGCCAGACCAGTCGCACCAGGCGATCGCTGCCGTCGATCAGCGGCCCCGCCGCGTGATGCATCGCCACCAGGTTTTCCAGACAGGCGAGCACCTGGTAATACTTGACCGATGCCACCGAAATGTGGATGCCGCTGAGTTCCTCGTAATAGGCTAAAGCCTGTTCCAGGCCCCAGATTTTCTTGCCGTCATGAATGATGTCGTTGACAAAATCCTGGGTGCGGGCGAAGTCGGAAGCGGGATCGCCCAGCGCGCCTTGTTCCCAATCGCTCATGGCGACGATCACGCCGTCGCGGAACACTTCCTCGCCGCGGCCGTTGGTGCCTTTGAGCAGCGAGATGCGCGGCGCCACCGGCGCGTTGTCGAGCAGCCATTCGCTGGCCTCGGTCAACACTGGAAGCGGCTCGACCTGGAACTCGGCGAGCATGGCGAAGTTACGCTCGATGCTGCAGCGGGCGCAATCGGCGGGCGAAGCGGGTACGGGCAGGATACGGTCAAAACCACGCGCTTTCCAGTCAAGCGTATGGATCAGGGCTAATTTGCGAATGTGCTCCTTGGCCATGGCGAGACGCAGCGGATTGTAGGCGGGATCCGGATCGAGGTAGTGGGGATCATCCCAGTCGCCATCGACCGTTTCGCGCAGAAAGAAGGGCCGATCGTCGGGCAGCTTCTCCGCACGGTCCTCGAAGACAATGGTGCGCGCGATCGGAACCGACGACCCTTGCAGAGAGTGGTAGACGTCGTACTCGAAGCGCAATGAGGTCGGCACAACGCTGATGCTGGGCAGGTCGCGGCGAAGGATCAACTTGCCGGGGAAGGCCGGTCCCTGTGGCGCGCATTCGATGAACCAGGTTTCACGCGACATGCCGCGCGGAAACTT
>CAYFJH010000151.1:412-1647 GCA_964343385.1 uncultured Novosphingobium sp. | reverse complement strand
GTCGCCCAAGTATCGCTACAAGGTGCTGCACGGCGAGGTCCGGTTGCGGGTGCGGAATGAATTACGGTGACACTTTACTAAACCCCCAAACTCCCGTAACTTCACCCGCATGGCCCGCCTCCCGCGCATCGTGATCCCCGGCATCCCCCACCATGTGACCCAGCGCGGCAATGGTCGGCAACAAACTTTCTTCGAGGATGCGGACTACGCGCTCTATCTTGATCTGCTTGGCGCTGCAGCCGAACGCGCGCGGGTTGAAGTGTGGTCCTATTGCCTCATGCCCAACCACGTCCACGTGATCCTGACGCCGAGCGACGAGGACGGTCTGTGGCGTACCTTTGGCGAACTTCATCGCCGCTATACCGGGTTCATCAACGCCCGGCGGCGCACCACGGGGCATTTGTGGCAGGGCCGGTTCGGTTCGGTGGCGATGGACGAGGCCCACTTCGTGACGGCCCTGCGCTATGTCGCGCTGAACCCGGTGCGGGCGCGGCTTGTTTCCCGCGCGGACGACTGGCCGTGGTCCAGCACCAGCGCGCTGATCGCGGCCCGCGACGATCACGTGGTGCGCATCGCCCCGGCGCTCGAACGGGTGGGCGATTTCGCCGCGTTCCTGGGACAGGAGTTCGATGAGGCGTTGACCTATGCCGCCCTGCGCAAGGCGGAGAGCGTGGGCCGTCCGGTCGGCTCTCCCGAATGGCTGGCCGACATGGAACAGCGCAGCGGCAAACAGTTCGCCCCCGCCAAACGCGGGCCGAAACCCAAGGGTCGAACCGTCAGGGCATGACCGGCCGGACGGTTTGATCGTGCCTGGTCGCTGCGAATCTCCGTGATCTACCCTATCCCCAGTTTTGCAACGGGCGCGTTCCAGGATCCCACGATGCGCACTATACTGCTTAATTTCAATTGTTTAAGTGTTCCGTAGGAAATTTTCGTTCGCCCCTTGTTCCATGAGAACAAAGTAGATACAACGGCGGGGAAGGTTGACCTTTCCGGTCAGCGCCAACTAGGCAGGGATCGTGGCAATGGCTGCACAACTCAAGCTGATCCAGGAAAAAGGCGGCGTAATGAAGGACTCTGAACGGCAGAAGGCGCTCGAAGCTGCCCTCGCGCAGATCGACCGCGCCTTTGGCAAGGGCAGCGCAATGAAACTCGGCTCGAAAGAGACGATGCAGGTTGAAACGATCTCGACCGGGTCACTCGGTCTGGACATCGCGCTCGGCGTCGGCGGGCTC
>CAYFJH010000151.1:0-402 GCA_964343385.1 uncultured Novosphingobium sp. | reverse complement strand
TTGGGCGTGGGCGGAGTGCCGCGCGGCCGCGTGATTGAAATCTACGGTCCGGAAAGCTCGGGCAAGACCACCCTCGCGCTCCACGTCATCGCCGAGGCGCAGAGGGGCGGCGGCACGGCGGCCTTCATCGACGCCGAACACGCGCTCGATCCGGTCTATGCCCGCAAGCTTGGCGTCAACATCGATGAACTGATCGTCTCGCAGCCGGATACCGGCGAACAGGCGCTCGAAATCGTCGATACGCTGGTCCGTTCCAACGCCATTGACGTGCTCGTGGTGGATTCGGTCGCCGCCCTCGTCCCCCGCGCTGAAATCGAAGGCGAGATGGGCGACAGCCACGTCGGCCTTCAGGCCCGTTTGATGAGCCAGAGCCTGCGCAAGCTGACCGGCTCGATCAGCCGC
>CAYFJH010000150.1:0-1755 GCA_964343385.1 uncultured Novosphingobium sp. | reverse complement strand
CCCGATAGCTACCGAGGCGTATCGACAATTCCTCGGGCGGGACTTACACCCGCTGGTAAAGTGCACCCTCACGGCGCACAGGAGAAAGTAGCCCGCTTTCCGCCGTGACCAGACTCATAGGCACAAAGGTAGCCCCTCTTCCGGGATTAATCAAGGGTCGATTTTCCGCGCGACGGAGTCCTCCCTCCCATTTTTCCGGTGCCCGCGCCAAAAGTCGACTCATCCGGGCGCGGCGGTGCCGGCCCGATCACGCGGGCCAGTCGCCAGAGGGCCAGGCCTGACGGTCGTCCCATTGTTCGGGGTAAGACGCCTGGTCGGCCTCATCTTCAGCAGGCGCGTGGGTCGGGGGAGCGCGCGCGGGGCTGGGCTTGGGAAAATTCACCGGCCACCCTTGATGCGCCAGGATGCGATCGAGTTCCCGGTCGTCGAGAATCACTCCCACGAGCTTCATCTCCCCGCCGCACTTGACGCACAGCACGGGATAGACCTCGAACACTTTCCTCAAGCACGCCGCCCATGCCCGCACCGCGGCGCTGCCTGCCTTGCTCGCCGCTCGCACCGAACTCCCCAGGAGCGTCACGCCGTACCCCGCCTCAAGCTCGGCCGTCGTCGCCTTGCCGCGCGCCGCCATGCTCACCGCCCGTCGCAGGGGCGAGCGCGGCCCCAATGCCCCGTAGTAGCGGACGAGGTGTTTTCGCGCCGGCGGGATCAGCGCCGCCATTCGTCCGACGAATTCGGCGCCGGTCCACTCGAGGACCGCGGGCGAGTCGGGCCTGCCCTTGCTGGGGCGATAGGTGACGAGATCCTGCTCGGGCTTGTACACCAACTGTTTGAGCGACAGTGCCGGGCGCAGGACGTAGAGCAGCAGGCGCTCCAGGCCCGCGCGGTCTTGCGCCTCGACATACGTGCCGCCGTCAAGCGAGAATCCTCCATGCGGCCAGGCGATCATCTCATTGACCGTGGCCTCGGGAAGCACGCGCATGCGCAGCATCCGCTTAAGAATGCGCCGGCGCAAGCGTTCGACGAGCTCGGCGACTTCCTCGAAAGTCGGCGGTGCCGCCGCCGAAAAGCGCAGGACGCCGTTGTCGAGGCGAAACACGCCGTCTGAAACCACGGCGTGGTCGTGGAGATGCAAATTCACGCTGGAGCCGAATCTTTGCAAAACATGGAACTGCGCGGGTGCGGCGTCTTCGGGTGCCGCGGCGCGCCGGCGGTAGAAGTCCGTCAGCGCTTCCGCCAGGAGCCTGCTGATCTCGCCGGGAAGTCGCGCGTCGCGATGGACGAAGTAGCGCAATCGCTTCGGCAGAACCAGGACCCACTGCCGGTATGGGACGTCGGCGAGCAGTTCACTGAGAGCTTGGCCGCTTTCTATAACGGCGCGCTTCGAATCACAGGAAACGCATGCCATTCTTCGTTTACAGCTGAACGGGACAAACCGGCTGTCGCCGCAGTCCTTGCAGCGAAAGCGCGCGACGCCGAAGCGCGGGATCCCGCACTCGAGAAAGGCCCGCAGGGAGGACTCGGCGCAGGGGTGGGCCACAGTGTCGCGTTGTCGGGAGCGCTCGGCGAGATAAGTCTCCAGTGACCTAAGGACCGCCCGGTAGAGCGGGCTGGCGGCGGCGTCGCGCGGGCGATAGGCTGAGCCGGCGGGCGAGGGTGGCATACCTTCATACGATCCAACCCACCAAATTGTTCCGTGTCTTAGGAAGTGTAAAATAATAACTGAATCACTTATGATCGATAAAATGTATTATT
>CAYFJH010000149.1:0-1962 GCA_964343385.1 uncultured Novosphingobium sp. | reverse complement strand
GGCCCGATGCTACAGCGCGGATGGAGAGCCGGTCAAGGGGAGCGCTGACAACGGGTGGGCCGCCGGCTGCGAGGAGTGGATTGGCGGCGGCGATCCGGGACAAGCTCCCGCCGGAGTGAGTCGTCTTCAGGCGCGTGCGAGTTTTGTTGGCGCTGGCGGTCGTTCGAGGCTGGTCGTTGCGGCTTTCGCGCGCTGGTAGATAAGGGCGATTACAGACCGTCGCCACCATCCCTGGACCCACCCCAGCGCGTCCGCTCTGATCGACCTATCATTCCCAACCCGGGGTCACCCCACGCGAGACCATCAGCAGCTTGTCGGCGCGGTCGGCGGGCTTACTCGATGACAGCGAGCGCGAAGGGCCTCAGACGCGGCCCCGAGAGCGGGCGGGCGCACCGGCTCGCGGTCCCTGCGGCGCGGACACGGCCACGGCGCGCCGCGCGGCGTTGGCGCGGCTCCGCGCGCGCTCCTCGCCTTTCCGGGCCCGGATGGCGGCGATGCGCTCCGCCAGCGGCACTTCGAGGCGTTCGGTCGCCCGCGCCGTGTAGTCGAAGTCCGGCAGCGTCACGCGCGCGATGCGCGTGCCGACCGTCCGCTCGATCGACCGGAGATCGCTCTCCTCCGCGGGCGACACGAGCGTGACGGCGTCGCCGATCGCCTCCGCCCGGGCCGTCCGTCCGACGCGGTGGATGTAAGCCTCCGGCAGGTTCGGCACGTCGAAGTTCACCACGTGGCTGAGGCCGGTGACGTCGATGCCGCGCGCGGCGATGTCCGTCGCGATGAGGACACGGGCCCGCCCCGCCTTGAAGGCGGCGAGCGCCTGCGTGCGCTGGGCCTGGCTGCGGTTGCCGTGGATGCGCTCGGCGGCCACGCCGCGCCGGCTGAGCCCGTCCGCGAGGCGGTTGGCTCGATGCTTCGTGCGGGTGAAGACGAGCATGTTCCGGACGCCGGGCTCGCGCAGGAGCGCGACGAGCAGGGGAAGCTTCAGCTCCGGCGCCACCGGGTAGGCGGCGTGGCTGATGCCGACCGCCGGCGCCACCGCCCGCTCCACGTTGATCGTCGCCGGATCACGCAGCAGCTCGCGGGCGAGGGCGAGGATAGGCGTCGGCAGGGTGGCCGAGAAGAGGAGCGTCTGCCGGCGGCCGGCGGGCAGGGCCTTCAGCACCCGCCGGATGTCGGGCAGGAACCCCATGTCGAGCATGCGGTCGGCCTCGTCGAGGACGAGCACCTCGAGCCCCTGGAGCCGCGCGTACGGGTACTGGAAGTGATCGAGCAACCGGCCGGGCGTCGCGACCAGGATGTCGGCGCCGCGTCGGAACGCGGCTTCCTGGGGCGCCATGGCCACGCCTCCGAAGACGGCGGCGCCGCCGATCTTCGTGAAGCGCCCGAGCTCCCGGCGGTGCTGGTCGATCTGCGCCGCCAGCTCCCGGGTCGGCGCGAGGATGAGGGCGCGCGTGACACCGCGCGGCTTGCCGATCAGCCGCTCGAGGATCGGCAGCAGGAACGCGGCCGTCTTGCCGCTGCCCGTCATGGCGCAGGCGAGGACGTCGCGCCTCTCGCACGCCGGCGGGATCGCGTCCTTCTGGATGGGGGTGGGCACGGTGAAGCCGAGCGCGTCGACGGCGCGGAGCAGCTCGGCGTGAAGGGGAAAACAGGTGAACGACATGGAGAGTTCCTCGTGCGGGCACATCTGGGCCCGGCAGTCTTCCGCACTGGTCATGAACACGCCCCACGAAGCGGAAGGTGCCGGGAAACGCGGTCTGAGAAGGATGAGGGCTCGCGAGTGAACCGACGATCGAATCAGACAAGAGAAAGTATACGCGCTCGGCCGGCAGATTGCAAGAACTCCCTGCCGACTAATTTTCACCCCGCCAGGCCAGACTCAGAACGAAAACTCCGCGCTGACCGGGCGATGATCGCTCGGGCGGTCATCGGCCTTCTTGCCCGTCCCGACGGCGCGAAGCG
>CAYFJH010000148.1:239-2029 GCA_964343385.1 uncultured Novosphingobium sp. | reverse complement strand
TTGCGCGGGATGCCGAAGCGGCCCTCGTCATCGAAAATCCAGAACGATGTCCCCTCACGCACCCAGGCGCAATCGCTCGGCCGCTCGAAGAAGTAGTCGTCTTCCGGGCGCAATCCACCCGTCATCGCTGTGGCCGGATCCATGACATTCCCTCCGCTTTTATTGTCGGCTCAGGCTAGCATTACAGTTGCGCATTGGATGAAACTCTGAATCAATAGGTCTCCATGGCAAGGAGGCTATGGATGACGGGTGCATCGATCGAGACGACGCTGGAGTTATGGGCGTCCTCGCTGCGCGACGTGAAGGGGCGGATGCGTAGTCTGTTCACGCAGGAGCGGGTTGCAGCGTCGGCGAACCTGTTTCTGGACGGCTTGCTGGGTGACGAGCGCCGTAAGACAGGTTGGATGCGCGCTGAGGCGGCCGGTGATCCTGGACCGTGGCGGCAACAGGCCGTCCTGGGCCGGGGGCGCTGGGACGCGGACGAGCTTCGCGAGATCGTGCGGGAGTATGTTATTGAGAACCTTGGGGCCGACGACGCGGTTCTGGTCATTGATGAGACTGGGTTCCTCAAGCAGGGCAAGGCATCCTGCGGCGTCGCGCGTCAATATACCGGCTCGGCTGGCAAGATAACGAACTGCCAGATCGGTGTGTTCGCTGCCTATGTGTCCGCTCGCGGTCACGCCTTTCTCGATCGAGCTTTGTACTTGCCCAAAAGCTGGACCAGCGATCCTGCACGGCTTGCCGCGGCCCATGTCCCCGAAGCATTGGCCTTCGCCACTAAGCCGGCGCTCGCCGTTCAAATGATCCGGCGTGCGCTGGCAGCCGAAGTGCCGTTCTCCTGGGTCGCGGCGGACGCGGTGTATGGCGTCGGCGATGTCGAACAGGCCCTACGCCGAGCCTGCAAAGGCTATGTTCTTGGCGTTAAATCGGACCACCACTTCGGCTCCTGGGCTGGCAAACCTCCGGTCGCCGGCACAGCCCAGGAAATCGCACGAGACCTTGAGCCAGATACATGGCAACGCCTTTCCGCTGGTGAGGGCACCAAAGGCGCCCGTCTCCATGACTGGGCATATTGCGAACTCGCCGATCTCAACGCCGACGAATATGATGAGGCCCAATCAGGACTTTGGACCCGCGGCCTGCTGATCCGCCGCAATATCAGTGACGGCGATCTCGCCTTCTTCACGACATGGTGCCCGGCCGGCACGGGCATCCAGACCCTCGTCGCCGTCGAAGGCCATCGCTGGGCGATCGAAGACAGCTTCGAGACCGCCAAGAACGAGTTCGGCCTCGACCACAACGAAACCCGGTCGTGGCATGGCTGGCATCGCCACGTCTCTCTCGTCATGCTCGCCTTCGCGATGATGGCGGTGATCCGGTATCACGCCAATGATGGGACGCCCCCAAAAAGACCGACGATGCGGACCATCAGGATCTAATCCGCTGGTCCATCCAGGAAGTCCGGCGCATCGCCAACAGGCTTGCCCAGCGCCGTATCAAACCGGCCTACGTCATCGCATGGTCATGCTGGAGACGCGCACATCAAGCTCAGGCCAGAAGAGCTCACCTCAAACATAAAATGCAACTGTAATGCTAGGCCGTGTTGACAAAAGACTTCAACCAGAGGCGTGAAGCGGCGAGGTTGAGGAAGCTCTCGAATGACAGGACGGTCTTGTCATAGCGGGTGGCGATGCGTCGTTGTTGTTTGAGCTTGCCGAACATGCGCTCGACGCGGTTGCGATCCTTGTAGCGCCGATAATCAGGATGGACCGGCACTTTCCGGTTCGAGC
>CAYFJH010000148.1:0-229 GCA_964343385.1 uncultured Novosphingobium sp. | reverse complement strand
GTCATGCTCGCCTTCGCGATGATGGCGGCGATCCGATACCGCGCCAATGACATGGCGCCCCCAAAAAGACCGAAGATACGGACCACCAGGTTCTGATCCGCTGGTCCGTCCAGGAAGTCCGACGCATCGCCAACAGGCTTGCCCAGCGCCGTATCAAGCCCGCTTACGTCATCGCTTGGTCATGCTGGCGACGCGCGCATCAAGCCGCCGCCAGACGCGCTCATCTCAA
>CAYFJH010000147.1:0-2051 GCA_964343385.1 uncultured Novosphingobium sp. | reverse complement strand
CGAAAGACTTGCGCGACGCCGGGAAAGGTCAGATAGCCCGTCAGGTCGCGGCTGGTCCAGATCGCGCGGGTTTCGATCCGCCCGTGCCCTTTGGTGACGTCGGTGTGCTCAGGGGGGAAAAGCCTCCAGGTGGAGGGTGTCGATGTCCGCGTGGAGCGTGGGTTGGTTCCCTTTGGCGGTCAAGACATAGTCGGCGTGCTTCTCGTCCAGGAGATACCGGGCGGTGTCGACCTGCGTATGGAGTGCGTCGGCGGTCACCACGGCGCCCGTGAGCGGGAGCGCCTCGAGCAGGGCCGGCACACAGGGGATTTCGTTGGTGTCGGCGGCCACGGCGTGTTGCGCCACGACGATGCCGAGGTCGGGCAGGACGGCGCTCAGCAGGTGGCGCGCGGGCGTGGTGGCCGTCGCCGACCCGCGCAGGGTCTTGCCATCGAGCGCCAGCGGCTGGCCGGCGACCAGATGGTGACGCAACAGCCACGTGCTGAGCACGGCGTCGAACCGGGCGGGGTCGAGCTTCTGCAAGGTGAGCCGAAAACACTTCTCCGACGGCGCCGTGCGGCGGCGACTCCCGAGTCGGCGCAGCAGGTCGGGCGACAACTCGGCGGCCCACTCCGCCATGCCGTGGAAACTGCGGGTGCCCGCCAGCGCGGCGGCCACCGCCAGCGCGAGCACGGTGCGCACCGGGTGGCGGATGCCGCGGCGACACCGCGGGTCGGGGACGGTGGCCAAGGCGTCGAGCAGGCCGCCCGCGCCCTCAAGGGGGAGCTGATTCACGTCGAGGACACGCATGCGATCTCCACTGGGGACCGGACGAGGCGGCGCCCACGGCGCGGCCAAGCGCCGGCGGGCGTCCGGGTGGACGGGACGCACGAAGATCATTTTGGGCTGCCCGTGCGCGACATAGCCCGTGCCGCAGCGCGCATAGCCGCGCGTCTGGCCCAGCGGGATCCAGCCCGCCGCGCGATAGCACGTGCCGGTGAAGCGGTGCGGGTCGACGAAGGTTTCGGCGAGCAGGAGCGGATGGCCGTAGCGCGTCTGCCAGTCGGCACTCAGGCGCCGGAGCGTGCGCCCCAGCACACGCGACGCGAGATTCTTGCGCCTCACGCCGGGCAGGATCAGGAACCGCGTGTTGTTGGCGATCAGGTGCAACCGCCGCTCGCGCACCGCGGTGTCCCAGCCGATCCACCGGTCACGCGGCGCGGTCTTCCATGCGGCGCCGCTCCACGCCAGCAACGCCACCCAGTGCGCCCCGATCGTCGCCACATACTCGACCGATTCGCCGACGCGCTGCGCGCAGCCCAGATAGTGGTAGGTCTGCATCAGCTGCCGCCAGCGCGTCCGCTCCGCCTCGGTCACCGGCCGCACCACCAACGCGGCCAGCGCGGCGTTCTCCGGCAGCGGCGCGAGCGGCGCCACCAGGGGGGCGGGCCGACGGCGCGGCCCCGGCACGCGCCGCGGCGTCGGCAACCCCAGCGCGCCGCGCGCCGCGAGGCGGCGCAGCAGCGCCTGGCACGTCTGGCTCTTCAGACTGCCATCCGCGTGCCGCCAGTCCCACGCGCGGCACAGGGCGCCCGCCACCTGCGCCCGCGGCCAGTCCGGATGCGCCGTCAGCAGACCTTGGATCTCGGCCACGTGCGCCGTCGTGAACACCCGCCGACCACACTGCACGACCGGGGTCGAGTCGGGGGGATCACGGCGCGCCGTGAGATCGAGCATCGGGTCCAGCGTACCAAAACCGCGGGAAGAATACCAGCGCCTTCTGCATCATCATGCCCGGTCAGGCGGTTCAGCGACTTTGCCTTGGCCCTGGGGTCACCCGGGGCTCGCTCTCCTATATTACGGGCTCGCACGCGTTCAAGACCGGGTGGACGACGAACTGGGAGAAGCAGATCGTAAAAGGCACCCGCAACTTCCCCGAGCAGTACGTGTTCAAGAATCAGGTGCCGATCGCGATCCATCAGGTCGCACTCCCCAACCGCTTCGAGACACGCGCGAAGATACTCGGGCTGTATGCCCAGGATCAGTGGGCCATCAAGCGCCTGACGCTCAAT
>CAYFJH010000146.1:0-2069 GCA_964343385.1 uncultured Novosphingobium sp. | reverse complement strand
GCCGGGCTTCCACCCCAACGCGGCTGCCGCGTTGGGGACCCCGGGCTTGCACGGCCAGTTGACATCTTCGTGCAAAGTTCGGCCGTGCGAGCACGGCTAAGGAGACATCACACCATGATCAACGTCACGTCGGTCGCCGCGTCCAAGATCACGGAGCTGCTGACCGAAGAGAACAAAGCCTGCAGCGGCTTGCGGGTCTTCGTGCAGGGCGGCGGCTGCTCCGGGTTCCAATACGGGCTGATGATCGAAGAGTCGCAGGGCGCGGCCGATCGCGTCTTCGAATCCAACGGCGTCAGGCTCTATGTCGACCCCGTCAGCATCCAGTATCTGAAGGGCGCGGAAGTCGATTTCGTCGACAGCGTCACGGGCGGGGGCTTCACGATCAAGAACCCGAACGCGACATCGACCTGCGGCTGCGGTTCGTCCTTCAACGTCTAGTAACGAAGCTTCGCCGCCCCGGAGAATCCGTTACTGGTCAGTTTGAGGCGAAGCTTCGTTACCATGCATCAAGCCCTCCCGGACGTCAGCCGGCTTCGTCCGGCAGGCGGCAAGCGATCCAGCAAACGCGAAGTCATCTTGAACGTGTTCCTCCGCCAGGAGGGGCATCTGAGCGCGGATGACCTCGTCGATCTGATTCGCCGCGAGGATCAGCGCATCAGCCGCGCGACGGTTTACCGGACGCTGCACTGGATGGTCGAAGCCGGAATCGCCCGGAAGGTCGATTTCGGCGAAGGACGCTTCCGGTTCGAGCACTCGTACCGGCACCCGCGGCACTTTCATCTCATCTGCAAGACCTGCAACCGGTCGTCCGAGTTCCTCAGCTCCGACATCGAGGCGCTGATCGAAGAGGTGGCGTCGGCGCGGCACTTCGCCGCGCGCCAGAGCGTGCTCCAGATCTACGGCACGTGCGAAGAGTGCCGGACCGGCAAACCGGCAGGCCTCGACGGGAGCACGACCGAGCTGCTCTTCGCCCGCGACGCGCTGCGGATCGCGATCGCGACGGAACGAAGCGGGCTCGAGTTCTATGCGCGGGCGGCGAAGATTGCCCGCGATCCGCGGGGCCGCGGCGTGTTTCAGAGCCTGGCGGCCGAAGAGAACGAGCACCTCGGCAAGCTGGAGGCTCGCTACAAGCACTTGCTGGAGCAGGATCCCCAGCTCGAGTCGCGCCCGACATTCCTGTTTTTCAAGGGGGCGGCCAACGGGCTCTTCGCCTCGGGTGCGCGCCAGGTGTCGCAGGCGACGACCGATCAGCAGGCGCTGATGATCGGGATCAAGTGCGAGCGCGCCTCGCACCGCTTTTTCAAGCGGTACGGCGGGCGCTTCGAGGACTCGGAAGGCAAGCAGATCTTCCTCGAGTTCGCCGAGGAGGAGCGCAACCATCTCGAGCTCCTCATCCGCGAGTACCGCGGCCTCGTCCGGCGGCAGCGCCGGAAGGCTTGATCGACCTCCATCTCCACACCACCGCGTCAGACGGCCGGTACACGGCGTCAGAGCTCGTCGCGCGCGCGCGCGGCGCCGGCATCACCACCCTCAGCGTCACCGACCACGACACGACGGCGGCGCTGGACGATGTGGCGAAAGAGGCGGAGGCATCGGGGGTCACCTGCGTGCCGGGCATCGAAATCACCGCGGTGTGGCGCCGGAAGGACGTGCACGTCCTGGGGTACTTCTTCGACCCGCGGTCGTTGGACCTGCAGGCGTTCCTTGCCAGTCAGCGGCAGGATCGGGTGCGAAGATTTCGCGCGATGGCCGTCAGGGTCGCGGAGCTGGGCCTGCCGATCGCTGTGGATGCCCTGGTCGAACAATCCGAGCGACAGTCTCATCACTCCCTGGGCCGCCCGCTGTTGGCGGACTCGCTCGTCGCGGCCGGCCACGTGGCGAACCGACGCGAGGCGTTCGATCGTTATCTGGGCGACCAAGGCGCGGCGTTCGTTCCGCGCTCCGGCGCCTCGCCCGAGGAGGTCGTCGCCATCATCGCCGGGGCGGGGGGAATCTCGTCGCTGGCGCATCCGGGCTTGCTCGGGCACGATGAGCTGATTGCACCGATGGTCCGCGCCGGACTGCAGGCA
>CAYFJH010000145.1:0-2140 GCA_964343385.1 uncultured Novosphingobium sp. | reverse complement strand
AGCAAGAGCCGCCTGATCGGCCCGAACTGCCCCGGCGTGCTGACCCCGAACGAGTGCAAGATCGGGATCATGCCCGGTTCGATCTTCAAGAAGGGTTCGGTCGGCGTTGTCTCGCGGTCGGGCACGCTGACTTATGAAGCGGTGTTCCAGACCACGGCCATCGGCCTTGGCCAGACCACCGCGGTCGGCATCGGCGGCGATCCGGTCAACGGCACCAACTTCATCGACGTGCTCGAGCTGTTCATGGCCGACGACGAGACCCAGTCGATCATCATGATCGGCGAAATCGGCGGGAGCGCGGAAGAAGAAGCCGCGCAGTTCCTCAAGGACGAGGCCCGGCGCGGGCGCAAGAAGCCGATGGCCGGCTTCATCGCGGGCCGCACGGCGCCTCCGGGCCGCCGCATGGGCCACGCCGGGGCGATCGTCTCGGGCGGCCAGGGCGGCGCGGAAGAAAAGATCGCGGCGATGGAAGAGGCCGGCATCCGCGTCTCGGCCTCGCCCTCGCTGCTCGGCGAGACGCTGGCCGAAGCGCTCAAAGTGCTGGCGTAAAATACCGGGCCGGCGGCGCAGACGTTTCGCGCCGCCGGCCGCGTTTAATACGAAGGCCCATCGCAGCCGCCGGGTAACCATGGCGGGGTTAGGGCCGGACGGTTTTGAAACGATGGCTTGGCCCTGTCCTCCCCGGAAAGGCCCCTGCCGCACAAGAACGACGCACGAGCGCCGCTGCCGGCGCGCGAAGGATTGGTGACATGGGCCAGGAAATGCAGGACTTTCTCCCCGATATGGGCCAGGACCAGCCGCAGGCCGGTCCGTCGTGGCAGCGTGCGACCTGGCCGCAGGTCGGCGGCGCGGCCGAGGATGACCTGACCCAGTCGCTCGATCCGCTGGCCATGCGCGAGGCGATCCGCAAATCGGCCGCCAAGGCAGCGGCCCCTGTGATCGACGAGGTGGCGCTGGAGCAGGCGGCGAACGATTCGATCCGGGCGATGCTGCTGGTCCGCACCTACCGCGTGCGCGGGCACCTTGCCGCCAACCTCGATCCGCTGGGCCTGTCGAAGCAGGACCTGCCCGCCGACCTCAACCCCGAATACCACGGCATCGTGGGTGCCGCGCTGGACCGCAAAGTTTATATGGGCGGCGTGCTGGGGATGGAATGGGCGACCCCGCGCGAGATCGTCGAGATCCTGCGCCGCAACTATTGCGGCAAGGTCGGCCTTGAATACATGCACATTTCCGACGTCGACGAGCGGCGGTTCCTCCAGGACCGGATCGAAGGCGGCGACAAGTCGATCGACTTTACCCCGGCGGGCAAGAAGGCGATCCTCTCGGCCGTGGTGCGCGGCGAGCAGTACGAGAAGTTCCTCGGCAAGAAGTACGTCGGGACCAAGCGTTTCGGCCTTGATGGCGGCGAATCGATGATCCCGGCGCTGGAAGCCGTGATCAAGTATGGCGGCCAGCGCGGTGTGAAGGAAATCGTCTACGGCATGGCCCACCGCGGCCGCCTCAACGTTCTCGCGAACGTGATGGCCAAGCCTTACAAGGTGATCTTCCACGAGTTCTCGGGCGGCACGGCCAACCCCGAGGACGTCGGCGGTTCGGGCGACGTGAAATACCACCTCGGCACATCGACCGACCGCGATTTCGACGGGATCAAGGTTCACATGAGCCTGATGCCCAACCCCTCGCACCTTGAAACGGTCGACCCCATCGTGCTGGGCAAGGTCCGCGCCTACCAGCAGTTCCACGGCGACATCGGCGTCGATGAAAACGGCAAGGCCAAGCACAAGACCGTGCTGCCCGTGCTGATCCACGGCGACGCGGCCTTTGCCGGGCAGGGCATCGTGTGGGAGTGCTTCGGCTTTTCCGGCGTGAAGGGCTACAACACCGGCGGCTGCATCCACTTCGTCATCAACAACCAGATCGGTTTTACCACCAGCCCGCAGTTCTCACGCGGCTCGCCCTATCCCTCGGACGTGGCGAAGGGCGTGCAGGCGCCGATCCTCCATGTGAACGGCGACGATCCCGAAGCGGTGACGTTCGCCTGCAAGCTGGCAATAGATTACCGGCAGGAGTTCGGCCGCGACATCGTGATCGACATGTGGTGCTATCGCCGCTTCGGCCACAACGAGGGCGACGAGCC
>CAYFJH010000144.1:0-2247 GCA_964343385.1 uncultured Novosphingobium sp. | reverse complement strand
GCTCCTGGATCAGCACCGTCTTGCCGACGCCAGCACCACCGAACAGCCCGATCTTGCCGCCGCGCGCATAGGGCGCGAGCAGGTCGATGACCTTGATGCCGGTCACGAGGATCGCGGCTTCGGTCGACTGGTCGATGAATTCCGGCGCCTTGGCGTGGATCGGGTTGGACTTTTCTGCGCCGATGGGCCCGCGTTCGTCAATCGGCTCACCGATGACGTTCATGATGCGGCCGAGCGTCATCGGGCCGACCGGCACCGAAATCTGCTTGCCAGTGCTCGACACCGGCTGACCACGGGTAAGGCCGTCGGTCGCGTCCATCGCGATGGTGCGGACGGTGTTTTCGCCGAGGTGCTGGGCGACTTCGAGAACAAGGCGATTGCCGTTGTTGTCAGTTTCCAGCGCGGAGAGGATCGCGGGCAGTTCGCCGTCGAAGGTCACGTCGACGACGGCGCCGATGACCTGGCTGATCTTGCCGGTGTTGGTGAGCACGGTGGCCATGGTTGTTTCCTTGCCTTCTAAGTCGTCGTCAAAGCGCTTCAGCGCCAGCGATAATTTCTATCAATTCGGTGGTGATCGCGGCCTGGCGGCTGCGGTTATATTGGATGGTGAGCTTGTTGATCAGCTCCCCCGCGTTGCGAGTCGCGTTGTCCATCGCGTTCATCGACGCGCCGTGTTCCGAAGCTTCACGCTCCAGCAGCGCCCCGAAGAGCTGGGTCTTCACATAGCGCGGCAGCAGGTCCTCGAGGATTTCCTCCTCGCTCGGTTCGTATTCGACCGAGGCGTCTTCTGCTTCGATCTTTGCCGGGGCAGGGACGGGCAGGAGCTGGACCGCGGTCGGATCCTGCGACAGGGCCGAGCGGAACACCGGGTAGACCAGATGGGCGACGTCGAACTTTCCGGCGTCGAACTGGGCAACCAGGTCCTTCCCGATGGCTTCCGCTTCCACGAAGCCGGGGGTGCGCACGGTGCTGGTGTCGAAACCCGCGCCGACCGCGTCAGGGTAGTCGCGGCGCAGCGGGGCGCGGCCCTTCTTGCCGACCAGGTAGAACTGGACAGTCTTGCCCTGGGCCAGGAGTTCGGCGGCCTTGAGCTTGGCGGCCTTGACGATGTTCGAGTTGAGGCCGCCGCACAGGCCCTTGTCGGTGTTGACCACCACGATAAGGTTGCGGGCATCCGAGCCGGTGCCGCGCAGCAGCAGCGGGGCGGATGCGCCGGCGACGCGCGAGGCGAGGCCGCTCATCACCTTGGCCAGCCGCCCGGCATAGGGGCGCGCGGCTTCGGCAGCTGCCTGCGCCTTGCGCAGCTTGGCCGCCGCGACCATCTGCTTGGCCTTGGTGATCTTCTGGGTCGACTTGACCGAGTTGATCCGACCCTTGAGTTCCTTCAGCGAGGCCATGATGGCTCCCTAATCGTCGCCACCCCGGCTGGCCGGGGCGGCGATATTCTCAAAAACCTTAGGCGAACTGCTTACCGAACGTGTCGAGCGCGGCTTTCAGCTTCGACTTCGAATCGTCCGAGAAGTCCTTGGACGTCCGGATCGCTTCGAGCACGTCGGCGTGCTTGTCGTGCAGGTAGCTCAGCATCTCGGCTTCGTATGCGGTTACCTTGTTCACCGGGATGGCGTCGAGATAACCGTTGGTGCCGGCGAAGATCGAGGCGGTCTGTTCCTCAAACGCGAGCGGGCTGAACTGCTTCTGCTTGAGCAGTTCGGTCAGGCGCGCACCGCGGTTGAGCAGCTTTTGCGTCGAGGCGTCGAGGTCCGAGCCGAACTGGGCGAAGGCCGCCATTTCGCGGTACTGCGCCAGCTCCAGCTTGATCGAGCCGGCAACCTTCTTCATCGCCTTGGTCTGGGCCGCACCGCCGACGCGCGACACCGAGAGGCCGACGTTGATGGCGGGGCGGATGCCCTGATAGAACAGGCCCGTTTCAAGGAAGATCTGGCCGTCGGTGATCGAAATCACGTTGGTCGGAATATAGGCCGAAACGTCGCCCGCCTGGGTTTCGATGATCGGCAGGGCGGTCAGCGAACCGGCGCCCTTTTCGTCGTTCATCTTGGCGGCGCGTTCGAGCAGGCGGCTGTGGAGATAGAACACGTCGCCCGGATAGGCTTCGCGGCCCGGAGGACGACGCAGCAGCAGCGACATCTGGCGGTAGGCGACGGCCTGCTTGGAAAGATCGTCATAGACGATGACGGCGTGCATGCCGTTGTCGCGGAAGAATTCGCCCATCGTCGCGCCGGTGTAGGG
>CAYFJH010000143.1:0-2266 GCA_964343385.1 uncultured Novosphingobium sp. | reverse complement strand
CTGCTCGGCGTGCGCGCGGTCATCGTCGAAAGCTTCGAGCGTATCCACCGCTCGAACCTCGTCGGCATGGGCGTCCTCCCGCTCCAGTTCAAGGACGGCGACACCCGCCAGACCCTCGGCCTGACCGGTGATGAAAGCTTCACCATCCGCGGTGTCGCCGCCCTCCAGCCGCGCCAGGACGTCGAAGTCGATGTGACCCGCGCCGATGGCTCGAAGTTCACCTTCACCGCGCTGTGCCGGATCGATACCGCCAACGAAGTCGAATACTTCATGAACGGCGGCATCCTCCTCTACGTGCTGCGCAAGCTGGCCGCCTGAGCCACCGCAGAGCCGGAAACGCGAAGGGCGGTCCTCCGGGGCCGCCCTTTTCGTTTGCCGACGGCACACCCCACTCCGCTCATGCTGAGCTTGTCGAAGCACGCTCATGCTGAGCCTGTCGAAGGATCGAAGCCGCCACCACCCCACCGCATACGAAAAAGGGCCCCGGTTTCCCGGAGCCCCCCTTGCTGAACCTCGTGCCTGAGGTCAGTCGGCCTTTTTGATCCGGCGGCGTCCGACCAGCGTTGCCGCGGCCGCACCGAACAGGAGCAGCATCGGCGGTGCCGGCACTTCGGTCGGCGGACCGCCCGAGCTGCTGGTCGACGAACTGGGATGCCACCCGCCGGTCGAGGATGAGGTGGACGAAGACGTCGAGGACGAGGTCGATGAGGAAGTCGAGCTCGAACTGGAGGTCGAGGACGACGTGCTGGTCGAGCTTGAACTCGTCACGTTGCCCGACGAAGTGCTGACATTCCCCGACGAGGTCGAGACGTTGCCTGAGCTGGTCGAGGTCGAGGTCGAGATATTGCCCGACGACGTGCTGGTCGAGCTGCCGCCGGTGCTAGAACTGGTCGAACCACCCGAGCTGGAGGTCGAGCCGCCCGAGGTCGAGGTCGAACCCGTGCTGGTCGAGGTGATCACCACCTGCCCGCCCGAGCTGCCGCCGCCGCCGAAGAACCCGCCGAAGAAGCCGCCGCCGCCGCCGCCCCAGCCGCCGCCGATCACCACCGGAACACCGCCGCCCGACGAGCTGACCGGCTGCGGCGGAAGTGGGGGCATCATCGGGATCGCAGCCATGGCCATCTGCTGCACCGGCTCGCAGGTCGTGGTGCGGGTTACCACCCGGCGGACGCGCTTGACCTGACGCGGCGCGGCGGCGATCCGCCGCTTGGCCCGCACCGGGGCCTTGGCCTGCGCCACCTTGGCGTGCTTGACGTATTCGGGCCGGCCCGGCTTGGGGCTTTCCGCCACGTGCACCGCGCCGCCGCCGATAAGCGCCCCGCCGGCTGCATACACAGCGAGTTTCGCAATGGCCGTCCGAACCGACATATAAGCTCTCTCTTGTCCGCCGGGGGCCTGGCCGACCGGACGGAAAACCCCGCCGGTGCCTTGCCCCTCAAGTGCAGAAACGCAGAGCCCGCCGCATAGAACAATCGTGTTAACCGCTTCCTGATGCCGGAATCTGCGTTCAAGGCGCTCCGATTTGGGCTTGCTCCGGAAGCTGTCCCGCTATGGCACCCTTCGCCGCGCGACTGTAATCGGCACCGACATTTTTCGGGTCATTCCGCCCCCCACGACCGCCGCCGCGCCGGCGGAGCGGCGAGAATCAGGGCTCGGAATCGCCGAACAGGCTCGCCGTCGTCCCGGCGGGCGGGGCCAGCCCGATGTGCTGCCACGCCCGGTCGTTGAGGCACCGCCCCCGCGCCGTCCGCGCCACCAGCCCCAGCTGGATCAGGTAGGGTTCGATCACTTCCTCGATCGTGTCGCGCGGTTCGGACAGCCCTGCCGCCAGCGTTTCCACCCCCACCGGCCCGCCTTTGTAGATATCGGCGATCATGTGAAGATAGCGCCGGTCCTGCGCATCAAGCCCGAGCGAATCGACCTCCAGCCGCGTCAGCGAATCGTCGGCGATGGCCAGCGTGATCGTCTCGCTCCCCGCCACATGGGCAAAGTCGCGCACCCGCCGGAGCAACCGCCCCGCCACCCGCGGCGTCCCGCGCGCGCGCCGCGCGATCTCGGTCGCCCCGCCGCCATCGATCCCGATCCCCAGCAAACCCGCCCCGCGCGTCACCACACGCTCAAGCTCAGGCACCGAGTAGAACTGCAACCGCACCGGAATCCCGAACCGGTCGCGCAGCGGGGTCTGGAGCAGGCCCTGCCGCGTCGTCGCCCCGATCAGCGTGAACGCCGGTAGATCGATCCGCACCGAACGCGCCGACGGCCCCTC
>CAYFJH010000142.1:0-2327 GCA_964343385.1 uncultured Novosphingobium sp. | reverse complement strand
GAGGACAACGGCGAGCTTCCGGAGGAGGATGGCGGCCCGCCGCCGGCTGCCGCCAATGACGATTTCCTCAACCGGGCCACCGGCAAGCAGGCACGGCCCGTGCGGCCAGTGTTCTAGGCCGTAAACTCATGAACCGCACCGCCGAGGTTTGAGGCAAGGCGGCTCAGTGCGAGGAAGGAAAGCGCAGGAATATGTCGATATTTCAAGGTTTCCTGACGAAGCAGTGGGCCGTCTTGGTCAAATCCCTGCGGGACGCCAAAATGGCTTCCATCTCGAACGAACCTGCCCTTGAAGAGGCAACCAGCCTCTCCTGCGGGCAGCTTCGCCCGAGCTGTTCGCCATTTTGGCGCCTCGGCGGCGCGGTTCATGAGTTTACGGCCTAGGCCGCTGCGCACGCGGCTGAGCATCTGCGCGAAGAAGGTGCGCTATGCGGATGAGGGGTAAGCGTGGTCTGAAGGCCGCTGGCTTTCTCAGCCTTTGACGGATTTGGCGTTGGCGTGAGCTGCTTTGCCGTATGCGCGGCGCTTGGCGAGTTGGGCCATGCGAGCGTGGATTTCGTCGGGGCTGATGTCGGTGGGCTCGAAGGCACGGCCGTACCATTGGAGCACGGATTTGCAGGATGGATGCCGGGGCTTGGCCATGGCGTCGAGAAACTCCTCGAAGCAAGGGAGGCCGCCGACGTCTTCGGGCGGCGCGCGACGCTCGCCATCGACGAATCTGGGGTAGACCATGGCGGGATCGGCGGTGGAGATGCCCTCGATCTCGATGCTGTGCCGCCAGTCATCGCCAAAGTCGTAGGTGTAGGTGAAGGTGGTGACGCCGCGTTCGACGAGCTTGGCGAGGCGGATGTTCGCCGCGTCGCGGGTCGGCGGGTCCATCCAGTCGTCGTCGAGCGGAATGCCATAGCTGGCCTCGCCGACATCGAAGCGGAACAAGTGGTAGTTCTGGAATAACATGACGGCCTGGATCGCGAGGTGCAGGGTCTTGAGGCTGTTGGAAAGCGGCAGCTCGACCCGGCGCCAGATGGCGGGTTCCATGTCCTCGAGCGTGATGCGAATCCGGGCGATCTGGTCGGTCATGCCGCCATGCTGACGAGCACCCTGTCGGCTGTCCAGTTCCAGGGCATAAGTTCGTTCCAGCGCGAGGCTGGCCATCCGCCTGCGATCTTCGCGATGACGTCGGCGATGTAGGCCTGCGGCTCGACGCCGTTGAGCTTTGCCGTCTCGATGACCGAGTAGATGGCAGCGGCACGCTCTCCTCCAGCCTTTGAGCCAGCAAACAGCCAGTTCTTCCGGCCTATGGCCACGCTGCGCATCGCGCGTTCGGCAATGTTGTTGTTGATCTCGGCCAGGCCGTCATCAACGAAGCGCGTGAGCGCAATCCAGCGCTTGCGACCATAGAGGAGCGCCTTGGCCATCGCCGACTTGGGCGACAGGCGGCGCAAGGCATCGTCGATGGCCACGCGCAGCGCATCGACCAGTGGCCTGGTTCTCTCCTGTCGCCGTTGCCGGCGCATATCGGGCGGCTGGCCGCGAACCTCGGCCTCGAGCCGGTAGAGCGCGGCGATCCGCTCAAGCAGGTTGGTGGTCAGCGGTGTCGGACTGGTCTGGTGGTTCTCGAATATCTTGCGTCGGAAATGCGCCCAGCAGGCGACCTCCTGGATCCGGTTGCCGGCATAGAGCTTCTCGTACCCGGCATAGCCATCGGCCTGGAGGAGGCCGGCGAAGCTCTTCAACTCGGCCTGCGAGTGGATGCCGCTGCGGTCGGACGTGAACCTGTACCACACCAGCCCCGGTGCCTTTGATCCGCTGGCCCGGTCGTCGACCACATAGGTCCACAACAGGCCCTGCGCGGTCTTGCCCTTGCCCGGCACCAGCATTGGCACCGGCGTATCGTCGCTGTGGATCTTGGCGGCCTTCAGGCCTTCCTCGCGGACCCGGGAGACGATTGGGTCGAGCAGATGCGCAGCTTGCCCTGCCCACCCGGCCAGCGTCGAACGATCGATGTCGAGGCCCTGCGCCGCCATCATCTCTGCCTGCCGGTAGAGCGGCAGGTGGTGGTCGAACTTGGACACGACCACATGGGCGAGCGTAGCGAAGCTGGCCTTGCCCCGGGCGATGGCCTTCACCGGGGCCGGCGCCTGCACGATCTTCTCGCAGGAACGGCAGCTGTACTTGGGGCGGATGGTGCGGATCACGCGCCACTGCACGGGCAGAACATCGAGCATCTCGTCGCTGTCCTCACCCAGCGGGCGCAGGACGCCGCCACAATCCGGGCAACTGCTGTTCCACCTGATCAGCAAACTCTACGAGCAGACCAGCGTCATC
>CAYFJH010000141.1:0-2748 GCA_964343385.1 uncultured Novosphingobium sp. | reverse complement strand
CCGAGGTCGCGAACCGGCCGCCGTCGAGCGGCACCAGCGGGCGCAGCTCGGGCGGGATGACCGGCACGACTTCAAGGATCATCCACTCGGGACGGTTGCCCGAATCGATGAACGATTCGACGACCTTGAGCCGCTTGATGATCTTCTTCGGCTTCAGCTCGGACTTCGTTTCCGACAGCTCCTTGAGCAGGTCGTCACGCTCCTGGATGAGGTCGAGGCTCATCAGCATGTGCTTGACCGCTTCGGCGCCGATCCCGGCGGTGAAGGCGTCTTCGCCGTACTGGTCCTGATATTCGTAGAGCTCGTCTTCGGTCAGCGTCTGGTACTTCTCGAGCGGGGTCAGGCCCGGTTCGGTGACGACATAGCTTTCGAAGTAGAGGATGCGCTCAAGGATCTTGAGCTGCATGTCGAGCAGCAGGCCGATGCGCGAAGGCAGCGACTTGAGGAACCAGATGTGCGCGACCGGCGCGGCCAGTTCGATGTGGCCCATGCGCTCGCGGCGGACCTTGGTCACGGTCACTTCGACGCCGCACTTTTCGCAGACGACGCCCTTGTACTTCATGCGCTTGTACTTGCCGCAGAGGCACTCATAGTCCTTGATCGGACCAAAGATGCGCGCGCAGAACAGGCCGTCACGCTCGGGCTTGAACGTGCGGTAGTTGATGGTTTCCGGCTTCTTGATCTCGCCGAACGACCACGAGCGGATGCGCTCGGGGCTCGCGATGCCGATCTGGATCTGGTCGAAGGTTTCGGTCTTCGCCATCTGGTTGGTGAACTTGGTCAGGTCGTTCATATTTTCCGTCCCTCTAGGGGGTCAAATCTGGGTCGAAAGGAGGGCGCCGCCGCTGGCAGCGCCCATCCCTCTTATTCCGCGGCCACGGCGAGATCGTCGTCGTCGTCCAGCTTGGTCAGCGAGGACAGTTCGACGTTGAGGCCAAGGCTGCGCATTTCCTTGACGAGCACGTTAAAGCTCTCGGGAATGCCGGCCTCGAAGGTGTCGTCACCCTTGACGATCGCTTCGTAGACCTTGGTGCGGCCGACCACGTCGTCCGACTTCACCGTGAGCATTTCCTGCAAGGTGTAGGCGGCGCCGTAGGCCTGCAGCGCCCAGACCTCCATTTCCCCGAAGCGCTGGCCGCCGAACTGGGCCTTGCCGCCCAGCGGCTGCTGGGTGACGAGGGAGTACGGCCCGATCGAACGGGCGTGGATCTTGTCGTCGACAAGGTGGTGCAGCTTCAACATGTAGATGTAGCCGACAGTCACCTTGCGGTCGAACGCCTCGCCGGTGCGGCCGTCGAACAGCGTCACCTGGCCCGAGGTATCCAGCCCGGCCTTCTCCAGCATCGCCGAAACGTCGGCTTCGCGGGCACCGTCGAACACCGGAGTGCCCATCGGGATGCCGTTCTTGAGCAGGCCGGCCATTTCCACGAGATCTTCGGTCGAGCGGCTGTCGAGCTCGGCGTGATAGTTCTCGCCGTAGATGTCCTTGAGCTTGTCGAGCAGCGCCGTTGGCGGTGCGGCGGCCTGCGGGTTCGGGTTGTCGATCCGCCACTGTTCCAGCGCCGCCGTGACCTGCTGGCCAAGGCCGCGCGCGGCCCAGCCCAGGTGGGTCTCGAAGATCTGCCCGACGTTCATGCGCGAAGGCACGCCCAGCGGGTTGAGCACGATGTCGACGTGGGTGCCGTCTTCAAGGAACGGCATATCCTCGTTCGGCAGGATGCGCGAAATGACACCCTTGTTGCCGTGACGGCCGGCCATCTTGTCACCCGGCTGCAGCTTGCGCTTCACCGCGACGAAGACCTTGACCATCTTGAGCACGCCCGGTGCCAGTTCGTCACCACGTTCGAGCTTCTCCTTGCGGTCCTCGAACTTCTCCTGGATCGTCTTGATGGTCTCGTCGTACTGGGCCTTGACCGCTTCCAGCTGCTGCTGGCGCGCGTCGTCGGCGACGGCGAACTTCCACCACTCATAACGCTCGACCTCGGCCAGCACGTCGTCGGTGATCTCGGCGCCCTTCTTGATCCCCTTCGGACCGGCTGCGGCAACCTGGCCGATCAGCATTTCCTTGAGGCGGTTGAAGGTCGCGCGGTTGAGGATGGCGCGTTCGTCCTCGCGGTCCTTGGCGAGGCGTTCGATTTCCTCGTTCTGGATCGCGCGGGTACGGTCGTCGATTTCGATACCGTGACGGTTGAACACGCGGACGTCGACGATCGTGCCTGAAACGCCCGGCGGCAGGCGGAGCGAGGTGTCGCGCACATCGCTGGCCTTTTCGCCGAAGATCGCGCGGAGCAGCTTTTCTTCCGGCGTCATCGGGCTTTCGCCCTTCGGCGTGATCTTGCCGACCAGGATGTCGCCCGGGTGCACTTCGGCGCCGATGTAGACGATCCCCGCTTCGTCGAGGTTGCGCAGCGCTTCCTCGCCGACGTTCGGGATGTCGCGGGTGATGTCCTCGGGCCCGAGCTTGGTGTCGCGGGCCATCACCTCGAACTCGTCGATGTGGATCGAGGTGAACACGTCGTCCTTCACGATCCGCTCGGAGATGAGGATGGAATCCTCGTAGTTGTAGCCGTTCCACGGCATGAACGCGACGAGGCTGTTGCGGCCCAGCGCCAGTTCGCCGAGTTCGGTCGAGGGACCGTCGGCGATGATGTCGCCGGTTTCGACGATGTCGCCCACCTTCACCAGCGGACGCTGGTTGATGCAGGTCGACTGGTTCGAACGCTCGAACTTCTGCAAGCGGTAGATGTA
>CAYFJH010000140.1:0-2872 GCA_964343385.1 uncultured Novosphingobium sp. | reverse complement strand
GCATAGTCGCGCTGCTGCTCGATCAGCTTGCGGATTTTGGGCGGCGTGAAGGTCGCGAGTTCTGCCATCGGCGGGATCACCGGCTTCATCAGCGCGTCGGGATCGGATGCGGCTTGCTTGTCCGCCTTTGGCGGCGGCGCATACCACCAATAGCCGTGTTTTGGCTGGTCGATTCCTGCCCGGGTGGTTTGCGCCTGGGCAGGACATGCGAACGACGATGCTGCGAGCAGCAGCGCGAGCGATGCGCAGGGAAGGGCGTTCACAGCACCTTCTCCATGCGGGTGAGGCGGGGAATCGCAACGGGACCGTAATAGCGACTGTCGAATCCGCTGGGATGGCTCGAACCGACGAAGACAGTCCCATCAGGGATCAGGCCCTCGCGCGGCTGCCAGTGTTCGAGCTTCTGGCCACCTCGCCCGACCGGCTTGCTCACATTCAGCAGGCGCTCATTGCAATAATACCATCCATCCCACGCACCCGGCGTCATCGAGGGTTTCTCGATCATGTCGATCCGCTCGCCGGGCATGCACAGCGCCTGTTTGGTGACATTGACGGGCTTGGGGCCTGCGAGCGGATGCGAAAGGACGAACATCACGAAATCACTCTTGCGGATGGGACCGGGCGCGGCGCGCACGGCCCACGCGTCGATCGACGGGCTCATCACCCAGGTGAGCTGCGGCATGGCCCACCAGACGCCTAGCCCGATGGGCAGCACGATGGCGTAGGCCCTCCACAGCTGCGCGGGCCGGACCGGCTGACCCAGCCCCGAACTGCCGAGCGCAACCGCGGCGCGCAACGGCAGCAGCTTGATATCGGGCCAGGCGGCCCTAGCGGTTTTCCAGGCGAGCTTGAGCACCCTGCACCTCCTCTTTGCCGCCGAGGCGGGCATATTCTTCGAGCAATCCCGAAAGAGCAGCGTCGCCGTAGACGACGTGGGACGCCCGCAGACTGGTCTCGTCGCGTTCGCAATAGGGCTGGACCGGGTCGCCCGGGATAAGGGCGAGTGCGGGAACCACGTTCACGCCGTGCTGGCGAAAGACCAGCGGATCGACGATGAGCTGGACATTCCGCATCGCGCAGGCCGGTCCCTCGCAGCCGGGATCGAGCCGCAGGATCTCGGCGGAGAGCTTGGCCATCGGGCCGACCCTGGCGAGCCCGCCCGGCATTCCGCGAAACGCCATGACGCCGCCAGCCTTCTCGAGTTGCCCCGCATAGGTTCTGAGCGTCGCGATCGGCATCGATGACGAGACGAAGAGTACCGGCACCCATGCCTCGGCCAACTTTGGCGCGGCGGCTCCGGCAACCGCGTCCATCTCCGGCGTGTCGAGGCCGAGCGCCTGGCGCAATCGTTTCGCCATGGCCTCGCGCTGGGCGGCAAAGGCATCCTTGCCCGCATCGAGCGCGGTGCGTGCGCGGGTTTCCATGGCGGGCGAGGGCGCATGGCGGCGTAGCCCCTCAAAGGCGCGGCGGCGTTCAGCTTCGGGCAGGTCGGGAAGCGCGGTGGGACCTGGAGCGGTGTTCGCCTTCTGCCTGGCAACCGCGCCCTTCAGCCGCTCCATCGCGGCGTCGCCCTGCTGCTGGACCCTGGTCCGGGAGTTTTCGGGAGGCGGGGGTGCAGCCTCCTGCGCGGAAACCGGGACAGGCGATCCCAGCGCCATACCGAGCGTGAGCAGGATCGTTCCCGTCCGCATGTCAATTGCCGACGGTCTGCATATAGGCATCGATCCGGTCCTTCATGTCGATCTGTATCTGGCCTTGCGTGCGGGCCTCGATGTCCGAATAATATTCGGAGAGGTCCATTTTGGAGAAATCGAGCGCCTGGAACTCTTCCGGCGTAAATCCGCGGCAATAGGGCTTCTTGGGCGTGCCCCAGCCCAGGCCGTTGAAGCTCTTCAGCTGCGGGCGGCCCTGCTCCTGGATGATCCGGCCGAGCTTGGTGTTGAAGCAGCAATGGCCCTTGGCTTTCTGGATGCAGATGCCGAGTATCTTCGAGGTGCAATAAGTGCCGACCTCGTGGCACATGCCCGAGCCGCGCAGCATGCCGGTTTCCATGTCTTCCTGGTCGCAGCCCTGGAGCAGCACCTCGATCATGAAATTGACCGCGAGGCTGATCGCGATCGAGGTCGGATCGATCCCGACGATCATCGCATTGGCGCCCGCGCTCGCCGCCTGGCTCGCGGTCGCACCGGCCTTGAAGGCGGTGTAGGCGGCCTTCATGCCGGTGAACACGCCCTTGGCGACGGCGATCTTGGTGCCGATCGAGCCGAGCGACGAACCCATGCCGTCCTTGACGATCTTGCCCTTGTCCTTACAGCAATTGCTGAAGGTGGTGAGAAGCCCGGGCGGGCGGCAGCGTACCGCTCTCCCTGAGAAGATCTCGATATTGGCAGTGCAATTGCCATCGGCATCGATGCCGCCATCGGCCGGAATGCCGGGATCACTAATCGGCGGTTCCTCGACGATCGGCATGGCGCCGGTGTCCTGGCAGGTATTGGGCGAGCAGGTCGGTGCGCCGCCCGAGGCGGGCACCTCGCAAGCATATTGTGCGCCCAGCGGGCAGGCATAGGCCCCTGGGGCAGTCACGGTGCAGGCCACCGCCTGGATCGGGCACTGCCAGCCACTATTCTCCATCGCCGTGCAACTGGCGGTCTCACCGGCGTCGGCGGCATCGCCATTGCCGTTCAAATCGGCGGCGCAGATCTGCTCGGCATAGGCGGGCGTGGCGCCAGCGAAGACTGTGCCTAAAAACAAGGCGAGGGCGATCGCGAGATTGGGAGCGAATGCGGGGGCGAGGGGTGAGGTTCGGCACTTCATGGCACGGCACTCGTGCAGGTCATGTCGGCGCCCGCGAGCCGGACGGTCTGCATCATCA
>CAYFJH010000139.1:0-2969 GCA_964343385.1 uncultured Novosphingobium sp. | reverse complement strand
CGACGTCGAAACCGGGGCAGAATAGCGGTCCCGGGATAAACCCAAGGGAAACCTGATACGGCGTCACTATACGGTTGCGCGCAGAATATCCGCTTAAATTATAACAATAAATTACACCCCCTCAAGTCCTAAGTATACCACGCGCAGCGCGGCCTTGATTCGCGCTGATTGCGTCTCTCCGTCGTAGAAGTTCACTCAAGAGCCATTCCCGTCTGGCGCGTCCTCGCTGTATCTGATATACTTAGGCACATATATCGCATACATATATCAGGAGCAGCATGCTCAATCCTATCGACGCCAAGACGGCCTTGAAGAATCTTTTTCGCCGCACGCCCATCGTCCAGCTTGACGCGCTCTGCCAGGCATTGAAGACAGACTCCCACATGAGCGTGTTCCGACGTATGAAGCCGTTGGGCTACCTTACCAGCTACACTCACCGCAGCCGCTATTACACCCTGCGCGGCATCCCTCGTTTCAACGAGTTCGGGCTCTGGTCTTACGGCAACGTCGGCTTCTGTCAATCCGGTACCGTGAAGGCCGCCGTTAAAGAATTGGTCGATGCCTCTGAAGCCGGTCAAACACAGCGGGAACTGCAAGACACGCTGCGCGTACGAGTTCAAAATGCCTTACTCGACCACGCACGCGCCAGGCGCATCGGGCGCAAAATCCTGGGCAAAAGGGACTGGCTCTACCTTAGCGCCGATGCCTCGCGCGCCGCCAAGCAATGGGCCTGCCGGCAAGCGCAAAAGAAGCGCGCCGCCGTAATTCTCGGGCCTCTGACCACAGCCATGACCGTCGAGGTGCTCGTAGAGGTTCTCCAATCCAGCCGGGTACTCGTGACGCCGGAACAAGTAGTCCGGCGACTCCATCACCAAGGCGTCAACGTGCCGCTTGCGCACGTGCATTGGGTCTTCGAGCGATACGAGCTCGGTAAAAAAGGGGGCCCGAACTCGCTGCGCTCACGGCGTTGAGGGAGCAGTTGCGGTCTTTGCAGTCACACTTCAGCGAAAAGTCTCTCGCCGCCGGCGGCGCACGTGTCAGCGTCAGCGAGGAACCGGGGGCCTGTCCGGTTTGCACGGGCCCCATGATCGTGCAGAAGTCCGTCTCCCGTTCAGTTCAAACCTTGGAACACGGCCCCTTCCGGCTTCGGGAGGTCGTGCACGAGTGCGCGGCCGGCTGCCGTCGCCCGGACGGGAGCCTTGTCATGCGGCGCGCCGCGGAATCGGCCGAGCGATTGTTGTCTGGACGCAGTGTGGGCTACGACGTGATGGTTTTCATCGGCCGTCGGCGATTTCTGGACAACCGCCAGCGTGAAGAAATCCGGACCGAACTCAAGAACGATCACGGCATCACGATATCTACCGGCGAGATCAGCGGCTTGGCGCGGCTGTTCCTGGATTACGTGCGGCGGCTGCATGAAGCACGCGCGCCGCGGTTGCGGCGAGCGTTGGCGCAGGATGGCGGCTGGCCCATGCACACCGACGCCACGTGCGAGGATGGGCGAGGGACGATGCTGGTGATCCTCGCGGGATGGCGCCGGTGGGTCTTGGGATCATGGAAGATCCCGACCGAGAACGCCGAGGCGATCCTCGCCTGCGCCCGCTTGACGACTCAGCTCTTCGGCCAGCCCTGTGCCGTGATGCGCGACCTGGGCCGCGCCATGATAGCCGCTTGCGATGACTTGGTCGCAGGCCTCAGCGCCAGACCCAAGGTGCTCGGCTGTCACAGCCATTTCCTCGCCGACGTCGGCCGCGACCTGCTCAAACCGGGACACGATGCGCTGCGCGACGCGCTGCGCCGCCTGAAGATGCGCGGCGCGCTACGGACCTTCGCAAGGGACATGAGCCGCGAACTCGGCGGCGCACTGGAACCCGCCCGCGAAGGTTTCCGCGATTGGCAGCGGCAGGAACCCGTGTCCCACGACCTGCCCGCAGGCGATGCCGGTGTCGCCGTCGTCCGCGGCTTGGCTCAATGGGTATTCGACTACGCCGCCACCGAGAAGAGCCGAAACTTCCCCTTCAACCGGCCTTATCTCGATCTCTACGACCGCGGCGTGCGCGCCCGCCGCGTCGTGGATGGTTGGCTGCGCACACCGCCCGAGGATCGACACGTCCTACGGGTCCTCAGGCGATTGGGTCGCGTCCTGGATCTGGTGCGCCAGGAGCCTGGCCTCCTTCGCATCGCACGGGATCTTCGCATACGCGCGAATCTTTTCGACGAGCTGCGAAAAACGCTCCGGCTATCGCCAGGTTCCTACGGCCGCAGCCAGCCCTGGTCCAAACGGCCGATGACGCTTCGCCAGGCGAGGGAGGAGCTTCGCGACATCCGCGCCGCGCTCAAGCGATTCTCCGCCTCCTTACGCAAGCGTCGTCCACAACGGGGCCCCGCCCAGGACTTTCGCAAGGCAATCGACATCATCCTCGACCACCTCAAGAGGCACGGGAAGTCCCTATGGGGACACGAAGTCCGTCTCCCTGCCAAGGCTGGAGGCGGCGTGCGCCTGGTTGAGCGGACGAACAATCTGTGCGAGCATTTCTTTCACGCGATCAAGCACGGGGAGAGGCGGCGCAGCGGAAGGAAAAACCTTGCTCGGGACTTCGAACTACTGCCTCCCGAGAGCGCCTTGGTTCAGAACTTCAACCACCCGGACTACGTGGCCATCGTCTGCGGTTCGCTGGAGCGATTGCCGCGCGTCTTCGCGGAAATGGATGCGACCGAGCGATGCAGACGCCAACGCCGGCCGAAAGCCGCCCAACACGAAGTCCCGGTCCCGCAGTCCGGTATCGAGACGGGCTCCCTGCCCCTCATCGATCGGACCCTGATCCGCTCCGAGGATATGCAGCGCATGATCGACGCTGTCATCCGCAGCCGGCCTCCGCGAATGATGATTTCAAGAGGATTGGGGGCGACCGCAACCGTATAATGACGCCGTATGGAAAATTTCATGACAGCCGCTTTAAAAAATGATC
>CAYFJH010000138.1:0-2970 GCA_964343385.1 uncultured Novosphingobium sp. | reverse complement strand
GCTCGCAGCAACCTGACCAACCGCTTCCGCGTGCTGGAGGAAGGCTTGACAACCGCGATGCGCGAAATGGCGGCAGTGGCCGAACTGCCGCCAGCCTATTCACCGCTGGCGACGCGCGGCTCTCGCCCCGATCCCGCACCATCGATCGATCGCGCTTGGCAGGCGCTCCATTGCCGGCGGTTGCTGGACGATGTCCGCCTGCTCGACCGGCTCTTTTCCCGGCTCAGGATCGAGCAGGTCGGCTGGCGCGTGCTGCTTGCGATGTTCGAGGCCGATCTGGGCACCGGCGAAGCGCCGGCCACCAGCATCGCGCTCGCGTCTGGGGCAAGCGCCTCGGCTGGTCTGCGGCGCATTGCCGAATTCGAGGAGCGCGGCCTGATTTCTCGCCGCGAAGATCCGGCAGACGGTCGCCGTTTCATGCTTGCCCTCACCACAACTGGGCGCAGCTTGTGCCGCGACGCGATCCAGACCCTTATCACGGCGCAGGCGGTATGAGCGCCGTTCTCGTCGTCGATGATGATCCCTGCTGCGCCGAAGAACTGGCCGAAGCACTTGAAAACACGGGTATTGCAGTATCGTGGGCAAGCGATCCCGCAGTGGCGCTGCGCTTCGGCGCCGATCCCGCGCTCCGCCTCGTCATCACCGACCTTCGCATGCCTGGCATCAATGGGGAGCTGCTGATCGCGTTGCTCCATGCCGAAAATCCGACCTTGCGCTTCATTGTGATCACCGGTCACGGAGGTCATGCCGATGACCCGTTTACCGGCGGACGCGAGATCTTGGCACGGTTCGGCAAACCGGTGCACAGTTCGGCCGTTGTCAAGCTCTGCCTGGAGACATTGGCATGAACTTCTATGTGCGCCGCATGTTGACGATTTCCGCAATCAAGGCTGCCATCCTCGTGATCCTGACGATACTGGCGTTTGGCTTTTTCTACCAAGAGGCTGAACGTGAGGTTCATCGCAATGCCCGGGTCAACAGCCATTTTGCGGCTGCTCTGATCGGCGACCTGGTGGTCGCGGGCGATCTGCGCAGAACAGACATGCTGCTCAGGGATATTCTCGCAAACGCGAATCTTGTATCGCTGGAGGTGCGGGATCTGAACGGCCGGCCGATTGCGACCGCCGCCAACGGCACCGTGCCAGATACGGAGAAATTCGTGCAGGCGGTCCCGATCGTCCACAATGGGAAACGGGTCGGCACTATCGTTACCATCGCGCGTAACGGTTTTCTGGACAAGGGTTTCGGCAGTGTCAGACTCAAGCTGGTGGTGGGTGGTTTGCTCCTGCTGCTGCTTTCCAGTCTCGTGTCGTGGGCATTCGTGCATCATCTGTCGCAATATCTTCGCGTCATCCGCAAGGCCGCGCGAAGAATCAGCGGCGGTGTGTTCGATGTGTCGATCCCCGTCACTGGACCGATCGAATTCCGGGCGGCCGCAAGGGCGATGAACACAATGGGCGCGCGGATCGGCGAACTTCACGATGAACTGCATCGGACCCTGGCCGACCGGACACATGCGCTCGAATCGACATTCGATAACATGGCCGCGGGCGTCGCCATCTTTGATGCGGAAGGACATCTGTTGACCAGAAACCCGACTTTCGCGGTGCTGACAGGCGTCCCGGACGATGTTTTCGGGATCGGCGCCACGCTCGATGGAATAGTCGATTTCCATGCCAGTCTCGGCGCCTATGACAGTGCCGAGGGCAGACAGATCGAACTCCTGTGCAGATGCCGGAGGTGGCCGGGGCCGTCCTTTGCCTTCGAACTGCCGTTTCCAGACGGTCATATCATTTCGGTCCGCCGCACGCGCCTTCCCGACGGCGGCTTCATCGCCATCCATGAGGACGTTACCCGCGAACGTGACGATCAGCGCCGTCTGCTCCACGCGGCCAAGCTCGCAACGCTGGGCGAGCTGGCAACGGCAACGGCGCATGAACTGAACCAGCCGCTGAATGTCATTCGCCTCTCGGCGGATAATGCGCGTGCCCGGATCATCGCTGGCACGGCGACCGACGACTATCTGGTAATGAAGTTCGGGCGCATTGCCGAACAGGCCGAACGCGCGGCGGCGATCATCGATCACATGCGCGTCTTCGGGCGAAAGCCCGAAGAAAAGTCCGAATTGTTTGATCTTGGCGAGGCGGTGCGCTCGGCCGTTGAATTCTTCACCGAAACCGCGCGACTGGAGGGATATTTGCTGGATTTCACCATAACGCCTGGGCTCACCGTCAGGGGGTATCCCGCACTCATCGAGCAGGTGGTCGCTAATCTTATCTCAAACGCGCTCGCGACGTTCCGAAGGGCAGACGTTGCCGAGCCGCGGCTTCGCATAAGTGTCACCGGAACGGCAGGACGGGCGGTTGCCGAAGTCGCCGACAATGCCGGCGGCATTCCGGAACACCTCCTGTCCCGCATTTTCGAGCCATTCTTCACGACCAAGCCAGGCGGGGAAGGCACCGGGCTCGGCCTGTCGATCAGCTATGGCATCATCAGCGACATGTGCGGAAGATTGAGCGTCCGCAACGAGGATGGAGGCGCGACATTTTCATTCGCGCTTCCCATCGACACAGCCCTCGACCTGGCGGGCCGGCCGGACAGCAAAGTTGCCTGAGACTGTCCGGAATGGGCATCGTTCTTGCGAGATGGATTTTTGAATATAATAACCTTGCAAATCAGGAATTATATTCCATAAATACATGGATGATTGAGCGACGCATCAAGTCCGAGCTGGCCAAACGCCTTGACGAGGTACCCGCCGTGGTGCTGCTGGGGCCGCGTCAGGTCGGCAAGACGACCCTGGCCCAGGAGATCGGGGAAGGGCGGCCTTCGCTCTATCTTGACCTAGGTCATAAACTCATAAATGGGATTCCCAAACGTGCGATGATCTGATTCAGTGTCCCACGCGAGGAGGGAACCCCCCGACTTCAGTCGGGTTCTGGCTTCAGCCATCGACTCGGGCAATAGCCT
>CAYFJH010000137.1:0-3084 GCA_964343385.1 uncultured Novosphingobium sp. | reverse complement strand
AAACTGGCCAAGCCTCTGGGTGTGAGTACGGGACAGTTGCTGGATTGATCAGGCATGAAGACTGATCCCTCTTGTTGCAGCAGGCAATTTCCGCCAACATAGCTGCCGTTCGTGCGGACCGATCCGCCCGTCGTTAGCTTCCTTTCGTTCATACAGGTAGGCCGGCCCCCCAAAGGTGTCGAGGAGTCGGCGTCGACTCAGATTTCCGTGCGCTCGGAAAGGGTGAGCGCGTCATCAATATCCACGCCGAGGTATCGGACCGTGTTTTCGATGTTGGTGTGTCCCAGCAAAATCTGCACCGCCCTCAGATTGCCGGTGGCCTTATAGATCAGCGAGACTTTCGTGCGGCGAAGGGAGTGGGTTCCGTACTCGCGGCTGTCCAGGCCGACCGTCGAGACCCATTCGTCCACCAGACGCGCATACTGCCGTTTGCTTAAGTGACCGAGGTAATCGATTCGGCTGGGGAAAGCATAGTCATGGATAGTGCCACGACGTCGCTCGAGCCACGCCTCCAGGCTCTTTCGTGCTTCTCCCATGATCTCGAACTGCACGGGCCTGCCAGTCTTCTGCTGGATGACAGTCGAGCGACTGCGGACTCGCCCGCTACTGGTCACATCACCGATCTTGATCTTCACCAGGTCGCAGCCCCTCAGCTTGCTGTCGATTGCCAGGTCGAACAGCGCCCGGTCACGTAGCCGCTTGTGCTCATCCAGGTAGAACCGGATCGCCCAGATATCGCGAAGTTTCAGGGGGCGCTTGGGTCCGACGTTTTGGCCTGCATTCCAAGGCCGCCGCTCATGCACGGCAGGGTCCAGGTCTGAGTGTCCCATGGCATTTCTCCAATGGCCGGATGGCCAAGGAGAAAACGCCGGAGAGACGGGTTGATGTCTTTGGAGTTGGAACATAATAAGAACATATGAGATTCGCTCCAGCCTTGATACGTCCCGATTCGAAGGTGGCCTTGCAGCCATGCCGGGAGCTTGGAGTGCGGTCGGTGGACCTTGCTCTGGGCGGTGGGTTGGCGCGGGGACGGGTGCACGAGATCTATGCGGCCGAAGGGGGCGATACGGGCAGCGCGGCCGGATTTGCCTTAGCCGTCGCGGCCCGCCTAGCTCATCCGGGGCAACCGGTACTGTGGCTAAGGGCAGAACGCGCGGCGCGAGCGGGGGGTGTGATCCAGGCCAATGGCTGGACGGAACTGGGCGGCATTACGGCAGACGCAATTGTCGGCGTACTGCCTGATGGGATGGCCGTGCTGCGCGCCGCCGTCGATGCCTTGCGCTGTCAGGCGCTGGGGGCGGTTATTGTCGAAAGCTGGGGTGCGATGCGCGAGCTGGACCTTACTGCCAGCCGCCGCCTTGCCTTGGCGGCGGAAAAGTCGGGCGTGCCCCTGCTGCTGTTGCGGATCGATGCCGCGCCGGTGCCCAGCGCGGCGCAGACCCGCTGGCAGGTGGCATCGGCCCCTTCCCGGGCGCTGCCCGGCAATGTTCCGGGGTCGCCTGCCTTTGACGTGACCTTGCTGCGCCAGCGGTCGGGCCCATGCGGCCTTGGCTGGCGACTGGAGTGGGACCGTGACCGACGCATCTTCCGTGAAGCGGCGCTATCTGGCGCTGTGGTTCCCGTTTCTGCCGACCGACCGGCTGCGGCTGGAGAGGGCGGAGCTGTCATCCCGCAGGGCCGATACGCCGCATGACGCGGCTCTGGTTCTGGTTAGCCGGGTAAAAGGGGCGCAGCGGCTGGCCGCCGTCAATTCGGTGGCCCAGACCTTGGAAATGGCACCGGGGATGACCCTGGCGGATGCCCGGGCCATGCATCCCGGCCTGCTTGTGGCCGACATGGACGAGGCGGCCGACCGTCACTGGCTGAAACGCCTGGCCGAACAGTGCATCGCATGGTCGCCGCGGGTCACCATTGCGCCGCCCGATGGCATTACGCTGGATATTTCCGGCGGCGAGCATCTATTCTGGGGAGAAGCAGGGCTGGCCGCACAGGTGGAAGATGTCCTTTCCATGATGGGGATGACCCTGCGCCTGGCCGTGACCTCTACCCCGCCGGGGGCGCAGGCGCTGGCTCGCCATGGGTGCCTGCCGATCGGGGATGAGCGCATGGCCCTGCGCGCCCTGCGCGTGCTGGCACTGGGGCTGGACGAGGAGGCCCTGCTGGCCCTGCGCCGGGCAGGCCTCAAGACCATCGGCGATGTCGCGGCGCGGCCGGCGGCCAGCATTGCCGCCCGGTTCGGGGCCGCTGCGGTGACCGCGCTGCGCCGCCTGCTGGGCGAGGAACAGGCCCCGATCGATCCGCTGGTGCAGCCCGAACCGCTGCATTTCGAGCGCCGCTTTTCCGAACCTGTCGCGTTTCAGGCCAGCATCGCCGCCTGCTTCGCCGACCTGTTGCAGGAGGCGGCGCACGCGCTGGAGAAGCGCGGCCTTGGCGGGCGGCGCTTTGTTCTGACCCTGTTTCGCAGCGATGGGGCGCGCCACCGTCTGGGAATCGAGACCGGCCTGCCGACCCGCGATCCGGGGCCGGTCATGCGCCTGTTCGATGAACGGATCGTCGCTCTGGCCGATCCGCTCGATCCCGGTTTTGGGTATGACCAGATCACCCTGTTCCTGCCCGTTACCGAGCCGCTGGCGGCCAGCCAGCCGGCACTGGACGGCAAGGGACAGGATGACGAGGCCTTGGCCGCCCTGATCGACCGGCTCAGCACGCGGTTTGGGCCGCAGGCGCTGCGCCGCCTTGTTCCGCGGGACAGCCACATCCCCGAACAGGCGCAGCTGGCCTTGCCTGCGGTCGAGGTGGGTAAACCGGAGCTATGGCCCAGCCCGCCGGTGGGCGAACCGCCGCTGCGCCCGCTGTTCCTGTTCGATCCGCCGCAACCAGTGGAAGTCATCGCCGAAGTGCCGGACGGTCCGCCGCACAGGTTTCGCTGGAAGCGCAAGCTGCACGAGGTGCGGCTCTATGAGGGGCCGGAGCGGATCGGCGCCGAATGGTGGCGGCGCAAGGGCGGAGAGGAACTCGGCAAGGGCGGTCTGACCCGCGACTATTACCGGATCGAGGACGTGCGCGGGCGGCGCTACTGGATCT
>CAYFJH010000136.1:0-3180 GCA_964343385.1 uncultured Novosphingobium sp. | reverse complement strand
GGGCGACGCGAGCCGCTCGTCGTCCAGGGTGAAGTGATGAGGGGTCACCTCGCACGTCACCTTGACGCCGCGCGCCTTGCCCGCCCGCACCGCGCGCAGCGATCCTCGCACGCTCATGTGAGCGACGTGAAAGACGCCACCGGTCAGCCCAGCCAGCACGATGTCGCGATCCACCATCAGTTCTTCCGCGGCGGCGGGAATGCCCCGCAGGCCGAGGAGCGACGCCTGATAGCCCTCGTGCGCCACGCCGTCGCCGGCGAGCGATCGATCCTCGCAGTGGTCGACGACCGGCATGCCGAACATGCTCGAGTATTCGAGCGCGCGTCGCATGAGCTGCGCCGTCGCCACCGGACGCCCGTCGTCCGAGATGGCCACGCAGCCCGCGGCCCGAAGCTCGCCAATCTCGGCCAACTGTTCGCCGCGTGAGTCCACCGACACCGCGGCGATCGGGTAGACGCGCGCCAGGCCCGCCTGCGCCGCCTTCTCGAGGATGTATTTCGTCACGCTGGCGTTGTCGTTGATCGGGTTGGTGTTCGGCATGCACGCGACAGCGGTGAAGCCGCCCGCGACCGCAGCCGCCGTGCCGGTCGCAATCGTCTCCTTGTGCTCGAACCCCGGCTCGCGCAGGTGCACGTGCATGTCGATGAAACCGGGACACACCACGCAGTCCGCCGGCACCTCGATCACTTCGAGATCCGCGTGACCGTTCACCGGGATGTCCCGATCGATCCGCGCCACACGGCCGTCCTCAATCAGCACGTCGAACTGGCCGTCGAGTCCCTGCGCCGGATCGATCAGCCGGCCCCCTTTGAGCAGCCGCTTCATGCTTCCGCGCCTCCGGCCAGCAGGTAGAGGGCCGCCATCCTGACCGCGACGCCGTTCGTCACCTGCTCCAGGATGACCGAATACGGGCCGTCGGCGACTTCGGACGCGATCTCCACACCGCGGTTCATCGGACCGGGGTGCATGATGATCACGTCGGGCTTCGCGCGGGCCACCCGCTCGGACGTCAGGCCGAACACCGTGAAGTACTCGCGGAACGAGGGGAAGAACGCGCCTTCCATCCGCTCGAGCTGAATCCGAAGCATCATGATGACGTCGGCCTCTTCGACGGACGCATCCACGCTCGTCGTGGCCTTCACGCCGAGTCGCTCGATCCCCGGCGGCATCATGGTCGGCGGGCCGCTCACCCAGACGTCGGCGCCGAGCTTCGTCAGCAGTTGCACATTCGAGCGCAGCACCCGGCTGTGAAGCAAGTCGCCAACGATCGCGACCTTCAGACGATCCAGTCTTCCCTTGTGCTCGCGGATCGTGAAGGCGTCGAGCAACGCCTGTGTCGGATGCTCATGAGTCCCGTCACCGGCGTTGATGATCCCGGCCCGGCAGATCCGCGCCAGGAACTCGCAGGCGCCCGACGCAGGGTGCCGAACGACGATGAGGTCGGGCGCCATCGCCATCAGGTTCAACGCCGTGTCCGCCAGCGTCTCGCCTTTCGTGACGCTCGACGTCGCCGCGGCGATGTTCAGCGTGTCGGCGCTCAGACGCTTTTCCGCGATCTCGAAGGATGTCCGCGTGCGGGTGCTGGGCTCGAAGAACAGATTGACGACCGTCTTGCCCCTGAGCGTCGGCACCTTCTTGATCGGCCGCGACGCGATCTCCTTCATCGCATCCGCGGTATCGAGGATGAGCCCGATCTCGTCGGGGGACAGGTGGGCAATGCCCAGAAGGTCCTTGCCTCGCAGGCGGGTCGTCCCGGCCGGTCTGACCGCGGTGGCGGATGACGTCTTCACGTCAGCTCCTCGATCTGCTCGATGACCACCTCGTCGCAGCGGTCGATCTCCTGAAGCCGCACGTGCACGATCTCCCGGATGGCGGTGGGCAGGTTCTTTCCCACGTAATCCGCCCGAATCGGGAGCTCCCGATGTCCGCGGTCCACGAGGACGACGAGCTGGATCGCGCTGGGCCGGCCGAAATCGATGAGCGCATCGAGCGCGGCCCTGACCGTGCGCCCCGTGTACAGCACGTCGTCCACGAGGAGAATCTTCTTGCCGTCGATGGAAAACGGAATCTCCGTGCGGCGAACGACCGGCTGCGGACCGACCGCGTGGCGCATCAGATCGTCTCGGTACAGCGTGATGTCGAGCGTGCCGGTCGGCACCTGTTCGCTCGTGATCTCGAAGAGGTTGCGGGCGATGCGTTTCGCGACCGGGACGCCGCGGGTCCGGATCCCGACGAGCGCGAGATCCTCCACCCCGCGATTGCGCTCGACGACCTCGTGCGCGATCCGCATCAGCGTGCGGGCCATCCGATCGGCGTCCATCACGACCGGCATCGGTCGCTCCTGAACAGACGACAGGTGATGAGTCCGGTTTGGGAGAGTGAGAACGGAGGAGAAACGTTCACGGGGACCTCTTGGCGACCTCGCTGGGCCGGCCTTAAAGAGCTGTCAGGAGTATAGCACGGGGCTCGGGATCGGAATTCCGTTACCGATCGTACGTCGGGATGAACGCGATCGGACGATCCGCGGTGAAGGCGCGGGTGAAGAGATCGGTCCGCGCGTAGCCGTCCATGTCGCGGCCGACCGGGAGGCCCAGAAAATAGAGAATAGTGGGCGCCACGTCGACCACCGACGCCCGCGAGAGCCGCCCCGGGGCGATGCCCGCCCCGTACGCCAACAGGAACCCGTCCGGCGCGCCTTCGTGCGTCCCGCTCAGGCGCGCGTTGCCGACGGTCCGCTCGAGCAGCCGCTTGCCCGGCGTCAGCGGCTCCATGCCGAAGCCAGAGACCACGAGCAGCAGATCGCGCGGGCCGAGCCGCGCCAGCGTCCGGCCGATGATCTGGTCGATCTGCCCGTAGTGTCGCTCGAGCACGCCGCCGTACAGGCGGCGCTCGTCCTCCGACACATCGCCGAACGCGCTTGGCCGGGCATAGCGCAGCAGATAATGGCCGGCCGCGTCGAGGCTCTGATACCGGACCGCCGAAAACTGCACGCCCCGGCCCTCGATGAGCAGCGTCGAGACGCGCTCGAAAGCCAGATCGGCTTGAAGCGCGGCATCGATCGCGTCCTGCAACGGAGGCTCGGTGATCGCGGCGATCGGCCCTCCCGCCGGCGTCGCCGAAGGGGCGGCCGCGGCGGTCCGGACCGCCGGCATCACATCAGCGGGATAGATCCCGATCCGA
>CAYFJH010000135.1:725-3182 GCA_964343385.1 uncultured Novosphingobium sp. | reverse complement strand
GGAAATACGCGCCGTTTAGTTTGAGGCTGTGCGGGCGATCATAGTCTCAGAGCTCCGTTAAGGGAAATCGACGCCGGCGGTAACCGCCTCATTTCACGTGAAATCCAAGTATCCGAATGACGCATTATTGAGTTTAATATTGTTGAGTTTTCTGGTATGCTGTCGGCCGTGACCCAGACCACGCTGAGCAGCCAGGACGCGACCTTCGCCGTGCGGCCGATCCTCGACGTTGCCCGAGTGGACGAGCACGAAATCGTCCATGTGGGGGCGACCCCGATCGCGTATTACGCGGCCGGCGACGTCACGACGCGGCGGCAGATCATGGTGCAACTGGCAGAAGCCCGCACGATCCCGGGCGTGCACATCGCAGAACGCTTCGGGGTCACGCCGGTCTACGTGAGCCAGCTGCGCGGGCGGTTTCGGACCGGGGGCGGCGCGGCGCTGACCGCGCAGCGACGCGGGCCGAAGGGCCCGATGAAGGCGACACCGCGACTGGTGGCCCGAGCGCGAGCGCTTCGGGCGGCCGGGGATTCGCACCGGACCATTGCGCGGAAGCTCGGGGGCCTCTCGCACGACACGGTCCGGCGCATGTTGCCCGAGGTCACCGTGGTGCAACCCACCCTGGCGAGCGAAGACGCCCACGTCTCGGCCGCGGGGGCGGTAGGTGTCAGCGAAGCCGGCGGTGACGCGCTGGTGGCCCCTGTGCCGATGGGCGAAGCGGTGCTCCCCGCGCCGCTCGCCAGCGAGGCGACGCTGGCGAGCCCGGTGATCGCGTCGGCTCCGGCCGTCACGTCGAGCCGCTATGCGGGCGCGATGCTGCTGCATGTCGCGCTGAGCCAGCTCCGGTTGTGGCAGGTGTTTGCGGAGCAGGGCGCCCAGGTGGGGCGCACGGCGCTCAGGGTTCCGCACATCGTCGGCATGGTGGCCTTGGGCTTCGCGCTGCGACTCGGCTCGATTGAGCGGTTCAAGACCGCATTCGCCCGCGATTTCGGCGTGCTGCTGGGCCTGCGCGTGGTGCCCTGCGTGCAGACTTTGCGAACGCACGTGGTGGCGCTGGCTGAGAGCGTCGCGCCCGAAGCGATCATGCGAGCCCTGCTGGCGGCCTGTGTCCGCCTCGAGCCCGTGTGGGAAGGGGCCTACTACGTCGATGGGCACTTCTCGCCGTATGCCGGCCAGGAGCCAGTGGGCAAAGGCTGGAATGCGAAGCGGCGGTTGGCCGAGCCGGGGCACACCGACGTCCATGTGCACGATGCGACGGGCCGCGCCCTGTGCTTCCTCAATCGCCCGCTCAACGATTCCCTGGTCAAAGCGTTGCCGGACATTGTGAAAGAGATCCGCGCGGTGGTGCCGGAGGACCGGGTGATCCTCCTGTTCGATCGCGGGGGCTACAGTGGGGCGGGCTTTCGCGCGCTGACCGAGCAAGGCATCGGCTTCATCACCTACTTGAAAGGCCGGAAGGCCCGACGCCGCTTCCCCTCGGATTGCTTCAGGCGCCGATGGTGGCAGCTCGACGACCCGGCCGGGATCCGCAAACGGCGACGCCATGTCTATCGCCTCTATGAGCGGGGCACGCGCATTCGCGGCGCGGGCGTGGTACGCACGCTGGTGATGGAGGACGCCGACGGACAGATGCCGATCCTGACGAACCTGGAGCAGATGCCGGCGGCCAAAGTCGTGCATTTGCTCCGCCTTCGGTGGCGGCAAGAGAACAGCTTCAAGTACCTGTCGACGCACTACGGCATCGAACAGATCATTCAGTATGGCGCCACCACTGAGACCGACGATCGCCTGGTCGACAACCCCGTGCGCGTTCGCCTGCGCCAGCAGATCGCCGACCTGCGCGCGACGCTGGTCTTTGAGGAGGCGGACGTCGGACAGGCGGTGATCGCCGGCGCGTCGGCGAGAGCCGCGGCCCCGGCCGAGACTCGACGAGCGACGCGGGAGCTCGAGGCACGTCTCGCGCGCTTCGAGCATCGGCTCGAGCAGACCCCGACCAAGGTCCCGGTGAAGACCCTGCCTCACCGACCGCGCCAACGCGCCACGCTCGAGAGTGATCGCCATGACCTGGTGACGAGCATCAAGTTGGCCACCTACAACGCGGAGCGCTTGCTGGCCCGGCGCTTCTTCCGGCATTATCCGGACCCGCGCGATTGGTTGACGATCTTCCGCGCGCTGCTCCACCTCCCGGGGGACCTGAGCCAGCAACCAGACGGAACCGTGTGCGTCCATCTTCGGGCCCCAGACCAGCCGCGGATTCGCCGCGCGCTCGTCGCGTTCTTGGCCGAGATCAATAACCTGAACCCCCGCATGTTCGGAACCGGGCCGGCGCTCCAGTTTGCGGTGCAGGAGGACGACCGCCAATTAAACTGACAGTCGCCTCGGTTCACGGAGCTCTGAGGCTAGTCTCGTGCCGCCGAAGCGACGCGTCATCGAGGCGTCGGCTTGCGAGAACGGCTT
>CAYFJH010000135.1:0-715 GCA_964343385.1 uncultured Novosphingobium sp. | reverse complement strand
TGCCGGACCGGCGCCGCCACAGTCATTGCAAGTAACAAAAAAAAGCCGCGCCGTGGCGCGGCCCTTATTCAGAACAGACTGACAACTGCTTACTGGTTACTGGCGCTTGATGCTCATTCAGCCCTCCCCCTGTGCACCTACCGACCACCGGTAGGCTAGTCCCGTGCCGCCGAAGCGACGCGTCATCGAGGCGTCGGCTTGCGAGAACGGCTTGAAGAGCCGGGCCTGCGCGTCGGGACTGATGCCGACACCGGTATCGCGCACCTCGAAGCGGACGAGCACGTTCGCGTCCCCGTCCTCCACCAACTCCGCCCGCAGCACGACCTCGCCACGGGTCGTGAACTTCACGGCATTCCCCGTGAGATTGGTCAGGATCTGTCGCAGCCGGCCCGGGTCGCCGCAGAGGGTCGTCGGGACGTTCGGCCGGATCAGGCAGGCGACCTCCAGGCCTTTGGCCTGGGCGCGCGCGGCCAGCAACTCCGCCACCTCTTCGACCGTGGACCGCAGGTCGAAGTCGATGTGCTCGAGCTGCATCTGCCCCGCTTCGATCTTCGAGAAGTCGAGGATATCGTTCAGGATGATGAGCAGCGCTTCGCCGGACTTCTGCAGACGCTCCGCGAAAGCCCGCTGCTCTGATGACAACTCCGACTGAAGCAGGAGCTCGGTCATCCCGATCACGCCGTTCATCGGCGTGCGAATCTCGTGGCTCATGTTC
>CAYFJH010000134.1:0-3327 GCA_964343385.1 uncultured Novosphingobium sp. | reverse complement strand
ACCGCAAGGGCGCGCAGGACAAGAAGCGCTCGGCGATGTTTTCCAAGCTCAGCCGCGAAATCACCGTCGCGGCGAAGATGGGCATGCCCGATCCGGACATGAACCCGCGCCTGCGCGCCGCGGTCAACGCCGCCAAGGCGCAGTCGATGCCCAAGGACAACATCCAGCGCGCGATCGACAAGGCGTCGAAGGGCGACGCGGAGAACTATGAGGAAGTGCGGTATGAGGGCTACGGCCCCGGCGGCGTGGCGATCATCGTCGAGGCGCTGACCGACAACCGCAATCGCACCGCCACCAACGTGCGCACCGCCTTTGCCAAGAACGGCGGCAACCTGGGGGCGAGCGGCGCGGTGAGCCACGGGTTCGAGCGGCTGGGCCTGATCGAATATCCGGGCACGGTCGGCGACGAGGACAAGGTGCTCGAGGCCGCGATCGAAGCCGGGGCAGACGACGTGGAATCGGACGAGGACAGCCACTCGATCTGGGTAGCGATGGATTCGCTCCACCCGGTCGCGCGCGAGCTCGAAAAAGTGCTGGGCGAGGCCGAGGCGGTAAAGCTGGCGTGGAAGCCGAGCCTGAAGAGCGAAGTGTCCGAGGACGACGCACGGACCCTGCTCAAGCTGATCGACGTGCTCGACGACGACGACGACGTCCAGACCGTCTGGGGCAACTACGAGATCTCGGACGAGATCATGGAAAAGCTGGGCTGATTCGGCCCATGCCGGGCTGCGAAGGCCCGCCGGCTGCGCTTCCGGTGCTCACGGCCATAAAGGCCGCTGCGCGCCGGTTCTCGCCCGCGAACCTTCTCGCTCCGGCCTGAACCGAATTCGGTTCCGGTGCGCGGGAAGGAGTTCCGGCCCAATGCTGCAACTGGTGGCCAAGGCGCTGCTCTCGGGCGTGCTGATCGCGGCCATTGCCGAGATTGGCAAGCGCCTGCCGACGCTGGGCGCGCTGGTAGCATCGCTGCCGCTGGTCTCGGTGCTGGGCATGATCCTGTTGTGGCGGGAGCGGCCGGACGCGGAGAACATGGCGGTCCATGCCGAGGCGACGTTCTGGTATGTCCTGCCCTCGCTCCCGATGTTCCTCGCCATCCCGGCGCTGCTGCGCGGCGGGGTGCCGTTCTGGGCCGCATTGACGCTCGGCTGCGCGCTGACCTTGGGGCTGTACCTGCTGATGGCGCAGTTCGGCCCGCGGCTGGGCATCCGGGTTTGATCATCCTGGGCGTGGACCCCGGTCTGACCTGCACCGGGTGGGGGCTTGTCGCCAAGGCGGGCAGCCGGCTCAGCCATGTCGCCAACGGGCAGATCCGCACCGACATCAAGGCTTCGATGGCCGAGCGGCTGGTCCACCTCGACCGCGAGCTGACCGACGTCATCCTGGCGCACCAGCCCGATGCGGGCGCGGTGGAAGAGGTCTTCGTCAACGTCAATCCGCAGTCGACGCTCAAGCTCGGGCAGGCGCGCGGGGTGGCGATGCTTTCGCTGGCGCGCAGCGGGATGCCGGTGGCGGAATATCCGACCAAAGTGATCAAGAAGGCGCTGGTGGGCACCGGGACGGCGGACAAGAAGCAGATCCAGGCGATGCTGAAAGTGCTGCTGCCGGGGGTGAAGCTGGCGGGCGAGGATGCGGCCGATGCGCTGGCCGTGGCGATTACGCACGCCAATATGCTGGGCAGTCATCGGTAGGGCTTGTCGGCCCCGTGCTTCGACAGGCTCAGCACGAGCGGTTTATGGATACACCTGCAACGCCCGCTCGGCCTGAGCCTGTCGAAGGCCAATACGCCGCGCTTGCCCCCGAATCGGTTCCCTGCCATAGGAACAAACCATGATCGCAAAGCTCACCGGCATCCTTGACGATTTCGGCCCCGACTGGGCGGTGATCGACGTTTCGGGCGTCGGCTATCTCGTGTTCTGTTCGGCTAAGACGCTGGCCCACCTCGGCATTCGCGGCGATGGCTGCACCGTGTTCACCCAGATGCAGGTTTCCGAAACCGACATGCGCCTGATCGGCTTTGCCTCGGCGGCGGAGCGGGACTGGTTCCGGTTGCTCACCGCGGTGCAGGGGGTGGGGTCCAAGGTGGCGCTGGCGATCCTGTCGGCGCTGTCGACCGAGGAACTGCAGCGCGCCTGCGCGGGCGGGGATGCGGCGATGGTGTCGCGCGCCAACGGCGTGGGGGCCAAGCTGGCGGCGCGGATCGTCAACGAGTTGAAGGACAAGGCCGGCGCGCTGCCGACAGTGCCGGGCGCTCCGGGAATTGCCGCCGCGCCGGCGGGGACGCCGATGGGGGATGCGGTTTCGGCCTTGCAGAACCTTGGGTTCAAGCCGCAGGTTGCCGCCGATGCGGTGGCGCGCGCGGCGGATGAACTGGGCGAAGGGGCGGGGCTGGATGCGCTGATCCGCGTCGGGCTGAAGAGGACGGCGGGGTGATGGGGGAAATCGACCAAGAGGTAGAGGCAAAATGGCATGAATGGCAGTTTGAGCGCCACGCCGTAGATGCGCGCAGCCGCTTGGACTTTGCAGACCAGTTTGCCCACTCTGGATTGAAATCACTTTTTTTTATAAACGGGGGGGCAATAGTGTCGTTGCTGACCATGATCGGCAACGCGCATACAACATTTAATTCGAGAGGCGTTTTTTGGGCATTTGTTTGGTTTTCTGCCGGTCTATCTGCATCGCTTATGGCTAATTTCGGTGGGTATTTTTGTCAGAACTATTTTATGTTGAGTTCTGAACATCGCGCGCATCAGGCTAAGGCACAGGCCCTGAAATTCAACGATGCAGAGTTCGGGAAAAAAGGGGATGACGCCGAAAAAACAGGCAATCTTTGGATTAAATTCGCGATTGGATCGGCCGCGCTTTCATTTTGTCTTTTCGTCATTGGGGCCTTTGTCGCTCTTGTGGCGATCACATGACCGATAACCCCCTCCTCGCCTCCGCACGCCAGCACGAAGACGTCGACGCCGCCTTGCGGCCCAAGACGCTGGCCGAGTTCGTCGGGCAGGCGGCGGCGAAGGATAACCTCAGGGTGTTCATCGAGAGCGCGAAGATGCGGCGCGAGGCGATGGACCATGTGTTGTTCTTTGGCCCGCCGGGGCTGGGGAAGACGACGCTGGCGCAGATTGTCGCGCGCGAGCTGGGGGTGGGGTTCCGGGCTACGTCAGGCCCGGTGATTGCCAAGACCGGCGACCTGGCGGCGCTGCTGACCAATCTGGAGGAGGGCGATGTCCTGTTCATCGACGAGATCCACCGGCTCAATCCGGTGGTGGAGGAAGTGCTCTATCCGGCGATGGAGGACCGCGCGCTCGACCTGATCATCGGCGAGGGGCA
>CAYFJH010000133.1:0-3412 GCA_964343385.1 uncultured Novosphingobium sp. | reverse complement strand
GCCCTGGATCGGCCATCCGGTTGCCTGGGTGCGGCCAATCCAGGATCCCGACCGGATCGTGCCTGTAGCGATCGGCACCGATCATGCGCCCAACCTCGCGCGTAATATCTATCTGGCGGTCAAGATGCTGACCGGCGTGCGTGCGGCCGTTGGTGTGCGTGCCCTGTCCAAATTTACCGGGATCGTCGGCATCGCGCCGCGCCCGGCAACTACCCCCCGAAGGAACTGATCATGGCGGGCCAGTTCCTTTTCCATTCACCCAACAAGCAAGGAAGTCCGCCATGCGCCTGGTTCACCCCCGTCTGATCACCGTCGCCTGCGCGGGTCTCGCCGCTTGCGGGACGACCGTTCCCGCCCATGCCCAGAGCTGGGCGGAGAGCTGGTTCGACAATGTCACCTACACCTCGCCCGGCAGCTTCGAGGACCAAACCCGCGGCTATGTAACCGCCGGCGGCATGTCGGGCCGGGTCGATGTTCATAACGACTATCTGATGTCGCTGAGCCTGCCCAAGGTGAAGGCGGGCTGCGGCGGCATCGACATGTTCCTGGGGGGAATGTCCTTCCTCGACCCCGACTATCTCGTTCAGAAACTCGAAAGCATTCTCCAGGCCGCGCCCGCCGTCGCCTTCCAGTATCTCCTCGAAACGCTCGACGAGAAGATGGGCAACATCATCTCGAAGATGGAAGCCGCCACCAATTTCCTGAACTCGATCCAGGTCAACGATTGCCGCCTCGCCAACCGCATGGTCCAGATCGCCAAGGGCGACGACAACATGTCCGGCATCATCGAGGAGATGACCGGCTACAAATCGGTCAAGGCGGGTTTTGCCAAAAGCTACCAGCAATCCAGAGAGAAGATTCAGGCCAACCAGAACAACCCGACCGAGGATCTGCGAGACGCGCTCGCCAACTGCCCGGCCGAAGTCACCGACATCTTCCGCACCGGCTCGCTCCTCGCCCATGCTGCGACCCGCGTTGGCGCCGGTGACTGGGCCAGCGTGATGCGAGCCCGGGTTGGCGACGTCTACATGCGCTGGGATGCGACCGACAAGGTGCCGCTGTTCTCGGCGATCCCCGCCTGCCCGCGCCAGGATACCGAAAGCCCCGACGACTTCCTGACCGGGAAGGTCCAGCGCCGCGCACTCAACATTCCGGCGACCGGTGCCGACTGTACGACCGACACCGGCAAGGGCGCGCTGGAACTGGCACGGATCCGCATGCAGGCGATCACGACCAAGATCCGCACCCGCACGGCGCTCACCACCGACGAGCGCCAGTTCGTCGCCAATGTCCGCACGCTCCCGGTCTACCGGATGCTCGAATGGGGCGTGCGCCAGGGCGTGCCGGATTCAGTCATCGCCGACACCGATGAACTGGTGGCGCTTACACTCGCCTACCAGATGCTCAACGACCTGACCCGGAGCATCGACTTCGCCATCGGCAACGCCGAGCGCGGTGCGAGCGCGGCGGGCGCGGCGGATGCCGCGAACACCAACATCTGTCAGACCCGCATCCTGACCAAGGGCATCGAGCAGCTACGCGAACTGCGCGAGGAAGTGCTGCGCCAGCGCGCGCAGATGCGCCAGAGCTATATGGCAGCCCTCAATGCCGCCAACCTCTCGGCCAATTATGCCGGGCTCCTGCGCCAGCGCGACCGCGACGCGCGCGATGCCCAGGGCGCCGCCGCCAACCGCAACCGCTGATCGGGACATAGTCCATGCACCGCTACATTCGTGCCCTGCCCGTTCTGCTGCTCGGCTTCATCGCCTCGCCCGCATTTGCGGTCGATACCAGCTTCTATACCTATGACGGTTTCGCCGAGACGGTTGACGCGTTCCGCCTGGTCTCGATGATCTTTGCCGATCCGCGCTACGAAACGCTGGTCATGATCATCGGAGTGGTGGGGATCGCCCTGGGCTCTATAATCGCCAGCGTGCGCGGACAGGGCATGGGGCTCGTCGCGTTCGGCTTGCAGATCCTGGTCGGTGTCGGGCTATTCGTCGGGCTGGTGGCCACGACCGGCACGGTCCACGTCTATGACCGCGTACGCAACGCCTATCAGCCGGTTGGTGACGTGCCCAACCTGCTGGTGCTGGTCGCCGGTGTCACCAATCTCATGGAACGCTCGCTCGCCGAAGTCATCGACGACAACACGCTCGACCCCAATGCCAAGCTGGAATTTGGCGCAGGCGGGCACAGCTTCGATCTGTTTCTCAATGCCGTTTCCCCGCGCGGCCCCATGACCGACAGCTTCCTCGATACCACGATCAAGGACTATGTCCGGCAATGCTATCCGGTGGCCCGGGTATCGCCCGCATACGGCGTCGATGACGACCAGCTCTTCCGCACCGCCACCGACCTCCCCGCTTCCTTCGCCGCCATGGCCGGACCCGCGACCTTCAGCACGGTCTATACCGCCGCCGACAAGGGCGGCACCACGGTGAGCTGCACCGAAGCCTGGGATCATATCCAGTCGCGTCTGTCTGATCCCATCCTGTTCGACAGCTATGCGACCCAGGTCTGTCAGCGCACCGGTTATGATGTTGCCAATGCATCCCAACTCGCGCGCTGCCGCTCGCGGCTTGGCGACATGGGCCAAATGATGATGGGAACGCCGCTTTCATTGCAGGCGTTCATGACCGACATCCTGCTCGGCAACACCGTCGGCGATGTCCTGTTCGAGGACTCACCCGCGACAGCCGCGCGGGTCATGGCCAACCGCGCGATCGTCTCGAACGGGCTGGCGACCATGTCGGTCGCCAATGAATGGATGCCGACCATCCGGGCGACCGTGTTCGGGATCATGCTGTTCATGATTCCGATCGCGCTCCTGTTCATCCTCACTCCCATCAATCTCAGGGTCGCCAGCTTCGCGATCGGTCTGTTCGTGTTCGTGGCGATGTGGGGGGTGATCGACGCGGGCATCTATCAACTGACGCTGGGCCGCGCGATGGAAGTCCTCGCTGAAATGCGCTCGAATGCGGTTGCCGCCAATGCCTGGATGCTCGCACCTTCCTCGGCGATGAAGGCTCTGGCGATCTTCGGCAGCTTCCGCACGGCGGCGGCCGGTCTTGCCGGTGCCTTCGTGTTCACCGTGTTCCGCTTCTCGGGCAATGTGTTCAGCAGCTTCACCGGCGGCGCATTGCAGGCGCAAGGCCTGGGCAGCGCCGCCGCCGCTCCGCTGGCGACGCGCGAAGGCTATGCCTCGGCGCTCGAAACCCAGGCTTCTGCTGCGGGAACGATGGCCCGGCGCGGTACGACCTCGAGCTTCGGGGATTTTGGTGAGCGGTCATCATTCGGCGCCAATCGCGCCTTCGGCGGGGCATCGGGCATTCTGGGCGAGCATGGCGGCGGCGTGCCCGGGACCCCCGCCTTCGGCATGGGCGGCCTCGATGCGCAGCGCGAACTCGGC
>CAYFJH010000132.1:0-3437 GCA_964343385.1 uncultured Novosphingobium sp. | reverse complement strand
CTCGGCTGAAAGTGAATCAGGGGGCCGGAGAAATCCGGCCCCCTTTTTCGTGTCCTGAACGCAAAGATCGAAGGCATCGCGCAAAGCACTCGCCGTAAGACGAGCCCACATGACAATTCGCGACCAAACGTGATACGCAACGTCAATGGGACGTGGCAGACTGAAGATTGCAGCGGTCTGTGCTGCCGCGGCGGCGGCCGCTACATTCCCGATCTGGGGCATGGCCCCGGCGGTCTTCCTGGACTCATCCCGGCAGGTTTTAGCTAGAAGCACCTCGCCAGACAGCAAGCACGTCGCTCAAGTTGAGCGGCTGACAGTTGGCGGTGCCGCAAATGTCGTGGTGATGGTCAGGCCGCCCTGGGCACCGGACTGGTATCTCGCAGGGTGCCCGGTGACTTCCCATTATGAAGACGCCAACCCCTCGATTGCCTGGGCTTCAAACCATTCGGTCATAGTCAGCACCCACGACGCAATCAGTTTGTGGGATGCCGATATGGCTCCATTCCATTCGCGGCCCTGCTCGAAAGTTGACGCAATCATGCATCAGACGCCAATCCGCGCCGATGCAAAGCGGCGCCAGTAGCGTCATTTTTAGCTGCGCGAGCGCCGGTCGTCCTGTCACCTTTGCTCTTCATAGGGCCTCAATCGAACAGCGAGCTCACCGAGCTTTCGTCCGCGATGCGACGGATAGCCTCGCCGATCAGGGGAGCGATGGTGAGGATGCGGATGCGGTCCGATCCTTGTGTCTGCTCGGTCGGCAGGATCGTGTCGGTGATCACCAGTTCCTTGAGCGCGGAGGAGTTCACGCGGGCAACCGCGGCGCCCGAGAGGACGCCGTGGGTGATGTAGGCGGTGACCGATCCGGCGCCGGCGTCCATCAGCGCCTGAGCGGCGTTGCACAGGGTGCCGCCCGAATCGATGATATCGTCGATCAGGATGCAGGCGCGGCCCTTGACGTCGCCGATGATGTTCATGACCTCGGACTGGCCGGGCTTGTCACGGCGCTTGTCGACGATGGCGAGGGGGGCGTTGTCGAGCCGTTTCGCCAGCGCGCGGGCGCGAACCACGCCGCCCACGTCGGGCGAGACCACCATCAGCGGCTGGCCGCCGTAGCGGGTCTGGATATCGGCCGCCATCACGGGAGCGGCATAGAGGTTGTCGGTCGGGATATCGAAGAAACCCTGGATCTGACCGGCGTGGAGATCGACCGAGAGGACGCGGTCGGCCCCGGCGGTGGTCATCAGGTTGGCGACGAGCTTGGCCGAGATCGGCGTGCGCGGGCCGGGCTTGCGGTCCTGGCGGGCGTAGCCGAAGTAGGGGACGACGGCGGTGATCCGCTTGGCCGAGGCGCGGCGCAGCGCATCGATGCAGATCAACAGTTCCATGAGATTGTCGTTGCAGGGAAAGCTGGTCGGCTGGAGGATGAAGACATCCTCGCCGCGGACGTTCTCGTGGATTTCGACGAAGACTTCCTCGTCCGCGAAACGGCGCACGCTGGCGTCGGTCAGCGAAGTTTCGAGGTAGGCGGCAATCGCACGCGCGAGCGGCAGATTGCTGTTGCCGGCCATGAGCTTCATCTTGGGGGGTCCCTTCCCTGCAGGATGCCGCGGGCATTAGCCGAGCGTCACTCAAATGCAATCTTTGTATGGTGCGGAAAGGGCCTTTGTTGGGTGCGCCCTTGGCATCCGCGAAGGGCTTGCGGCAGAGTTTTTTGTTGGGTGCGCCTCCTGCATCCGCAGGTGGCGTGCGGCGCCAAACAAATGACTCTTTCCCCTTACTTCACCTTGCGGTGTTCACCCTTGACCCAGCGGACCGTGCCCGAGGACGCGCGCATGACGACGCTTTCGGTGGTCATGGTGCCGTTCTTGTGGTGCTTTACGCCCTTGAGCAGCGAGCCGTCGGTGACGCCGGTGGCGGCAAAGATGCAGTCACCCTTGGCGAGTTCTTCGAGCTTGTAGATCTTGGCGAGGTCGGTGATCCCCCACTTGCGGGCGCGGGCGCGTTCGTCATCGTTGCGGAAGACGAGACGGCCGTTGAACTGCCCGCCGACGCAGCGCAGCGCGGCCGCGGCCAGCACGCCTTCGGGAGCGCCGCCCTGGCCCATGTAGAGGTCGACGTTGGTATCATCGTTGGTGACCGCGATCACCCCGGCAACGTCGCCGTCGGGGATCAGCTGGACCCCGCAGCCGAGGCCGCGCAGTTCGGCGATGAGGTCGGCGTGGCGGGGACGATCGAGCACGCAGACGATGATTTCGGACGGATCGACGCCCTTGGCACCGGCGACGGCCATGACGTTCTCGGTCGGGCTCTTGGCCAGGTCGATGATGCCGTCGGGGTAGCCGGGGCCGACCGCGAGCTTGTCCATGTAGACATCGGGGGCGTTGAGCAGGCCGCCCTCTTCGGCGACGGCGAGCACGGCCAGCGCGTTGGGGCCGGCCTTGGCGGTGATCGTCGTGCCTTCGAGCGGATCGAGCGCGATATCAATCTTCGGGCCGGTGCCGATCGCCGCGCCGACCTTTTCGCCGATGTAGAGCATCGGGGCCTCGTCGCGCTCACCCTCGCCGATGACGACGGTGCCGTCCATGTAGAGCTCGTTGAAGGCGTTGCGCATGGCTTCGACGGCGGCGGCGTCGGCGGCCTTTTCATCGCCCCGGCCGATCAGCTTGGCAGCACCAACCGCGGCCGCTTCGGTCACCCTGACCATTTCGAGAACGAGAACGCGGTCGAGAACCTTGCTGGCGGGCGTCAAGCTCATTGGAATCCCTAAGTTGCTTACGTATGCATGAAATGCGCTTAGACAGGGTGCCGCGTTCTGTCGAGTATGGTCAAGCGCGCTTGCGCCGATTACAGCGCAAGGGTGGGACGAGAGCGAAACCGGATCGGACGCAGTGTATTTTGCGGCGCAGGGTTTGCCCTGTTGGCCGGCCTGGCCGCGCTGTCGCCGGTGACCGCCCACGCCCAATCCGCCCCGGCCGAACCCGCGGCCACCGAACAGGAAGCGCCGCCCGGTGACCGGGAGATTGCCGAGGGACTGGTGCTTTCGGCCCGTGTCAGCACCCCGTCCCGGCGGCGCGCGGTCTGCGGCGAGGCGGATGGCAAAGGCGACATCGTGGTCTGCGGTGCCGACCGGGGCGAACAGTGGCGCGTGCCCTCGACCGCCGACAGCGATCCCGCATCGCGAGAAGCCCAGCGCACCGGGATCGCCCGCGCGCCCGATGTCAGCGCGCTGCCGGGATGCAGCCGGGGCTGCCTTGGCTTTGGCAGGGCGCCAAGGCAGGTCTATGCGATCGACCTGTCGAAAATGCCCGCCGCGCCGGCCGATTCGGACGCCGACAAGGTAGCACGCGGCGAACTGGCCGAGCGCTAGAGTCTTTTCCACTTGCGTGGAAGCGGCACCAGCCCACTCCCCCGCCCGGCCACCCATGCAGTATACTCGT
>CAYFJH010000131.1:0-3600 GCA_964343385.1 uncultured Novosphingobium sp. | reverse complement strand
TGTATAGAGCAGCGTGCCGATCGCCTCGATGTTGCTGGCACCCGCGAGCGGTGCGCCCGACGGATCCGCCTTGCCCAGCGCCAGCTTACCGGCATTGCGCGCGATCAGGCCGACGAACAGTTCGATGAACAGCACGGCGGCAAGCAGGATCCCCAGCGGAAAATTGCGGATGAACCCGGCGCGCAGTTCGGAAAAGTCGATGTCGAGCATCATGACCACGAACAGGAACAGCACCGCGACCGCGCCGACATAGACGATGACAAGCAGCATCGCGATGAACTCGGCCCCGCACAGGACCATCAGGCCCGCGGCGTTGAAGAACGCGACGATCAGCCACAGCACCGAATGCACGGGGTTGCGGGCCATGATCGTCAGCGTTGCGGCCGCGATCACCAGCGTGGCGAAAAGATAGAAGGCGATAACCTGGATCATGGTGCGCGCCCCCTATCGATACGGCGCATCGGCTTCAAGGTTCGCGGCAATCGCCCGCTCCCACTTGTCCCCGTTCGCAAGCAGTTTGGCCTTGTCGTAGAGCAGTTCCTCGCGCGTTTCGGTCGCGAATTCGAAGTTCGGCCCCTCGACCACGGCGTCCACCGGGCAGGCTTCCTGGCAAAAACCGCAGTAGATGCACTTGGTCATGTCGATGTCATAGCGCGTCGTCCGGCGCGAACCGTCCTCGCGCGGCTCGGCCTCGATCGTGATCGCCTGGGCCGGGCACACCGCCTCGCACAGCTTGCACGCGATGCAGCGCTCCTCGCCGCTGGGATAGCGGCGCAGCGCATGTTCACCACGAAAACGCGGGGACAGCGGGTTCTTCTCAAACGGGTAGTTGATCGTCGCCTTGGGCTTGAAGAAATACTTCAAGGTCAGCCAATGCGCCTTCACGAACTCCCAGAGCGTGAAGCTCTTGATCAGGTGAGCGACGGTCATGCGAAATGTCCGGTGAGCATGAGGTAGCCGCTGACGAGGAAGACCCACAGCAGCGAGACGGGCAGGAACACCTTCCAGCCCAGCCGCATCAGCTGGTCATAGCGATACCGCGGCACGGTAGCCTTCACCCAGCTGAAGATGAAGAAGAAGACCAGAATCTTGATGAGCAGCCAGACGATCCCAGGAATATCGAACCACGGGATCAGGTCAACGTTCAGCGGCGGCAGGTATCCGCCGAAGAACAGCGTCGCGTTGAGCGCACACATCAAGAGCACGTTGGCATATTCGCCAAGCCAGTAGAGCGCGAAGCTCATCGAAGAATATTCGGTCTGGTAGCCGGCGACCAGTTCCGATTCCGCCTCGGTCAGGTCGAACGGCGCACGGCCGGTTTCGGCCATGCCCGAGATCAGGAACATCACCCACATCGGGAACAGCAAAGGGTTCGCGACGAAGCCGTTGATGATCCCGAAGACGTGCCCGCGCTGCGCCTCGACGATGTCCTTCATGTTGAAGGAACCGGCCCACAGCACCACGCAGATCAGGATGAACCCGATCGAGACTTCATACGAAATCATCTGCGCCGAAGCGCGCATCGCCGAGAAGAACGGGTACTTGGAATTCGACGACCAGCCCGCGATCACCGTCCCGTAAACGCCAAGCGAAGAGATCGCGAGGACGTAGAGCAGCCCGACGTTGATGTCGGCAAGGATCGCGCCCGAGTTGAACGGGATCACCGCCCAGGCAAGGAGCGCAACGGTAAAGGTGATGATCGGCGCGATCAGGAACAGGCCCTTGTTCGCCGCCGAGGGGACGATCGTTTCCTGCAGGAACACCTTGAGCCCGTCCGCGAAGGACTGCAGCAGGCCGAACGGCCCGACCACGTTGGGCCCGCGCCGCAGCGCCATCGCCGCCCAGATCTTGCGGTCAGCATAGATGATCATCGCCACGCCCAGCATGAGCGGCAGCGCGATCAGCAGAATGCCCAGCACCGTGGCGATACCCCAGGCCCAGTCATGGGTAAGCCATTGTTCAAAAAAGGAAGTCATTCCGCGGCCTCCGCGAAGTCTTCACCGTGGAGCAATTCGGCCGAGCAGCGCTGCATGGTTGCCGAGGCGCGGGCGATCGGGTTGGTGAGGTAGAAATCCTTGATCGGATAGCCGGCCAGCACGCCTTCGGCCTTGGCCTTGCCGGCCTTGGGCAGCGCGCCATAATCGGCGAGTCCTTCCGCGCCCAGCGCCGGAACCGCAGCAACCATCGCGGCGCGCAGTTGCTCGAAGCTGTCGAACCCGACCTTCACGCCCAGCGCATCGGCCAGCGCGCGCAAAATTGTCCAGTCCTCACGCGCATCACCCGGCGCGAACACGGCCTTTTCGGCGAACTGCACCCGGCCCTCGGTGTTGACGTATGTGCCGGCCTTCTCGCTGAAAGCGGCGGCCGGCAGGATGACGTCGGCGGCATGCGCGCCCTTGTCCCCATGGTGGCCGATATAGACGATGATCGAATCCGAGAACTTGGCAAAGTCCACTTCGTCCGCGCCGAGCGCAAACAGCAGCCTGGGCTTGGCCGCGACGATGTCGGCAATGCCGCCCGTCTGCGCATAGCCGAGCATCAGCCCGCCCATGCGCGAGGCCGCCATGTGGAGGACATTGAAGCCGTTCCACGCCGTGCCGTCTTCCAGCGTGCGGACGAGGCCGAGGCCGTCCGAGAGCGCCAGCGCGGGTTCGAGCGCGCCCTTGCCCAGCGCTGCGCCGCCAAGGATCATGGCCGGCCGCTTGGCTGCCGAGAAGGCCTCGGTGACTGTGGCCGGAAGGTTGCCGAGCACGGCAAGATCTTCGCCAAGGAATTCGGCCTTGAAAGTCAGGTCATAGACCGGCCCGACCACGAAGACCTTCGCACCGCGCTTGGCCGCCTTGCGCAGCCGGGTGACGACGAGCGGGGCTTCCCAGCGGATATTGCTGCCGGCGATCAGGATCGCGTCGGCGGTTTCGATATCCGCAAGGCCGGTGTTGAAGTTGACCGCCGCGAGGTTGGTCGCGGTGTAGGCGAGGCCCGTCTGGCGGCCTTCGAGCACGTCCGAGCCGAGCGCGGAAGCCAGCGCCTTGGCGGCGAACATCGTCTCGCAGTCCACCAGATCGCCCGCGATGGCGGCGACGCTTGCTCCCGGCTTGACCTTGGCGACTGCCGCGAAAGCCTCGTCCCAGGTCGCCGCAACCAGCTTGCCGTTCTTGCGCAGCCACGGCTTGTCGAGCCGGCGCGCGGTCAGCCCGTCAACCTCGAACCGCGCCTTGTCCGAAATCCACTCCTCGTTCACGTCATCGTTGATGCGCGGCAGGATGCGCAGGACCTCGCGGCCCCGGCTGTCGAGGCGGATATTCGCGCCGACCGCGTCGGAAACGTCGATCGAATTGGTCTTCTTCAGCTCCCACGGCCGCGCTTCGAACGCATAGGGGCGCGAGGTGAGCGCGCCGACCGGGCAGAGGTCGATGACATTGGCCGACATCTCGTGCGTCGAGGCGCGCTCAAGATAGGTCGTGATCTGCATGTTCTCGCCGCGATAGAGCGCGCCGATCTCATCCACGCCGGCCACTTCTTCCGAGAACCGCACGCAGCGGGTGCACTGGATGCACCGCGTCATCGTGGTCTTGATCAGCGGGCCCATGTACTTGTGGG
>CAYFJH010000130.1:0-3609 GCA_964343385.1 uncultured Novosphingobium sp. | reverse complement strand
ACGAGTATACTGCATGGGTGGCCGGGCGGGGGAGTGGGCTGGTGCCGCTTCCACGTAAGTGGAACAGACTCTAGGGGATCATGCGGAGGGCGCGGTTGGGGCGGTTCTTAGGCACCGTGGCTCTAGCCGGCGGATGTGTAGCAACATTCTGCAACAAGGGACCTGCGCGATGACCCAGCGGACCACCTGTTTCCTGTGCGCCTGCGCGCTTGCCCTGAACGGGGTGGCCCTGACAGGGGTGGCCCCGACCGGGGTAGCGGAGGCGGCGCCCCGCCGGGTTTTGCGCCAGCCGGCGGCGAGGCACCCTGCCCCCGAGGAACATGCGGCCCCGGCGGCTGCCCATGGCGGGCCGCATTGGGGCTATGCCGGCGAGGGTGGGCCGGACCACTGGGCCGAGATGTCGGAAGACTTCGCGACCTGCGCCAAGGGCCACATGCAGAGCCCGGTCGATCTGGGCGGGGCCGAGGTTGGCGGGCATTTCGGGGTGACGGCGGCCTATCGCCCCGGCGCGCTGAGCGTGCTGAACAACGGCCACACGGTGCAGGTGAACTTTCCCGAAGGGTCGGTTTTGACCAGCGGAATCAGCCGTTACAAGCTGGTGCAGATGCATTTCCATACGCCGTCGGAGGAGACGGTTTACGGCATTCCCTATCCGATGGTCGCCCATTTCGTGCACGTCGACCATGCCGGCACCCTGGCCGTGCTGGGGGTGCTGTTCGAGGAGGGGCTGCACAATCCGGAACTCGACAAGGTGATCAAGGCCTCTCCGCGCCATGAACAGGGGCCGCGCCATGAACAGGGGCCGCGCGCGGTGGCGGGGGTGACGTTCGATCCGGCGCGGTTGTTGCCGGCAAATCTTGCGGTCTGGCGCTATGAAGGGTCGTTGACCACGCCGCCTTGCACGGAAGGGGTGCGGTGGCACGTCGCCACGCACCGCGCCACCGCCAGCGCCGGGCAGATCGCCGCGATCCACGCGATCGTGGGCGACAATGCCCGGCCGGTGCAGCCGCTTTACGGGCGGCTGCTGGTCGCGGGGGCGGACTGAAGGCTTATGCATCGCCGGCGAGGACGGCGACGGTGCCATCTGCGGAAACGAGCGCCAGCCGGCCGTCGGGTGAACCGCCATCGAGTGTGGTCAGTTTCACGGCAGTTCCTTCTTGCGTGCTGGGGACGCCGCCCGGGGGACGGCGCGACGCGGGGGCCGAGTCACGCGGAATCCGGGGACTGCATTGCCGGTGGACCGGAATAATCGTTGCTTGCGCAAGACTTACAATTGAACGCCCCGTGCACCGTCGACAATCGTTTCCGCCTTGGTATCGTCGGGCCTCGAAGGGGCGCACTGGCCACAAGAGGGATGGGTGATGATCGGACGGACTATTTCGGGCGTGCTGGCGCTGGTTCTGGCGGCGGGCGCGCTTCCGGCGGCGGCGCAGGTGGCGCTGCCGGGGCCGCAGTCGATCTCGGCCAGCGACAAGCAGACCGGCGCAAAGGCCGACCCGCAACTGACCGCCGACTACGGCGGGGCCTATGCCGGGCCGCAGTCCGCGCTGGTACAGCGGATCGGGGTCAAGGTCGCCGCGCAGTCGGGCATCGCGCAGGTCGAGCGGGACTTTTCCTTCAAGCTGCTGAATTCGGGCGTGCCCAACGCTTTTGCGGTGCCCGGCGGCTATGTCTACGCCACGCGCGGGCTGCTCGCGCTGATGAACAACGAGGCCGAGCTGGCTTTCGTGCTGGGGCATGAGGCCGGGCACATCGCCGCGCGGCATTCGGATTCGCGCCAGAAGGTAACGCAGCGCAACGTCCTGCTCGGCACACTGGGGCAGGCGGTGCTGGGGGCGGTGCTGGGCAATGGCGCGCTCGGCCAGATCGGCGGGCAGCTGGGGCAGGCGGGCATCCAGCGGCTGGTGGTCGGCAACGTGATGAGCCATTCGCGCGGGGACGAGTTCCAGGCGGACGACCTTGGCGTGACCTATATGCGCAAGGCCGGATACGACGCGGCGACCAGCGGTGATATCCTGGGCAGCCTGGCGGCGCAGGCCGCGCTGGACGCAAAGGTTTCGGGCAACACCCGCACGACGCCGGGCTGGGCCATGTCGCACCCTGATCCGGCGGCGCGGGTGGTGCGGGCGAAGCAGCGCGCCGGGCAACTGGGCACAGCGGGCGGCGCGCGCAATGGCGACGTGTTCCTGACCTCGCTTAAAGGCATGATCTATGGCGACGATCCGGCGCAGGGGCTGATCGAAGGGCAGGACTTCCGCTATCCGGCGGGCAGGCTGCAGTTCACCGCCCCGGCCGGATATGGCATGTCGAACGGCAGCGACGCGGTGACCATTTCGGCGGCTGCCGGCGCGCGGGTGGGCGGGCAGGCGCGGTTCACCGGCGGCAGGTTTGACGGCAACCTGTCGGCGCTGGTGACGCGCACGTTCGCCGCGCTGAACAAGAACGCGGCGGCTGCGCCCGCAGTGGCGCCGACCCGGACCACGGTGAACGGGATGGAGGCGATGACCGCGACGGTGAGGGCCAATTCAAACGGGCAGGCGGTGGACGCGACAGTGGTGGCGATCGCCGCCGCGCCGGGCGTGGGCTATACCTTTGCCGTGATCCAGCCGGGCGGCACCGGGCTGGGCGATCTTGCCGGGCTGGTTGGCAGTTTCCGCCGGATGAGCGATGCCGAGGTTGGCGCGGTGCGGCCCCGCGTGATCGACGTGGTGAGCGTGGGGCGCAGCGACACCGTGGCGAGCCTTGCGGCGCGGATGGCCTATCCGAGCCTGCAGGCCGAGCGGTTCCGCGTGCTCAACGGCATCGCGCCGGGGGGCATCCGGCTGGCGGCGGGGCGCAAGGTCAAGCTGATCGTGTGGGGCGCGCCGCAGAAGTATTGAGTTCAGCGGCGGGGCTTTTCGCGGTCCTCCTGCTCCTGCCGGGTGGCGGTGTCCTGTGCGATGCGGGCCAGCACTTGCGGCGTGGCCGAACGCGCGGGGTAGGGGCAGCCGCGCTGGAGCCCGACGCCCTTGAGGAAGGCGCGGCGTGCGCTGCCGGCGTAGATGGCATACTGGAGGCGGCGTTGCTGTTCGCTCGCGCCCGAGATTTCGCGGATCAGGCCGCGAAAGGGGATGAACGAGCCGACGACCGACTGCGCGACCCTGCCGGGGAGGATCTTGCGGTTGCTGGCCTCTGCAACATCGAAATCGGGGCCGAGCACGGCGTCGATCCGGCGGACTTCGGCGGCAAGGTCGGTGCAGCGGCGCAGGCCGGACAGGGAGTAGGGATCGTCCTGCGCGGCGAGGAGCAGGGGCGGGATTTCATCCTTGCGCAGGTTGAGGTCGCCCGCCGGCGTGGTCAGCACGTCGACCGCATCGGCATCGCGCTGGGTGATCGGCTTTTCGGGCTTTTCAGGGCCGGGCTGGGCGATTGCGGGCTGGGAGAGGGCGGAGAGCGAGGCGGCGGTCAGCAGCAGGGCTGGCAGGATGCGCATGTTCATCCTGCCGCTACGCGCGGGCACCGCCGTTGTTCCCCTAGACTTTGTTTCAGTGAAACTGAAACAGACTCTAGGGCCCGTTGAGATTCATCGTGAGTTGATGACGGCTGAGCACAGGTGGATCAGGGCTTCGA
>CAYFJH010000129.1:0-3761 GCA_964343385.1 uncultured Novosphingobium sp. | reverse complement strand
AGCGGCTTGCCTGCCTCGACGCCGAAGCCGTTGACGACGTTGAGCACGCCACCCGGCAACAGGTCGCCGATGATGTCCATCAACACCATGATCGACATCGGGGTCTGTTCGGCGGGCTTGAGCACGACGCAGTTCCCGGCGGCGAGCGCGGGGGCGAGCTTCCATACCGCCATCAGGATCGGGAAGTTCCAGGGGATGATCTGGCCGACGACGCCGAGCGGTTCATGATAGTGATAGGCAACCGTATCGTGGTCGAGCTCGGACAGCGAACCTTCCTGCGCGCGAATGCAGCCCGCGTAATACCGGAAATGATCGATGGCGAGCGGCAGGTCGGCGGCGGTGGTTTCGCGGATCGGCTTGCCGTTGTCGATCGTCTCGACCAGCGCGAGCAGGCTGAGCTTGGCCTCCATGCGGTCGGCGATCCGGTTGAGGACCATCGCGCGTTCGGCCGGCGAGGTGCGACCCCAGCCGTCCTTGGCCTTGTGCGCAGCGTCGAGCGCGAGCTCGATATCCTCGGCCGACGAACGCGCGATCGTGCAGACCGTCTTGCCCGTGATCGGCGAGGGATTGTCGAAATACCGGCCCTGCACCGGAGCGACCCAGTTTCCGCCGATGAAATTGTCGTACTTCGAGCGAATGACGACGTCGCCCTTCAACTGCTCGATGGCCTGCTGCAACATCATCCGTCTCCTTGAAAAACTCCGGGTGAGCCAACTGGTGGCCGCCGCGTTCGAATCCTTGAGATGAGGATGAGCCAGGATGAAGTGCTGCGCCATTGGACCAAAGGGCAATAGCGCCCCCCCGCAGCTTCGTGTGATCTGGTCGCGACAGGATATGCGAAAGGTATCCCGGTCCGCGAGGAGAGTTTGAATGCGTGCTGTTTCGGTTATTGCCTGTGCGGCCCTTGCCGCTGCGTCGCCAGCCATGGCCAAGGACGTCATCGTCCACATGAAGAACACGGGCAAGGACGGCATGATGGTGTTCGAGCCAGCTTTCGTCAAAGCTGCGGTGGGCGATGCGATCCATTTCGTGCCAACGGACATGAGTCACAACGCCGAAACGATCGTCGGCATGGTGCCGGACGGCGTTGCCCATTCGATCGGCGGCATGAACAAGGAAATGGTCCTCAAGATCGGCAAGGCCGGCCTGTACGGGATCAAGTGCAAGCCGCATTTTTCGATGGGGATGGTGGCGCTGGTCCAGGTCGGCAAGGCACCCGCCAATCTCGCGGCCGTCCGCGCGGCCAAGCTGCCACCGCTGGCCGCCAAGCGCATGGTGCCGCTCCTGGCGCAGGTGAAATGAGGCCCCGCCCTGTTCGCAGCGCCGCGCCATGTCCGGCACCGCGATACGACTGATCTAAGGCAGCCGGCCGCGAACACGGGGCAGGTCCGGCCGACCGCGCCGCGCAGGCTCCAGACGGGCCGAGGAGGGAAAAATGATGACCGAGGACCTTTATGCAGTGCCCGCTGACTGGGCCGCAAACGCCCGGTTTGACCTGACGCGGCGCACGGCGGAGTATTGCCGTTCGCTTGCCGACAGCGAACAATACTGGCTCGATCAGGCACGCCGCCTCGACTGGATCGTTTCGCCCACCCGCGCCGACGAAAGCAGCTTCGCCGAGGCCGATTTCGGCATCCGCTGGTTTGCCGATGGCAAGCTGAACGCCAGCGTCAACTGCGTCGACCGCCATCTCGCGACCCGCGCCGACAGCATCGCGATCCTGTGGGAAGCCGATGATCCGGCCGAGGCCGCGCGCAGCCTGACCTACCGCCAGCTCCACGCAAGCGTGTGCCGCTTCGCCAATGTGCTCAAGGAAGCCGGTGCCCGCAAGGGCGACCGGATCACCCTGTACATGCCGATGATCCCGGAAGCGGCGGTCGCGATCCTCGCCTGCGCACGCATCGGCGCAATCCACTCGGTGGTCTTCGGCGGTTTTTCGCCCGAGGCGCTCGCCGGGCGGATTACCGATTGCGACAGCAGCATCGTCATCACCGCCGACGAGGGCCGGCGGGGCGGCAGGTCGGTGCCACTCAAGGCCAATGTCGATGCGGCGCTCGAACATTGCACGAGCGTCCGCACGGTCGTCGTCGTCAGGGCCACCGGCGCGCCGGTGGCGATGGCCGCCGGGCGCGACATCTGGCTGCATGAGGCGGCGGCAGGCGTACCGGAGGCCTGCGCGCCAGAGCCGATGGACGCGGAAGATCCGCTGTTTATCCTCTATACAAGCGGCTCCACCGGCAAGCCCAAGGGCGTGCTCCACAGCACCGGCGGCTATCTCCTCTGGGCCGCGCTCACCCATGAACAGGTTTTTGATTATCGAGCCGGCGAAATATTCTGGTGCTCGGCCGACATCGGCTGGGTAACCGGCCACAGCTATATCGTCTATGGTCCGCTCGCCAATGGCGGCACCACGCTGATGTTTGAAGGCGTTCCGAACTGGCCGACGCCGGGCCGCTTCTGGGAGGTTGTGGAGCGCCACAAGGTCCAGACGCTCTTCACCGCTCCCACGCTGCTGCGTTCGCTCATGAAAGAGGGCGACGACTTCGTAATGGCCTCCGATCGCAGTTCGCTCCGGCTGCTCGGCACCGTTGGCGAACCCATCAATCCCGAAGCCTGGCGCTGGTACCACACGGTCGTTGGCGACGGGCGCTGTCCGATCATCGACACCTGGTGGCAGACCGAAACCGGAGGCGCGATGATCGCGCCAATGCCGGGTGCCACCGCTCTCAAGCCGGGCAGCGCGACATTGCCGATGCCCGGCGTCGAACCGCAGATCGTCGATGCCGAGGGAGCGGTGCTGGACGGTGCCGCCGAAGGCAACTTGGTGATTGCGCGCAGTTGGCCCGGCCAGATGCGCACGGTCTGGGGCGATCATCACCGCTACTTTCAGACCTATTTCTCGACCTTTCCGGGGAAATACACCACGGGCGACGGCGCACGACGCGACGAGGACGGCTATTACTGGATCACCGGCCGCGTTGACGATGTCATCAATGTCTCGGGGCACCGCATGGGCACAGCCGAGGTGGAAAGCGCCCTCGTTCTCCACGAAGCCGTCGCGGAGGCGGCGGTCGTCGGCTATCCGCATGACATCAAGGGCCAGGGCATCTATGCCTACGTCACGCTCAACGCCGGCGTACAAAGCGACGAGGGGCTTCGCCGACAGCTTCGTGATTGGGTCCGCCGCGAGATCGGCCCGATTGCGACGCCCGATGCGATCCAGTTCGCGCCGGGCCTGCCCAAGACCCGCTCGGGCAAGATAATGCGGCGGATACTGCGCAAGATCGCCGAGGGTGAGACCTCGACCTTGGGCGACTTATCGACGCTGGCCGATCCGGCAGTCGTCGCCGATCTCGTCGTGAACCGCCAATTATAGCGAGAGTGGGTGCCGTCAGTCCAATCGCAACTCATCGCCGACTGGCGCACGATACCACCCGGCCAGCGCGGCCAATTGACAAATTTGGGGATGACATGCGCGTCACACCATGCGGTGACGCGACATGGAGTACGTTGATAGGCGGTGAACCGTCCGCAGATCTCGCGTGAAAATCGCTGACGAAATTTCATGCGAAACAGCCCGCTCAACCGCAAATTTGTTGATGGGGAGATTGATGGGTTAGTTGCCCAGTAAGGGCAAAAACATAATGATTTCAAGGCGGATTGGCGGAGACGGAGAGATTCGAACTCTCGGTGCCGAATTCTCAGCACGACGGTTTAGCAAACCGTTGGTTTCAGCCACTCACCCACGTCTCCGGATCGCA
>CAYFJH010000128.1:0-3776 GCA_964343385.1 uncultured Novosphingobium sp. | reverse complement strand
AATGCGATGCTCTACCAACTGAGCTAAGGCGGCTAGACCCTACTAATGCCCTTTTAACTTCTTCCCTGCCGCACTATCCCGTTGGTTTCACTCGGCAATCCAGCGGAGACCCGCTAATTACGAATGATGTGCTCTACCGACTGAGCTAAAGCGGCCTGACCGGTGCCGAAACGGCGGGGCAGGCGGGCCCTTTACAGGCGCTGAGGCCAAGTGGCAATGGCCTTTTCCCGCCGCGCGGGTCCTTCCGGCTCAGCCCGAATGCGCGTGCGGCTCGTCGTCGCCGAAGGGGGTGCGGCCGGTTATCCGCGCCTGCGTTTGATGACGCTGGAGGCGATCCGCCGGGCCATCGGCAGCAGACAGGTCCTCCGTCCGCACCCGATCCAGCCCGCCGGCAAAAGGGCCGGATCGATCGTCAGCTGCCCGCGCCGGTGTCCGTCATGTCCATGCCCAGAGCCGCCGCCGTCAGCCGCTCGTGACCAAAGGTCAGCTCGACCGCCACGCCGTTGGGATCACGCAGGTTGAACTGCACCACGCCGGGCACCACCGTCTCGCCCACCCGATAGGCAATCCCGTCCGCCGCCAGCTGCGCCGCCATCGCCTCGCGGTCGGGGCAGTTGAACGCGATGTGGTTGAGACTGGCGCCCACCCCCGCCGTCTGGTCCTCGCCCGGGCGAAAGGCGTTGACGTGGACACAGGCGTTCCCTGCCGCATCGAACAGCCACAGGTTGCGCGTCGGGTCGGGCACGGTCGCGGCCACCCCCCGCCGAAAACCCAGCAGCCGCTCATAGAACGCGCAGGTTTCCTCCAGCCGGTCGGTGCGAATGTTGACATGGCCAAGCGTAATCATGAACCCGCGCCTAGCCGTCCGCGTCGCCGTCCGCAATCACCGGCACCTCCGGCTTGCCCGCAAGGCATTCGCGCGGCAGTCGCGTGGTCAGCGCCTCCAGCAGCCAGGCCCGCGCCGGTCCGGGCCGGCAATCCTTGCGCCAGCCGGCGTAAAGCGGATAGCCCGCGCTGCTCCCCTCGGGCAGGTCCAGCACCACCAGCCGTCCCGCCGCAAGGTCGCCCGTCACCATGTGCCGCGGCATGTTGCCCCAGCCGATCCCCTCCAGCAGTAGCGCGTGCTTGGCCGCCAGATCGCCTAGCCGCCAGTTGCGCGCGCCCAGCACGCCAAAGTCCTGCCCTGCGGTCAGCGGCGAGCGGTCGGTCAGCACCAGCTGGCGATATTGCCGAGAGGTCCCCGGCGCGATCCGCTCCATCCGCGCCAACGCGTGCGAGGGGCTCGCCACCGGCACCAGTTCCACCCCGCCCAACGCCACCAGGTCGAGCAATGGCTGCCCTTGCGCCACCGGCCCGGCAATCGCCAGTTGCGCCCGCCCGTCAAGCAACAGCCCGACCACCGCCCCCAGCCCGTCGACGTGGAGCCGCAAGTCGACCGTGGGAAAGGCCATCTGGAAATCGCGCAGCAGGCCCGCCACCGCCGCCAGCGGGCACATCACGTCCACCGCCAGCGCCAGCTCCGCCTCCAGCCCCTCGGCGCGCGCCCGCACTCCGGCCACCATCTCGTCCACCTCGTCGCCGACCCGGCGGGCATGGGCAAGGATCGCCTTGCCCGCCGCGGTCAACTGCGGACGACGCGACCCCTCTCGCGCAAACAGCGTCACGCCCAGCTGCGCCTCCAGCGCCGCGATCCCATAGGACACCGCCGAAACCGCCCGCCCCATCCGCCGCGCCGCGCCGTGGAAGCTGCCCTCCTCATGCACCGCAAGGAAAATGGCGAGCTGGTCGAGCGTCGGGCGGCCTACGTCCACTGTTCAGATTTCCTGATCATCTTGAACAGTTTTCTCCGACTTTATTGATCATCATGCAATCCCTATCTCCGCCTCAACACCGCTCAACCAGGAGCACAGGCCATGATCGAACTTCGCCCTTTCAACACCCTCGGAGCCGCCAACCACGGCTGGCTCGACGCGCACCACCACTTTTCCTTTGCCGATTACTACGCCCCCGAACGCACCCAGTGGGGCGCGCTCAGGGTGTGGAACGATGATGCCATCGCGCCCAGGACCGGCTTCCCCCCGCACCCGCACCGCGACATGGAGATCGTCACCTACATCCGCCAGGGCGCGATTTCGCACCGCGACAACCTCGGCAACTCCGGCCGGACCGAGGCGGGCGACGTCCAGGTGATGTCCGCCGGCACAGGCATCCAGCACGCCGAATACAACCTCGAGGACGAGGAAACGCGCCTGTTCCAGATCTGGATCATGCCCGACCGGCGCGGCCACGACCCGTCGTGGGGCACGCGGCCCTTCCCCAGGGATGACCGGGCCGGCGCCTTCACCGTCCTCGCCTCGGGCATCGAGGGCGATGACGCGCTCAGGATCAACGCCAATGCCCGCGTCCTCGGCGCGCTGGTCAAGGCGGGTGATACCCTGCGCTATGCCGCGTCGCCCGAACGCCACCTCTACCTCGTCCCTGCCACCGGCCGCATCCGGGCCGGCGCGGGAGCAGACGAGGTTGAGGCCAATGCCCGCGACGGCGTCGCCATCACCGGTGTCGACACCATCGAAATCACCGCGCTGGCAGACGCCGAAATCGTCCTCGTCGACGCCGCCTGAAGGACAACCGCCTTGACCGCCACCCCGCCCGTCCGCAGATCCGCAGGCACTGCTGCCTTCTTCCACCCGGTCCCGGCCGGCTGCCGTTCGGCCGCCGCCGATCGCCCCGCGATTTCCAAGGAGTAACCACTAATGTCCGCACGCACTGCCAATCCCCGCGTCCTGCCGCTCATCGCCCAGCGCTGGTCGCCCCGGTCGTTTGATGCCAGCGACCTGCCGCAAGCAGACCTCGACGTGATCTTCGAGGCTGCCGGCCTCGCCCCGTCGGCTTCCAACTACCAGCCGTGGCGTTTCCTCTATGCCCACCGCGGCAACAGCGCGCTGTTCGGCGACTATCTCTCCGCGCTGATCCCGTTCAACCAGTCATGGGCAAAGGACGCCTCGGTGCTGGTCTTCGCCATTTCCGAGGAAAACAGGGTCGGCACCGAAACCACCCCCAACCATAGCCACAGCTTCGATGCGGGTGCTGCCTGGTCGAACCTGGGTTTGCAGGCCGTGGCGCTGGGCTACCATACTCACGGCATGACCGGGGTCGATTTCGCCCGCGCCCGCGAAGTGCTCGGAGTGCCCGACGGTTTCCGGATCGAGGCGGCCATCGCCATCGGCCGTCGGGCCCCGGCCGAAAAGCTGCCCGAAGGCCTGCGCGAACGCGAAATGCCCAGCCCCCGCAAGCCGGTGGCCGAAATCGCCTTTGCCGGCACCTTCCCCAAGTCCTGACACGAAAAAGGGGCGGACCACCCGGTCCGCCCCATTCCTTCACCGTTCGTCCTGAGGAGGCCTTGAAGCTGCAAGCTGAAAGGCCGTCTCGAAGGACCGGATCACAGCTTGGGCAAAGTCACCCCGCGCTGCCCCATGTATTTCCCCGCGCGGTCGGCATAGGACACCTCGCAAGGCTCGTTCCCCTGCAAAAACAGGAACTGGCACGCGCCTTCGTTGGCATAGATCTTGGCCGGAAGCGGCGTGGTGTTGGAAAACTCCAGCGTCACATGGCCTTCCCAGCCCGGCTCCAGCGGGGTCACGTTGACGATGATCCCGCAGCGCGCATAGGTCGACTTGCCCAGGCAGATCACCAGCACGTCGCGCGGCACCCGGAAATATTCGACCGTCCGCGCCAGCGCGAAGGAATTGGGCGGGATCACGCAGCACTCGGTATGC
>CAYFJH010000127.1:1384-4082 GCA_964343385.1 uncultured Novosphingobium sp. | reverse complement strand
AGATGAAGCAGTCGATGGAAGCGCTGATCCACCACTTCAAGCTTTATACCGAGGGCTTCCACGTTCCGGCCGGTGAGGTCTACGTCGCCACCGAAAGCCCCAAGGGCGAGTTCGGGGTCTATCTGGTCGCTGACGGGTCGAACAAGCCCTACCGCTGCAAGATCCGGCCGACGGCATTCTCGCACCTGCAGGCGATGGACTTCATGTCCAAGGGCCACATGCTGCCCGACGCGACCGCCATTCTGGGCGCGATCGACGTGGTGTTCGGGGAGTGCGACCGTTGAGCAACATTGAAACCGCCCGCGCCATGATCGCCGCCTATAACGCGCAGGACGTGGACACCTACGTCTCGTACATGACCGACGATGCCTGCGAAGCGAACTATCGCGGCGCGGTTGTGCGTGAGGGCAAGGAAGGCACGCGCTCGGGCCTTGCCGCCGCTTTCGCCAAGTGGCCGCAGAACCATGCCGAGATCGTGCAGGCGCAGGAAATCGGCTCCTACGTCCTGTTCCGCGAACACGTGATGCGCGGCCCGGCTTCGGATGGTTCCGAACTGGTCGAGCCGTTCGACGTGATCGCAGTCTATTCTTTCGAGGGCGACAAATGCTCTCGCGTGGAGTTCATCCGGTGAAGACCACATTTGACCTGATGCGCCTCTGGGCGATGCTGACCGGGCTGGCTCTCGCCGCCTGGTTTTTCGTCGCCGGGTACTTGGGCGTAAAAACCACCGATACCCTGCCGATGCTGATCTCGGCCATCGGCGGGTTCGAAATGGTCCTTTACGCGCAGGACGTGTGGTTCAAGCGGAAGCGCCAAAATGGCTGAGCGTCACCTCGAAGCAGACACCCCTGAGCTGCGCGCCCGGTGGGGCGGCTTTGCCTGGACCGCCGAAAATGCGGCCAAGGCGAAGGAAATCGTTGCGCGGTATCCCGAGGGGCGCCAGCGCTCGGCGGTCATGGCCCTGCTCGACCTTGCCCAGCGCCAGGTCGGCGCCGAAACGCAGACGCAGGGCTGGTTGCCGATCCCGGTGATGGAATTCGTCGCCCGCGAGCTCGACATGCCGATCATCCGCGTGGTCGAAGTCGCCACCTTCTACACCATGTATAACCTCATCCCCGTGGGCCGCTTCCACGTGCAGGTCTGCGGCACCACGCCGTGCATGCTGCGCGGGTCGGACGCTATCATCTCCGCGTGCAAATCGCGCCAGATGCCCACCGGCGGCGTCTCGGCGGACGGGCTCTGGACCTTTACCGAGGTCGAATGCATGGGCAACTGTGCTTCGGCCCCGATGGTCCAGATCAACGACGACAACTACGAAGACCTGACCGAGGACCGCTTCAACGCCGTGCTCGACGCGCTGGCGGAGGGCGGGAGCCCCAAGACCGGGACGCAGGAGCCGGGGCGGCACACGGTCGAGCCGGTGGGCGAGCCGACCAATCTGGCCGCGATGGTCTCGGAAAATCACGATTACCGGGGGGAATGGTAATGAGCCGCAACCTCCTTGCCCACTTGGGCCATTCCCCCAGTTCCGCTCGGCCTGGGCTTGTCGAAGGCCCGCACGCGGCGTTCGCGCTGGCGCTTCGACAGGCTCAGCGTAAGCGGGCCTTTGTAATGGGAGTCGGCTTGTGAGTCTCGCTGACAAGGACCGCATCTTTACCAACCTCTACGGCTACCAGCCGTGGAACCTGAAGGCGGCGCAGGCGCGCGGGGACTGGGACAATACCAAGGCCCTGATGGCGCGCGGGCAGGACGCGATCATCCAGGAAATCAAGGACTCGGGCCTGCGCGGACGCGGCGGTGCGGGGTTCCCGACCGGTATGAAGTGGTCCTTCATGCCCAAGGAATCGAAGGCCGGCCGGCCGAGTTTTCTCGTGATCAACGCCGACGAATCCGAGCCGGGCTCGTGCAAGGACCGCGAGATCATCCGCCACGATCCGCACAAGCTGATCGAAGGCGCGCTGGTCGCGGGCTATGCGATGCGCGCGCGGGCGGCCTATATCTACATTCGCGGCGAATACATCCGCGAGGCTGAAACCCTGTTTGCCGCCGTCGCCGAAGCCTATGAGGCGGGCCTTCTGGGTAAGAACGCGGCGGGTTCGGGCTATGATTTCGACGTGTTCGTCCACCGCGGCGCGGGTGCCTATATCTGCGGCGAAGAAACCGCGATGATCGAAAGCCTTGAGGGAAAGAAGGGCCAGCCCCGCCTCAAGCCGCCGTTCCCGGCGGGCGCGGGGCTTTATGGCTGCCCGACGACGGTCAACAACGTCGAGTCCATCGCGGTTGCGCCGACGATCCTGCGGCGCGGGGCGGGGTGGTTTTCCTCGTTCGGGCGCGAGGGCAACAAGGGCACCAAGCTGTTCCAGATCAGCGGGCACGTGAACCGGCCCTGCGTGGTCGAGGAAGCGATGAGCATCCCGTTCTCGGAGCTGATCGAAAAGCACTGCGGCGGCATTCGCGGCGGGCGGGACAACCTGCTCGCGGTGATTCCGGGTGGGTCCTCGGTGCCGCTGGTGCCGGCGGCGGAAATCTGGGACGCGCCGATGGACTTCGACGGGCTCAAGGCGGTTGGCTCGGGCCTTGGCACGGCGGCGGTCATCGTCATGGATAAATCCACCGACATCGTCCGCGCGATCAGCCGGCTGTCGCACTTCTACATGCATGAAAGCTGCGGCCAGTGCACGCCGTGCCGCGAAGGCAC
>CAYFJH010000127.1:0-1374 GCA_964343385.1 uncultured Novosphingobium sp. | reverse complement strand
CTGATCGACAAGCTGCACGACGTTACCAAGCAGGTCGAAGGCCACACCATCTGCGCGCTGGGCGACGCGGCGGCGTGGCCGATCCAGGGCCTGATCAAGCACTTCCGGCCGGAGATTGAACGGCGGATTGACGAAAACGTGCGGGAGGCGGCGGAGTGAGGTGGGCTCTTGTTATCGGATTTTCTGCATTGACGGTGGCATCCGCCGTCTACGCGAAAAAGCCGCTTGAAAAAAAATGGTATACCTACGACACGGCCAGCAGCAGTTCGCTGTTTGGCCCGGAGGTTACTAAAGTACCGCGACAGGCAATTGCGGATTCGTTTCAATCCATAACCAGATGCACCGTTGAAAGATCGCCACAAAAAGCTGATTATTTCCTGCACCATAGCGATGATTTCGCGACCGAGAAATCAATTCACGACTATGCGAAGTACCTTTCGTTCGACGAATGCTTTGAAGCAGTTGCGAGTTCCAGTGCGGAAACGCATTTTCAATTCAAACTGATCCTGATTCGTCGCTGGTTAGCTGAGCAAAGCTATCTTGCGGATAATGTGAAGCTGCCGCGAGAAACAGGCCCGGCCGCCACCGCAGACCGAATATTTTACGCTAAGGATAAGGCGCTTATCGCGGCGCAAACCTATAGCGTTTTTGCGGACTGTATTGTTGCGCGTGATGCGGCCGGAGCTGATCGCCTGGTGCGAACCAAGTGGAATTCGGCAGATGAATTGGCGAGTGCCCAGGCGATGGCCCCGGCTTTGTCCGGCTGTGTACCCGTAGGTGCAAAGATGTCATTCAGGCAGGAGGATATCCGGGGGTTGGCGGCACAGGGATTGTGGCAGCGATATGAGGCCATCAAACCGGCAAGCTACGAGGGGCGCCCGTAATGCCTAAACTCAAAGTAGACGGCGTAGAGCTCGAAGTCCCCGCAGGCGCCACCGTCCTGCAGGCGTGCGAGCTGGCCGGCAAGGAAATCCCCCGGTTCTGCTACCATGAGCGGCTGTCCATCGCGGGCAACTGCCGGATGTGCCTGGTCGAGGTGAAGCCCGGACCGCCCAAGCCGCAGGCTTCGTGCGCGCTTCCGGCGGCCGAGGGCCAGGAAATCCGCACCGACAGCGAAATGGTCAAGAAGGCGCGCGAGGGGGTGATGGAGTTCCTTCTCATCAACCACCCGCTCGATTGCCCGATCTGCGACCAGGGCGGCGAGTGCGACCTCCAGGACCAGTCGGTCGCCTATGGCCGGGGCGCCTCGCGCTATCACGAGCACAAGCGTGCCGTGACCGACAAGTACATGGGGCCGCTGATCAAGACGACGATGACGCGCTGCATCCAGTGCACCCGCTGCGTCCGGTTCTCCGAGGAAGTGGCCGGGGTGGA
>CAYFJH010000126.1:0-4104 GCA_964343385.1 uncultured Novosphingobium sp. | reverse complement strand
AGACCGTGGCGGTCAGCTTGTCCGCCGGCAGGCCCCATTCCTTGGTCAGCAGGGTCCAGGCGTGGGTGATCGCCTGTTCCTTGAAATAGTCGCCGAACGAGAAATTCCCGAGCATTTCAAAGAACGTATGGTGGCGCGCGGTATAGCCGACGTTGTCGAGATCGTTGTGCTTGCCGCCGGCGCGAACGCATTTCTGCGAAGATGTGGCGCGGGGCGTGGCGCGGGTCTCAAGGCCGGTAAAAACGTTCTTGAACGGCACCATCCCGGCGTTGGTGAACATCAACGTCGGATCGTTATAGGGGACGAGCGGCGCAGACTGCACCACATCGTGCCCGTGCGAGCCGAAGTATTCGAGGAAGGACCGGCGGATTTCGTTGGTCGTGCTCATGGCCGAGCCGATAGGGCAGCGGCGCGCGGGCGACAAGCGCAGAAGCGCAATTGCGCGCGGGGCTGGCGAATTTCGTGCCGTTCAGGCGCTGTCCGGGTGCCCGGCGATCACCAGGAGAGCGCCGGGCAGGATCGACACGCGTAGCGGGAACAGCAGCGGCACGACCTCCCCATCGAGCGCGACATCGCGGTAGCGGGTGCCGAAAATGGTCAATTCCTCGACATCCTCGAGCGCGGCGAAATCGCGCTGGAGGTCGGCGCGGGCGAGCACCATCCGCAGCGCCATCGCGGCCGGCGCGAGCGGGCCGGCCGCATCGACCGCCGCCAGCGACAAGGTGCCGTCCGACAGGCTCGCGCGCTTGCCGACATGCCCCGCCTTGAGCGAATACCGGTTGTTGCCGATGAACAGCAGCGGGGTTTCCAGCTGATGCTCGACCCCGCGCCAGGCCATGCGGAAGTGCTGGAGATCGAGCGCGCGCAAGACGCGCCATGCGGCGGGAAGCGTGGCGAGCCATCGGGGCACGTGCTGGCGATCGCGTTCGCGCACCAGCCGGGCATAGACGCCGACCGAGCAGTTGTTGACGAAGACCCGCCCGCCCGCACAGCCAAGGTCGATTCGGCGGACCGCGCCGGCGGCGATGGCTCGGGCGGCTCCGGAAAGGTCGGTGGGAATGCCGAGTTCCTGCGCGAGATGGTTGCGCGTGCCAAGCGGGAGCACGCCGAGCACCTGGCCGGTCCCGTGCAGCACGCGTGCCGCCGTGCCCAGCGTGCCGTCGCCTCCGCCGACCACGACCAGCGGGCAGTCTTCGGCCCTGACCGCGTCCGCGAGCGCATCGGCCGCAACCGCCACGACCCGGGAGCAGAGCCCGGCTTCGGCGAAGGCGGCGGTGACTTCGGGGACAAGCCTGCGGCCCAGGCTCGACGCGGCCGCGCCGTGCCTGTTGACGATCACCGGGATCGGGGAGCCCTTCGCCCGAAGGCTGGCCATGAGTTCGCTGGGCGGCACCGCGATGAAATGTTCGGGAGGCGCGGCTGTTCCATGACGGTCTGGACAGAAAGCACTTGCGACTCGCCATGCGGAGGCAGACCATTCCCTCCCCTGTCCACTGCGCGCCTGACGCGAGCCCGATACCGGACATGCGCCCGACGCGCCTCGCATGAGAGAGGAAGCGAACGATGGGCAACACCCCCGCACATGGAACCACGAACGGCAACAGGCCGGCCCGTGCCGTAGCCCTGATCGGCCCGGCCGGCACGGGAAAGACATCACTCGCCGAGGCCCTGCTGTTCAGCAGCGGCGCGATTACCCGGCAGGGCAGCATCGAGGCCGGCAACACAGTGGGCGATACCAGCGCCGAAGCCCGGGTGCGGCGCGGTTCGACCGAACTCAACCTGATGCATTTCAATTACATGGATGACCGGTTCGTGCTGGTCGACGTCCCCGGTGCGGCGGCCTTTGCAGTCGACGGGCTTGCCGCCCTGCCCGCGGTCGACCTGGCGATCGTGGTCATCGACCCGGCACCGGAACGCGCCGGGCTCGTCGAGCCCGTGCTGCGCAGGCTGGACGAGCTGGGCGTGCCGCACGCGATTTTCGTGAACAAGATCGAGACCGCGCGGGCCGGGGCGATCCACGCACTGATGGCAGAACTGCAACCGATGAGCCGCGAGCCGCTGGCGCTCAGGCAACTGCCGATCCGCGAGGGCGAACAGGTTACGGGCTACGTCGATCTCGCGCTCGAGCGGGCCTATCGCTACCGGCCCGGCGCGCCGTCCGAAGCGATTGTCATGCCGGCGGACCTGGCGGCGCAGGAACAGGCGGACCGGGCACAGCTGCTCGAGACACTCGCCGATTTCGACGACGCGCTGCTCGAAGCACTGCTGGCGGACGACATGCCCGCGCTGGCGACGGTGATGGCCGACCTTGCCGCCGATACGGCGCAGAACAAGGTGGTGCCGGTGGTGTTCGGATCGGCCCAGGGCGACGGCGGGGTGCACCGGCTGCTCAAACTTCTGCGCCACGAAGTGCCGGGACCGGCGGATGCGGCCGAGCGCGTCGGACTTGCCTCGGGCGGGGCGTTCCAGGTGTTCAAGGTGCTGAGCGGCGGGGCCATGGGGCGGCTGGCGCTGGGCCGGGTGTTCGGCGCGCCGATTGCCGAAGGAGACGAGCTGGCGGGGGCATCCGGTGCGCTGCGCGCGGGTGCGATCTTTGCCGTGCAGGGTGAGAAGACTGCCAAGCAGCAAGCGGCGCAGGCCGGCGACGTGGTGGCGATTGCACGGCTGGAGGGGGTGCGCTGCGGCGGACTGCTGCCGCTGGCCGGGGCCGAACTGCTGGGCAACGCCCATCTGGCGCTGCCCGAGCGCAACGCGGTGCTGGCGATCTCTACCCGTGAGCGAAAGGACGACGTCAAGCTGTCGACCGCGCTCCACCGGTTGTGCGAGGAGGACGTCGCGCTCGACTGGACGCAGGACGATGCGACGCACGAAACCCTGCTGCGCGGGATCAACGACGAGCACCTGGCCGTCGTGCTGGGCCGGCTCCAGCGGCGCTATGGCGTGCCGGTGGAAAGCCGCGCGCCGCGCGTGGGCTACCGCGAATCGATCCGGCGCAGCGCGGTGCAGCGCGGGCGGCACAAGAAGCAGTCGGGCGGGCACGGCCAGTATGGCGACGTGACGGTCGAAATCCGCCCGCTCGAACGCGGCGCGGGTTTCCGTTTTTCGGACAAGATCACCGGCGGGGTGGTGCCAAAACAGTGGATTCCGGCGGTAGAGCAGGGCGTGCGCGATGCGCTGGAACGCGGGCCTCTGGGCTTTACGGTGGTCGACGTGGAGGTGGTGCTGACCGACGGCTCGTTCCATGCCGTCGACAGTTCGGAACTGGCGTTCCGGATTGCCGGGCGGATGGCGGCGGCGGCGGCGCTGGAACAGGCCGCGCCCTATCTGCTGGAGCCGGTGATGCGGGTGGCGGTCGATACCCCGGCGGGAACCGGGAGCAAGGCGGGATCGGCGCTGTCGGGGCGGCGGGGGCAGATCCTCGGGCTTTCGCCGCACCCGGAATGGGCGCGGTGGGAGCGGGTCGAGGCGCTGTTGCCGCAGGCCGCGCTGCACGGGCTAGATGCCGAACTGCGATCGCTCAGCCAGGGGCTGGCGGGGTTCACCGCGCGGTTCGATCACCTGGCCGAACTGGCGGGCAAGCACGCCGACGAAGTGGTCAAGGCGCGGGCCGCACTGGCGGCCTGAAAGCAAAGACCGGCGCGAAGGGGAGGCTTGCCTTCGCGCCGGTCGTGCGTTTCGGATGTTCGCGCCGGGCGGGGCCGGCGGCGCTCATCCCTTGGGGATCAGGCGTCGTCGTCCGCGTCCGGACCCGTCATCATTTCCCCGGCGAGACCATCGGTGCGGCTGCGAATGGCAGCTTCCAGACGGTCGCAAACTTCCTTGTTTTCCTTGAGATAGGTCTTCGCGTTCTCGCGGCCCTGGCCAACGCGGATGCTGTCATAGCTGAACCATGCGCCCGACTTCTCAACCAGCCCGGCCTTGACCCCGAGGTCAAGGATTTCGCCGATCTTGGAAATGCCCTCGCCGTACATGATGTCGAATTCGACCTGCTTGAACGGCGGGGCGACCTTGTTCTTGACGACTTTCACGCGGGTGGCGTTGCCGACGATATCGTCGCGGTCCTTGATCTGGCCGGTGCGGCGGATGTCGAGCCGGACCGAGGCA
>CAYFJH010000125.1:0-4278 GCA_964343385.1 uncultured Novosphingobium sp. | reverse complement strand
TACTACACCGACTGGACCATCGGTCACGTCCACTCCGGCGCGCTGGGCTGGAACGGCATGATCACCTTCGCTTGCGTCTATTACCTGACGCCGCGCCTGTGGAACCGCTCGCGGCTCTATTCGCTGCGCATGGTCAACTGGCACTTCTGGCTCGCGACGGTGGGGATCGTTTTCTACGCCGCCTCGATGTGGGTTGCCGGAATCATGCAGGGCTTGATGTGGCGGGAATACGGCGCCGACGGCTATCTGGTGAACTCCTTCGTCGAAACCGTCGCCGCGCTCCACCCGATGTTCCTGCTGCGCGCCTTCGGCGGGCTGCTCTACCTTGGCGGTGCGGTGATCATGGTCGTCAACGTCTGGAAGACCGTCGCCGGCTCGCCGCTGCGCAACGAGGACGAGCTGCGCGATGCACCTTACGACGCCGCGAAGGACCGCCCCCTGGTCCCCGCCGCTGCCGTTCCTGCCGAATAAGGAGCTTCTCCCATGACTGCTGCTGCTGAAAAAGAGCCGCTTTCGGGCCACAAGAAGCTCGAACGCAATGTCACCCTCCTGGGCCTTTTGGCCTTTGGAGTGGTGACGATCGGCGGGATCGTCGAGATCGCGCCCCTGTTCTGGATCGATAACACCATCGAGAAGGTCCAGGGGATGCGTCCCTACACCCCGCTCGAACAGGCCGGGCGTGACATCTACATCCGCGAAGGGTGCTACACCTGCCACAGCCAGATGATCCGCCCCTTCCGCGACGAGGTCGAACGCTACGGCCACTACAGCCTCGCCGCCGAATCGATGTACGACCATCCCTTCCAGTGGGGTTCCAAGCGGACGGGGCCTGACCTTGCCCGCGTTGGCGGCCGCTACTCGGACGAATGGCACGTCCAGCACCTGGCCGATCCGCGCTCGGTGGTGCCGGAATCGATCATGCCGATGTATTCCTTCCTCAAGGACAAGGACCTTCCGGCCGGCAAGTCCGAAGGGTTGATCTCGGCTGATCTCAACGCCCTGCGCACGGTCGGCGTGCCCTACACGGCCGACCAGATCGCCATGGCCGGCGACGACCTCAAGGCTCAGGCCGGCATGGGCGATGCCACCGAACTCGCCAAGCGCTGGCCCCAGGCCCAGCCGCGCGACTTTGACGGCGATCCCGCCCAACTGACCGAGATGGACGCGCTCGTCGCCTATCTCCAGGTCATGGGGACCATGGTCGACGTGAACTCTGCCGCCGCGCAGGAGGATCTGGCGAAGGAGACCGGGCGATGAGCCAGTATGACACCCTTCGCCATCTTGCCGACAGTTGGGGGCTGGTCGTGATGACCGCGGTGTTTCTGGGCCTCTGCGCATGGCCGTTCCGCCCCGGAGCCAGGGACGCAAACCGGTCTGCGGCGACGATGATTTTTGAGGACGACGAACATGTCTAATGGAACAGGGGCCGAGAAGAAAATCGACGAAGCCACCGGTGTCGAGACCGTCGGTCACGAATGGGACGGCATCGAGGAACTCAACAACCCGCTGCCGCGCTGGTGGCTCTGGACTTTCTACGCATCGATCGTCTTCTCGATCGCCTACGTCGTGGTCTATCCGGCTTTTCCGGGGGTCGCCAAGGCTTCGGACGGGCTGTGGAAGTGGTCGAGCCGTGGGGACCTCGCCGCCGAAACCGCCGCTGCCGAAAAGGGGCGTGCCAGTGTCCTCGCCGCGATCGGGGCCACCCCGATCGACCAGCTTGCCGCCAACCCGCAGCTGATGCAGGCGGCGGTGGCTGGCGGCAGGGCGGCCTTTCGCGTCAACTGCGTCCAGTGCCACGGCGCGGGCGCGGCCGGATCGAAGGGCTATCCCAACCTCAACGACGACGACTGGCTGTGGGGCGGCGATCTTGCGGCTCTCGAAACCACCATCACCCACGGCATCCGCTTCCCCGGCGATGACCAGACCCGGCAGAGCGTCATGCCCTCGTTCGGGCGCGACGGCATCTTGCCGGCGGCGCAGGTGGGCGATGTCGCCTCCTATGTCCGCGCGTTTTCGATCAAGGATGCGGCCGGGGCGGCGGCCAACCGCGGCGCGGCCATCTATGAGACGAACTGCGCGGTCTGCCACGGGCCCGACGGCAAGGGTGGCCGCCAGTTCGGCGCACCGAACCTTGCGGACGCGATCTGGCTGTTCGGCGGCACGCAGGCCGATGTTGCCGCCAGCGTGACCAATGCCCACGCCGGGGTCATGCCGGCATGGGGGCACCGCCTCTCGCCGGTGACGATTAGGATGCTCGCTGCCTATGTCCACTCGCTCGGCGGGGGCGAAGACTTTGCCCCGGCTCCGGCACCAGAGGAAAGCGCTGCGGCCGCTCCGCAGTGATGAGCCATGCGCAACCCTGATCCCGTAAAGCAGGGATGGTACGAGAAACGCCGGGGGGTTTACCCCCGGCAGATCGACGGAACCTTCCGCCGCCTCAAATGGGCGATCATGTTCGTCACCCTGACGATCTATTATGTGACCCCGTGGCTGCGGTGGGACCGTGGACCCTATGCGCCCGATCAGGCCGTCCTGATCGACCTGGAACACCGCCGGTTCTACATGTTCTCGATAGAGATATGGCCCCAGGAATTCTACTTCGTCGCCGGGCTACTGATCATGGCGGGGATCGGCCTGTTCCTCGTTACCAGCGCGGTCGGCCGGGCATGGTGCGGCTATGCCTGTCCCCAGACCGTCTGGACCGACCTGTTCCAGCACGTTGACCGCTTCATTGATGGCGACCGCAACGCCCAGATCAAGCTCCAGAACGCGCCGTGGACCGCGTCCAAGGCCGTTCGCCGCGCTTTCAAATGGTCGATCTACCTCGCGATCTCGTTCTGGACCGGCGGTGCGTGGATCATGTATTTTGCCGACGCGCCCACGTTGGTCCGCGAATTCTGGTCCGGCAATGCCGCGCCCGTCGCCTATGCCACTGTCGCGGTGCTCACCGGGATCACCTTCTGGTTTGGCGGTTTCATGCGCGAGCAGGTCTGCGTCTACATGTGCCCCTGGCCGCGCATCCAGACCGCGATGCTCGACGAAAAGTCGTTGATCGTCACCTACAAGGACTGGCGTGGCGAACCGCGCGCCAGCGTCAAGGCCGCGCAGAAGTCCCCCGATGCCGCTTTCGGGGACTGCATCGACTGCAACCAGTGCGTCGCCGTCTGCCCCACCGGGATCGACATCCGCGAAGGGGCGCAGATCGGCTGCATCACTTGCGCCCTGTGCATCGATGCCTGCGACCGCGTGATGAAGCAGGTCGGCCGGCCGCGCGGCCTGATCGACTATGCCACGCTCGAGGATTCAAAGCGCGAGAAGGCTGGCGCCCCGCCGACCCCGCACCTCAAGCTGATCTGGCACCCGCGAACGCTGGTCTATCTCGGCATCTGGCTGGCGATCGGCGCTGCGCTGCTGTTCGCGCTGGGCACCCGCAAGCACATCGACCTTGCCGTGCAGAAGGATCGCAACCCGCCCTTCATGCTGCTCAGCGACGGCGCGGTCCGCAATGCCTGGACGCTCAAGCTCAAGAACATGGAAAGCCGCCCGCGCCCGATGGCGATCACCGTCGAGGGCGTGCCCGGCGCGCTTATGTGGACCGACTCGATGTCCCGCGACCAGGCCGCCCGCGTGCTGCACGAAACCGTCAGCGCCGATGCGATCCTGCCGCTGCGCGTCTATGTCGCCGCGCCCGCCGGCACGCGCGAACAGGCCTTCACCTTCGACCTCAAGGCCGAAGACGCCGAAGGCGGCGGAGACCGTGCCCGGGCCGTGTTCGCCGCACCCGATTCCGAATCTGAAGCTGACGAGGGAGACAGCCGATGACCATGCCCACCACGCAAAGCCGCCCGTTCACCGGACGGCGCATGACCGCCATCATGTTCGCCTTCTTCGGCGTCGTCATCGCGGTAAACTTCACCATGGCCAGCCTCGCCAGCTCCAGTTTTTCGGGGGTCGTGGTCGCGAATTCCTATGTCGCCAGCCAGAACTTCAACCGCTGGCTCGATGAAGCCCGGGCCGAGGAGCAGCTCGGCTGGAAGGCAGCGGCCCGCCGCGACGCCGCTGGCCATGTCGTCCTGACGCTGTCCGGCGTGCCCGAGGGCGCGCAGATTGCCGGCGCGGCCTGGCACCCTCTGGGCCGCGCGCCTGACCGCGTGCTCAACTTCAATGCCGGCCTGACCTCGCAGGAAACCATCCCCGCGGGCCGCTGGCGGATCCGCATAGAAGTCACCGCCGGTGGCCGCCGCTGGCGGGCCGAGGACATGATCTCATGACAGCCCA
>CAYFJH010000124.1:0-4334 GCA_964343385.1 uncultured Novosphingobium sp. | reverse complement strand
TCGTCCTTGAACATGGAGTTGCCGCCGTCGATGATGGTGTCGCCGGCTTCGAGCAGGCCGCCGAGCTTGCTCACCATGGCTTCGGTGACGTCGCCCGAGGGCAGCATGACCCACACCGCGCGCGGCGCCTGCAGCATGCCCTTGACGTCTTCGACGGTCCTGGCCGGACGCGCGCCGACCAGTGCCAGCTCTTCGCACTTCGTGTAGTCGCGGTTCCACACCACCACGTCGTGGCCGTCGCGAATCAGACGGCGCACCATGTTTGCCCCCATGCGGCCCAAGCCTAAGATTGCCAACTGCATTTTTCAGTTTCCTCTATCGATGTTGGTTAAGTTCGTTTGTCAGGCGAGTAGTTCGTTGTTCAGGTCAGTGCTGCGTTGTCAGGTAAGTGCCGCCTGCACGATGTTGCTCAGGTTTTTGAGGCCCGCCGCGACATCGGCGCCCAGATGGACGCGCAACACGCGCCGCCCCCGTTCCACCAGGACCGCGCTGTCGCCGCTCGCTTGCGCGGACTTTACTACGCCAAAGCTGGCGACACTATCGGGCACGGCGATGTCCTCGGCGTCGTCGCAGGTGAGCACCAGGAACACGCCGCTGTTGGGGCCGCCCTTGTAGAGCTGCCCGGTCGAATGCAGAAAGCGCGGACCGAAGCCGAGACAGGTGGCGACCTTCCTGGTGTCGCGCACCTGACGCCGGATCGCTTGCAATGCCGCCTGCTGCGGCGCGTGCATCGGCAGATAGGCGAGGATGGCGAAATAATCGCCCTGCCCCAGCGTCGCCAGAAACTCGCGCAGCACGTCAACGCCTGCGACGCCGTTGCCGGCTTTGGTGTTGGTCGACGCATAGAAACTCAAGCCGCCTTCCTGCAACAGCGCCTGCGCTTGCGGCAACTGGCCGTCGCGTTCGTACGCGTCGAGCAGCGCGCGCGCCTGGATTTTCGCGGCCTCGACATCGGGCTGGTCGAAGGGATGGATGCCGAGCACGGCGCCCGCGACCGCGGTCGCCATTTCCCAGCGGAAGAACTCCTGGTGCACTTGTTCGATCGCCGACAGCGTGTAGGTCAGCACCGGATGCCCGGCTTCGCTCAGGGCTTGCAGCAGCGCCTCCTGTGCCGCGTCAACCTGGCCTTCGAGGCGCAAGTAAACGAAGATCCGATCCTGGCCGTAAACCGCGGGTTTACCTATGGTTTCCGCATCGACCGGGACGATGCCCTTGCCCAGCTTGCCGGTGGATTCGGCAATCAGTTGCTCGACCCAGGCGCCGAACGGCGCCAGCCGCGGTGAGGCGATCAGCGTGAGCTTGTCGCGGCCGGCCTGGGCGGCGACGCCCAGGGCCACGCCCAGCAACACGCCGGGGTTCTGTTGCGGCGGGTTGCTCGGCCGACAGCTGTTGACCATGCGTTTGGCGCCGGCCAGAGCCTTCGCGACATCGAGCCCGAGCAAGGCCGCTGGCACCATGCCGAAGTTGGAGTAGATCGAGTAGCGCCCGCCGATGCCGGGTTCGCCGTCGAAGATGCGGCGGAAGCCCTGCGCCGTCGCATAGGCGCGCAGCTTGGAGCCGGGGTCGGTGATGGCGATGAAATGCTGGCTGGCCGCTTGGCCCAGCCTGGCTTTGGCCGCGCTAAAGAAATGCCGACAGAAGATATCCGGTTCCAGCGTACTGCCGGATTTGCTGGCGACGATGAACAGCGTCTTGCTGAAATCGAGGTCGGCTTCCAGCGCGGCAATCTGCGCCGGATCGACCGAGTCGAGGACGCGCAAATTAAGACCTTGAGGCGTGTCGGGATTGGCGCCCGGCGTCGCCGGGCCCAGCACCAAGGACAGCACTTCAGGGCCGAGGCTGGAGCCGCCCATGCCCAGCAGCACCGCGGTGGTGAAGCCCTGCTGGCGCAAGTCGGCGGCAAAGGTGTGCAAGGTGTTCGCGTCGGCGCTGATCTTGTCGACTTCGCCCAGCCAGTCGAGCCATTTTGCTTCGTCGCCGCCGGTCCACAGGCTGGCATCGCGCGCCCACAGGCGCCGCACGGCGCCGCTTTTGCGCCAAGCCTCGAGCGTCCGCTCGACTTCGGGACGCAGGGCGCCGAGCGCGTATTGTTCGCACGCGACCGCGCCGTTTTGCAGCAGCTGACGCTTGTCGGCAATCGCCGCCATGAGCTGGTCGTCGGCATCGGCGAACAGCACCAGGCCATCCACCAGCAGTTTGTCGGTGACCGCCGCGAGCGAGATGCCACGCTGGTCCAATGCCGCCATCACGGCGCGCGCGGCGTCGACATCGCGTTCAATGACCGGGCGCGATTCACCGTGGTCGCGGAAGGCGTCGAGCGTGGCCGGCGGTACGGTGTTGACGGTATTGGCGCCGACCAGCTCTTCCATGTAGATCACATCGCGGTACTTGGGATTCTTGGTGCCGGTGCTGGCCCAGAGCAGGCGCTGCGCGCGGGCGCCGGAAGTGTTGACGAGCTGCTGCCAGCGTTCGCTGCGGTCGAAGATTTCCAGATAGTCCTGATAGGCGAGCTTGGCGTTGGCGATGGCGACCTTGCCCAGGAGGCCAGTCAAGGTGTCGCGTTCCTTGGCATCCGTGGCAGTGGCGAGCTGCTGCTCCAGCAAGGCGTCAATGGCGACGTCGATGCGGCTGACAAAGAAGCTGGCGACGCTGGCGATGCGCTTGGCATCGCCGCCGGATTTCAGCAGCGCTGCCACGCCGGCGATGTAGGCATGGGCGACGGCGCGATAGGCGTCGCGCGCGAACAGCAAGGTGACGTTGACGTTGATGCCCTCAGAGATCAGTTGCTGCATCGCGGGGATGCCTGCGGGCGTGCCGGGTACCTTGATCATGAGGTTGGGCCGGTCGACGGCTTTCCACAAACGACGCGCGGATTCCAGCGTGCCGGCGGTGTCGGCGGCCAGATGCGGCGAGACTTCAAGACTGATGTAGCCATCCACGCCCTGCGTCTGCTCATAGACCGGACGCATGACGTCGGCGGCCTGACGGATGTCTTCGATCGCGATCGCTTCGAACAGCGCCGCGGGTTCGGCGTCGCCCTGTTGCAACACGCCGGCGATGGCGGCATCGTATTCGGTGCTGCCGGCGATGGCTTTCTGGAAGATGGCGGGATTCGAGGTGAGGCCGCAAATGCCGTCTGCCTCGACCATCCGCGCCAGTTCGCCAGAGGCCATCAGCTTGCGTTCGATGAAGTCGAGCCAGATCGACTGGCCGTCACGTTTCAATGCTTGCAATCTATTCACGGCAAAATTCTTTCCTTCGAGCGAAGCGAACTAGTGAGTCGCCTCCCCCGTGAGGGGGAGGTCGGGAGGGGGCGGGGGCCTTGGCTCAACCGAATTCCTTCCTCAACAGCGGCATGACTTGCTCCGAGAACAGCTTGAGGAAGCGCGCCTGGTCGTGGCCGGGGGCATGGAAGACGAGATGGTTGAAGCCGAGCTCGGCATAGGGACGGATCTTGTCGACGATCTCTTCAGGCTTGGTGCTGACGATCCAGCGCGAGGCGCAACGCTCGATCGGCAGGGCGTCGGCGAGCTTTTCCATTTCGAGCGGGTCTTCGACGTTCATCTTCTCTTCGGGCTTGAGGGCAAGCGCGCCCCAGAACCGGGTGTCCTGTAGCGCACGGTCGTAGTCGGTGTCGAAGGAGACTTTCATTTCAATCAGGCGGTCGATGCCGTCCTGGGGCCGCCCGGCGTCGGTCAGTCCTTGGGCGAGATTGGGCAGCAGGGTGTCGGTGTAGAGATCCCATTTCTTGCCGCTGGTGCAGATGAAGCCCTGGGCGTTCTTGCCGGCGAACTTGGCCATGAAGGGGCCGGCGCCGGCGATGTAGATGGCGACGGGATCCTGGGGGCGGTCGTAGATGGTGGCGTTCTCGGTCTTGTAGAACTGGCCGTGGTGGGTGACGCGTTCTTCGCGCCACAGTTTCTGGATCAGTTCGACGGCTTCCTTGAAGCGCGCGGTGCGTTCTTTCTGGTCGGGCCAGTCGATGCCCATGGAGGGGACTTCGTTGAGCGATTCGCCGGTGCCGATGCCGAGCGCGATCCGCCCCGGATACAGGGAGCCGAGCGTGCCGAAGGCGTGGGCGACAATCGAGGGGTGGTAGCGGAAGGTGGGCGTGAGGACACTGGTGCCCATGAGCACGCGTTCGGTCTTGGCGCCAAGCGCCCCCAGCCAGGCCAGCGAGAACGGCGCCTGGCCCTGGTTGTGCCGCCACGGCTGGAAGTGGTCGCTGATCCAGACCGAGTCCATCCCGACCTGTTCCGCCAGTACCCCATATCCCAACAACTCCTGCGCCCCAAACTGCTCCGCAGACGCTTTGTAGCCTATCTTTAACATTT
>CAYFJH010000123.1:0-4394 GCA_964343385.1 uncultured Novosphingobium sp. | reverse complement strand
TATGGCCTGCATATCGGGTGGGGCAGGCAGCCTTGATGCCGTGCGCAGCGGTTGCAAGGCGTCGGCCAGTTGCGGTTCATGCACGGGCTTGGTCGAAAACCTGCTCGCGCTCGCAATGGGCGATGATTATGCCGGTGAACGCGATAATAAACCGATATGCAAATGCACCAGCTTTACGCACGAGGACGTACGGCGGAACATTGTCGAGAAATCGCTGAAGGAAATCCCCGAGGTCATGCAGGCGCTGCACTGGACCACGCCCGACGGGTGCGCCTCTTGCCGCCCTGCGCTGAATTATTACCTGCTCTGCGCATGGCCGGGCGAGTTTATGGACGACAACCAGTCGCGCTTCGTCAACGAACGGATGCACGCCAATATCCAGAAGGACGGCACCTATTCGGTGGTTCCGCGCATGTGGGGCGGCGTAACCACGCCGAACGAACTGCGCGCGATTGCCGATGCTGCCGACAAATACAGTGCGCGCATGGTCAAGGTCACGGGCGGCCAGCGGCTGGATCTGTTCGGCATCAAGAAGCAGGACTTGCCTGCGATCTGGGCCGATCTCAATGCCGCCGGGATGGTTTCGGGCCACGCCTATGGCAAGGCGCTGCGCACGGTGAAGACCTGTGTCGGGTCGGAATGGTGCCGCTTCGGGACGCAGGATTCGACCGGGCTCGGCATCAAGCTGGAACACATGACCTGGGGCAGCTGGATGCCGCACAAGTTCAAGATCGCCGTCAGCGGTTGCCCAAGGAACTGCGCCGAAGCCACGATCAAGGACTTTGGCGTGATCTGCGTGGATAGCGGCTATGAGCTGCTGATCGGCGGCAACGGGGGCATCCACCTGCGCGGCACCGACCTGTTGTGCAAAGTCACCAGCGAGGAGGAGGCGATGGAATATTGCGCCGCCTTCATCCAGATGTACCGCGAGGAAGCCCGCTATCTTGATCGCACCGCGCCCTGGGTTGAGCGGGTCGGGCTCGATTACGTCAAGCAACGGGTCGTCGAGGACGAGGAAGGCCGCAAGGCACTGGCCGCGCGGTTCCACCACGCCCAGACTTTCCTGCAGAAAGACCCGTGGGCGCAGCGCGCTGCCGGCGCCGAGGCTCATATTCACCAGCACATCGCCGAAATTCGGCCCTTCGCCGTCATGGGAGCGAAATAATGGATGCCGCAAAATGGCTCGATATCGGGCCGGTTGATCAATTGCCCTCGCTCGGTGCGCGCACCCTGCCGGTGCAGGGCGGCAAGGAGATTGCGATCTTCCATACCGCCAACGGTGAAGTCTATGCCCTGATTAACGAGTGCCCCCACAAGCAGGGACCGTTGAGCGAGGGTATCGTTCACGATACCACCGTCACCTGCCCCCTGCACAACTGGCGGATTTCGCTGATCGATGGTCACGCCCTGGGCGATGATGACGGCTGCGTGCCGGTCATCCCCGTCAAGATCGACAACGGCCGGATCTTCATCGGCCGGACAGAAGCCCTGCAGGGCCAAGGGTGACGAAAGCCGGCGTGAACGCGATCCGGACCACTTGCGCCTATTGCGGGGTGGGCTGCGGAATCGCCGCGACGGTGACCGGCGATCATGCCGTCACCATCAAGGGCGATTCCGCGCATCCCGCCAATTTCGGGCGCTTGTGTTCCAAGGGCTCTCACCTTGGCGAAACCGTTCGTCTCGATGGCCGCCTGCTGCATCCCATCATCGGCGATCAGCGGGCGGACTGGGACACCGCGCTTGATCTGGTTGCGCGGTCGATCACCGATACGATTGCCGAACACGGGCCGGACAGCGTCGCTTTTTATGTCTCGGGCCAGTTGCTGACCGAAGACTACTATGTCGCCAACAAGCTGATGAAGGGCTTCATCGGCTCGGCCAATATCGACACCAACAGCCGCCTGTGCATGTCGAGCGCGGTCGCGGCCCACAACCGCGCCTTTGGCGAGGATGTGGTGCCATGTTCTTATTCGGACCTTGAAGAGGCTGACCTGATCCTGCTGGTCGGCTCCAATACCGCCTGGTGCCATCCGGTCATCTGGCAGCGGATCGAGGCGGCCCGCGCGGCGCGCGGCACAAAGATCGTCGTCATCGACCCCCGCCGCACCGAAACGGCGGAGCAGGCCGACCTGTTCGTGCAAATCGCACCGGACGGCGATATCGCGCTGTTCCGCAGCCTGCTCGCCGAAATGCACCTGCGCAAACAGGTAAACGAACAATTCCTGACCGATCATGTGGAAGTGCCGGCCGGCTTCTGGGGCGATCTGGCGATAAGCCCGGTCGCGGCAGGTATTGACGAGACCGTGTTCACCGCTCTGGCGGACCTTGTCGCCGAGCATCCACGCATGGTCACCCTATTCAGCCAGGGTGCCAACCAGTCAGTCTGCGGGACCGACAAGGGCAATGCGATCATCAACCTCCATCTGGGCCTTGGGCGGATCGGTCAGCCGGGGATGGGGCCGTTCAGCATCACCGGCCAGCCCAACGCCATGGGCGGGCGCGAGGTGGGCGGCCTGGCCAATATGCTGGCGGTTCACATGGGCTTCAGCGCAGCGGAACGCAGCCGGGCGCAGCGCTTCTGGCATTCGCCGACCATCTGCACCGGCCCCGGCCTCAAGGCCGTGGACATGTTCAAGGCGATTGACGATGGCCGGATCAAGTTCGTCTGGGTGATGGCGACCAACCCCGCCGTCTCCATGCCCGATGCCAATTTCGTGCGCGGCGCGCTGGCGAAATGCCCGATGGTGGTGGTGTCTGATTGCATCGCGAATACCGATACCGGCGCCTTTGCCCATGTCCGCCTGCCGGCGCAGGGCTGGAGCGAAAAGGACGGCACCGTCACCAATTCAGAACGGATGATCTCCCGTCAGCGCGCCCTGTTCGCGCCCGCAGGCGAAGCCCGCGCCGACTGGGCGATTATCGCCGACGTCGCCCGCCGCATGGGTTTTGGCGCGGCGTTCGACTGGTCGGGCAATGCCGAAGTGTTCGATGAATACTGCCGCCAGACGGCCTTCGAGAATGGCCCGGAATTTGAAGGCGGCGCCCGCAAGCTTGATCTGTCGGATTGGGCCGGCATGGACGGTCAGGCTTATGACGATCTGGAACCACGCCGCTGGGGCGGGGACTCGCCCTTTGCGGATTTCCGCTTCACCACGCCGGGGCATAAGGCCCGGCTGATTTTGGTGACCCTGCCGTCAGCGCGGAAAATCGATCCTGCTTATCCATTCACGCTCAACACCGGCCGTTACCGCGATCAGTGGCACACCATGACGCGCACCGGCCTGTCGCCGCGGCTTTCGCAGCACCGGCGCGAGCCTTGCCTTGAAATCCACCCGCTCGATGCGGCTGCGCTGAATATGGCCGATCGCGGGCTGGCCAGTGTGCGCACGCCCTATGGCCAGTCGCTGTTCCGCGTGAGCGTGAGCGACGGACAGCGTCCCGGTGAAGTATTCGTGCCCATGCACTGGACCGACCGGACGTCGAGCCAGGGCCGGTGCAATGTTCTCCCCGGTTCGCAGAACGATCCCGTCAGCGGCCAGCCCGGTTTCAAGAACAGCGTGGCGGCGGTGGAGCCATTCGTCAGTGACTGGCGCGGCTTTCTGGTCACGGATCGCGAGCCGGCGCTGCCGGACTCGATATACTGGACCGCAGTGCGACAGGAAGCGGGCTGGCTGGTCGAACTGGAAGGCATCGGCACCATAGATGTCGATGCCCTGCTGCCCGATGGCGAACGCATCGAAGCGCACGATCTTGCACGCGGTACGCGCCGTATCGTCATGCGCAACCCGGCGGGGGGATTGGCTGCCGCGCTTTATTTCACCCGTTCTGGCCGCCTGCCATCGCGCGACTGGATCATTGACCAGCTTGCCGGGCTGGCCGAACACAGCGCCAGCGCCTTGCTGGCCGGCCGGCCTGCGGAGCCGGAACCCGATCGCGGCCCGATCGTCTGCGTGTGCTTCAACATCGGCGAGAACACGATCCGCGAGGCGATTGTCGCCGATGGGTCTGGCACGGTCGAAGCGATTGGCACGGCCCTCAACGCCGGAACCAACTGCGGCTCCTGCCGTCCTGCTATTGCGAGATTTCTTGCGGAAACTCAGGCGGCAGCCTCGGAACGGCCTATCGTCGCTAACACACACTAACGGCCAACGGCGGCGCGGCAGACCCTGCCGCGCCGTCAACTAGAGCGGCGTGCGGCAAATCTGACCCACCCTGATTGCCTCAGGAAGCGCCTCGGCAAAGAGACTTGCGCAGGTCAGGCTGGTTGCCCGGCCAAGCAAGGCGACGCTGTCCGAGGGGCTTCCTGTGGCAATCCTTGAGGGGCGGGCCGATTTTGGCCGAGCGCGGCGTCAATCGTCGGTCACTATGCTTTGGCATGGCTCCCTCCTCTCTCC
>CAYFJH010000122.1:304-4454 GCA_964343385.1 uncultured Novosphingobium sp. | reverse complement strand
TTGACCTTCGCCACCAACGACGAACGTACCGCCAAACGCATCTCCGAAACTCTTGGTACCGCCACTGAGCTGCGCGCGCAGCGCAACTATGCGGGCCATCGTCTGGCGCCTTGGCTGGGCCACCTGATGGTGTCGCGCCAGGAGACGGCACGGCCCCTGTTGACTCCCGGCGAAGTCATGCAACTGCCACCGGATGAATCGGTGGTGATGGTCTCCGGCCAGGCACCGATCAAGGCCAAGAAGCTGCGCTACTACCTTGACGCCAACTTTAAGCGGCGCGTACTGCCGCCTCCCAAGTTGACGTTGGGGCGCTACGCCGACGTGCCAGCGGCACGCGCCGACGACTGGAGCGCCTTGGCTGTGCCCACTGTGCCAGCCACGTCCACCACGGCAGGACTGGGTGAATCGGCCGATGACGGCGGCCCGCGCCAGCAGCCGGAGCTGTCCGAGGTCGCCACTTACAGCCGCGAACCCGACCAGTCGATCAGCGATCTGTCGCTGCTTGATGACGACGACTTTCCGCTTCCTCTCCCATCCCAGCTCGACCCACGCTTGCAGCGCACGGCACGGCTGGCCGCTCTCGACCCTGACGACGGAATCCAGCTATGACTCAAGCCCGCCTGAACCTCTTCATTCACCCCGACCATGCCAAACGCCTGGACGAACTGGCCGCCAAGAAAGGCGTGTCCAAGTCGTCTATCGTCGCGGCGGCGCTGGCGTCCTGGTTGTCGCCGGACGCGGGTGACCAGCGGGAAGCGGCCACCGCCAAACGGCTGGACCGGCTGTCGCGCCAGTTCGAGCGTCTGGAGCGCGACCAGAACATCCTGATCGAGACGCTGGCGCTGTATGTGCGCTACTACCTCACCGTCAGCACGCCGGTGCCGGAGACCCATCAAGAAGCCGCGAAAGCACAGGGTAAGGCGCGCTTTGAGCAGTTCATCGAACAGCTTGGCCGTCATGTGTTGCGCGGACGCAGTCTGGTCAAGGAGGTTTACGAGGAAATCCAACCTGATGCCACTCGGCTGGCAGAAGCGGCCATGCAGGAGGACGGAGCATGAGCGCCGTCCCGAAGTTGCCACCCGAGTTGCAGCTTAAGCCGCCGTCATCCGCCGCCACCTCGCTGGACCGGCGTATCCGCATGCTGCGCACAGCGATGGGACCGCTGATCGCCGCCGCGCTGGAAGACCCGGACGTGGTGGAGATCATGCTCAATCCGGACGGCTCCTTGTGGATTGATCGGCTGTCGTCGGGCCGCTCGCCAACAGGCGTCAAGCTGTCCGAGGCCGATGGCGAACGGATCATCAGGCTGGTAGCCGCCCACGTCGGCACTGAGGTGCATCGCGGCCAGCCGCTGCTGACCGCCGAGCTACCGGAAACGGGCGAGCGCTTCGAGGGCATCTTGCCGCCCGCCGCGCCGGGGCCGGCCTTTGCCCTGCGCAAGCGCGCCGTGAGCATCATCGGCCTGGAGTGCTATGTCGCCGACGGCATCCTGACCGAGGAACAAGCCGAGTTCCTGCGCCGAGCGGTGCGCGAGCGGCAGAACATCCTGATCGCCGGGGGCACCAGCACCGGCAAGACCACGCTGGCCAATGCTTTGCTGGCCGAGATTGCCGCCACCGGCGACCGGGTGCTGGTGCTCGAAGACACCGTGGAGCTTCAGTGTGCCGCCCGCGACCACGTATCGCTGCGCACGAGGGCCAACGTGGTGTCGATGGCCGAGCTGGTACGCGCCACGATGCGGTTGCGGCCTGACCGAGTCATCGTCGGCGAGGTGCGCGGCGGCGAGGCATTGGACCTTATCAAGGTCTGGGGCACCGGCCACCCCGGCGGTATCGCCACCATCCATGCCAGTTCCGCCCACGGCGCGCTGCTGCGCCTGGAACAACTGATCCTCGAAGTCGCTTTGACACCGCCGCGTGCGCTGATCGCCGAGGCGGTGAATGTCGTTGTCTTTATCGCCGGGCGTGGCCGAGCCCGCCATGTTCAGACCATCGCCCGCGTTGTCGGTTTCGATGGCCACGGCTACCAGCTCGACGACGCCCTGGCACCGCCATTCCCTTTGTTACAGCCGCCGCTTCCGACACTTTCGCTCCCTTCCTCAACCACCCCTGGAGAACTGCCATGACCCGTAACCCTGCGCACACCGTTTTTTCGACTTCCCGCTTTTCTGTAAATCCGCATCTGCGGATGGTGTTGCACGTTGCCGTGCTCGCCGCGCTGATGTTGTGCCTAGCCACGACTGCCCACGCCGCCGGCTCCAGCATGCCCTGGGAGGGGCCGCTGCAATCCATCCTTGAATCGATCCAGGGACCGGTAGCCCGGATCGTCGCAGTGATCATCATCATTTCCACCGGCCTGGCCCTGGCCTTTGGCGATACGTCAGGAGGCTTTCGCAAGCTGATCCAGATCGTGTTCGGGCTGTCGATCGCATTCGCCGCTTCCTCGTTCTTCCTGTCGTTCTTCTCGTTCTCGGGCGGGGCGGTGGTCGCATGAATGCCGACATCGAGTTCGCTTCCGGCTTTGAAGTGCCTCTGCATCGGTCTTTGACCGAACCGATCCTGCTGGGCGGCGCGCCGCGCACCGTGGCGATTGCCAACGGCACGTTGGCCGCCGCCGTCGGCCTGGGCCTGCAACTGTGGATTCCCGGTCTGGTGCTGTGGATCGTCGGCCATTCGCTGGCGGTCTGGGGTGCTCGTCTCGATCCGCAGTTCATGGCCGTGTTCGCCCGGCACATCAAACACCGCCCGCTGCTCGACGTGTGAGACCGACAAGGAGAACACGCCATGATGAATCTCGCTGAATACCGCAAGCGGCCTGCGCTGCTGGCCGACTGGCTACCTTGGGCTGGGCTGGTCGCGTCGGGCGTCGTCTTGAACAAGGATGGCTCGTTCCAGCGCACGGCGCGCTTTCGCGGGCCGGACCTGGACAGCGCCACGCAGGGCGAACTCATCGCCACGTCGGCGCGGCTGAACAATGCGCTACGCCGCCTGGGATCGGGCTGGGCCTTGTTCGTGGAAGCAGAGCGGCGTACCGCCGCCGACTATCCGAAGTCGGAGTTTCCCGAGCCGCTGTCCTGGCTGGTGGACGAAGAACGCCGGGCCTCGTTCGAGGAAGACCATAGCCACTTCGAGAGCAGCTACCACCTGACGCTGGCGTACCTGCCCGCCGAGGAATCGCGCGCCCGCGCGGCCAAGCTGCTGTACGAGAACACGCCGCAGGGCGGCGTGGACTGGCGCGAGCGGCTGGAATCGTTTGTCTCGGAGACGGATCGCTTCTTTGACCTGCTCGATGGCGTCATGCCGGAGATAGCCTGGCTGGACGACAGCCAGACCCTGACATATCTGCATGGAACCGTTTCGACGCGGCGCTATCAGGTGGCGGTGCCGGAGCATCCGTTCTACCTCGATGCCTTGCTGGCCGATTCCGCCTTGGTAGGCGGTTTGGCGCCGATGCTGGGCGACCAGCACCTGCGCGTGGCATCGGTGCGCGGTTTCCCCACCTCGACCTGGCCGGGGCTGCTGGACGACCTCAACCGGCTCGGCTTCGCCTATCGCTGGTCCACGCGCTTTCTCTGCATGGACAAGTCCGAAGCAGAAAAGGAACTCACGCGCCTGCGCCGCCAGTGGTTCGCCAAGCGCAAGAACGTGGTGGCGCTGCTGCGCGAAACCATCTTCCAGCAGGAAAGCCCGCTGGTCGATACCGATGCCTCGAACAAGGCAGCAGATGCCGATGCCGCCATGCAGGAGCTGGGCAGCGATCAAGTCGCCTTCGGCTACGTCACGGCCACAGTGACGGTGCTCGACCCCGATCCTTCTGTGGCCGATGAAAAGCTGCGCCGGATAGAACGTGTCATCCAGGGCCGCGGTTTCGTCACGATCCCGGAAACGCTCAATGCCGTGGAAGCCTGGCTGTCCTCGATTCCGGGCAATGCCTATGCGAACGTGCGGCAGCCCATCATCTCGACGCTGAACCTGGCGCACCTGATGCCGGTATCAGCAGTGTGGGCCGGACAAGAGCGCAATGCGCATCTCGATGGGCCGCCGTTGATTGTGACGCGCACCGATGGCGCGACACCGTTCCGGCTGGTGACGCACATCGGCGACGTGGGCCACACGCTGGTGGTCGGTCCCATCGGCATGGGCAAGTCGGT
>CAYFJH010000122.1:0-294 GCA_964343385.1 uncultured Novosphingobium sp. | reverse complement strand
TGGCCACCTTGGCGATGCAGTTCCGCCGCTATCCCGGCTCCCGCATCTTCGCCTTCGACATGGGGCGCTCGATGCGCGCCACCATCCTGGGACTGGGCGGCGAACACTACGACCTGGGCGCGGACGGCGAGATTGCTTTCCAGCCGCTGGCTCGCATCGACCAGGAGGGTTACCGCACCTGGGCGTCCGAGTGGCTCGAAGGTCGGTTGCAGCATGAAGGCGTGGCCGTCGGCCCCGAGGAGAAGGCCGCCATCTGGTCGGCGCTGGGGAGTCTTGCGGGGGCCCCAGTGGAGC
>CAYFJH010000121.1:0-4655 GCA_964343385.1 uncultured Novosphingobium sp. | reverse complement strand
CAGATCTGGAACACCCACTGGCACGCCGACCATGCCGGAGGAAACGCAGCGATCAAGGCGGCGACGGGCTGCGCGATCTATGCCCCGGCTGGCGAAGCCGCCAAGATTGCCGTGGTCGACCACGCCGTGCGCGCGGGCGATGTCGTGTGCCTGGGCAAGTGGGAGGCTGACATCATCGACGTGGGCGGCCACACCCACGGCCATATCGCCTACCACCTTGCCGACGCCGCGATAGCCTTCGTCGGCGACAGCCTGTTCTCGCTCGGCTGCGGGCGCATGTTCGAAGGCACCCCCGCGCAGTTCTGGGCCAGCCTCTGCCGCCTCCGCGCCTTGCCGCCGCAGACCATGCTCTATTGCGCCCACGAATATACCGCCGCCAACGCAAGGTTCGCGCTCCACGCGGACCCCGATAACCCCGCGCTTGCCTCCTACGCTGCCGACGTGTTCCGGCTCCGCGAGCATGGCCAGCCCACCGTCCCCACCACCCTCGCCCGGGAAGTGGCCACCAACCCCTTCCTGCGCGCCGACGACCCCGCCCTGATGAAGCGCTGGGGCGGCCACGATCCGGTCCAGACCTTCGCCGCCCTGCGCGAGGCCAAGAACAGCTTCTGACCGGGACCTTGGGCGATTGCCCCTGGCCCGGCTCGTTGTTCCGATGAAATCCTGAACCACTGCGCACGCGGAAAGAATGGCGGCCGCCCTGGTGGTTGGTGGCGGCCCTTCCCTTCGCGGTCAAACCGCCCTAGCATCGCGACAAGTCGCAGAATGTTTTTTGCCCGAACGAGGTCAGGAGGATCAAGGCCATGCAGGTGATCCGCACGATTGTGTGGCTGGTGCTGGTTGTCGCCCTGCTGCTGTTTTCGATCAACAACTGGACCACGATCGAGGTCAAGATTTGGGAGAACCTGATCTGGGAGACGCGGTTGCCGGCGCTGGTGTTGATATCGTTCCTGTTGGGGCTGGTGCCGATGTGGTTGTTGCATGTGGCCGGACGCTGGCGGATGAAGCGGCGGATTTCGGCGCTGGAAGCAGTGGCGCGCCTGCCGACGGCTTCGCTCAGCACGACCCAGCTTGATGCTGCCGCGGCGGCGAATGTCGAAGCCGAACGTATTTCTGAGAATTGAAACCGGAACCTCATGAATCCCATTTATCTTGCTCTCGACCTGCCCCGTCTCGATGCCGCCGTTGCGCTGGCCCAGAGGGTGAAAGGGCACGTCGGCGGACTGAAGCTTGGCCTCGAATTCTTTTGCGCGCACGGCCATCACGGGGTTCACGAAGTGGCCAGGGTCGGTCTGCCGCTGTTCCTCGACCTCAAGCTGCATGACATTCCCAACACGGTGGCAGGTGCCATGCAGTCGATCCATGTGCTCGAACCGGCGATCGTCACAGTCCACGCCTCGGGCGGGCGGGCGATGATGGAGGATGCCAAGGCGGCGGCAGGCGAACATTGCAAGGTTGTCGCGGTGACCGTGCTGACCAGCCTCGATGGCAACGACCTGAATGCAACCGGGGTTGGCGGCGCGCCGCATGACCAGGTGCTCAGGCTGGCCGATCTGGCACGCGATGCCGGGCTCGACGGCATCGTCTGTTCGGGGCACGAGGTAGCGGAAGTCCATCAGCGCTGGAAGAACGGCTTTTTCGTGGTCCCGGGGCTGCGTCCCGCGGACGCCGCGCTGGGTGACCAGAAGCGGGCGGTGACACCCCGCGCCGCGCGTGACGGCGGGGCCAGCGTGCTGGTGATTGGCCGGCCGATCAGCCGCGCCGATGACCCGGTGGCCGCCGCCCGCGCGATCGAGGGCACGCTTTGAAGCGATGACGGACCCGGTGCCGATCCGCCCTGCCGGCCTTGACGATGTTTCGGCGTTGCGGGCTCTGGTGGAGAAAGCCTATCGCGGCGACACCGCCCGCGCCGGATGGACCCACGAGGCGGACCTGCTCGATGACGAGCGGACTTCGGACATCGAACTGGCTGGCGTGATCGCCAATCCGGCGCAGCGGCTGCTGGTTGCCGAGGGCAGCGGCGGTGCGCTGACGGGCACGGTGACAGTAAGCGAGGCCGGACCAGGGCTGGCCTATCTCGGCATGCTCTGCGTCGATCCTTCGGGACAGGCCAGCGGGCTGGGGCGGCGGCTGGTGGCCGCTGCCGAAGCCGCCGCGCGCGAGGCGTGGGGGGCGCATAGCGTGGAAATGACCGTGATCGCCCGGCGGGCCGAATTGATCGCGTGGTACGAGCGGCGCGGCTATGCCCGGACCGGCGAAATCCGCCCTTTCCCCCACCCTTCGGACCGGCCGGTCGACCTGCCGATGGTCGTGCTGGAGCGCCGGGTCGATTGACTGACGTGCGTTCATGGGCGCGCAAGCCACGGGGGCGCAGCCTGCGTCCACGATCAACCGGGAGCTGGACACGATGAAGCGCTATTTCCTGCCTGCCGCCGCCATAGCGGCCGCCCTTTCCGCTGCTTCGCCGGTCGTGGCACAGACGGCACCGGCCGTCGCGCCGAACGGCACGCTGCTGTCGGTTGCCGCCGATGGCCGGGTGACCCGCGCGCCCGATCTCGCCGTGTTCAATGCCGGTGTGGTCAGCCAGGGCAAGAGCGCTTCGGAAGCGCTGGCCGCCAATGCCGCCGACATGAACCGCGTGATCGCCGCGCTGAAACGCGCCGGGATCGCCGACCGCGACATTCAGACCAGCAACCTTTCGCTGAACCCGATCTACCAGCAGCAGCGGAGCCTGCCTGACGGGACGATAGACCCGCCCCAGCCGCGCATCATCGGCTATCAGGCCAACAATTCGGTTTCCGTGCGCCAGCGGCGGCTGAGCGACTATGGAAAGGTGATCGACACACTGGTCACCGCCGGGGCCAACCAGGTCAACGGCCCCTCGTTCGAGATGGACAACCCCGATCCGGCGCTAGACGAAGCGCGCACTGCGGCCATGAAGAAGGCCCGCGCCCGCGCTGATCTTTATGCCGCCGCGGCAGGCCTGCGCGTCACGCGCATCCTCTCGATCAGCGAGAATGGCGGATGGTCACCCCCGCAGCCGGTGATGTACCGGATGAAGGCGATGGACATGGCCGAGGCGGCGCCCTCGCCGGTCCAGGCGGGCGAATTGCAGATGACCGTCAATGTGAACGTGCAGTTCGAACTGATGCCCTGAAGGGTGGCGCTCGACTGTCGCCGCCAATCGGCTAAGAGGCAGGCCATGTCCGGCCTGGCGATCAAGATCTGCGGCATCCGCACCCCCGAAGCGCTCGACGCGGCGATTGCCGCGCGGGCGGATCACGTGGGGTTCAATTTCCACGTCCCCTCGCCGCGCTTTGTCACCCCGCGCGAGGCCGGGGTGCTGGGCGCGAGGGCGGCAGGGCGGATCGGGCGGGTCGGCCTGTTCGTCGATGCCCCCGACGCGCCGATTGCCGAGGCGGTGGCGGCTGGGCTCGATGCCTTGCAGCTTCACGGCGGGGAAACGCCGGAGCGGGCGGCGCAATTGCGGGCGCAATTCGGCCTGCCGGTGTGGAAAGTGATCTCGGTCGCGGCGGCGGGCGATGTGGAACGCGCGGCGGCTTATCTGGATGCCGCGGACCTGATCCTGTTCGATGCCAAGACGCCCAAGGGCACGCTGCCCGGCGGCATGGGACTGACCTTCGACTGGGGCCTGCTGTCTGGGTGGAAGGACCGCGCGCCCTGGGGGCTGGCTGGCGGGTTGACCCCGGCCAACGTGGCGGAAGCCGTCTTGCGCACCGGGACGCCGCTGATTGATACCGCCTCGGGCGTGGAAACCGCACCCGGGATCAAGGACGCGGCACTGATTGCGGCGTTCTGCCTGGCCGCACGGGGGTAATTGGGACGTCCCGGCCGTGGCCGGAACGCCCCTGTTGCCGCCTTAGAAGCGGATGCCGACGCCGGCCATGATCGCATTGGAATCGCGCGCGTTGTCGTTGAAGTAGTGGCGGTATTCGACCTTGGTGTAAGCCTTCAGCATGAACGGAAACTCCGCCCCGACGCCGGCGTGCCATGCGCCTTCGCACAGGTCGCAGGGTTCGGTGGTGTAGCCGCCAGCGGCGAACAGCTTGTTGCCGATAACCTTGGCGCCAAGCCGGCCGGTGAAGCCGAAGGCTGCCTTGGTGTTCGAGGTCAGGATCTTGTCGGCCGAAACTTCGAAACCGCTGAAGGCCGCAGGGCCGAGGTCGAAGTCATAGCCGGCAGCGACGCCTGCGACGCCTTCCGTTGCGCCCGGCAGCCAGTAGACGCCGCCGCGTGCTTCGACGCGGGCTTCGTTGGCGAGGGCCGGGGTCGCGGCAGCGCCAAAGGCGACGGCGGCGACCAGCGGGAGGATGAACTTGCGCATGGGATACTCCTGTATTTGCGTGCCCCGTTGGTCGGGACGACGCAGCGGGTAGGGCCCGGAAACTGTCGGCAGGATGAATGAATCCAGATGGATAGGTACGAAGGTGCGGGACTGTTGCACGCGAGCCACGGTCCTTGGAGAACAGGCCCGACGCGGCAAATCTGGACATTGCGCGCCCCTTCTGCCATCCGCCGCGCATGACTGACGCGACCCCCAACAGCTTCCGCACCCAGCCCGACGAACGCGGCCATTTCGGCCAGTTCGGCGGGCGCTATGTCGCCGAAACGCTGATGCCGCTGATCCTCGATCT
>CAYFJH010000120.1:1512-4852 GCA_964343385.1 uncultured Novosphingobium sp. | reverse complement strand
TGGTGCAAAGCCGTCTGCCCGAAGGGGCCAAAGCCTCGCTCGGTCCGGACGCGACGGGCGTGGGCTGGATTTACGAATATGCCCTGGTCGACAAGACCGGGCGGCACGATCTGGCGCAGCTGCGCGGGGTCCAGGACTGGTTCCTGCGCTACGAGCTGAAGGCAGTCCCCGGTGTTGCCGAAGTCGCCAGCATCGGCGGCATGGTCAGGCAGTATCAGGTCGTGGTCGATCCGCAGAAGCTGGCGGCCTATGGCGTCACGGCAAGCGAAGTGGCCGATGCCCTGACGCGCGCCAATCAGGAAACCGGCGGTGCCACGGTCGAAATGGCCGAAGCCGAATATACCGTGCGGGCCACCGGCTACCTCAAGACACTTGATGACTTCCGCGCAGTGCCGATCCGCACGGCGGCGGGCGGCATTCCGGTGATGCTGGGGGATGTGGCTACGGTCCAGATCGGCCCAGACATGCGGCGCGGCATCGCCGAACTCAATGGCCAGGGCGAGGTCGCGGGCGGCGTCATTGTCATGCGGCAGGGCAAGAATGCCCGCGAAGTGATCGAGGGCGTCAAGGCCAAGCTCGACGAACTCAAGAAAAGCCTGCCGCCCGGTGTCGAGGTCGTCACTACCTACGACCGCTCCGGCCTGATTGACCGCGCGGTGGAAAATCTCACCAGCAAGCTGATCGAGGAGTTCATCATCGTCGCGCTCGTCTGCGCGCTGTTCCTGTGGCACGCGCGCTCGGCGCTGGTGGCGATCCTGACGTTGCCACTTGGCATCCTCATCGCCTTCATCGTCATGCGTGCGCAGGGACTGAACGCCAATATCCTGTCGCTGGGCGGCATCGCCATCGCGGTCGGCGCGATGGTCGATGCGGCGGTGGTGATGATCGAGAATGCCCACAAGCACCTCGAACGCTGGCACCATGACCATCCCGCCAGCGAGCCGGATAACCCGACACGCTGGCGGATCATCACCGACGCCGCCGCCGAAGTCGGCCCGGCGCTGTTCCTCAGCCTGCTGATCATCACCTTCTCGTTCATCCCGATTTTCTCGTTGCAGGGCCAGGAAGGGCGGCTGTTCTCCCCCCTCGCCTTCACCAAGACCTATGCGATGGCGGCGGCGGCCTTGCTGTCGATCACGCTGATACCGGTCCTGATGGGCCTGTTGATCAGGGGAAAAATCCCCAGCGAAGACGCCAATCCCGTCAACCGCTGGCTGACCCGTGCCTATCGTCCCGCGCTCGACTGGGTGCTCGGACGGCCAAAGCAGGCGCTGCTGATCGCGGCGCTGATCTTTGCCACGAGCCTATGGCCGATGACGCGGCTCGGCGGTGAGTTCATGCCCCAGATGAATGAGGGCGACCTGCTCTATATGCCCTCAGCGCTTCCCGGCATTTCGTCCGCCAAGGCATCAATGCTGCTCCAGCAGACCGATCGGCTGATCAAGACCGTGCCCGAGGTCGAGAGCGTGTTCGGCAAGGCCGGCCGCGCCGATACCGCGACCGATCCCGCTCCGCTCGAAATGTTCGAGACGACGATCCGGTTCAAGCCGCAAGGCCAATGGCGCCCCGGCATGACGCAGGAAAAACTGATCGAGGAACTGGATGCGCGGGTCAAGGTTCCGGGCCTCGCCAACTTCTGGATCCCGCCAATCCGTAATCGCATCGACATGCTGGCGACCGGCATCAAGAGCCCGGTGGGAATCAAGGTGGCGGGATCCAACCTGGCCGAGATCGACCAGACATCGAAGCGGATCGAGCAGGTGGTCAAGACCGTGCCGGGCGTCGCCTCGGCGCTGGCCGAGCGGCTCACCGGCGGGCGCTATATCGATGTCGACATCAATCGCGCGGCAGCTGCACGCTACGGCCTCAACGTCGCCGATGTCCAGGCGGTCGTTTCGGGCGTGATCGGCGGCGAGAGCTTCGGTCAGACGGTTGAGGGGCTGGCACGCTATCCAATCAGCGTGCGCTACCCCCGCGAGGTGCGCGACAGTCTCGATGACATCATCAATCTGCCGGTGCTCACCCCCTCGCGACAGCAGATCACGCTCGGCACCGTTGCCGATGTTGGGATCAGCGATGGCCCGCCGATGTTGCGCAGCGAGAATGGCAGGCCCGTCACCTGGATCTACGTCGATGGCCGCGGGCGCGATCTTCAGACCTTGGTAGGGGACATGCAGACGGCAATCGCGCGCGAAGTAAAACTCCCGCCCGGGATCAGCGTATCCTACACCGGCCAGTTCGAGTTCCTCGTGCGCGCAACCGAGCGGATGAAGATCGTCGTTCCAGTCACACTGGCGATCATCTTTGCCCTGCTCTACCTCACCTTCCGCCGCTGGGACGAGGCCCTACTCATCATGGGCACATTGCCGTTCGCGCTGACCGGCGGGCTGTGGCTGCTCTATTGGCTCGGCTACAACCAGTCGGTCGCGAGCGGCGTGGGGTTCATAGCGCTGGCGGGTGTTGCCGCCGAGTTCGGCGTGGTGATGCTGATCTATCTGAAACACGCGCTTGATGACCGTCAGGACGGTAATGTCGCTGCCGCCGTTCGCGAGGGCGCTCTGCTGCGTGTCCGGCCCAAGGCGATGACGGTCGCGGTGATCCTTGCAGGGCTTTTCCCGATCCTGGTCGGCACCGGCACCGGGTCCGAAGTGATGAGCCGGATCGCCGCTCCCATGGTCGGGGGAATGCTGACCGCGCCGCTCTTGTCGATGTTGATCATTCCGGCCGCCTATCTGCTGTTGCGCCGCAAAACGCCGCCCCGCATTAAACCCGAAGGAGAAGTGCAGTGAAAATATCCCTGATTGTTGCGTCCAGCCTCTTGGCCGTGGCATCGCTGGCCGCCTGCGACAGGCATGCCGAAGCGCCTGAGCCCGCAGAGATTGCTGCTGCCAATTCCGGGAGCATGTCCAACATGCCGATGGCGACGGAAATGATGCACGGCAAAGGCATCGGGACCGTGAGTGAGATTGATACGGCCAAGGGTGTCGTGACCCTCGATCATGGCGACATCGCCGAGCTTCAGTGGCCCGCAATGAAGATGGGCTTTACGGCCAAGCCGGAACTGCTGTCCGGCATCAAGGTCGGCGACAAGGTGGACTTCGAGATCGACTGGGACGGTAAGGCCGGAACGGTCACGAAGATCGCGAAAGCAGGTTCCTGAAGCTGAATCTGGCAGCCAAACAGCGAGAATGCATGGGGGGTGGTCTATCGCGACTGATACCGACCTCTCGGCATTTTCGGAACTGCGGCAAGCACGGTCTGACCAAGCCCTTCAGGGCGAACAGTCCGGCGAGCAGCTTCGATCCGTCCAGACCCATGAGTGCTTCCCCCCCCCCCCCCC
>CAYFJH010000120.1:0-1487 GCA_964343385.1 uncultured Novosphingobium sp. | reverse complement strand
AAGCTGCGCTCTCATGTTCGTTGCCCCGCTTCATCCGGCCTACTTCAGCCGCGCTGGAATGCCGGCAGTCACGAACCAGACGGCATCGGCAATGCGCGCAATCGCCTGATTGAGCCGCCCCGCCTCGTCGCGAAAACGGCGAGCCAGTGCATTATCCGGCACAATCCCCTGGCCGACTTCGTTGGACACCAGCAGCAGCGTTCCGGGGGCGGCGAAAATCGCATCGGCAAGCCGCGCGCATTCCACCGGGATGTCGGCATCCGCCATCATCAGGTTGCTGAGCCATAGCGTCAGGCAATCGACAAGCACGACCCCGTCAGGCGCGGCGTGGGCGGTAATGGCATCGGCCAGCGCCAGCGGGCATTCCACCGTCAGCCACCCCTCTCCCCGTTGCAGGCGGTGGTGGGCAATGCGCTGGTCCATCTCATCGTCCAGCGCTTCCGCGGTCGCTATATAGATCCGCCGTCCAGGCGCGGCCAGGGCCCGCTCTTCGGCGAAGCGGCTTTTGCCCGATCGCGCGCCTCCCAGGATCAAAGTCGATGTTCCGGTCACTTCCACCTCTTGTCTTTCATGCCGCGCCGCGGCATAGGCGGCGCGTTACAGGTTCCCGGGAACGGGATCAAAAGGGAATCCGGAAAATGGATCCATGCCAGCGATGGCATCGTTCCATACGCCGGAGCTGCTCCCGCAACTGTGATCGGCGAGCTGCCGCTTGATTATGCCACTGGCCTGCGGGCTGGGAAGGTAAAGCGGCTAGTGTTGACCCGAGAGCCAGGAGACCTGCCTGTAGCGGTCGTTCTTCATGCGGGCGGGATGCACCGTATGAACGAGGAAACTCCTCGCGCGGCGACATGAGCCTGGGTCGTGCGTGAAGGGGTTCTTGCCTTTGCGGACACAGCTGCGCGTGCGGCCCTTCTGATCGTTATCGAAGGGGGCATCCCATGACTGTATTCCGCCGAGGCGCCGCAAAGGCGCTCTTCCTGTCCACCATCATCGCGGTTCCGGCCACGGCCTATGCCGAAGAAGACGCGGATACCATCGTCGTTACCGCCGGGCGCACCGAACAGAAAGTGGACGACGTCGCCATATCGACGTCCGTCATCACCCGGGCGGACATCGAAACCCGCCAGTCCGTCGCCGTGATCGACCTGCTGCGAACCACACCGGGCATCACGATCTCGGCCAATGGTGGCCTGGGCACGACAACCTCGGTCAACATCCGCGGCGCTGACAGCGACCAGACCGTGACGCTGATCGACGGCGTGAAGATCAACGATCCATCCAGCCCTGGCGGCGGCTTCAACTTCGGCAACCTGCTGACCGGCAATATCGAGCGCATCGAAGTGGTGCGCGGTTCGCAATCGATGCTGTGGGGCAGCCAGGCGATCGGCGGCGTAGTCAACATCATCACCCGCGCGCCAACCGACGATCCCAGCCTTTCCGCCAGCGGTGAATATGGATCGCGCGACACGGTGCGGCTGGTGGGC
>CAYFJH010000119.1:0-4865 GCA_964343385.1 uncultured Novosphingobium sp. | reverse complement strand
TGGCCGGGCGGGGGAGTGGGCCGGTGCCGCTTCCACGTAAGTGGAAAAGACTCTAGGGCTGGGCGGTGAGCGGTTTCTTCTTCGCCTTCCTCGCCGTGCTCGTTGCCGGCATTGCCGCGCGCGATCAGGCGCTGGTGGCGCATATCGCCGCCGTTCAGGGCCAGCGCGTCACCCTGCTTGCCGTCGCGCTCCTCTCCGCCTTCGCCGCTACCGCCCTTGCCGGAGCCGCCGCGCTCCGCCTGCTCATTGACATTGCGCCCCCCGCACGCGGCATCTTCGCCGGGCTCGCGCTGGTGCTCGCGGGGGGCGAGATGCTGTTCTGGCCCGCCGCGCGCCCGCCGGCCGAACCCACGCGCTCGCTGTTCGCCGCGCTGCTCGTGCTGTTCGTCCAGCAACTGACCGACGCTGCCCGGTTCCTCGTCCTCGCCCTCGGTATCGCCACCGCCGCGCCGGTCCCGGCGGCGCTCGGCGGCGCGGCAGCCAGCGCGGCCATGCTCGCCCTCGGCTGGGCAGCCCCCGCCATCGCCACCGGAAAGCGCGCCCGCCAGCTCCGCCGCGCCGGAGGGATTGTCATGTTTTTCATGGGTTTATGGCAATTTATCGCCTAAGCCGATAACGCAGCGCGAATTTCCTCAGGAACCCGATTAGTCGTCTGCGCGTATAAAGCCCCGAAGCGACCGCCCCGGCCGCCATCCGAGGGGACAGATCATGGGTGACAACTCCAGCAAGGCATTGGTCGAAAGCCTCAACGGCCTGCTCGCCGACGCCTTCGCGCTCTACATCAAGACCAAGAACTTCCACTGGCACGTGCGCGGCCCCAACTTCCGCGATCTCCACCTGCTGTTCGACGAACAGGCCGCCGAGATCTTCGCGCTGACCGACCTCATCGCCGAGCGTGTGCGCAAGAACGGCGCGCCCACGCTGACCTCGCCGGGCACCATCGCCGCGCGCACCAAAATCGCCGACCAGAACGACACCGGCCTCGCCCCGGAGGCGATGATCCGCGAACTCATCGCCGGCAACCAGACCTTCCTCGCCGACCTGCGCGCCGCCAAGGCGGCCGCGAGCGAGGCCGGCGACAACGCCACCGACGGCGTGGTCGATGACTGGACCGACCAGTGCCAGCAGCGCATCTGGTTCCTCACGCAGACGGTCAGTTGATCCGAATATCCCACGCGGTTTCCTGACCGCAGAATACCAATGCACCCCCGTTCCGGCCACGGCGCGGGGGTGCTATGCTCGTTTCCATGTCCATAGAAATCATCGACGCCGCACCCGACGCCGCCATCGCCGACTGGATCGAGGATGTGCTCGTCGTCGCGCTCGACCGCGCGGGGGAGGGCGCCATCGCCATCTCGCTCCCCGGCGGATCGACCCCGTTCCCGATCCTGCGCGATCTCGCCGGCCGCCAGATCGACTGGTCGCGGATCGCGGTCTGGCCCGGCGATGACCGCATCGTCGAGGAAGACCACCCCGCCTCCAACGTCGGCCGCATCCGTGCCCTGCTCGAACCGGCGGGCGCGCAGATCGTGCCGCTCGGCGAATGGCTGACCCCGCCGCACTTCGCCCTCGTCTGGCTCGGCATGGGCGAGGACGGCCACGTCGCCTCGCTGTTCCCCAACACCGATCCGCAGGTTGGCGATCCGCTGATGATCCGCCGCCTCACCCCCGATCCGCTCCCGCCCGAGGCTCCGTTCGACCGACTGACCCTGACCTTCCCGGCGCTGCTCGACGCTGACCGGCTGATGTTCGTCGCGCGCGGGCCGGCCAAGCGCGCCCTGTTCGAAGCCGCCTCGCTCGGCGCGAACGACCTCCCCGTCGCGCGCCTGCTGGCGGCCCGGCGGCAACCCGTCACGTGCTTCGCCTAGACCGCCTGCTGCCTCCAGCGCTCCACATCGCCGCGCTGCGCACCGTCCACGCGGTGCGCCTGCGCTGGTGGCGGCTGTCCGGGGCGCGGGTGCGCGGCTGCCGCGTGCTGGTGCTCAATGCGCAGGACCACGTGCTGCTGATCCGCCACTCCTACGGCTCGGGCCACTGGATGCTCCCCGGCGGCGGCCTGTCGCGCCGCGAAGATCCTGAAACCGGCGCCTCGCGCGAAGTGCTGGAAGAAACCGCCGTCCGCCTCGACGCCGCCGCGCTCCTCGCCCGGATCGACGATCCGCTGTCGCAGCACGAAACCCACCTCGTCGCCGGATGGACCACCGACCACCCCCGGCCCGACCTGCGCGAAATTCTCGAAGCCGCCTTCTTCGCCCCCGATGCGCTTCCCCAAGGCCTCGCACCGCGCCTGGCCGAACGCCTGCCCGGCTGGATCACAGCAGCAGCGGCTGCCCGTCCGGATTGACCGGCTCGGCGCCCGCGCCCTCCAGCGACGACAGCGTCAGCCCCATCAGCCGCACCGGCTGGGGCAGGGGCAACAGGTCGGCCAGCAGCCGGTGCCCTATCGCCGCAAACTCGGCCTTGTCCGCCACCGCGCGGGGCAGGGACCGCGCCCGCGTCAACGTGGTGAAATCGCTGTGCCGCAGTTTCAGCGTCACCGTCCGCCCCGCCGCCCCGGCCCGCTCGATCCGCTCCCACACGATCTCGACAATGCTGTCCAGCGTCTCACGCAGGCTCGTGCCTGACGATATGTCGTGGTGGAACGTCCGCTCCCCGCCCACCGACTTGCGCGGCCGGTCCGCCCGCACCGCGCGCAGGTCGATCCCCCGCGCCGCGCGGTAAAGGTAGTCGGCAAAGGACCCGAACTGCGCCCGCAAAAACGCCAGGTCCCGCTCGCGCAGGTCCGCCCCGGTCATGATCCTCAGCGCTGCCATCTTCTCGGCCGAACGCGGCCCCACCCCGTGAAACCGCCGCACCGGCAGCCCGGCCACGAACTGCGTGCCTTCGCCGGGGCGGATCACGCACAGCCCATCCGGCTTGTTCTGATCGCTCGCCAGCTTGGCGAGGAACTTGTTGTAGGAAACCCCCGCGCTCGCGGTCAGGCCCGTCTCGGCCCTGATCCGCGCCCGGATCAATTCGGCAATCCGCGTCGCCGAACCGATCCCGCGCAGGTCCTCGGTCACGTCGAGATAGGCCTCATCCAGGCTCAGCGGCTCGACGCGCGGCGTATAGTCCAGGAAAATCGCCCTGATCGCCTGAGAAACCGCGCGATAGACCTCGAACCGCGGCTTCCTGAACACCAGTTCCGGGCAAAGGCGCAGGGCAGTCGCCGAAGCCATCGCCGATCGCACCCCGAACCGCCGCGCTTCGTAACTTGCCGCCGCCACCACCCCGCGCGCCGATGCGCCGCCCACCGCCACCGGCAGCCCGCGAAGGGCCGGCTCGTCGCGCTGTTCGACGCTCGCGAAAAAGGCATCCATGTCGACATGGATGATCTTCCTGAGGCCCTGCGCCTCCTCGTCGCCCTCGGCTTCGCCCATCGCCCACCATCATAGCGGCGCAATTAAACCTAGCCAGTCCTGCTGCCACGCGGCATGGACAAGCCGATGTCTTCCCCGGCGAATCCCGATACCCAGCCAGCCCCGACCGCCCAGCCATTTCCCATCGGAATGCGCGAACTGGTGCTGATGCTCGCGCTTACCCAGTCGCTGCAGGCCCTCGCGATCGACTTCATGCTGCCCGCGCTCGGCCATATCGCGCACGATCTCGGCGTGTCCGATCCCAACCGCCGCCAACTCGTCGTCGGGCTGTTCCTCGTTGGCATCGGGCTCGGCTCGCTGATCCCCGGCACACTGGCCGATCGCTATGGCCGCCGCCCGGTCATGCTCGGCTGCATTGCCGGCTATGTCGTGATCAGCTTCGCCTGCGCCGTGACCACCGATTTCACCGTGCTCGCCGCGCTGCGCCTGATCGAAGGGTTCATCTGCGCGGGCCTCGCGGTGATCCCGCTCGCCGTCATCCGTGACCGCTTCGAGGGCGACCGCATGGCCAGCCTGCAATCGCTGATGTCGGTGATCTTCCTCGTCATCCCGATGCTCGCCCCCTCGCTCGGTCAATTGGTGCTGCTGGTGGCCGGCTGGCGCTGGATCTTCGCGCTGATGGGGATTTTCGGCATGGCCATGGGGCTATGGGTGGCGCTGCGTCTCCCCGAAACGATGCATCCCGACTACCGCCAGTCGCTCAACGCGAAAAACATCGCCGCCAACATGGCCGCCGTTGTCACCACCCGCGCCTCGATCGGCTATGTCTTCGCCAACTGCTGCACGCTGGCGATCATCTGGGGCTACGTGCAGAGCTGCCAGCAACTGGTCGGCGAACATTTCGGCGCGGGCACGGCTTTCCCGCTGTTCTTCGGGGGCATGGCGCTGTGCATGGCCTGCGCCAGCTTCACCAATTCGCGCATCGTCGAACGTTTCGGCGCCCGCCGCGTCGCCCATACCGCGCTGATGCTCTATCTCGTCGTCGCGGCGATCCAGTTCGCCTATGCCCACTCGGGGCGCGAGACGCTGTGGCCCTTCGTCATCCTGATGACCCTGACCATGATCTGCGGTGCCTTCACCGGCGCCAACTTCAGCTCGATCGCGCTCCAGCCGTTCGCCCGCACCGCCGGCGCGGCCAGTTCGGTGCAGAGCTTCCTGCGCAACAGCCTCGCCGCGCTCCTCGCCGCCGCCATCGGCCAGTCCTATGACGGCACGGCCCGCCCGCTGTCCGACGCCATCGTCATCGCCGGCGTGGCCTCCCTTGGCCTCGTGCTGTGGAGCGAACGGGGCGGCCTGTTCCGCCGCCTCAACCCGCCGGGGACCCCGCGCCTCTAGAGCGGCGTGCGGTAAATCTGACCCACCCTGACGGAGCCGATTTTGACCGAGCGCAAGGAGAGAGGAGGGAGCCATGCCAAAGCATAGTGACCGACGATTGACGCCGCGCTC
>CAYFJH010000118.1:0-4883 GCA_964343385.1 uncultured Novosphingobium sp. | reverse complement strand
GACCTCATGCTTGCAAAGCACGCGCTCTCCCAGCTGAGCTAAGGCCCCGTAACCATTCATCCAGCCGACCACCCAAGAATACTCGGGGGAGACCGGCTTTTCTTTACCGCCCTGCGGCGGGAAGGTGGCCCCTCTAGTGGGCACCTTCCCGCTTGGCAAGACCAAAAAATCAATGCTCGTCCACGTCCCCGTCGGCTTCGGCCGCAACGCCCAGATCGTCGTCGCCGCCGAGGTCAACGTCGTTATCGGGGCTGTCGCCGTCCTCGTCGATATCCAGATCCTCGTCCGCCAGATCAACGTCGGCGACCTCGGGCTTCTTCTGGATTTCCTCGTAGGGAATCGGCTGCTTGGACTTGAGCACCGGGTCCGGCGTCCAGTTGTAGCCGCATTCGATGCAGCTGACCGGATCGTCCTTGCCCAGATCATAAAAGCGGGTGCCGCACTTCGGGCAGCCGTGCTTCGCGCCCCATTCAGGCTTGACCATTGCAATTCCTCGTCTTGGCCCGGCGCATTTGCCCGAGCCGAAAAAACTGTTCGCGTTGATGGAAACGTCCGGCACGGAAATCAAGCGCCGAAACATCAACAGGGCGCGCGCCTTGCCATAGGCCGCGCCCGCTGTCAAAAGCCGCGCGATTTCGCAGTCCTGCCAGAAAGTCCCCGTTTCGTGAGCCATTCCGATCCCGCCCAGATGCGCCCCCGCCGCTTTGCCCCCACGGGCGGCCTCAAAGGGCGGATTCGGGTTCCGGGCGACAAGTCAATCAGCCACCGCTCGATCATGCTTGGCGCGCTAGCCCTGGGCGAAACCAGGGTCACCGGCCTGCTTGAGGGCGAGGACGTGCTGGCCACCGCCGCGGCAATGCGCGCGATGGGAGCGAGCATCGAACGCTCCGATGCAGGTGAATGGTCGATCCACGGCGTCGGCGTCGGCGGCCTGCTCCAGCCGCAGGCCGCGCTCGACATGGGCAATTCGGGCACGTCCACGCGCCTGCTCATGGGGCTGGTCAGCGGCCATGCGATCACCGCCAGCTTCGTGGGCGATGCCAGCCTGTCAAAACGCCCGATGGGCCGGGTGATCGAACCGTTGTCGCTGATGGGGGCCGAATTCACCGCATCGCCGGGCGGACGCCTGCCGCTGATGGTGCGCGGCGCATCGCCCGCGGCGCCGATCGAATACCGCCTGCCGGTCGCCTCGGCACAGGTGAAGAGCGCGATCCTGCTCGCCGCGCTCAATACGCCGGGGATCACCACGGTGATCGAGCCCGTCCCCACCCGCGATCATTCCGAGCGTATGCTCAAGGGCTTCGGGGCCGAACTTGACGTAGAGGTTGAAGCCGATGGCACGCGGATCATCCGCCTGACCGGCGAGGCCGAGTTCACGCCGCAGACCATCGTCGTCCCCGGCGATCCTTCGTCGGCGGCGTTCTTCGTGGTGGCGGCGCTGATCGTGCCCGGATCGGACCTCGTGATCGAAAACGTCGGGCTCAACCCCACCCGCGCCGCACTGCTGGGCGTGCTGCGTCAGATGGGCGGGCAGATCGAGGAACTGGACCGGCGCGAAGTTGGTGGCGAACCGGTCGCGGACCTGCACGTGCGGCATTCCGCGCTCAAGGGAATCGCGGTCGATCCGGCGGTGGTTCCGGCGATGGTCGATGAATTCCCCGTGCTGTTCGTCGCAGCCGCGCTGGCCGAGGGGCGCACCGTCACGACCGGGCTGGAGGAATTGCGGGTCAAGGAATCGGACCGGATCACGGTCATGCGCGTGGCGCTGGAACTGGCCGGTGCTTGCGTGACCGAGACCGAGGACGGCCTTATCATTGACGGCTCTGGCGGCGAACCCCTGCGCGGCACGCCGGCTGGCGCGGTGGTCGCCACCCATCTCGATCACCGCATCGCGATGAGCATGGCCATCGCCGGCCTTGCCAGCCGTGGCGGCGTCGAAATCGACGATACGCGCCCGATCGGGACGAGCTTCCCGGTGTTCGAGAGCCTGCTCGACGGACTGGCCGGGCAATGATCATCGCCGTCGACGGGCCTACTGCCTCGGGCAAAGGCACGATTGCCCGCGCACTTGCGGCGCATTTTGGCCTGCCGCATCTCGATACCGGGCTGCTCTACCGCGCCGTGGGCCAGCTGTGCATGCTGAACGGCGGTGACCCCGACGATCCGGCCGATGCGCTGGCGGCCTGCGCGTTTACTGACGCCCTGCTGGCCGATCCGGCATTGAGGACCGAGGAAACGGGCGCGCTGGCGAGCCGGGTTTCGGTCCATCCCGCGGTGCGCCGGGCGCTTTATGAGCGGCAACGCGGCTTCGCGACGCAGCCGGGCGGCGCGGTGCTGGACGGGCGCGACATCGGGACGGTGATCACGCCGGAGGCCGAGGCCAAGCTGTTCGTTACCGCGTCCGTTTACGCCCGGGCGGAGCGTCGGTTTCTGGAAATGCAGGGGCGCGGCCTGCCGGTGACGCTGGACGAGATCGAGGCCGACCTGGCCCGGCGCGACGAACGCGACCGTTCGCGCAAGGAAGCCCCGCTGGTGGCCGCCGCCGACGCCCGGATGCTCGATAATTCCGACCTTTCCGCCGAAGCCTCGATTGCCGAGGCTATTCGCCTTGTAGAAGCCAGCATCGGCCGGCGTTGAGCGCCAATTTCCTTGCGTTACAGACCTGACGCGCCTATGGGCCGCCGATCCTTCAGGCCGAATCCGGTCTTTGGGATGCCGCGATCGGTATTCGGCCGTCACGGCAGTTCGGCCCTTTTGGCCCACGCCCGCATGGTGCGAAGCGTGGAGAAAAGACCGGCGGATCCAACCGCCTGGCCGGTAACGACACAAGACAGGATTCTCCATCCATGGCCTCATCGGCTACCCCGACCCGCGACGATTTCGCGGCAATGCTCGACGAATCGCTTGGCGGCGCCGCCAGCGGCGGCTTTGAAGGCCGTGTCGTCAAGGGCACCATCACCGCCATTGAAAACGACAAGGCCGTCATCGACGTCGGACTCAAGAGCGAGGGCCGCGTTGCCCTGCGCGAGTTCGCCATGGCTGGCCAGCCGCACGGCCTTTCGGTCGGCGATGAAGTCGAAGTCTACGTCGACCGCGTTGAAAACGCCGACGGCGAAGCCATGCTCAGCCGCGACCGCGCCCGCCGCGAAGCCGCCTGGGACAAGCTCGAGAACGAATTCGGCGAAGGCAAGCGCGTCGAGGGCGTGATCTTCGGCCGCGTCAAGGGCGGCTTCACCGTCGACCTCGACGGCGCCGTGGCCTTCCTGCCCGGCTCGCAGGTCGATATCCGTCCGGTGCGCGACGTGCAGCCGCTGATGGACATCCCCCAGCCGTTCCAGATCCTCAAGATGGATCGCCGCCGCGGCAACATCGTGGTCTCGCGCCGCGCCGTTCTGGAAGAAACCCGCGCCGAACAGCGCTCGGGCCTGATCCAGAACCTCGCCGAAGGCCAGATCATCGTCGGCACCGTCAAGAACATCACCGACTACGGTGCATTCGTTGATCTCGGCGGCATCGACGGCCTGCTCCATGTCACCGACATGAGCTACAAGCGCGTCAACCACCCAAGCGAAGTCATCAACATCGGTGACGAAGTGAAGGTGCAGATTGTCCGCATCAACCAGGATACCCAGCGCATCAGCCTTGGCATGAAGCAGCTGGAATCGGATCCGTGGGACGGCGTCGCCGCCAAGTACCCGGTCGGCGCGAAGCTGCGCGGTGTTGTCACCAACATCACCGAATACGGCGCCTTCGTCGAACTGGAAGCAGGCATCGAAGGCCTGGTCCACGTTTCGGAAATGTCCTGGACCAAGAAGAACGTCCACCCCGGCAAGATCGTCTCGACCTCGCAGGAAGTCGACGTCATGGTGCTCGAAGTCGACAGCGACAAGCGCCGCATCAGCCTCGGCCTCAAGCAGGCCCACCAGAACCCGTGGGAAGCCTTTGCCGACAAGCACCCGGTCGGTTCGACCGTGGAAGGCGAAGTCAAGAACGCGACCGAGTTCGGCCTGTTCATCGGCCTCGACGGCGACGTCGACGGCATGGTCCACATGTCGGACATCGCCTGGGGCATCTCGGGCGAGGACGCGCTGGCGCTGCACCGCAAGGGCGAGCAGGTCTCGGCCATCGTTCTCGACGTCGATGTCGAGAAGGAGCGCATCAGCCTTGGCATGAAGCAGCTTGAAAAGGGCGCTCCGGCCGCTGCCGGGACCACCGCTGCAAGCACCGGTGCCCTGCGCCGCGGCGAAGTCACCACCGTCACGGTCCTCGAAGTCCGCGATGGCGGCCTCGAAGTCCAGGCTGGCGACGACGGCGCGACCGGCTTCATCAAGCGTTCGGACCTTGGCCGCGACCGCGACGAACAGCGTCCCGACCGCTTCCAGGTCGGCCAGAAGATCGACGCAATGGTCACCGGCTTCGACCGTTCGAAGAAGCCCAACTTCTCGATCAAGGCGCGTCAGCTCCATGAAGAGAAGGAAGCGGTGGAACAGTACGGTTCCTCGGATGCCGGCGCTTCGCTGGGCGACATCCTCGGTGCCGCGCTCAAGGCCAAGCAGTAAGCCAAGCAGTAAGCCTTTGGGCTTACCGCGAAGGTAACTGAAAAAGCCCGTCCGGTCGCTGACCGGGCGGGCTTTTCCTTTTTCGGTGTGCTGCCTACATGGAGTTCGAGAGGAAGGCCGCGATGCTCGAAGTTCATCAGTTCCCTTGCCTGAGCGACAACTACGGGTTCCTGCTCCACGATCCCGCAAGCGGTGAAACCGCCTGCATCGACACCCCCGACGCCGCTGCCTATCTCAGCCAGGCCGGGCACAAGGGCTGGCAGATCACCCAGATCTGGAACACCCACTGGCACGCCGACCATGCCGGAGGAAACGCAGCGATCA
>CAYFJH010000117.1:0-4906 GCA_964343385.1 uncultured Novosphingobium sp. | reverse complement strand
CGTGGCGCGACCTGCCGCTGCTGATCAACCAGTGGGCCAACGTGGTGCGTTGGGAAATGCGCACGCGGATGTTCCTGCGGACGAGCGAGTTCCTCTGGCAGGAAGGGCACACCGCCCACGCCGACCGCGACGATGCGATGACCGAGACGCTGCGCGCGCTGGAAATGTATCGTTCCTTTGCCGAGGACGTGCTGGCCATGCCGGTGGTGGCGGGCGAAAAGCCCGAGAACGAGCGGTTCCCGGGCGCGGTGGCGACATATTCGATCGAGGCGATGATGCAGGATGGCAAGGCCCTGCAGGCCGGAACCTCGCACTACCTCGGCACGGGTTTCGCGGAGTCCGCGGGCATTCAATACCAGAACCGCGAAGGCCAGCAGGCGCTGTGCCACACGACTTCGTGGGGCGTTTCGACGCGGCTTATCGGCGGCGTCATCATGACCCATGGCGACGATGACGGCCTGCGCGTGCCGCCGGCGCTCGCGCCGCACCAGATCGTGATCCTGCCGATGCTGCGCGAGGACGACGGCGATACGGCGCTGCTGGCCTATTGCGAAGAACTGCGCGGCGAACTGGCGAAGCTGAGCGCGCTGGGCGAGCGGACGCGGGTCCTGCTCGACAAGCGGCCGGGCAAGGCGACGCAGAAGCGGTGGGGCTGGGTCAAGAAGGGCGTGCCGCTGATCCTTGAAATTGGCGGGCGCGATGCGGCGAACGGGCAGGTTTCGGCGGTGCGCCGCGACCGGCTGTGGCGCGAGGACGGCAAGGTCAACTTTGTCGGCATGGCGCGCGGGGACTTTGTTGCGGCGGCAGCGGGGGAACTGGAAGCGGTGCAGGCCGCGCTGCACGCCGAGGCGACCGCGCGGCGCGATGCGCAGATCGAGCGCGGGGTTTCCACGCTTGAGGAACTGGCGGCGTTCTTTGCCGAGAACAAGCGCTATCCGGGCTGGGTCGAGATGGGCTGGTCACGCCCGACCGGGGCGGCGTTGGAGGCGGTGGTGGCGAAGCTGAAGGCGCTCAAGCTGACGATCCGCAACACGCCGCTGGGGGCGGAGGTACCGGCCGGGACCTGTCCGTTTACGGGCGAACCGGCAGTCGAGACGATCTATGTGGCGCGGTCATATTGATCGACGCTGCTCCCTGACTGGCTGAAATTGGAGCAAAGTGCATTCGACCGGCTTATGGGAGGTCAGGATGAAACTCTATACGGGATGGAATGCCCAAACGCAGGAGGCCACTGCGGAGACGATCTGGCAGGCCATAGAGACCGCCGACCAGTTGCCGCTCGACCCGTTCGTCATCGCGAACCAGTCAAGCCAGTGGTATCTGCAAACGCTCCGCAGCACAGCCGGGTTCGTCATCGAAAAGCGCGAGGGTGACGGCGAAAGCCACTATCGGGCCATCAATCTCAGAACACGAAGCGCAACCGAGCAGGCACCCGAAATGTGGGGCCGCCTGCTCAGTGTTGGCCAGAAGCGAGATCGCAGTTTCCTGCCCGACGAAGTCTTTGCCGCTTTTATCGCCTACGCTTCAGGACAGCCCGAGCCTGCCATCCTCGATTGGGAGCGCATCGACGTCTGACGCTATTGATCCTTGGCCATCTGCGCCTTGTAGGCGTCGAGGCTGATCGGGCGGCCGAGGAAGTCCTGCACCAGTTGCGCGGCGGGTTTGCTGCCGCCCGGTTCGAGGACCAGCTTGCGGTAGGCAAGCGCGGTGGCCGGGTCACGCAGGCCGGATTTGGCGAAGCGGGTGAACATGTCGTCGGCGATGACCTTGGACCAGCGGTAGGTATAATAGATCGCAGAGTAGCCGTTGAGGTGGCCGAAACTGGCCTGTTGCTGCGCGAAGGCGGGTAGCGGGATAGCGTTATATTGCGCGTCAAGCTCGCGGGTGCGGGCGCCGAGGTCTGCCGGGGCGGGGGCCTGGTGGAGGCGCAGCGAGATGTTGGATAGGGCGAGCTGGCGCATGTCGACCATGCCCATGTCGAAGTAACGAGCCTTGTTCATCCTGTCGACGAGGGCGCGGGGGATCGTCTCGCCCCTGGCGTTGACGGCAAAGCGGATGAGGGTGTCGTAGTCGAAGACCCATTCCTCCAGCATCTGTGACGGCGCCTCGACGAAGTCCCATTCGGTCGCGACGCCGCTCTGCCCCGCCCAGCGCGCCGTTTGGCCGCCGAAGATGTGGTGCAGCATGTGGCCGAATTCGTGGAGGAACGTTTCCACGTCGCCGTGTTCCATCAGGCCGGTGGCGTGGCTGCCAGCGGGGAAATTCATCACCAGCGCGCCGACCGGAACAGCGCGGCCTGCAACGCCCTGGCGCAGGTTGATCATGTTAGCGTGGTTGTATTTCCCCGGGCGCGGGTGGGAATCGAAGTAGAAGCGGCCGATGACCTGCCCCTTGGCGGGGCCGCGTGTTTCGAGGACTTCGTAGGTTTCGACCGACGGGTCCCATTTTTCGGTTTGCCACGGGCGGATGGTGACGCCGAACAGGTCCGAGGTGAGTTTCAGGATGCCGTCGCGGACGTTGTCATAGGCGAAGTATTGGCGGGCTTCCTGCTGGTCATAGGAAAAGTCGCGCTTTTGAACCTGCTGGCTGAGAAACGCATTGTCCCACGCGTTGAAGGCGGTCGCTCCGGGGTGGCTGGCCTGATAGACCGAGAGCTTGCGGGCATAGTCGCGGACCGAGGCGGGGCGGGCGGCCTGTGCCATTTCGGTGACGAGGGATTCGACCTTGGCCGGGGTATCGACCATCTTGTCCTCGAGCACGAGGGCGGCGTGGCCCTTGCGGCCGAGCAGCGCCGCGAATTCGTGACGAAGGTTGAGCAGGCGGGCAAGGTTGGTGTCGTTTTCAGGCCAGGCGCGGGTCATGTTGGCTTCGTAGAGGCGGCGGCGCAGGGCCTCGCTGGTCGAATAGGTCATGACCGGGCCGAGATCGGGATAGTCGGTCGAGATCGTGATCTTGCCGTCGGGGCCGGGCTTGTGGGCGGCGATGAAGTCTGCGGGCAGGCCTTCGAGTTCGGCAGGGGCGGCGGCGACGGTCTTGCGGCCGGCCGCGATGGCGCGGTCGAACGCGGTGCCGGCCTCGGCGATCTGTTCCTGGAGGGCCTGTGCCTTGGCTCGCTGGGCGTCGGGCAGGCCGACGCCGGAGCGTTCGAAGCCGCCGATGGAGCGGGTGAGATAGAGCCGGGTGGCGGCGTCGCCCTTGGCCGGGTTGATGGCCTTGAGGCGTTCGTAAACCCTGCGCGAGAGGTTGAGGCGCGTGTTGGCCGCGGCGATTTTTACCTCGCAGGCCCCGGCGGAATCGCGGCGGGCAGCGTCGGCGGAAACCTCGCGGTAGAGGACGAATTCGCCGGCGGCGTTGGCGATGAGGTTGTTGATGTCGTCATAGCGCTGAAGCGTGCGGGCAATGGTGGCTGGGCCGGTTTCGGCTTCGAGCGCGGACTGGAGGCGGGCGATTTCGGCCATGTAGGCGTCGCAGCGGGCGGTGATGACCGCCGCGCTGGCGGGGTTGCCGAGGATATGGCCGGAGAACACGTCTGACGGGTTGGGCTTGAACGGGGCGGCGGAGATTGGTGCGGCAAGCATGGTGGCGGCGAGAAGCGTTGCAGCGGGGGATTGGCGCATCTGGAACTGGCTCCGCGATCAGGATTTTACAAGCCTAGGGCGGCATTGTGCCCGGTGCAATCACCGCCGCGCATTGTCAGCACGGACGTTTGCCGCCAAGGCTGGAGACCATGAACCGCAAGCCCAAGATCGCCCCCGGCCTCCCCACGCGCCAGCAGGTGCTCGACTTTATCGCCAACGCCGACGAACCGGCGGGCAAGCGCGAGATTGCCAAGGCGTTCGGGCTGAAGGGGCAGGAGAAGATCCAGCTGAAAGCGCTGCTGCGCGACATGGCCGACGAGGGGCTGATCGACGGCAACCGCAGCGCCTTTCACGCGATGGGGGGGATTCCCAAGGTCACCGTGCTGCGCGTGATCGAGATCGAGGACGGCGAGGCGATTGCCATTCCCGACAGCTGGCAACCGGACGATGCCACCCCGCCGCCGCGCATTCGCATGGTTGAGGGCGGCGCAAAAGGCGGCCCACGCGCCGGCCCGCGCAGTTCGCAGCGCGGGCCGGCGCTGAGGCCGGGGGATCGGGTCCTGTCGCGGACCGAGGAAGCCGGGGCGGGATGGCGCGCCTATCCGATGAAAAAGCTGGTCGACCGGACCGAGGCGCTGCTGGGCGTGGTCGAGATCGACGGGGCGGGCAAGGGGTGGCTGGCCCCGGTGGACAAGCGCGTCCGCAATGCCGTGCAGATTTCGGACATGGGGGGCGCGGAGGGGGGCAAGCTGGTGCTGGCCGAGCCGGTTGGCCGGGGTCCGCGCGCCGGGGTGAAAGTGAGCGCGGTGCTGGGCGACCCGCTGGCCCCGCGCGCGTTCAGCCTGATCGCGATCCACAAGCACGGCATTCCCAACGTGTTCGGCCCGGACGTGTTGGACGAGGCGAAGGTGGCGGCGAAGCTGCCGCTGTCCGAGGAGCGGCGCGAGGACCTGCGGCACTTGGCCGTCGTGGCGATCGACCCGTCGGACGCGCGCGACCATGACGATGCGATCTGGGCCGAGCCGGACGGTGCCGGGGGCTTCCGCGCGCTGGTGGCGATTGCCGACGTCAGTTTCTATGTGCGGCCGGGCGGCGAACTGGACCGCGAGGCGCGCAAGCGGGGGGACTCGGTCTATTTCCCCGACCGGGTGGTGCCGATGCTGCCCGAGGTGCTTTCGGCCGATGTCTGCTCGCTGCGCGCGGGCGAGGACCGGGCGGCGATGGCGTGTCATCTGACGATTGACGCCCACGGCAACGTCACCGATTTCCGCTTCACCCGTGCGCTGGTCCGCATTTCCGAGGTGATCGCCTATGAAGAGGCGCAGCGA
>CAYFJH010000116.1:2885-5071 GCA_964343385.1 uncultured Novosphingobium sp. | reverse complement strand
CGGTTCCGCGCGCCAGTTCGTCGAGCAGCGCCTGCGCCTTGGCCGGATCGCGCCCGGCCAGCACAATCATGAACTTGTGATCGGCAAGCCCGGCGACAATCGCCCGCGCCGCCCCGCCCGTGCCGATCACCCGCGCCATGCGGAACAGGTGGACCTGCGCCAGCAGCGGCTCCAGCGGTTCGAGAAACCCCGAAACGTCGGTATTATACCCGCTCAGCCGCCCGTCATTCCCGCGCACCACGGTATTGACCGCGCCCACCCGCGCCGCCAGCGGATCGACTGCATCTAGCAGCGCCATCACCGCCTGCTTGTGCGGCATTGTCACGTTGCACCCGCGCCAGTCCGCATCTCCGCGCCGCGCCGCGATATGGTCCGCCAGCCCCTCCGGCCGGACATGACAGGCGCGGTATTCCCCCGAGATACCCAGCTCAGCCAGCCAGAAATTGTGGATCAGCGGCGACTTCGACTGCGCAATCGGATCACCGATCACTTCCGCGTAAGCCTGTCCTGAGCCTTGTCGATGGGGCAGGATCACGCCAGTTCCCCCAAGGCGCGCAGCGCGCCCAGCACCGCCAGCAAAGGCATCCCCAGCACGGTGAAATGATCCCCTTCGATCTTCTCGAACAAGCGCACCCCTCGCCCCTCGATCCGGAACACGCCAACGCAGCCCGCCACCTCCGGCCATTCGTGCGCCAGGTAATCCTCGATAAAATGTTCCGACAGATCAATAACATGGAGCGACGCCGTCGCGGCCTCCTGCCACACCACCGCGCCATCACGGGCCAGCGCCGCCGCGCTGTGCAACTCGATCACGCGGCCCGAAAAGAACCGCAGGTGCGCCGCCGCATCGGCACGGCTCGCCGGCTTGTCGAACCGCCGCCCGGCGCAGACCACCAAGCTGTCCGACCCCAGCACCAGCCGCGCCGGATGAAGCGTCGACACCGCCAGCGCCTTGGCCCCGGCCAGCGCGGTCGCTACCGCGCCGGGCGCTTCCCCGGCCAGCCCGGCTTCGACTGCGCGTTCGTTCACCCGCGCCGGCAGGGCCATGAACGGCACCCCCGCTGCTTCCAGCATGGCGCGGCGCGAAGCGCTCTGCGAAGCAAGGATCAGCATGGCGATTCCATCATATCGGCTTGGCCCCGGCGTCGGCTTGTTCGCCGCTGGCCCTGTGTTCGTTATAGAGCTTGATGATCGCCGCCGCAGTTTCCTCGATGGAGCGCCGCGTCACGTCGATCACCGGCCAGCCGTTATCGCCAAACAACCGCCGTGCATACTGCACTTCCTTTGCCACCCGCTCCTGGTCGACATAGTCGGTCGCGGGTGACTGGTTGAGCGACAGAAGCCGGTTGCGCCGGACCTGCACCAGCCGCTCGGGCGCCGTGGTCAGCCCCACTATCAGCGGGCGCTTTAGCCGGTAGAGCTCGGGCGGCGGCGGGCTTTCCACCACGATCGGCATGTTGGCGACCTTGTAGCCGCGGTTGGCGAGATAAATGGACGTGGGCGTCTTGGACGAACGCGACACCCCCGCCAGCACGATGTCGGCCTGCTCCCAGTCCTCCCACGCCACCCCGTCATCGTGGGCAATGGTGAAGTGGATCGCATCGACCCGCGCAAAATAGGCCTCGTCCAGCATGTGCTGCCGTCCGGGCCGCGCCTTGGCCTGCTGGCCCAGCATGTCCTCGAGCACTTCGGTCACCGCATCGAGCGCGGGCACGGCCGGCAGACCCAGCACGCGGCAGCGATCCTCCAACCGGGTCCGCGTCTCGGCATTGACCAGGGTAAACAGGACCAGCCCTGGGTTCGAGGCGATCTCGCCCAGGATGCGGTCAAGGTGCTGCTGCGAGCGGACCATCGGCCAGAAATGGCGGATGACATCGGCATCGTCGAACTGGGCAAGCGCTGCCTTGGCGATCATCTCCAGAGTCTCGCCGGTCGAGTCCGACAGCAGGTGCAGGTGTAGCCGGGTCATGACCGAGGGGTGCTTTTCCTGCCCTGTGGAAACTGCCGCGCATAAACCACGGGACAGGCGCGGTGACAACTTCGCCGCGCAAATCGCCCCCCGCAACCGGCCCCCCGATCCGACTCTTGCCAACAACCACGAGTCCTTATCCCACAGGCTGGGGACAACAGGGATAACTTCAAGTTGACCCCGCGCCATGCAGAGTCGCGTGCGCGCTTCCCCCTGT
>CAYFJH010000116.1:0-2875 GCA_964343385.1 uncultured Novosphingobium sp. | reverse complement strand
CGCGCTTACAAACAGCGCACGGGCCGGCGCAACCAACCGGGATAACTCCTGCTTGACGCACCGGGCCCGCGATTCGGTACGCCGCTCCCCCTGTTCACGCCGGGACAATTCAGGCAAGGGCGCGCAATCCCCGGTTTCCACAGGGCCAACTACCCTCAGAATCCTTATCTAAGAATCTTTGTTATTGGATTGGACTCGCATGCCCGGTCTTCTGCTCGACACCTTGCGCGGAAAAAATGCTTCCCGGCGGCCGCTATGGCTCATGCGTCAGGCCGGACGCTACCTCCCCGAATACCGCGAGCTGCGCGCCCAAAAAGGCGGCTTCCTTGCCCTGTGCTACGATCCCGAGGCCGCCGCCGAAATCACCCTCCAGCCGCTCCGCCGCTTCGGCTTTGACGGCGCGATCCTGTTTTCCGACATCCTGATCGTTCCCTACGCCATGGGCCAGGATCTCGAATTCCTCGCCGGCGAAGGCCCGCGCATGTCGCCGCGCCTCGTCGATGCCGCGCTCAGTGCCCTCACGGCCGTGCCTGAGCGCCTTGAGCCGATCTACCGGACCGTCGCCCTCGTCCGCGCCGCGCTCGCCCCTGACAAGACGCTGCTGGGCTTTGCGGGCAGCCCCTGGACCATCGCCACCTACATGGTCGCCGGCGAAGGCAGCCGCGACCAGCACGAAACCCGCGCCTACGCCTACCGCGATCCCGCCGCCTTCCAGGCCATCATTGACGCCATTGTCGCCACCACCGTCGATTACCTCGAAGGCCAGGCCAGAGCCGGTGCTGAAGCCGTCCAGCTGTTCGACAGCTGGGCCGGCAGCCTCGCCCCGGCGGAATTTGAACGCTGGGTTATCGCTCCCAACGCTGAAATCGTCCGCCAGTTGCGTGCCCGCTGCCCCGACCTCCCCATTATCGGCTTCCCCAAAGGGGCCGGCGAGAAACTCCCCGCCTACGCCCGCGAAACCGGCGTCGACGCGCTGGGCATCGATGAAACCATCGACCCCTTGTGGGCTGCGCGCGAACTTCCCGCCGGTATGCCCGTTCAGGGCAACCTCGACCCGCTGCTCGTCCTTGCCGGCACCGCCGAAATGGAACGCCAGGCCGTGCGCGTCCTCGAAGCCTTCGCCGGTCGGCCGCACGTGTTCAACCTTGGCCACGGAATCGGCCAGTTCACTCCGATCGAACATGTCGAGCGGCTGGTGAAAGTCGTCCGCGAATGGGAAAACAAGGTCTGAATATGGCTGCGCGCAGCGCTTTGAAGTATTGAACGTCAAAGATGGTGCAAGGGCGATGGCCCCTGCCCCCCCAGGAATGTCGGCCTTGCGTTACGACGCGATGTGGCGGCTGGGCGCAGCGAAAATTATCGGGGTCTGGGGCCTCTGGCCCCAGATTCCTCCCTTGCTCCTTCCGCCTTCGCCTTGCATGACACCGCTGTGGATCCGATTCAGCAGGTTCTGGCGATGACCTATCTCTGGCTCAAGGCGGGCCACATCATCTTTGTGATTTTCTGGATGGCCGGGCTGTTCATGCTCCCGCGCTATTTTGTCTATCACCAGGAAGCCGTGCCCGGTTCGCCTGAAAACGCCGTGTGGGTGGACCGGGAGCGCAAGTTGCTCAAGATCATCCTGTGGCCCTCGTTGATCGTGGTCTGGGTTCTGGGTCTGGCCCTGGCGATGACCACGGGAGCGTTCCAGCAAGGCTGGTTCCACGCCAAACTGGCCTTTGTCCTTGCCCTCAGCGCTTACCACGTCTGGCTCGCCGGCTATGCTGGCTCGCTGGCGCTTGGCCAGCGGCGGTTGACCGGCAAGCAGCTGCGCATGCTCAACGAAGTGCCCGGCGTCGCGGCGGCGTTTATTGTCGTTCTGGTGGTCGTCCGCCCGTTCTGAGCGCCGGGGGCTGCGTCCCGGAATCATTCCTGTTCACCGCTTGGTTGACCTCCGCTCCATGCGGGCCTATCTGCGATCCGTCTCCGGCAAGGGGCGATGCGCGCGGCGCGTTGTCCAGGTCTGCTTTCTCCAAGCCCTTAGGCCCGCCGGCCATCCCCGACCTGACGTTTCGGAATTTGAAAAATGCATCTTAAAGAACTCAAGAAGAAAACCCCCGCTGAACTGGTCGAGATGGCCGAGGAACTCGGTGTCGAGGGCGCCAGCACGCTGCGCCGCCAGGACCTGATGTTCGCCATCCTGAAGGAAGTGGCGGAAGACGGTGAGGAAATCCTCGGCATCGGCACAATCGAAGTGATGACCGACGGTTTCGGTTTCCTCCGCAGTCCCGAGGCCAACTATCTCGCCGGTCCCGACGATATTTACGTCTCGCCCAACCAGGTCCGCAAATGGGGCCTGCGCACCGGCGACACCGTCGAAGGCGAAGTGCGCGCGCCCAAGGACGGGGAGCGTTATTTTGCGATCACCCGCCTGATCAGCGTCAACTTCGACGATCCCGAGGCAGTCCGCCACCGCGTCAATTTTGACAACTTGACCCCGCTCTATCCGAACGAGCGGCTGCGGCTCGACACCATAGACCCCACGGTCAAGGACAAGTCGGCCCGCGTGATCGACCTGATCAGCCCGCAGGGCAAGGGCCAGCGCGCCCTGATCGTCGCCCCGCCGCGCACCGGCAAGACCGTGCTGCTGCAGAACATCGCCAAGGCGATCACCGACAACCATCCCGAAGTGTTCCTGATCGTCCTCCTGATCGACGAACGCCCCGAGGAAGTGACCGACATGCAGCGCAGCGTGAAGGGCGAAGTCGTCTCCTCGACCTTCGACGAACCCGCCACCCGGCATGTCCAGGTCGCTGAAATGGTCATCGAAAAGGCCAAGCGCCTGGTCGAGCACAAGAAGGATGTCGTCATCCTGCTCGATTCGATCACCCGCCTC
>CAYFJH010000115.1:0-5304 GCA_964343385.1 uncultured Novosphingobium sp. | reverse complement strand
CTCTTAATCAGCGGGTCCTTGGTTCGAGCCCAAGTGCGTCCACCAAACTTTTCCTGAATTTCAACAGATTTTGGCGAAAATCCGCTAAGATTTGAAACGCTGAAACTTGGCGGCGGAAATTAGGTTCCGCATAGGTTCCAGAGGTTCTCTTTTGCCGAGAGCCTGGTTCGCGCCGCATCCAGACCGTTTTCTTTGGAAACTGGCGGCGGGCAACCTCGGGAGCCGCTGAGGCCAGTGCTCCGCCATTCTACGCCGCCATCTGCGCCGAATGTTCTGGCGGCGGACAATTTTTGGCAATCGGCGCGAAACTGCTTGCCGATTGCGTACAGCAAAATGGGCTTGCCATCCTGCGTTTCCGGCGACATCTAGCGCGCGTTCGGAAGGCAATGGCGTTTTCCGATTCTATACTACCTCGCACCGCACTGACGCGGAGCTTGCATTCGAGATGCTGAGGCAATGGCGCCGCCGGTTCGGAACTCGATTCCGGGCTGCGCGGCCTTTTGTATTTCTGGATTTGAAGATGAACGCCGACGAGTTGAGAGGGATGGCTTTGGCGCTTCGGCGCGACGCACCCTTTCGCGTGCGCCGCGCACCCGCTCCGTCAGTGGACCAGCGACACAATCAGGGCGATCAGCAGCAGGGCCGATACCACCTGCCAGAAGCCCACGGGATTGCGCTCCATCAGCGGTACGGAGCGCAAGTCGACCCGTTCCACCGCCGCGCCGCCTTCCAGCGCCCGCAGCAATTCAATCACGTCGGCAAAGCGCTCGTCCGGATCGGTGGCGACACAGCGCATCAGCGCGGAATCCAGCCATCCGGGCAATTCCCCGCGCGACTTGCTTGGCGCTTCCAGTTTGCGAAAGCGCGGACGGCTGAAGGCCTCGATCTCGCCATAGGGATAGCAGCGGGCGAAGGCGCGCCACAGCGTGACCCCCAGCGCGAACAGGTCGGTCACCTCATCGCCAAGGTTTCCGGCGAACATTTCAGGTGCCAGATAGCTTGGCGTTCCGGGGATTTCGCTGGTGGCGAACTCATCGACGCGCGGCAGGCGGGCGACCCCCAGATCGACCAGCTTCAGCCCGCCGTCAGGCAGCAGGATGACGTTGTCCGGCTTGATGTCACGGTGAATGATGTCGAGCCGGTGCAGCGCGGCAACGGCCCGGGTCAACTGGATCGCGATAGTCAGGCCGTCGGCAAGGCTGAGCGAACTGGCGAGGCGCTGTTCCAGCGTGATGCCGTCATAGAACGGCTGCACCCCGTAAAGCCGGCTCTGCCGCTCGGCCGGAACTGCGATGACGCCGCCTACGAAGGGGCTGGATACCCGGCTCCCCACCAGAATTTCGCGGGCGAAGGCCAGCCGCGCCCCGCTTTCGGAAAGCAACGCAGGCTTGGGAAACTTGATCACGACGCCTTGCCCGTTGGCTGTGTCGGTCGCCCGGAACAGGCGGGTATAGCGTCCGTCAGACAGCAAGCGATCAAGGCGGTACCCGTCGATGCTGTCGCCCTCGTCGGGTGGGCCGAGGATTGGCAGCCGGTCTATATCGCCCGCGACGCTGTCATGATCGACGGCGGGCAGCGATACGACATCGAGTACAATGGCGCTGGCATTGTCCTGGCTGCCGCCCGCCAGTGCCGCGTCGACGATCGCTTGCGCATCGGCCTCCGCCGAATTGCGCGCACCCATCAACTTTTCCAGCCGTCGGGCCGAAAGGCTGCCGTGGACGCCGTCGCTGGTCAGCAACAGCCGGTCGTGCTCGGCCAGCGCGAACTCGTGGTGATCGAGCCGCAACCGCTCCTCGATGCCAAGCGCGCGATAAAGAATGTGCCGCTGATCCGGGTGGGAGCGGGTGTGATCCTTGGTCAACAGCGTCAGATGCCCGTCGCGAAAATGCCAGGCGCGACTGTCGCCCACATGCAGGACATGTCCCTTGCGGGTTTTGAGGACAAATGCGGTGAACGTGGTTGCCGCGTGGGCCATCGCATCGGTTCGTCCCATGGCTGCCAGCCAGCGGTTGAACGGCGCCATTACGCGCTGCACCGCCGCGGCCGGACCGATCGTATCGGGCTGATCGTAGAACCCTTCGATCAGCGCCCGCACCGCCAGTTCGGCAGCAACGCGGCCGCCCTTCGCGCCGCCAACACCATCGGCGACAGCAGCGGTCATTCCATGAAGGCGGCGTTCGGTTGCAGTGCCGTCATAAATGCCAACGAAATCCTGATTATCGGAGCGCGTGCCTTGCTCGGACGCAAAGCCGCTCGATACCTGCAACCGTCCTTCCAGTTTCACTGTCGTCATGCTCCCTGCGTCTTGCGCGCGAGGGGAGCAAGCGACCGCTCTGCCCGTCAAGTCATTTCCCTTCAATCGTTCAGGAGCTCAAACCGATGAGCGGCAAAACATTCTGGCAATCGGGGCACCGGCCCACGCTGATCATGGCGTTTCTGTATTTCGACATCGCCTTCATGGTGTGGAACATGCTGGGGCCGCTGGCCCCCATCATCGCCAAGGATCTTGGCCTCAGCCCCGCCCAGAAGGGCTTCATGGTTGCGGTGCCGACTTTGGCCGGAGCGGTGCTGCGACTGGTCAACGGGTTCCTGGTTGACCGGATCGGGCAGAAGGTCACCGGAGCCATCGGTCAGGTCGTCGTCATCGTCGGACTGTTCGTGGCCTGGCATTTCGGCGTCAGCAGCCTGCCGGGACTTATCGCGGTTGGGGTGATCCTGGGTTTTGCCGGGGCAGCCTTTGCCGTCGCCCTGCCGCTGGCCTCGCGCTGGTATCCGCCGGAGCATCAGGGCAAGGCGATGGGCATCGCCGGCATGGGCAATTCCGGCACAGTCTTCGCCGCCCTGTTCGCGCCGCTGCTGGCCAAGGCCTTTGGCTGGAACAATGTGCTGGGCTTCGCGCTGATCCCGCTGATCATCGTGTTCGTGGCCTATGTGGTACTGGTCAAGGATAGCCCGGATCAGCCGCCTGCCAAGACGACATCGGAATACATCCTCGGCTATTTCCGTATGCTGGGCGAAGGCGATGCCTGGTGGTTCATGCTGTTTTACGGCGTCACCTTCGGCGGGTTCGTCGGCCTGGCCGGGTCGCTGCCGATCTGGTTCACGGGCGAACTGGATATGACCCCGGTCAATGCCGGCTATGCCACGGCAGCCTGTGTTTTCGCCGGATCACTGGTGCGCCCCTTTGGCGGCGCGCTGGCTGACCGGATCGGCGGAATCAAGACGCTGTCGGCCGTGTATATCGCTGCTGCGGTGCTGCTGGTAGCCATCAGCATGGCACCGATCGGCTTTGCCGTGATGTTCCCGCTGTTCTTCGTGGTCATGGCGGCGCTGGGCATCGGCAATGGCGCGGTGTTCCAGTTGGTGCCGCAGCGGTTCCGCCATGAAATCGGCGTGATGACCGGCCTGGTCGGCTTTGGCGGCGGTGTCGGCGGGTTCTACCTTGCCTCGTCGCTGGGCCTGGCCAAGCAATGGACGGGCAGCGCCTCGTCCGGTTTCCTTATCTTTGCTGGCCTGTCGCTCATCGCGCTGGCCGGCCTTACTTCAGTCAAGAATCGCTGGCGCACCACTTGGGGCGCCGCGATTCAGGGAGTGCGTATCTGATGTCTTCACAGCCCCACCTCTCACAGCCCCATCTCGTCGTCGTCGGTAACGGCATGGCCGGGTGCCGCGCGGTCGAGGAAATCCTCGCCCGCGATCCGGGTAAGTTCCGCATCACGATTTTCGGTGCCGAACCGCGTGTGAACTACAACCGCATCATGCTCTCGCCGGTGCTGGCGGGCGAGAAATCGTTCGAAGACATCATCATCAACGACCAGGCCTGGTACGATGACAATGGCATCGAACTGATTTCCGGCGACCCTGTCGTTTCGATTGATCGGTCCGCCAAGGCAGTGATGACAAAGGGCGGCAAGTCGGTCAGCTACGACCAGCTCCTGCTCGCCACCGGTTCCGATCCGTTCATCATTCCGGTGCCTGGCAAGGATCTGCCCGGCGTAGTGACGTTCCGCGATCTGGATGACGTCGACAAGATGCTCGAAGCCGCCAAGGACGGGGGCGCTGCGGTGGTGATCGGCGGCGGACTGCTTGGTCTGGAAGCCGCGCATGGTCTGTCATTGCAGGGCATGAAGGTGACGGTGATCCACCTGATGCCGACTCTGATGGAGCGTCAGCTCGATGAAGCCGCCGGCTGGCTGCTGAAGGCCGAACTGGAACGCCGCGGCCAGGCTATCCTGACCCAGGCGGATACCGGCGAAGTCTATGGCGACGGCAAAGTCGAGGGCGTGCGCCTGAAAGATGGCACGGAAATCCCGGCGAGCATCGTCGTCATGGCAGTCGGTATCCGGCCCAGCACCACGCTGGCGCGGGATGCGGGCCTTGCTGTCGGGCGCGGCATCCAGGTGGACGACCACATGGTCACTTCAGATGCCGATGTGCTCGCGGTGGGCGAATGCGTTGAACATGACGGCAATGTCTATGGCCTGGTCGCGCCACTGTGGGAGATGTGCCGCAGCCTTGCCGATGGGTTGCTGGGGTCTGAAAACCCCTACCGCGGCTCGGTCACCTCGACCAAGCTCAAGGTCTCGGGCATTGATGTCTTCTCTGCCGGTGATTTCGCGGGCGGAGAAGGCTGCGAGGATATCGTGCTCCGCGATGCCACACGCGGGGTCTACAAGCGCGTGATCGTCAAGGAAGACCGCGTCATCGGCGCGGTGCTTTATGGCGATACCGCCGACGGCAGCTGGTACTTCGATCTGCTGAAGCGCGGCGAGAACATTGCCGAGATCCGCGATGCGCTGATCTTCGGGCAAGCCTTCGCTTCTGGCGGAGGCGCTTCCGCAAACCCTCTTGACGCCATTGCGGCCCTTTCCGACGACGCGGAAATCTGCGGCTGCAATGGCGTTTCCAAAGGCCACGTCATGGCGTGCATCGGCAGCGGTGCGCATACGCTGGATGCCGTGCGTTCGACCTGCAAGGCGTCGGCCAGCTGCGGTTCCTGCACCGGTCTGGTCGAGAATCTGCTCGCCCTGGCGCTGGGCGACGAATTCGCCGGTGAGCGTGACAACAAGCCGATGTGCAAATGCACCAGCTTTACCCATGAGGATGTTCGCCGCCTGATCATGGAAAAGGAACTCAAGGTCATCCCGCAAGTGATGCAGGCGCTGTCCTGGACAACGCCCGATGGCTGCCATTCCTGCCGCCCGGCGCTCAACTATTACCTGCTCTGCGCATGGCCGGGTGAACATCAGGAAGATCCGCAGAGCCGCTTCGTCAACGAACGGATGCACGCCAATATCCAGA
>CAYFJH010000114.1:0-5307 GCA_964343385.1 uncultured Novosphingobium sp. | reverse complement strand
CAGGCGATCACCCACGCCTGGACCCTTTTGACGCGCGAATGGGGCCTGCCCAAGGACAAGCTGCTCGCCACGGTCTACCACACCGACGACGAAGCGTTCGACCTGTGGAAGAAGATCGCCGGCATGCCGGAAGAGCGCATCATCCGCATCGCCACCAAGGACAATTTCTGGGCCATGGGCGACGATGGCCCGTGCGGACCCTGCTCGGAAATTTTCTTCGACCACGGCGAGGGGATTCCCGGCGGACCTCCGGGATCACCGGATGAGGACGGCGACCGCTTCATCGAGATCTGGAATCTCGTGTTCATGCAGTTCGAGCAGACCGCCGGCGAAATCACCGGCAACCTGCCGAAGCCCAGCATCGACACCGGCATGGGCCTCGAACGCATCGTCGCGGTCATGCAGGGCGAGCATGACAATTACGACACCGACACCTTCCGCGCGCTCATCGCCGCTTCGGAAAGCCTGACGGGCGTCAAGGCCGAGGGCGACCAGCGCGCCAGCCACCGGGTCATCGCCGATCACCTGCGCTCGACCAGCTTCCTCCTGGCCGACGGCGTCCTGCCCTCGAACGAAGGGCGCGGCTATGTGCTGCGCCGGATCATGCGCCGCGCGATGCGCCACGCCCACCTGCTCGGCGCGCGGGAGCCCCTGATGCACCGCCTTGTCGGCGCGCTCGTCACCGAGATGGGCCAGGCCTATCCCGAACTGGGCCGCGCCCAGCCGCTGATCGAGGAAACCTTGCAGCGGGAGGAAGTGCAGTTCCGCCGCACACTCGCCAACGGGTTGAAACTGCTCGACGAAACCACCGCCGATCTGGGCACCGGGGGCGAGCTTCCGGGCGAGACCGCCTTCAAGCTCTACGACACCTTCGGCTTTCCCTATGACCTCACCGAAGACGCCCTGCGTGCCCGCGGCATCGGGATCGACCGCGCCGGCTTTGACGCCGCGATGGCCCGGCAGAAGGCCGCCGCCCGCGCCGCGTGGAAGGGCAGCGGGCAGGCCGCCGACGGCGAAGTCTGGTTCGACATCGCCGAACGCGTCGGCGCGACCGAATTCACCGGCTATACCGCCACCACCGGCGAGGCGCAGGTCGTCGCGCTGGTCCGGGACGGCAAGGAAGTGGACAGCGCAAGCGCGGGCGATGCGGTCACCGTCCTCGTCAACCAGACGCCGTTCTATGGCGAAAGCGGCGGCCAGTCGGGCGATGCCGGCACCATCACTGGCGCCGACGGGCTGAAACTGGCCGTGGCCGATACGGCCAAGCCGCTCGGCCGGCTCCACGCCCATGTTTCCACCGTGGAAGCCGGGACGATCAAGGTCGGCGACGTGGTCAAGCTCGACATCGACGTCGAACGCCGCGACGCGATCCGCGCCAACCACTCGGCCACCCACCTGCTCCACGCTGCCCTGCGCGGGCGTCTGGGCGGGCACGTTTCGCAAAAGGGCTCGCTCGTTGCCGCAGAGCGCCTGCGGTTCGACTATTCGCACCCGACCGCGCTGTCGGCTGAGGACATTGCCGCGATCGAGGCTGAAGTGAACGCCGAAATCCGCGCGAACGAGGCCGTCACCACCCGCTTGATGAGCCCGGACGAGGCGATCGAGGCCGGGGCCATGGCGCTGTTCGGCGAGAAATACGGCGATGAAGTCCGCGTGCTCGCCATGGGCCGCACCCACGATTCGCACGCCTATTCGGTCGAACTGTGCGGCGGCACCCACGTCCGCGCGACCGGTGATATCGGCGTCTTCCGCATCGTTTCCGAAGGCGCGGTTTCCTCCGGTGTCCGCCGGATAGAGGCGCTGACCGGCGAAGGCGCACGCCAGTGGCTCGTCGCCCGCGAGGATTCGCTGAAACACGCCGCCAGCCTGCTGCGCACCACGCCTGACGACGTCGAGGCCCGCGTTGCCGCGCTGCTCGATGAACGCCGCAAGCTCGAACGCGAACTGGCCGAGGCGAAGAAGGCACTGGCGCTCGGCGGCGGCGGGGCGAAAGCCGAATTCGCCGACGAAAGCATTGGCGGCGTGACCTTCTCGGGCCAGGTCCTCGACGGGCTTGACCCCAAGGACCTGCGCGGCCTGCTCGACCAGTCGAAACAGCGCATGGGCTCGGGCGTGGCGGTGATCGTCGCGGTGAACGAGGGCAAGGCGAGCATCGCCGCCGCCGTGACCGAAGACCTTGCGGGCAAAGTCAGCGCGGTCGACCTCGTCCGCGCCGGGGTCGAGGCGCTTGGCGGCAAGGGCGGCGGCGGCCGCCCCGACATGGCGCAAGGCGGCGGGCCGGACGGCACGAAAGCGGCCGAGGCGATTGCCGCAGCGAAGGCCGTTCTGGCGGGCTGACCCCGGTTATTTGTTGTTGTGGGTTTCACGCTCACTCCCGCGCGGCAGGTCCTTTTCGGCCATGGTCGCGTCTGTCTGTTGTGGCTGCTTGATCTTGCCTTCCTCCTCGCCGGTCTGGCGGCGGGGCTCGTGGCTTTCTTCGGGCTTGTGCGGGTTCTTCTCGGTCATGGCGCGCTCCTTCTCTCGGAACTGAAGCGCCCTAGCCGGCGGTGCGTTCCCGCAGGCTGCCGCTCTTGAGCTTCGGCTTTTCGGCCAGGTGCCCCTCCTGCATGATCATCTCGCGCAGTTCGTCGCGCTTTTCGTGGATCGAGGCGATGACGAAGCCCATCGGCACGCCAAGGTCGACCAGCACCGCCTCGGACAGCTGAAGCGAGGATTCCAGCGTCTCGGGCACGGCATGGCTCGCCCCGGCCCGGTAAAGCTGGGCCGCATGGGCGGCATCGCGGGCGCGGGCGATGATCGGCAGGTCGGGGTATTCGCTGCGCAGCCGCCGCACCAGCCGCTGCACCCCCTGCGGGTCGTCCATCGTCAGGATCACCGCGCTCGCGCTGGCCAGGCCCAGCCGGGTCAGCGCCGGTCCGCGCGCGGCATCGGCAAAGGCCACGGGATAACCATCGCGCGCGCCTGCCGCGACAAGGTCGCCGTCGCTGTCGATGGCAACGAAGGGCTGGTCATGCTGTTTCAACATATCGGCCACCAGCCGTCCGACGCGTCCGAACCCGACGACGAACGCGCGCCGCTCGCTCTCGTCCAGCGCCGGGCCGTGGCGCAGAACCGAACGGTCGACCCGGCCCGCCAGCCAGCGCCCGGCAATCGCCAGGATCGGCGTCACGGTCAGCCCGATCGCCGTCACCGCCTGCCAGAACTGTGCCGCTTCGGCGTGGATCAACCCGGCGGCCACTGCCGCGGTCAGCACGATCAGCGTCGTCTCCGACGGACTGGCGAGGAGGATGCCCGCCTCGGTCGAAGTCGCCGCCCGCGCGCCCGAGAGCCGCAGCAGCACGCCCGTCACCCCGGCCTTGGCCGTGAACACCAGACCTACCGCCAGCGCGATCGGCACCGCGTCGCGCCAGATCTGCGGCAGGTTGAGCCCCATGCCCACGGTGATGAGGAACACCCCGAGCGCCAGACCCTTGAACGGCTCGATGATCGTCTCGACCTCGGAATGGTATTCGGTTTCGGCGATCAGCAGCCCCGCGATCAGCGCCCCGACGATCGGCGACAGCCCTGCGCTGGCCGTGGCGAGCGAGGCGACGATCACCACCAGCAGGCTGGCCGAAAGGAACAGTTCCGGGCTTTTCGTGCGCGCGGCCTGGGCGAACATTCGGCCCAGCAGGAACTTGCCCAGCACCAGCAGCACCGCGATCACCAGCGCGCCCAGCCACAGCGTGCGCCACAGCGCCGAACCGTCCTGTGCCCCGTCGCCCCGGCCCATCGCGCCCAAGAGGAAGATGATCGGCACCAGCGCGATATCCTCGAACAGCAGCATCGCCAGCGCTGCCCGGCCAACCGGCGTGCGCGGGTCTGAAATCCTGAGAACCAGCGCGGTCGAAGACAGCGCCAGCGCAAGGCCAAGCGCCATCGCCGTCGGCCCAGAATTGCCCAGTACCACCAGCCCCAGCGCGATCAGCGCCGCCGAACCCAGCAGTTCCGACGCGCCCAGACCGAAGACCTGCCGCCGCATTGCCCACAGCCGCGCGAACGACAGTTCCAGCCCGACCGTGAACAGCAGCAGGATAATGCCGAACTCGGCAAACGGTCCCAATCCTTCGGGATTGCTGATCGTCACGTGATAGAGCCACGGATAGGTCGGGACCAGCGCCCCCAGCCCGAACGGGCCGGCCAGGATGCCGACAAGGATGAACCCGATGACCGGGGTGATCCGGAACCGCGCGAAAATGGGGATGACCAGCCCTGCAGCGCCGAGCACGACCAGCGCATCGGACAGGGCAGGGGTGCTGAGGTCGGGTGTCATGCCCGAAGGGTAGGGGAGGCATCCCGGCTTGTCACGCTGCCAGCACGGCAAAGCCGTTCAGCGCGCTTCGGCAAACAGCCGGCTTACCGATTCGTCGTTGCGGGCAAGGATATCCGTCACCCGCAGCCGCGCATGGTAGGTGGCGACCACGGCATGGTCGATGTGCGCGGCTTCAAGCTCGGCCACATCAGCAGCGCTCAGGGTGCTGTCTCCCGCGACGTAATCGCAATAGCCCTCGACCGCCCATTTTGGCGCGGCCAGCGAGGTCCACAGCCCGAACCGGTCGCGGATCATCGAATGGGTCACTTCGTGGGCGATGTCGCTCGACAGGCTGCGGCTCACCCCGATCGTGCGCCGCGCGAACACGAGGTTGCGTGCGATGTCGCTGCGGTTGACGATGGTGTTTTCGGTGAACATCCGCGTCACCGCGAAAGTCTCGTTGCTGCCGATCGCGAGCCATTCCCAGCGCCAGCCGCCGCGCGTGAGGTAAATGCTGTGCCGTTCCAGCGGCCGGTGGACCAGCGCGCTGGTCTGCAGGCGCCGCTGCGCATCGGCAAGGATCGGCTCGATCTGGCCGGGGACCAGCGGCATTTCCGATCGCACGGTGATTCCGTGCGCCTCGGTCTTGTAGGGGAACATCAGCAGCGCCGGCAGGTGAACCGGCGCGAGCGCCAGCACGGTGATTGCAACTGGAATCCAGCGCATCCACCGTGCCAGCATCGGCATCAGGCCCAGTTGGCCATTTCGGTTTCGAGATTGTCGACGATGGCCTGGAAGAAGTTTTCCGTCGTCAGCCACGGCTGTTCCGGCCCGATCAGGATCGCGAGATCCTTGGTCATCTTGCCGCTTTCGACCGTTTCGACGCAGATCCGCTCCAGCGCCTCGGCAAACTTCACCACTTCGGGGGTGTTGTCGAACTTGCCGCGATAGATCAGGCCGCGCGTCCAGGCGAAGATCGAGGCGATCGGGTTGGTGCTGGTCGCCTTGCCCTGCTG
>CAYFJH010000113.1:0-5347 GCA_964343385.1 uncultured Novosphingobium sp. | reverse complement strand
TGCTGCATTCGGTGGTTACAAGGAATCTGGCATTGGCCGCGAAACCCACAAGATGATGCTCGACCACTACCAGCAGACCAAGAACCTGCTGGTGAGCTACAGCCCGAAGGCGCTCGGATTTTTCTGAGGCCAGAGCCAGCGACCCCCAGGTCCGCGCCCGGGGTGAAAGCGGCACCTGCCGGTTTTCACCCCGGGACGGATCGAGGAGGCTGCCGCAGCCCCACGTGAAAGGCCGTCATGACGCCGCCAGACCGAGTCCGGATAACCGCGTCGGCCAAAGCGCTGATTTCCTCCCTGCGCGCGGCGCATGGGCCGCTCATGTTTCACCAGTCGGGCGGGTGCTGCGATGGATCGGCACCGATGTGCTATCCGGCCGGCGAGTTCACGGTCGGCACCCAGGACATATTGCTCGGCACGGTCGCCGGCGACGTGCCGGTCTGGATCGGGGCGGCGCAGTTTGAATATTGGCGGCATACCCAGGTGACCATCGATGCCGTGCCGGGACGGGGTGCCGGCTTTTCGCTCGAAGCTCCCGAAGGCCTGCGGTTCATCGTGCGCAGCCGCGTCTTCGATGACGCCGAGGCCGCAGCGCTCAAAGCCGCCGATCCGCCGCGGCGAGGCGTTTAGCCATGCTGCGCAACCATCCGCTGCGCGAGCGTGTTGTTCAGGAAATGCTGCTTCGGCGCTTTCCTCCGGTGACCGCCCCCGCCGAGGTGCTGCAGATCATACGGATCGTGGGGCCCGCCGAGCGCGATGGGGAGGCTCGGCAAGCCATGGCCATGCCCGAGCTCGACCTGTCGGTGCCGGCCATGGGGCAGCGGCACTGCGCCGGCGTCACCCGCCGCGGTGCCGCCCTGTTATGGGAACGCCACAGCGAGGCCAGCACAGCCACCGTCCTGTGCCCCGGCCGCGAGATCGACGGGGCCGCCCGGCGCTGGATTGAAGCGCTTCCCGGAGCGGTTGTCCGGGCGATCCGCATTACCATTGCCCGGAGCGAGGCCGATGCCGTGCCGATCCTGGAGCGGGCCTGCCTTGCTGAAGAGGATCTGGTCACCTGCCGCATCGGGCAAAGCCGCTTCTGGTCCGACTTCCGGATCGGAGCGGATGGATATGGGCGGGTCGTGATGGCGGCCGGCGATACTCCGGCCGCCGACCTCGGCCGCATCGTCCAGCGGGTTCAGGAGCTTGGCAATTATCGGAACCTGGCCTTGCTGGGGCTGCCCACGGCGCAGGAAGGCGGGCCCGAGCTCGACCGGCTGGAGGACGAACTGGCCACCCTTGCGCTGAGCATCGCCGAAGGCGCGCATGCCGACGAGCATCTGCTGGATGCCTTGTCGGAGATGTCCGCCCGGCTCGCCCATATCTCGGCGCGCACCGCCTTCCGCATGAGCGCGACGCGCGCCTATGCCGCGATCGTGGCCGACCGGCTGGCATCGCTCGACGTGAGGCCGATCGCGGGGCATCAGAGCCTTGTCGAGTTCAACGACCGGCGGCTGATGCCGGCCGTGCGGACCTGTGCCAACTTCAGTGAGCGCCTCGCGACCCTCGATCGCCGGGCAGCGCGGGTGACGGCGTTACTGCGCACGCGGATCGAAACGCGGATCGAATGCCAGAACCGCGACCTGCTGGCTTCGGTCGAGCGGGGCATCGGGCTGCAAATCCGCCTGCAGCATCTGGTCGAAGGCCTCTCGGTGCTTGCGATCAGCTATTATGCGATCGGCCTGCTGGCCTATCTCAGCAAGGGAGTGGCCAAGGAGATCGATGGATTTTCTGCGGAACTGGCGACGGCGGCCGCGGTCGTGCCGGTTACTTTGACGCTGGCGATCGTCATCGCCCGCCGGCGCCACGGGCTTTTCGCAGGTGACGGGAAGGAGGGCTCGTGACATGATGGATATCATGACCGCCGCCGCGCCCATTGTTACCCTGCCCTTTGATGGCGTGCGCGTAGCCTCGACCAGCCTCCTCGACCCGGAGCTTGCGGCGCAGCAACTGTTTCGTCAGCTCGACCTGCCGACGCTTTCGGGATGCGTGATCTTCGCGTCGAGCCGCTATGACCTCCCGGCACTTGCAGAGGCGCTCGCCCTGCGGAGCGAAGGCATAACCATGATCGGATGCACGTCGTCCGGCGAAATCACCCCGGACGGGTTCGCCGAGGGCACGATCACCGCAATCGGCTTTCCCGAATCCGCTTTTTCCCTGCGCGCCACCCGCTTTTCCGATCTCGATCATTTCGACCCGGCCGATGCGCAGCGCCGCGTTCGCGGGCTTGTCGCCGATGCGGTAGAGCGGTCGAACGACTGGGCACAGCCGATCCACCGCGTTGCGCTGTTCCTGGTCGATGGGCTTTCTCACCGCGAGGAGATGCTCACGATCACGGTTCAGGATGCGCTGGGCGACATCCCGCTCATTGGCGGGTCATCGGGCGACGGCCTGGCCTTTCGCGAAACCTTCGTGTTCCACGACGGCGCCTTTCACCGCGATTCGGCCATTGTTGCCATCCTGTCCACACCGCGCAAGCTTAGCGTGTTCCGCTCGCAATATTATGCGCCGGGTTCGATCAAGATGGTCGTGACCGGGGCCGATCCGGCGAACAGGATCGTGACCGAGATCAACGCCGAGCCGGCTGCCGAGGAATATGGTCGTCTGGTCGGCGCGTCGGTGGCGGCGCTCGGTCCGTCAATCTTCGCATCGCGCCCACCGATGGTGCGGGCCGGAGGGGAATATTATGTCCGCTCAATCCAGAGCGCGAATGCCGATGGAAGCCTCACATTCTATTGCGCGATCGACGAAGGAATTGTGTTGACCCTGGGGGAGGCGCGGGATGTTGTCAGCGGGCTCGAAACCCTTTTCGACGGGCTGGAGCAGGCAGTGAACGGGATCGATCGGGTTCTCGGGTTCGACTGTGTGCTGAATTCGGTCGAGATCGAGCAGCGTCAGCTGAGCCGTGTTGTCTCGGGTTTGTTCGCACAGCGGCGGGTCGTGGGATTCAACACCTATGGCGAGCAATTCCATGGTCTCCACGTCAATCAGACCTTCAGCGGTCTTGCGATCGGGCGCTGATGACCACCCGGACGCTTCCGCCCGAGGCTGATGCCAGTAAAGCGGATCTCATAAGGGAACTCGCCAAGCTGCGGCGCATCAACGGGGCCCTGATGGACCGGGTGGAGCGTTCGACCGACCTGCAGGGCAATGCCTTTTCGCTGTTCGAGAACGCGATCGCCCTGGAAGGCAAGGTCCGCGAACGCACCGCCGACCTCGAGCGCATTCTTGGCGAACTGGCGGCCAGCAATGCCGCGCTGGGGGCGGCGCGCGACGCCGCCGACGAGGCGCAGCGGCGCCTACGCGATGCGATCGAAAGCATCAACGAGGGATTTGCGATCTTCGATGCAGAGGATCGCCTGGTGCTGTGCAACCAGACCTATCTTGGGCTCTGGCCGGCGGTCGCCGACCGCATCGTGCCAGGCATGACCTTTGACGAGATCGGCGCGATCGTGCGCGACGATGCGAGCGCGCTCGGCGAGCTGATCGCCCCGGATCGCTGGATATCCGAGCGCATGGCACAGCATGTCGTCGCCTCGGGCGGCCATGTTCACGCCCTGGCCGACGGGCGCTGGATCCAGATCAACGAATTGCGCACGAGCGAAGGTGGCATAGTCGGCGTCTATACCGATATCACCGAGGCGAAGGCTGAAGATGCCCGCGAACGCGCGCGCGAGCTCGCCGAAAAAAGCCTCATGCTGCAGGCGACCCTCGACAATATCCCGCATGGGGTATGCGTCTACGACCGGTCGCGCCGGCTTCAGGCCTGGAACGACCCGCTGCGCGCGTTGCTCGATCTGCCCGCCGACGTGATGGCGGCGATCGGCGACCATCAAGCGCTCGTGAACCTGTTCGGTGAGGCAAAGGTGGGCTGGCTGGACGCAGGTTCGTCGCAGGCAATCGTGCGCCGGCTGACGATCGGCGGCAGGGAGCTTGAGGTGCGGCGGTCCGCCATGCCCGGCGGCGGCCTGGTTCTGAGCTTCAGCGACATATCCGACCTGTTGCGGGCCGCCCGCGTCCTGCGCGAGACCAACGAGACGCTGGAACGGCGCGTGGATGAGCGCACCGCCGATATTGCGGCGGTGAATGCCAGGCTGCAGGCCGAGATCGGCGAGCGCCTTGCGGCCGAAGCGGCCCTGCGCGAAGCGAAGACAATTGCCGAACAGGCCAATATTTCCAAGACCCGCTTTCTCGCCGCTGCAAGCCATGACCTTCTGCAACCGCTCAACGCCGCGCGGTTGTTTGTCGCGGCGCTGGCCGACCGCAGGCTGGCTTTGCCGACGCGGGCGCTCGTTCGTCAGACCGGCTCGGCGCTCGATTCGGTGGAGGATCTGCTGGAGGCGCTGCTCGAAATCTCCCGGCTCGACGCCGGAGCGATTACGCCGGAGATCTGCGATTTCCCGTTATCGCAGCTGCTGACGAGCATGAAGGCCGAATTCGCCCCCGTGGCGCGCGAACGGGGGCTGGCATTTATCTTCGAGGAGTCGGCCCTGTGGGCGCGCAGCGACCCGCGCCTGTTGCGGCGCATCCTGCAAAATCTGATCTCCAACGCGCTGCGCTATACCGAAGCGGGGTCGGTGAGCGTGACCGTCTGGGGGCGCGAGGATCGGATGACGATCGAGGTCACTGACACCGGGCCCGGGATCGCCCCGGAAGATCACCGCACCATCTTCGAGGAATTCCGCCGGGTGGGCGACACCGGCCGGGCACCGGGAATGGGGCTCGGGCTCGCGATCGTCCAGCGCGCGTGCCATATGCTGGGGCACCGCATACAACTCGCCTCGGCACCCGGCGAGGGGTCGCGTTTCGGCATCTCGCTCGCATTGGGCGTGCCCCAAGACCTCGCCGCACAAGTCGCGCGCGAACGACACGGATCGCCGTCGGGCCAGACGGTGCTGGTGATCGACAACGAGGCCTCGATCCTCGACGGGATGGCGGCGCTCCTGACGGGGTGGGGTTGCCGCGTGCTCGTCGCCGGTGACCTGGCGACAGCGCTGGAACGGGTCGATCAGGAGAACGGCCTGCCGGACCTGATCGTGGCCGACTATCATCTGGATGATGGTGCCACCGGGCGCGATGCCGTGCACCGTATCCGGGAACATTGCGGCCGCGTGATACCAGCCATCGTCGTAACCGCCGACCGCACGCCCGAACTGCGCGATCAGCTGGCTGACGAGGGCTTCCACGTACTGGCCAAACCGGTGAAGCCGGCGCAGCTGCGGGCGCTCGTCAGCCGCCTGGCGAGCTGAACGGCTAGAGTCTTTTCCACTTACGTGGAAGCGGCACCGGCCCACTCCCCCGCCCGGCC
>CAYFJH010000112.1:1024-5426 GCA_964343385.1 uncultured Novosphingobium sp. | reverse complement strand
TTCGAATGGCGCGAACCGGGCTGCTCGATGTGCCTGGCGATGAACCCGGACAAGGTCCCGCCGGGCGAACGCTGCGCTTCCACCTCCAACCGCAACTTCGGGCCCGGGGGCACGCACCCACCTCGTCTCGCCGGTGCTCGCAGCGGCAGCAGCCATCGCCGGGCATTTTGCACAGCCTGGCGAGTTGCAGGACGCCTGACCGCGCCTGCCTGCGCAACCCACCTTTTCATTGCATCTGCAAGAGGCCGGAAAAATCATGAAGGCTGTCAGTATCGTGGCCGGGAAGGCCATTCCGCTCGGACTGAAGAATGTCGATACCGACATGATCCTGCCCGCGCGCTACCTCAAGACGATCACCCGCAAGGGGCTGGGCGTGGCCGCGTTCGAACCGCTGCGGGCGCAGCCGGGCAACATTTTTGGCGACCCCCGCTTCCAGGGCGCGAGGATCATTATCGCCGGCGAGAATTTCGGCTGCGGATCGAGCCGCGAACATGCCGCATGGGCGCTTGATGACTACGGCATCAAAGCCATCATCGCGCCAAGCTTTTCCGACATATTCTCGAGCAACGCCTTCAAGAACGGCATTCTCGCGGTCGAACTGCCCCTCGCGGCGGTCGACCGGCTGCTCGCGGCCGCTTATGAGGGGCCGATCCGCGTCGACCTCGAACAGCAGGAAGTAACCACCCCGGCGGGCGACAAATTCAACTTTGAAATTGATCCGTTTCGCAAGCACTGCCTGTCGAACGGCCTCGACGAGATCGGCCTGACTCTGGCCAGCAACGAGGCCATCACCGCGTTCGAGCAGCAATTGGAACAGCGCCAGCCCTGGCTCTGACGGATCGGCCCCTCCCCGTCAGGGGAAGAGCCGACCCATTTCAAAGTAAACCCAAAGACCCTCAGGCCGCGGCCTTCGCCGCCATCCTGACAACTCGCCGCGGCCAGATCTGGATGACCGGAGGGCCGGTCATCAGTTCTGCCATCGCGCCCATGTCGCCGCGCTCCGTGCGCCAGTCGATGTAACGCTGATAGGATTCCGCGTCGTCCCAATGCTCGAAGAAGAGCACCTTGCCCGGATCGTCGGAATGGCGGATGATCTCGACATCGCGAAAGCCGGGGCGTTTTGCGGTGTCCTCCACCATCGCGGCCAATTGCGCGCAGACGGCGTCCGCATGCTCGGGCTTTAGCGGAAACAGGACAGTAACGACAATTCCAGGCTCGGCCATGACATCTCCCCATGCTCGGGAATTTTGCTGAACGGCCAGACGCCCGAGCGCCGCCCCCGCCGCACGTGGCTCAGCTCAGTTGGAAACCCAGCTTGCGGAGTGCGTCGCCAAGACGGTGGCGGCCGGTCAGCGCCGCAGCGTTTGCAACCCGGCCAAGCACGGCCTTTTTCCAGCCGACGACATCCATGCCCTGTTCCTTCTGGAACTTGCGCATCGCGGCATCGTAATCCTCGATACTGGCTTCCTCGGCATGGTTGTCATACTGGTCGCGGTGCAACACCATGGCCTGAGCGGGCCGGGATTTGATCGAAGCGGGACGCGCCGGATCGGGCCAGCCGACCACGAGCCCGAAAATCACCATCGCGCGCGGCGGCAGGCCGATCAGTTCCGCGACATCCTCGGGATGGTTGCGCATCGCACCGATATATCCAATGCCGAGACCAAGCGATGCAGCCGCGACCGCCGCGTTCTGCGCTGCCAGCGCCGCATCTATGGCGGCGGTCACATAGGTTTCCAGATAGTCCAGGCCATCGGTCGCCGCGCCTTCGCGCGTCCCAAGCGCGGTCAACCGCGACAGGTCCGTGACCCACAGCAGCAACAGCGGTGCCTCGACCATGTGCCGCTGGTTCAGCGCCAATGCTGACAACTGCTGCTTCAGCGCGCCATCGGTAACGGCGATCAGGCTCCACAGATGGAGGTTGGATGAACTGGATGCTGACTGCGCCGCAGCCACCAGCGTTTCAAGCGTCCCGTCAGGCAGCGGGTCCGACGTGAATGCCCGCACGGTACGATGCGCGAGCACGGTCGCAATCACGTCGTTACCCAGGACCTTGGTTGGAACCGTTGCCCCGGCATAGCGCCGGGCCAGCACGTCGGCGAAAACTGACTCTTCTGGCGGCAACACGCTACTCCCGTTCCCTGCTCGCGCCGCAGCGCTCAGGCCAGTTCGATCAGACCGTCCGCAATGTGGACGCCGGCGCGGTTGAGCATGACCGGATTGAGGTCGATCGCAATCACGTCCGGCCCCAGGTCCATCGCCAGTTCGCCCAGCTTCGCCAGGAAATCAGCCACCTGATCGGGATCGGCACCTTCGACGTTGCGATAGCCGCCCACCAGCCGAGCACCGCGCAGATCGCCGATCATGGCTTTCGCCTCGCCCTTGCCGAACGGCGGGAAACGGACGGTGACATCCTCGATGATCTCGGCCAGAACCCCGCCAAATCCGAAAACCACCGCCATGCCCAGCGACGGATCACGGCGCAGGCCGGCAATCATTTCCAGCCCCGGAGAGACCATCTTTTCGATCAGCACGCCGTCGATCTGGTCAGCGGTAATATGCTCCAGCGCCGCGCCGCGCACCTTGTCGAAGGCGGCCCGCGCAGCGGCCACATCCTTCGCGCCAAGAACCACGCCGCCCACTTCGCTGCGGTGCGGCAGGGCCTCGGACAGAACCTTGACCGCGACCGGGCCGCCGACCTCGGCAAAGGCCGCATCGACCTCGTCGAGCGAACGCACCATCCGGTGACCGGGCACCGGCAGGCCGTAGGCTTCAAGCAGCGTCAGCGTATCATGCTCGTTGATCAGCTTGCGGCCTTCGGCTTTCCACTTCGCGACGAGCGCCCTGGTTGCGCGGGCACGATCGGGATTGGTCTGTCCTGCCGCAGCGCCGCCATCGGGCGCCGGACGCAGCCACAAGCCAAGCGCTTCAACGCCGGCCTCGGGCGGATCAATCACGAGGATGTTGTTGTCACGCATGATGTTGGTGGTTTCGCGCGTCAGCTCGCCGGCGCCATAATACATCAGCATGGACGGCTTGTCGGTGGCATTGGCAGCGTCGGCAATAGCCTCGGCATAGACCGTCCCGCGCGCGCTGAGCAGCGGCGGCAGGAACGACACGATGGCGTCGAAATTCTCGTCCGCGCCAAAGATCTTCAGACCTTCGTTGAGCAGCCCCTTGCCCTTGGTCAGGAACATTCCGCCGGCATCGAACGGGTTGGCCGGCGTCGTATCCGGGAACATCTCCTTCAAGACCTTGCGCGTTTCCTCGCCCGGCATCGGCACGTCGATCTTGTTGTTCGACAGCATGTCCGAGGCCAGCACCGAGGTGCCGCCGCCGCTGCCGAACACGCCGATGCGGCTGCTCCTGGGCGTGGGGAAGCGCCCGGCGATGCCGGCGCAGGCAACCAGGGCGTCGATCCCCGAAGCTTCGCGCAGCCCCCATTGCTTCAGCGCCGCTTCGCCCATCAGGTTGGATGTGGCGAGCGCGCCGGTGTGCGCAACCGCGGCCCGCTGGCCCTCGGGCGTGCGACCGCCCTTCAGCACGAAGACGGGCTTGCCCAGTTCGATCGACCGGCGGCCCACTTCGCGCAGTGCTTCGGGGTTCCGGATCGATTCGATGTAACAGACAACCGTGCGGACATCGTCGCGCGAGAGGTAATAGAGGATCAGTTCGTCCAGCGTCGCATCGGTTTCGTTGCCGACCGTCGCCAGATGTCCGATGCCGATCCCCAGCCGCGTCGCGCGGTTGAGGATGGTGAGGCCGTTGCCGCCGCTCTGCGACACGATGGCAGCACCGCCCTTGACCACGGAATCGGGAATGTTGGCCGAGGCGATATGGACGATCCCCTCGTTGAAATTCGCCACGCCGACGGTATTGGGTCCGCAGACGCGGGTGCCGGACGAACCGATGATCTCGACCAGGCGGGCCTGCGCCGCAATGCCGTCGGGATCGGTCGTCTCGGCAAATCCCGATGCGATCATGGTCACGGCCGGCACGCCAAGTTCGACGCAATCGGCAAGGGTATCAAGCGCGCGCGCGCGGTCGATGGCGATGATGACCATGTCCGGCACCTCGGGCAAATCGCGCAGCGAGGCATAGCATTTATGCCCCATGATCTCGGGATACTTCGGATTGACCGGGTAAATCCGCCCGGCAAAGCCGAAGCGGCCCAGATTTGCCAGCGGAAGGTTGGCAAAGTGCGCCGCCCGTTCGGACGCGCCGACAACAGCCACGCTGGCCGGGGACACAAGCGCCCCCAGGTTGTGCAGGGCGGGCAAGGAGCCCGCTGCCCGGACCAATGCGCCGTGATGTGTCATCTGTTCTACGCTCCCGAAACTGTATGCAGCCCTGACCCCGGTACGAGCCGGCCGCTATGGTTTGTGCCCCGCCGCAGCGGGGC
>CAYFJH010000112.1:0-1014 GCA_964343385.1 uncultured Novosphingobium sp. | reverse complement strand
GATTCTCAATCAGGCCGGATCGACCAGCCGGAAGACCGGAATGACCGTATCCTCGTTCTGCCGTTCGAACTCGACCTCGACCCGGTCGCCCGCCTTGATCACGCGGTCTGCGGCATCGACGATGTTGGTCATCATGCGCATGCCCTCGTCGAGTTCGACGATCGCAATCACATAGGGCACCATCGCCGCGAACGAAGGGTTGATCGGCCGACGCACGATGCTCGACGAGACGACCTTGGCCTTGCCCGAAGCCTTGGCCCAGTGGAACGTCTGGTTCGAACATTCACGGCAGTAGGCGCGAGGGAACCACTGGATCGAATTGCACTTGTCGCAGTGCTGCAGCAGCAGCTCGCCACGGTTGCAGCCTTCCCAGAACGGCATCGCCTCGTGCGTCTTGATCGGCAGCGGCCGCGTTCCGGCCATCGGCAGGTGGGTTGCAAGTGCCATTATGCGGTCCTCCCAAGAATCGTTGCGGGGAAGATGCTGAGCTGGCCCCCATGCCCCTGAAGATACGCGAATTCCGGCGATTCCGCCTGGAAGCCCAGCGCTTCGCCGCGAAGCTGGCGGACAGCTTCGGAGAACATCAGCAACCCGCCCGGATAGCCCGGATGGGCATAGGCCAGCAGGCCGCCGTGGGTGTTCCAGGGCAGTTCGCCGTCGGGCGAGAAGTGGCCGTCGGCGAACATCGCCGCTGCCTGACCGTGCTCGGCAAAGCCCATGCCCTCGATATTGAGCAGCGGCGTAATCGAGAAGCAGTCATACGAATAGATCAGGTCGATGTCCTTGCGGGTTACCCCGGAAGCTTCAAACACGCGGCGCGCCACATTGGCGGTGCCATCGCGCATCGAATAGACGTCGGGCATCTGGCTGTAGCTGTCATAGACCTTGCCGACGCCGGTGCCGTAAGACGTTTCCGAACCCAGGATCGCAATATCACGTTCGTGCGGACGATCGCGCGAACCCTTGCGCTCCATCACGAAGGCCACCCCGCCATCCGAAACCAGCGCGCAATCG
>CAYFJH010000111.1:0-5641 GCA_964343385.1 uncultured Novosphingobium sp. | reverse complement strand
CCTTTCGTTCCCCCAAACCCCGCCCCCAACCCCGCCCCCAACCCCGCCCCCAACCCCGTTCGTCCTGAGGAGGTCCTGAAGCCGAAGGCAGAAGGACCGTCTCGAAGGACACCCCATCTCGAAAGACCCGCAAACCCCAAACCCACTGGCCTTGCCGCCAAACTCCGCTAGTCTCCGCCAAGGACGCAGGCGGAAGGGCTCAGTCACACATGAACGTCGACCAGACGGCCCGGCCGGGCAACCTCGCCGCGGCACTCAAGCCCTATGTCGAACGCGAATCGCTCGCCGCGTTCTTCCTCGGCCTGTCCTCGGGCTTCCCCTACGCGATGATCGGGGCGACGCTGACCACGCGCCTCGCGCAGGACGGGATCGACAAGAAAACCGTCACCGCCTTCACCCTCGCCTTCCTCGTCTACAACCTGAAAGTTTTCTGGGCGTGGATCGTCGACGGGGTCCACCTGCCGCTGCTCGGCCGGCTGGGCCAGCGGGTCAGCTGGATGGTCCTGACGGGCGCGCTGGTCATTGCCGCCGTGATCAATCTCGCCCTGGTCGATCCGGCGGCCGACATCGGCGCGACCGTGGTTGCCGCCGTGCTGGTCGGCGTGGCCGGGGCGACCTTCGACATCGTGATTGACGCCTACCGGATCGAAACGCTCAAGCCCTACCAGCTCGGGGTCGGCTCGGGCATGTCGCAATATGGCTGGCGGATCGGCTCGGCCGGGGCGGGGGCGCTGGCCCTGGTCGTTGCCGCGCGCAGCGGGTGGGAGGCTGGCTATCTTGCCTGCGCCGGCTTCGCCCTTCCGGCCATGCTGACCGCGCTGTGGCTGGGCGAACCGGGCCGCCACCGCGAACCCGTCGCCCGGCGCGGGCTGGGGGAAATTGTGGCGGCGATCCACGGCCCCTTTACCGAGTTCTTCCGGCGGCAGGGCGCGTTTCTCGTCCTGCTGTTCATTCTCGTCCACAAGATCGGGGACACCCTTGCCAACCTGACCTTCCGCCTGCTGTTCGACGATCTCGGCTTCACCAACGATGAAATCGCGGTCTACGACATTGGCGTCGGCTTCTGGGCCTACCTGATTGGCATCTTCGTCGGCGGCGTTGCCTATGCGCGGTTCGGGCTCAAGCGTTCGGTGCTCGTCTCGCTGGTCCTGATGGGCATCTCGAACCTCAGCTTCGCGGCGCTGGCGGCTGCCGGCCATTCCAACCTCGGCATGGCCGGGGCCATCGGGTTCGAGAATTTCGCCTCCGGCTTCGGCGGCGTCGCCGTGGTCGCCTATTTCTCCGCGCTGTGCGACCTGCGCTTCACCGCAGCCCAATATGCGCTGGTTTCCGCCGGGGCGAGCATCGTCGGGCGCTTCCTGACGGGGACCACCGCTGGCACCCTGATCGAGGGCATGGGCTATCCCGCCTTCTATCTCCTCACCACGGTCCTTGCAGTTCCTGGCATGGTCCTGTTCTGGTGGATGAGCCGGACCGGCCTGATCGACAGTTCAATCGGCAGCGCGGGGCAGGATCAATCAGGCCAGGATCAGTCCGGCAGTTCCTGATTGAGCCGCAGGACCTCGCCCGCGAGGTAAAGCGACCCCGCGATCAGCACGTCGTCCCCTGCCGGAACGGCCGCCAGCGCCGCCGGAACATCGCCAAAGCTGCGCACCGGCAGGGCGGTGAACGGCGCAAAGTGTTCCGGCAGATGCGCCTCGTGCCCCGGTGCGGGCACGACCGAAATGGTGCGCAGATGCCCCGCCAGCGGGCCGACAATGGCCGCCGGGTCCTTGTTGGCCAGCATCCCGATAATCAGGTGAACCGGCCCCTTTCCGTAAAAGTGCCGCGCGAGCGCAAGGCCCGCATCGGGATTGTGCCCGCCATCGAGCCAGACCGTCCGGCCCGCCGTCAGCGGCCCATCGCCCAGCCGTTGCAACCGCGCCGGCCACCGCGCCGCGCGGATTCCCGCCGCCATCGCTTCGTTTGAAAGCGCCAGCACCGATTGATGCCGCACCATTGCTACCGCCAGCGCGGCGTTGTCGGCCTGATGCGCGCCCGGCAATTCCGGCAACGGCAGGTCCAGCGCGCCCTGCGCGTCGCGGTAGGCGATCCGCCCCTCCACAACCTCGGCCCACCAGTCGCGCCCGCGCATCACCAGCGGCGCCCCGGCCGCCCCCGCCACCCGCGCGACTTCATCCGCCGCCAGCGCCGGATAGGCCTGCGTCACCAGCGCCGCCCCGGCCTTGGCAATGGACGCCTTCTCGAACGCGATCCGCGCGAGGGGCTCGGCCGGCACGCCGTCCTCGGGCCGCAGCAGGAACGCTTCGTGGTCGATGCCCAATGTGGCGATCCCGCAGACCGCTGGCGAGGGGATGACATTGGTCGCATCGAACCGTCCGCCAAGCCCGACCTCGATCACGCAGGCGTCGGCCGGGGTGCGCGAAAACGCGAGCAGCAAGGCGGCGGTCGTTACTTCGAAGAAGCTCGGTCCCAGATCGTCGCCCGCGTCCAGAACTTCGGCCAGAAGTGCGGCCAGCGCCGCGTCCGAAATCAGCTCTCCGGCAATGCGGATGCGTTCGTTGTAGCGGACAAGGTGCGGCTTGGTTGCAGTGTGGATGCAGTAGCCTTGCACTTCGAGCATCGAACGCAGGAAAGCGCAGGTCGAACCCTTGCCGTTGGTCCCCGCGACGTGGAACACCGGGGGCAGCAACGCTTCCGGATTCCCCAGTCTTTTCAACAACTCCCGGATCGCCTCCAGCCCGAACCGCCCCTGCGGCAGGCTCAGCGCGGCCAGCCGGTCAAGCTGGCGCTGCACCGCCGGATCGTCCGAAGTGGCAAAGTCCCGCATGGGGTCTTCCCGTCAGGCCGCCTTGGAAGGCGCCATGAATTCAAGCACTTGCGCCAGCCGCTGCTTAAGGTCGCGGCGGTGAACCACCATGTCCACCATCCCGTGCTGGTACAGATATTCCGCCCGCTGGAACCCCTCGGGCAGCTTCTCGCGGATCGTGTCCTTGATCACCCGCTGCCCGGCAAAACCGATCAGGCAGCCCGGTTCGGCAATGTGGATATCGCCCAGCATAGCATAGCTCGCGGTCACGCCGCCGGTGGTCGGGTCAGTCAAAACAACGATATAGGGCAGGCCTGCGCGGTTCAGGCGGCGGATCGCCACGGTCGCCTTGGGCATCTGCATCAGGCTGAGAATGCCCTCCTGCATCCGCGCGCCGCCCGCCGCCGTGCAGATCACATAGGGCGAATTCGCCGCAATCGCCGCCTCGGCCCCGGCCACAAAGGCTGCACCCACGGCCATGCCCATCGACCCGCCCATGAAGGCAAAGTCCTGCACGCCCAGCACAACAGGGTGTCCACCGATGGTCCCGCGCGCGTTGGTCAGCGCGTCGGGATGGGGGTTGGCGGCGCGGGCGGCCTTGAGCCGGTCGGGATAACGCTTGGAATCCCTGAACTTCAGCGGGTCTTCCTTGACCCTGGGGCTGGGGAGGACCGAGTATGACCCATCGAACAGCTGGGAAAAACGCTCGTCCGTCCGCACCCGGCCATGATGCTCACAGCGCGGGCAGACCGAGAGGTTGTCCTCGTATTCCTTGGTGAACAGCATTTCGCTGCACGACGGGCACTTGATCCAGAGGTTATCCGGAGTGTCGCGCTTTTTGAGGTTCGAAAGCGACGTGCGAACGCGGGTGATCCAGCTCATGCGACTGCCTTAGGGGAATTGATCACGGCTTGCGAGAGGGCGAAAGTCAGCTCGCGCACCGGCACTGCCGCCATGGCCCCATGCTGGCCGACCAGTTCGACCAGCGCCGAACCCACGACCACGCCGTCGGCATGGACGGCAATCGCGCGCGCCTGTTCCGGGCTGCGGACGCCGAAGCCGACCACGATCGGCAGCTCGGTCCCGGCCTTGAGCCGGCCCACGGCCTCGGCAATGGTGTCGACCGCCGCCTGCTGCTTGCCGGTGATCCCGGCGACCGAAACGTAATAGATAAAGCCTGCCGAACCCGACAGGACGGCCGGAAGCCGCGCTGCGTCGGTGGTTGGCGTGGCCAGCCGGATCGGCGCAATGCCGGCGGTCCGCAGCGCGGGGCCAAGCTCGTCGTCCTCTTCCGGCGGAATGTCGACGCAGATCACCCCGTCGACCCCGGCCTGGGCGCACTGGCTGGCGAACCAGTCAGCGCCGCGCGTCACCATCGGGTTGGCATAGCCCATCAGGACCAGCGGCACTTCCGGGTGGCGGGCGCGGAATTCGCGGGCGATGCGGAAGATGTCGGCGGTTTTCGTGCCGGCACCCAACGCGCGCAGGTTCGCCGCCTGGATCGCGGGACCATCGGCCATCGGATCGGTGAACGGCATCCCCAGCTCGATCACGTCCGCGCCGCCTTCGACCAACGCATCGAGGATCGCCCCGGTGGCCTCGGGCGTCGGATCGCCGCCGGTGACAAAGGTCACGAGGGCAGGGCGGCCCTTGGCGAAGGCATTGGCAAGGCGGCTCACAGCGTTACCCCCAGGTGCCCGGCAACCGAGAAGATGTCCTTGTCCCCGCGCCCGCACAGGTTGGCGAGGATGATCGCGTCCTTGGGCATGGTCGGCGCGACCTTCTTTACCGCAGCGATGGCGTGGGACGGTTCGAGCGCGGGAATGATCCCCTCGGTCCGGCAGAGCAGCTGGAAGGCGTCGAGCGCCTCGTTGTCGGTCACCGAAGTATAGTCCACCCGCCCGTTTTCCTTGAGCCAGGAATGCTCCGGCCCGATCCCCGGATAGTCGAGCCCGGCGGAAATCGAGTGGCCCTCGATAATCTGCCCATCATCGTCCTGGAGCAGGTAGGTCTTGTTGCCGTGGAGGATTCCGGGCCGCCCCCCCGCCAGCGACGCGGCGTGCTCCTTGTCCAGCCCGCGGCCCGCAGCCTCGACGCCGAGCATCTTCACGCTGACATCGTCGAGGAACGGATGGAACAGGCCGATGGCGTTGGAACCGCCGCCGATTGCCGCGACGAGCAGGTCGGGCAGGCGTCCGGTGCGCTTCAGCATCTGCTCGCGCGCCTCGCGCCCGATCACGCTCTGGAAATCGCGCACGAGTTCCGGATAGGGATGCGGGCCGGCCGCCGTGCCGATGATGTAGAAGGTGTCGTGGACGTTGGCGACCCAGTCGCGCAGCGCCTCGTTCATCGCGTCCTTGAGCGTCGCGGCCCCCGCCGTCACCGGCACGACTTCGGCGCCGAGCAGCTTCATCCGGAACACGTTGGGCTGCTGGCGCGCCACGTCGGTCGCGCCCATGAAGATCACGCACGGCAGGCCGAACCGCGCGCAGACCGTGGCGGTGGCCACGCCGTGCTGGCCCGCGCCGGTTTCCGCGATGATCCGGGTCTTGCCCATGCGGATCGCCAGCAGGATCTGCCCGATGCAATTGTTGATCTTGTGCGCGCCGGTGTGGTTGAGTTCATCGCGTTTGAACCAGACCTGCGCGCCGCCCAACTCCTCCGTCAGGCGCGGCGCGAAATAGAGCGGGCTGGGGCGGCCCACGTAATGCTCAAGCAGATCGTCGAACTCTGCCTGGAACGCCGGATCGACCTTGGCCCGGCGGTATTCCTTCTCAAGATCGAGGATCAGCGGCATCAGCGTTTCGGCGACATAGCGCCCGCCGAACTGGC
>CAYFJH010000110.1:0-5643 GCA_964343385.1 uncultured Novosphingobium sp. | reverse complement strand
TACCCGACCGGCATCTATGGTGCGGGCGTGCTCATCACCGAGGGCGCGCGCGGCGAGGGCGGATACCTCACCAATTCCGAGGGCGAGCGGTTCATGGAGCGCTATGCTCCGTCCGCGAAGGACCTGGCCAGCCGCGACGTGGTTTCGCGTTCGATGGCGCTGGAAATCCGCGAAGGGCGCGGGGTTGGCCCGCACAAGGACCACATTTTCCTGCACCTCGATCACCTTGACCGGAAGATCCTCGCCGAGCGCCTGCCGGGCATCACCGAGAGCGCCAAAGTGTTTGGCGGCGTCGATCTAACGCGCCAGCCGATCCCGGTTCTGCCGACCGTGCACTACAACATGGGCGGCATCCCCACGAACTACCACGGCGAAGTGATGACCATCGGCGCCGACGGGAACCCGGAAACGGTGGTCCCCGGCCTGTTCGCGGTGGGCGAGGCGGCCTGCGTTTCGGTCCACGGGGCGAACCGCCTCGGTTCCAACTCGCTGATCGACCTTGTCGTGTTTGGCCGCGCGGCCGGGCACCGGCTCAAGGAACTGATCAAGCCAGGCACGTCGCACGCCGAACTGCCCAAGGATTCGGCGGACCTGTCGCTCGGCCGGCTTGACCACTTCCGCAATGCCAAGGGTTCGTCCCCGACGGCGGAAATCCGCACCGAGATGCAGCGCACGATGAGCCTTCATGCCGCCGTGTTCCGCACCGACGAACTGATGGAAGAAGGCAAGGCGAAGCTCGCTGCGACCTATGCCCGGATGCAGGACATCGGCGTGACCGACCGCTCGCTGATCTGGAACTCGGACCTGGTGGAGACGCTGGAGCTGGACAACCTGATTTCGCAGGCGACCGTCACGCTCCACGGCGCGCACAACCGCAAGGAAAGCCGCGGTGCCCACGCGCACGAGGATTTCCCCGACCGCAACGACGCCGAGTGGATGAAGCACACCGCGGCCTGGTTCAACGGTTGGGGCGGCAAGGGCGGCGAGGTCAAGATCGACTACCGCCCGGTCCACGAATTCACGCTGACCGACGACGTTTCGTACATCAAGCCGAAGAGGCGGGTTTACTGAGGCCGGGTGCTTCGGATGGGATTACGGAAAACGGCCGGGGGCGAAACCTCGGCCGTTTTTTTGTTCCATGTTGGTTTTCGGAGTTTGGCACCTGGCCGGTGGGGCTGGGACAGCGAAGTTATCGCATCCACCTGGGTCTGAGGTGGGGCTTCTGCTTGCCCCAGCGCCGGTTGAATTCCTTGCATTTGCGGCGCCAGAATCGAAAGACGATGCCGGCGAGAGCGGCGATCAGGCAGAGCACCAGCAGGTAGCCGACGATCAGGCGTGGTTCCATGTGAAAGCCTTCGATTGACTGGAACGGGATAAAGGCTGGCGATCAGTGCGGCACTTGGCCGCCATGGCCGAAATCATCCCGGGCAGCCCGGAGCAGTTCGAACGCAATCCTGGCGCGTTCGTGCTCGGCGGTGCCCGGCTCCAGCTTTGCCAGCTTTGGGGGGATCCAGCCCGACGGGTCGTCCGGTCGATCTCCCGCCGGGCGATCACGCTTGCCGTTGCCACCGGCATTTTTCCTGGACATGCGGTTGCTTTCGAACACGAGGCGATCCTTGATTACAGGCCGTTGAGTGCGGGCGGAAATCGGCAGTCGGTCGTAAGTCGGGAGTATCGTTTCGCGCGCCTGCGCAGCGAAGTTTGAAACTGTTTCATACCCCATGGTACGGTGGAAAGTGGCACCGGTCTGGAGAAATTCCAACTTTATTTCAATTGCATGCCGGAAATGAGTTTTGCGCGGCGGTGCCCCGACGCGACTGGCAGGGCGAGTTGCCTTGGGGAGGGCGAGGGATTATGCATGCGATTGCAGCAGGTTGGTATTCATCACCAGACGGGGACTGGTGTGAGCAATCGTCCTTAACTTGCGGCGCAATGCCATGGCGGGCCGGCGGGCAGCAATGTGTGCCGTCGGCGGCGGCGTCCGGTAAGGCATTGTTAGTTCAAAGCAACGAAATGCAAACATGCCGCAGGGGCATTCCGGAACCGCTTGGGGGATCATGCCAAACATGTGGCAGCTAAGGGGTGGCAGCGTGGCCGATCCAGCGGACATGAAGGCCGCGCTCGTTACGGTTTTGGCCGACCCGGTCTTTGTCAGGTCGCCGGCATTGGCGAGCCTGCTGGCATACCTTGTCGAGCAAACCCTCGCCGGGCATGGCAAGACCCTGAAATCCTATTCCGTAGCCGTCGACGGGCTGGGCAAGAGTCCGGACTTTGATTCGCAGGTGGACACCTACGCTCGCGTCCTGGTGATGCGCCTGCGCAAGGCGCTTGATACGTATTATGCGACTGCCGGTGCACATAACGCGCAGCGGCTGGCGATCGAGAGCGGGGCATACGAAGTCCTGCTGGAGCCGAACGGCCATGTGCGACCGGCTCCCGAGATCGGGGCTGCTGCCCCGGTTTCTGCCTCCTCCCGCCGCATAATCGCGGCAGTCCTGATCGCCGTGCTGGTGCTTGCGGGCGCGCTGATCATGCAGTGGCGTGCCAATTTGCGGGCGGATATCCAGCGTTGGCGGACCAGCAATTTTCCGTTCGTGGACGTGAGCGTGGAGGCCGAGGGCGGCGGGCGCAAGGAAGCTGAACTTGCGCGTCAGATGCGCCAGTCGATCATCACGAATATCGGCGACTACGACGGGGTCATGGTTGCCTACAACCCTTCGGAACGGGCCGCATATCGAATAAAAGTGGTCATCAAGAAATCAGAAAATGGCTATGACGGGAGTGTGTTCGTAGTCGACAAATCCGTCAATCGACTGATTTTTTCCGAGAATCATGAAATGACGTATGACAGTTCGGATGATAAGCTGTCGAGCGACAGGTTCCTGGCTTTATCCGTATTTCATATCGTCCACTCTACCGGAATAATCCATTCGAGCGAGCGCAGGCGCGTTTACCCTGCCAACACTCCCTATGGCTGTTGGCTGCGCTTTACCTATCTTCTGCAGAACAACCCGGCGGTGGAGGACAGCACCCTGTCGGAATGTGCGGAGAACTGGCTGTCGGCTGCGCCGGATCACCCGGTGGCGGCGGCGCTTCATGGCTGGGCGCTGGTCAACAGGGCGAACGAGCAGTTTACCGAAACGGGTCGGCGCGAGGCGCTGCCTGATGCCGTCGCCGTGCTGGAAAGCGCGAGGGCGATGAACCCCAATTCGCCATTGCTTCAGGTGTCTGCGATGCGCGCCTATGCGTTCATCGGTGACAGCAACGGCATGCATGCCGCCGCCGAAGCGGCGCTTCGGGTGAATCCGCAGAACCTTGATGTTCTGGGGGTGGCCGGGATGACGCTGGCCCTTCAGAACGATCCGCAGGGCGAAATTCTGGTGAACAAGGCGATCGCCGACCACTTCAATCCACCGCCCTGGTATTTCATCGGCACCTTCGTTGCGGCGATGATGCGCGATGACCTGGCAGGGACCGAGCGCGCGTTGGTGGGGGTCAAAGGGTTCCAGCATCGCCTGCCGATCTCTGGGATCCTTACAGCAGCCCATCAAGCACGGCTGGGCCACATCGACCGCGCCCGCGCTGCATGGGCGGAGGCGGTGGCTTTGCGGCCGCTTCTCAGGATCAAGCCGGACGCGTTCTTTTCGCGATTGCCAATTGCACCGCTCGTCAGGAAAAGACTGGAGCAGTGGCTCGCGCCGGTTTTGCGAAAAGACCAGGCTTCTGCGGCACTTCCGCCGGGGAAGAGTGACCAGAATGAGGGCCGGGGGCAGTGATGCTCCGGCCTTTTTCCACGTGTTTCCGGCGTGGGAATTGCGTGCGGCGCAGCAATTTGTGAGACTGCGCTGCCGCCTGCGCAAGGCATGGCGGCTATGGCTGGATTGTTTTCCCGATCATGGCCGCACCCTTTGCCGGGAATACGGGGTAGCCCATGCGTCGGTTGTTCGTCTTCATGCTGTTTTTTCTGGCCATTCCGCAAAAGGCCCATGCCGAATGGCTGGAATCAGCATCGACCCATTTCGTCATCTACGGCAACAGCAGCGAAGCCAATCTGCGCAAGCTGAGCGACCAGCTGGAGCGTTATCACGCCGGCATGGCATTCATGATGGGAGCCGACACGGCGGTGCCGAGCCCGTCGGGCCGGGTTACGGTGTTCATCGTCGGATCGATGGACGAGGTGCGCAAGCTCCACCGCGGCAAGGAACGGAACATCGCCGGTTTCTATGTTCCGCGCGCGGGGGCTTCGTTGGCGGTCATCCCGTCTGTCCGGAGCGACAATGGTGGGAACGGGGGGATGGATTTCCCGATGATCGTGCTGCTGCACGAATATGCGCACCATTTCCTCATATCGAGCGGCACCTTTCCGATGCCGCGCTGGATGAGCGAAGGCGCGGCGGAATTCTTCGCATCGGCCAGTTTCGGCAAGGATGGTTCTCTGGCGCTGGGCCGTCCGGCCATGCACCGCGGATACGAGTTGTTTGAAGGCATCGACGTGACCACGACCGACCTGCTCGACCCGGACCATTATGAAAAGCGTCGCGGCAAGAACACGGAGCACGATGCCTTTTACGGCAAGTCCTGGCTACTTTACCATTACCTGGTTTTCAACGGCGCGCGCTCGGGGCAGCTCAAGGCCTATACCAACGCGCTGGTCGAGGGGAAGGGCGCGGTCGAGGCGGGCCGCTCGGCCTTTGGCGATTTCGCCGTGCTGGAAAAGGAACTCGACGCCTATCTCCGGCAGCGAAAGATGTCGGCGGTGAGCATCCGTGCGGCGACGCTGAAGTCCGGGCCGGTCACGATCCGTCAGTTGACGTCGGGGGAAAAGGAGGTGCTGCCGCTGCGCATCCGTTCCACCATGGGCGTGGACAGCGAGACGGCGCCGGGCATCCTTGCCGATGCGCGGGCCGTGGCCACGCGCTTTCCATCCGATCCGGCGGTGCTTGCCGAGCTGGCCGAAGCTGAGCACGACGCCGGGAACGATGACGAGTCCATCGCCGCCGCCGATGCCGCGATCAAGATCAATCCGGGCGAAGTGAACGCCTATATCCAGAAGGGGTATTCCCTGCTGCGCAAGGCGGAGAAAAGCGGGGAAGCGGCGCAGTTTGATGTCGCGCGCAACGCGTTCCTCGCGCTCAATGCCATCGAGAACGATCACCCGATCCCGCTGATCTATTTCTATCGCTCGTTCGTGCAGCAGATGCGCAAGCCGACCAAGAACGCGGTGAACGCGCTTGAACGCGCCAGCCAGATTTCTCCGTTCGACCTTGACCTGAGGATGATGCTGGCCATGCAGCAGTTGCGCGACGGTCGGCGCGAAGATGCACGGACTAACCTCGTGCCGGTGGCCTACAATCCGCATGGCGGAAAAGGGGCGGAAATTGCCCGCGCGGTCATGACGCGGATGGATGCGGACAAGGACTGGAACGGCTCGGGAATGGTCATGCCCGAGTAGGCGGGCGGGCCGGGTCAATGCCCTCGTCCGGCAGGCGGCGCGTTCGCGCAGGCCCGTGCGGTGGGGGCCACACGGACCTGTTGTGAGGAATGTGCCCAGCGTGCCCCAAGCGAGTGTCGCGGCGATCACGGTGGGTCAATGTAATGTCGTGTGGCTGTAGACTCTGTTTCAGTTTCACTGAAACAGGGCGG
>CAYFJH010000109.1:0-6080 GCA_964343385.1 uncultured Novosphingobium sp. | reverse complement strand
TGCTGACACCGTATTTCGCAAGCAATTCCTTCGCCTGGTATTCGTGGATATTCATGTAATTTCCTTGGTCGTTGCCGGTTGTGCAGGGCGGGAATGCCGTGGAGGCATCATTCCAGTTCAAGGATAATCGCGTCGACCGCCAGGCTTTCGCCGACGGCGGCGTTGATCTTCTTGACCGTGGCGGATTTTTCGGCGCGCAGGATGTTTTCCATTTTCATCGCCTCGACCACGGCGAGCGGTTGGCCGGCCTCGACCTTGTCGCCTTCCTTGACGTGGAGCGCGACGAGCAGGCCGGGCATGGGGCAGATCAGGAACCTTGACAGGTCGGGCGGGACCTTGGCGATCATGTGGCGTTTCAGCGGGGCGATCCGCGCCGGAACGATCGAGACCTTGTGGATCGCGCCGCGTGTGGTGAGGGTCAGCCCGGTGGCGTTGGTGGCGACCTTGATCCCGAGCACGTCGCCATCGACATCGGCTTCGACCACGCGGTCGCCCGGAGTGTATTCCATCGCGAGCGCGATCGGGGCGCCGTTCACCGTGACCTCGTCGCCGTCCAGCATGACGGTGAATCTCTGGCCGCCAAGGTCGACCGACCATTCCGCTGGCGGCGGCAGGCGGCGCGCGAGCTGGCCGTCAACGCGGCGCGCGCGGTCGGCCCGAGCGGCGGCGATGAACCCGGCAACGGCGGCAAGGCGGGCCAGCAGGTCGTCCGCCGTGGCGGCGCCGGTGAAGCCGTCGGGGTATTCCTCGGCGATGAAGCCGGTGGTCAGTTCCCCCGAGCGGAAGCGCGGGTGCTGCATGATCGCCGAGAGGAAGTCGATGTTGTGGCCAAGGCCTTCGATTTCGAAGGCGTCCAGCGCGGCGACCTGCTTGTCGGCCGCCTCGTCGCGGGTTTCGCCCCATGTGACCAACTTGGCGATCATCGGGTCGTAGAACATCGAGACCTCGCCGCCTTCATAGACGCCGTCATCGACGCGCAGCCCCGCGACCCCGCGCCGACCATTGGCCTCGCCGTCATCCTCCCAGCCGGGGACCGGCGGATCGTAGCGCACGAGCCGTCCGGTCGAGGGCAGGAAGCCGCGATAGGGGTCTTCGGCGTAGACGCGGTTTTCGATGGCCCAGCCGTCGATGCCGATATCGTCCTGGGTGAATGCCAACGGTTCGCCGGCGGCAACTCGGATCATCTGTTCGACAAGGTCGATCCCGGTGATCGCCTCGGTAACCGGATGCTCCACCTGAAGCCGGGTGTTCATTTCAAGGAAGTAGAAGCTCTCGCCGCTCGGGTCCGCGCCCGACACGATCAGTTCGACCGTGCCCGCGCTGTAATAGCCGACCGCCTTGGACAGCGCGACGCACTGTTCGCCCATGGCTTTGCGCATTTTCGGCGTGACGAAGGGCGACGGGGCTTCCTCGACCACCTTCTGATGGCGGCGCTGGATGCTGCATTCGCGCTCGTTCAGGTAGAGCACGTTGCCGTGCTGGTCGCCGAGGATCTGGATCTCGATGTGGCGCGGATTGAGGATGAACTTCTCGATGAACACGCGGTCATCGCCGAACGAATTGAGCCCCTCGCGCTTGGTGGCCTCGAACCCTTCGCGGACGTCCTGTTCGTTGTAGGCCAGCCGCATTCCCTTGCCGCCGCCGCCAGCCGAGGCCTTCATCATCACGGGATAGCCGATCTCGGCCGAGATGCGCACCGCGTGCTCGGTATCCTCGATCTCGCCGACGAAGCCGGGGACGACGTTGACGCCCGCCGCCTTGGCGAGCTTCTTGGACTCGATCTTGTCACCCATCGCGCCAATCGCGTTCACCGGCGGGCCGACGAAGGCGATGCCCTCGGCCGCCAGCGCCTCGGCAAAACTGGTTCGTTCAGACAGGAACCCATAGCCCGGATGGACCGCGTCCGCGCCGGTGGCCTTGCACGCGGCGATGATCTTTTCCGGGATCAGGTAGGACTGCGCGGCAGGCGACGGGCCTATGTGGACCGCCTCATCCGCCATGTGCACGAACGGCGCACGCGCGTCGGCGTCGGAATAGACCGCCACCGTGGCAATGCCCATGCGGCGGGCGGTCTTGATCACCCGGCAGGCGATTTCGCCCCGGTTGGCGATGAGGATCTTCTTGAACAACCCTGTTACTCCGACATCTGTCGCCGCGCGGAAGCCCTGCGGCGCGAAAAATCAAGAACCGCTCAGCGGATCTACGCTGCCGCCTCAAGCCGGGCGCAGCCGCGCGGCATGCGTTCGGCATCAAGCTCGGCCGCCGTCCGTTCGGCCGCCATTGCCTTAAGCCCGAGGCGGGCAAACATCGCCGCATCGTTGTCATCCCCGGCATTGGGTGCCGTGAGCAGTTTGTCGCCTGTGAAGATTGAGTTCGCGCCGGCAAGGAAACACATCGCCTGCGTCATCTCGCTCATGCTCTCACGGCCGGCGCTGAGACGGACCATCGAGCCGGGCATGGTGATCCGAGCCACCGCGACCGTGCGGACGAACTCCACGTCGTCGATCCTGGCGAGCGGCGTATCGGCCAGCATGTCACCCAGCACCGTGCCCTTGACCGGCACCAGTGCGTTGACTGGCACCGATTGCGGATGGCTCGGAAGCGTCGCCAGCGTGTGGATGAAGCCCACCCGATCCGCACGGGTTTCGCCCATGCCGACAATACCGCCCGAACAGACATTGATCCCGGCGCGGCGTACTTCGCCCAGCGTATCGAGCCGGTCGTCCATTGTGCGTGTGGTGATGACATCGCCATAGCGTTCGGGCGAGGTATCGATATTGTGGTTGTAGTAATCGAGCCCGGCTTCGGCGAGCAGATCGGCCTGATGCGGCTCCAGCATTCCCAGCGTCATGCAGGTTTCGAGGCCCATGGCGCGCACGCCTTTCACCATTTCAATAATGGCGGGCATATCGCGGTCCTTGGGGGTGCGCCAGGCGGCCCCCATGCAGAACCGGCTCGATCCATGGTCCTTTGCCCGGGCGGCAGATTGCAGGACTTCCTGCACGCCCATCAGTTTGGTGGCCTTCACCCCCGACTTTGCCGAGGCCGATTGCGAGCAATAGCCGCAGTCTTCGGCGCAGCCGCCCGTCTTGATCGAGAGCAGTGTCGAGAGCTGGACCTGCGCCGGATCGAAAGATTGACGGTGCACTTCGGCGGCGCGGTACACCAGCTCGGTGAACGGCAGGTCGAACAGCACGGCGATTTCCGCGCGCGTCCAGTCAGTGCGGGGGGCGTTCATTCGGTAGTCTCCAGCTCGCCACCCGACGGCGGCATGTTGTGGCCGAGCAACCGCAGCATGTCCGCCGCGCATTCGACCACGTTCGAGCCGGGGCCGTAGATGCCCTGAACGCCTGCCTCGCGCAGGTATTCGTAGTCCTGCGGGGGGATTACGCCGCCCGCGACGACCTTGATGTCGCTGCGGCCTGCTTCGCGCAGGCGCTGGATCAGTTCGGGGATCAGGGTCTTGTGACCTGCGGCAAGGCTGGAGGCCCCAACCGCATCGACATCGGCCTGTAGGGCCAGCACCACGGTTTCCTCGGGCGTCTGGAACAGCGGGCTGGAGGTCACGTCGAACCCCATGTCGGTGAAGGCCGAGGCAATCACGTTGGCCCCGCGATCGTGGCCGTCCTGGCCCATCTTGGCCACCAGCAGCCGCGGCGCGCGGCCGAGGCGGCGTTTGACCGCTTCGACGCCATCGATAACCTGCTGGTAGCGGCTGTTGCCTTCATAGGCGCTGCCGTACACGCCCTTAACCGGGACCGGCTGGGTGCCGTAGCGGCCGAACACAGCCTCCATCGCATCGGAGATTTCACCCAGCGTGGCGCGGTGGCGGGCCGCTTCGACGGCGAGAGCGAGGAGGTTGGTCTCGGGCCGAGCGGGGTTGGTCGACGCGCCATCCACCAAGTCCGCTCGTGCTGAGCCTGTCGAAGCACCGGCACGCGCGCCCTCGGTCAGCGCGGCGAGCGCAGCGCGGCATTTGCCCTCGTCGCGGTTCGCACGAGTGGTCTTGAGCCGGGCGATCTGGCCCTCGCGCACGGCGTGGTTGTCGATGTCGAGCGTTTCGAGGTGGTCTTCGGTTTCGAGGCGGTACTTGTTGACGCCGACGATGACGTCGTCGCCCTTGTCGACGCGGGCCTGCCTGCCGGCGGCGGCTTCCTCGATCATTGCCTTGGGCCAGCCTGCCGCCACGGCCTTGGCCATGCCGCCCTCGGCCTCGACCCGCTCGATGATTTCCCAGGCCTTGTCTACCAGTTCCTGGGTCAGCGCCTCGATATAGTAGGAGCCGCCGAGCGGATCGACCACCTTGGTCATCCCGGTTTCTTCCTGGATGACGATCTGGGTGTTGCGGGCGATGCGCGCGGAAAAATCGGTGGGGAGCGCGATGGCTTCGTCGAGCGCATTGGTGTGTAGCGACTGCGTGCCGCCCAGCATCGCGGCCATCGCCTCGATCGTGGTGCGGATGACGTTGTTGTAAGGGTCCTGCTCCTGCAGGCTGACGCCCGAAGTCTGGCAGTGGGTCCGCAGCATCTTGCTGCGTTCGTCCGCCGCGCCCAGCTTCGTCATCACCCGGTGCCAGAGGACACGTGCGGCGCGCAGCTTGGCGACTTCCATGAAGAAGTTCATGCCGATGGCGAAGAAGAACGACAGCCGCCCCGCGAACTTGTCGATGTCCAGCCCGCTGGCGACGCCGTATTTCACGTATTCCATGCCGTCAGCGATGGTGAAGGCCAGTTCCTGAACCTGCGTCGCCCCGGCTTCCTGCATGTGGTAGCCGGAGATGGAAATGGAGTTGAACTTGGGCATTTCGCGGCTGGTGTAGCCGAAGATGTCCGAGATGATCCGCATCGAGGGTTCGGGCGGGTAGATGTAGGTGTTGCGGACCATGAACTCCTTGAGGATGTCGTTCTGGATGGTCCCGTCGAGCAGGTGGCGCGGCACGCCCTGTTCTTCGCCCGCGACGATGAAGAAGGCCAGGATCGGGATCACGGCGCCGTTCATGGTCATCGAGACGGACATCTTGTCGAGCGGAATGCCGTCGAACAGGATCTTCATGTCCTCGACGCTGTCGATCGCTACCCCGGCCTTGCCGACGTCGCCGACCACGCGCGGATGGTCGCTGTCATAGCCGCGGTGGGTAGCAAGGTCGAAGGCTACCGACAGCCCCTTTTGCCCGGCCGCAAGGTTGCGGCGGTAGAAGGCGTTCGATTCTTCGGCGGTCGAAAAGCCCGCATACTGGCGGATAGTCCACGGCCTGCCTGCATACATGCTTGCGCGCACGCCGCGGGTGAAAGGGGCAAAGCCCGGCAGACCTGGATCAACCGGCGCGTCCTCGGCAGTGTAGAGCGGCTTGACCGCGATACCTTCCGGCGTGTGCCAGGTCAGGTCCTTACCCTTTACTTCCTTGGCGGCGGCGACCTGCCAGTCGTCAATGTTCGCCACGGGGAGTCTCCATGATTTCGGTAAGGATGCCGCCCATGTCCCTGGGATGGACGAAGAAGATCAGCGTGCCGTGCGCGCCGATGCGCGGTTCGCCCAGCACCCGCTTGCCCATGGCCTCGAATGCGGCCCTGGCGGCGTGAATGTCGGGCACTTCGAAGCAGACGTGGTGCTGGCCGCCGAGCGGGTTCTTCTCCAGCCACTTGCCGACCGCGCTGTCCGGGCTGGTCGGCTGGAGCAGTTCGACCTGCGTTCCACCGTTCGGCGTGTTGACAAAGCAGACGCGAACCTGCTGGCTCTCCAGCACGAACGGTTCGGTGATGTCGGTCGCGCCCATGACGTCGCGCCAGAAGGCGATCGCCGCGTCCAGATCGGGAACGGCAACGCCGATATGATTGAGGGGTCCCAGTTTCATTTCAGCGGCCCTCACAGCGGAATGTTGTCGTGCTTGCGCCACGGGTTCTCCAGGCTCTTGGTGCGCAGCTTCCTCAGGCCCAGCGCGATGCGACGGCGGGTCGAGTGGGGGTGGATCACCTCGTCGATGAAGCCCTTGCTCGCCGCGACGAAGGGGTTGGCGAAGCGGTCTTCATATTCCTTGGTTTTTTCGGCGATGCCTGCAGGATCAAGGCCGCGGAAGATGATCT
>CAYFJH010000108.1:0-6373 GCA_964343385.1 uncultured Novosphingobium sp. | reverse complement strand
CGAAGACTCGGCGCTGCGCTTCAGGCACGCAAGGTGGGGCCGCGGCCCCGCTTACGGGCCGCGACCGGGGGCGACGGGCTGTTTCTGGCGACGGACAGCGAGTTTTGCGCGTTGATCCTTGACCGGATTCAGCCCGGTATGGACGGCATGGCAGTGCTCAAGGCGATGAGCGCCGGGTCGAGGGGCGTGCGCCGCCGGAAACCGCCCTCATGGGTCAGGATAAATGCAGGCTGGTATTACCACACCAGGACGAGGAGGATGATGCAAACGATCGTCAGCCATGCTTCGAACGCGCTTCGGCACCATCGCGGGGCGTATCGCAGTTCCATGAATTCAAGCCCCACGAGCCGCACCTTGAAAAATGCGATGACCAGGACCGCGACATGGGCTGCGCGGACGTAGCCCTGGGCGACGGAGAGTGAATCCCAGGACAGAAAGCTGGCGAATACGAGCAACAGCCATACAAGGGAGATGCGATTCAGGATCAATAGCGCCATTGTCGGTCATTCCAGCAGGTAAAACAACGCGAACAGGACGATCCACAGCAGATCGACCAGGTGCCAGAACGCACCGCCGCCTTCGATCACGGACAGTTCCGCGCAATACCGTCCAGCACGATCAAAACCAGAGAAGATCAAGATGAGGACGCCCAGGCCGATTACTACGTGGATGAGATGTATTGCCGTAAACATATAGTAGTAAATGAAGAATTCATTAGAATTTAACGTATATCCGGCTGATATCTTGGAGTAATACTCGAACACCTTGACGACGATGAATCCTGCGCCAAGCATGATCGCGCCGCCGATCAGCATCCTTCCCCTGGGATCGCGGCGTCGCACGGCTGCAACCGCCTGCGCGACGCACCACGAGCTGGTGAGCAGCAACAGCGTGTTCAACAGCCCGAGGTGTCGGTCGATGAGTGCTTGCGAACTGGCGAACAGTTCGAGCTTGGCTGAGCGTTCGAACGCAAAGATGATGAAGAACGCCGCAAAGACCAGAAGATCGCCAAAGATGAAAAGCCAGACGCCCTCCTCGCCCGGCAAACGTCCCTTGCCGCCCGAAATATCCGTCACGGCGTTCGGTCCGCTCATGCGTCAGCCAGGGCGCCGCGTTTGACGGACATGAGCATCGTCCACAACATGGCGTTGAACCATATGCCGGCGACAATCATCGCGAGCCAGAATGCGATGATTCCGTTCCAGGCGAATGGTCCGAATTTGAAGAGGCCGACCGCTGCGCCCGGGAGCGTCAGCACGGCCGTCCACAGATTGAGGTATCCGGCCCAGCGCGGGAGGATCGGCTCTGCCCGCCTGTCGCCCAGGATCGCGGCACCCACCGTCGAGAGCTGAACGAACACGATTATGGCCGGCAAGAGGAACATGAAGAAGGCGAGATCGCTGAGAACCTGAACGGTTTCGTCCGAAAAATCCGCGCGATAGGCTGCTGCCGTGAAGAACACGCCGCTCATGAAGATCGTGATGGAAAGAACGGCACTGAGCATCGAGAAGGTGTTCGCAAGCGGTGCGATTGTCCCTTCGATTCTTTTCATAAACGCAGCGATCGCGCTCGCGAAAGGCAGAAAGAAGGCGGAGGAAATCATGATGAACATGCCGCCGGCGATGATGCCGGTCTGATGATCACGATAATATGCGGCGACATCGGCCCGTGCCATTGCCGGATCCAGCGGAGGGAACATCTGTGCGAGAGGCCAGAGGCCGACGAACATTGTCGTCACCCAGACCGCCCCCAGATAGATACACAGTCTCAGGCTGTTCGATGTCATGGCCATTTCCTTGTTGGGCGTCGTCGTGTTGTTTGGCCGCCGGAACATTCGACGATCCGCGCCTTGATCAGTTCCACGTATCATCGCTGAACTGGAGGCTGGCTTTTCTGAACGTGAGATCTGCCGCCTCTTCGACCGTGACGCGCCGTAGTTCGTTCGAGATTACTTCGACGCCGATCGGCCCTGCATAGCCCGCTGCCCGTGCAGCGGCGAGAAACCCGGCGATATCGAAGGTGCCATCGCCAGGGAGCAGCCGGTCGTCGAGCCCTTCGCTGATTATCGAGCCCTGGGGTGTCGCCGCGCCATCATCGATCTCCACCCAGGCGATCGCGCCGCCTGAAAGATCGCCGATCGTGTCGTAGGATTGCTGGTCCCGGGCGAAATGCCAGATATCAATGATCACGCCGCCGTTACCGGGCACCGTATCGCCAACGATCGCCAGCGCAGTGCGAACGTCGCGCACGTCGGAGATGTTGAGAATCTCGAGGCTGAGCCGCGTCCCGGCATCGGCGGCCTGGTGGCAGAGCCGTGCGAATTCGGCACGCATGACATCCACCGGGTAACTGCGGCCAAACATGTTTCCCGTGACCCGAAGCTGGGTGAACCCGATCTTTTCGGCCGCGGTGAGCAGAAGCGATCGCACCGTATCGCTATCGCTCCGGGCGGGGCCGGATGCGTACCAGTCGCCCATGCCATCGACCTCGAAATGGAGCAGGCCGTTGTCGTCCAGCATGGCCCTGATGCCGTCGTGGCCGTAAGTCTCGATGCTTGCGAGCAGGTCGAAATAATCGACGCCGATGCCCTTATAGCCGGCTTTTGCAGCGGCTTCGATGCGGCGGCGCAGGGGAATCGGGCTCGGCCCCATCGGGCCTTCGAACGGACGCGTTCCGGAAAGCGTATAGTATGAAGCCAGCAGCGGCGGGGGAGCCATACTATCGGTATCCTTTTGCGTTTGTGGGGCCGATCCGCATCGTCGCGGAGCCGGTCAGAGGTGGTCAGCCGGTTTCCGCTCAGGATCAGCGAAGGAGACGACGGTCAGTCCGCCATCGCTGAATAATTCGGTGCCGGTCATATAGCTTGAGTCATCGGAGGCGAGGAATGCGATCAGCTTTCCCAATTCGGTCGGCAGTCCCATGCGCCCCATCGGGATGGCATCGAGCAGTGCGACAGTCTGCGGTAAGGCCAGCGCCTCCGGCGAACTCGTCATGGCGGTCTTGTGGACACCGGGATGAACGGAATTCACTCGGATATTGTCCCCGCGAAGGGCGCAATGGATGGCCGCCGCCTTCGTCAGGTTGGCAATCGCCGCCTTGCTTGCGCCATAGATGGCGGTTGACGCCATGATCATATGGGTACTGTTGGACGCGACATTGATGATCGAACCGCCGCCGGTGGTCCGCATGGAGGGCAGGGCCGCCCGCATCCCGTGAAAGGCACCGAACAGATTGATGTCGATAAGCGCGCGAAACTGGTCGATGGTTGCCGATTCGATGTCGGCCAACACGCTGATGCCGGCGTTATTGACCAGGCAATCGAGCTTTCCCCACTGCTCTGTCGTCTCGTCGATCAGGCCGGCCCATTGCGCAGGCTCGGTGACATCAAGATGCGCGTAGCGGACGCGGTGGCCTGCTTGTTGGAGTGTGTTGGCAAGTTCGCGTCCAGCTTCATCGAGTATGTCGGCGATGACCACGCTGGCACCCTCGGCACAGAGCACCTCGACAGTTCCCGCGCCAAGCCCGCGGGCTCCGCCAGTCACAATGGCAACCTTGCCCTCCAAACGTTCCAATTCGTGATACTCCCTCGTTGGCGTGATGTCGTTCTTGCATTGTGTGCCGGATCACCGGCCGGGAGCGTTTAGAGCCGGGCGGCGGGATCAAATGTCCCGCCGATGGCCCGATCCCCTTCAGCCGAACACGTCAATCGTGCCAAGCATGATCATGACAAGCTCATCCATCGATGCAATTTTCCAGGCAGATTGCTGGTACACTGTCCTGATGTCGAACCGCGCCAACGATTCCTCGAACAGCGCGGCCTTCGGGCCCTTTCCGATGTGGTACACTCTTGCATAAGCAAAGGCGCTTGCCGACTTCTTGTCTTCGGCGACGTCCACGACATAGTTGGACATCAGATGATGCGTGGCTGAGACGCTCTCGATATAGCTGGCAATCGTCGCCACCACATCTTCCCGCCCCCGCGCGCTGACCACAACTTCGCCGGGATTTAGCGCGCCGTTGTCATCGAAACCGTGGCCAACCGTGGTCGTAAATCCCGCATCCTCGGTGAAGAGCGCGGCAAAAGCCGTCCAATTGCGCTGGTCAAGCGCGAAGCAAAAGCGATTGAACAGATCGATATGCGCTTCACGCGCAACGATGTGGGCCTCGAAATCACTGCTCATCGGACACGTTCCCCATCAATGGAAATCCACGATGCTCCTGGACGGTCATGGTCGACGCTGACGCATGCCGAAGGGACCAGCGACTTTGCTGACATCGCGTTGAGCCAGCGGCGAACCTTCCAGAAGTCACAACCTCAAATCTGTGCCATTGGTACAGACGGCAGCCTGCGGTTCAACCGAACCGCAGGCTGCATTTCGGGATCAGAACTTGTAACCGACTTCGACGCCGAATGTCCGCGGTGCGGCCATCAAGGCCACGTTCCCGGCTTCCGAACCAGGGTTCGAAAGCATCGAATCATAATAGACCTTGTCCGTCAGATTCTTGACCCACACTCGAACGGAGACGTTTTCCATTGAAGCGGGTGACCAGCCCAGTGATCCGCCCAGCAGTACATAGGCCTTCTGCCGGACAACACCGTCGGGTTCCCAGGGGAATGGGCTCGTGTAGGACGCGTTCGCATCGAATTTGAACCGGCCGGCCGAAGTGCTGATATCGTAATTTATCCCACCGGTGAGCCGGACTGCGGGCACCTGGGCCATGCGAGAGCCGCTCAAGTCCCTGACCACAAGGGGCAGGTTACCATAAGGCGCAACGGGATTGCCGTCGGGGCCCAGCACCCGCTCTGCAACCGGGCCGTTCGTGAACTTGGTATACTTGGCATCCAGCAACACCCCGCCCAGGCGGAAGGTCAGGCCGTCTGCCACCAGTGCAGTGGCGTCCACCTCGATCCCGCGCGACCGGGCCTTCTCGGCATTGGTCAACCCCACGAACCGGGTGCCATCGGCACCGACGATAATCGTCTGGACTTGCGGATCCTTGATGTCGTTCTGGAAGATTGCAACGTTCAGGCGAAGCTTGTTGCCAAGCAACTGCGCCTTCACGCCGGCTTCGTATGAATCGACAACTTCAGGCCTGGAGGGGTCGGTGGTAAGCGGCAGGGTGTTGAATGTCCCTGACTTGTAGCCCCGGCTGAAGCTCACATATCCCATGACATCCGAGGTGATACGATGATCAACGGCGACCTTGTAGGTCAGCTTGTTGAAGTTGAAGGTCTTGTCATAGGACGTAAAGACAATCTTGCCAACGCCCGGCATGTTGCCACCCGTCTCGCCAATACCTCGCACATTGTCGCTGGTGTAACGCAAGCCGAGCGTGATGTTCGTCCCATCCGGCAGGACATGGAAGGTTGCTTGACCATAACCGGAATAGGACTTGATGTCCTGGATGCCGACCAAGCTCAAAGTATCGAAACCGATCAGGCCAGGCAAAGTACCGGCGATGGTGATCGGATTGTAACCCTGATGTGAATCAAGGTAGAATCCGCCAACGATCCAGTCAACGCTACTGCCCGTTTGTGATTTAAGTTGCAGCTCTTGGGTTATTTCGCGATCGATCGACGGTAACGAATACGTTGCCCAGGGATATGGGCTATAGTCGGCATCGATTTTCCACAATTCTATGGTCTTGCGGTAGGATGTGATGCTGACCAGATCGGCGAAATTGCCGAGTTCCTGCTTGATCTTCAGCGCGCCGCCCCAGCTTTCGAACTCGTTGAAGACGCCCTGGTCCTGGTTGATATTGTAGCGGTTGCTCCCGACATCCACAGCCGAGTAGATGGGCTGGGAAGGGCCGAAGTACGGGGGAGTTCCGCTGACCGTTCCACCGTAAATCGACTGCAGGTTGATCTTCGTGGTGTATTGATTGGCATAGAAGCCGCTCAGGCGAACCTGGGTGGTCGGGGTCAGGTTCACCAGGAGCTTGGAGCGGACACTGATGAATTTGTCTTTGTAGGTATCCGAACCGTCGAACAGGTTTGTCCCCCAGCCGTCGCCCTGATGCCGGCCCGAAACCGACAGATCCAGGGCGGCATCTTCCGAAAGCGGGGTCGAAACGTAGAGCTTCCCCGTAAAGGTGTTGTAGTTGGCATAGCCGAGGGTGGCCTCCGCACGGGTCTCGGTCACGCTCGGGTCGGGAGTGATGATGTGGATCAGACCACCGCTGGCGTTGCGGCCGAACAGCGTGCCTTGCGGACCCTTCAGCACTTCGACGCGCTCAATCTTAGCAAGTTCGAGATAGGCGGGGCTGACGCGGGTATAGTAGACCTCGTCGATATAGATGGGAACGCTGGATTCGTTGCCAATCGTCGTCGCCGACGGGTTGCCGATGCCGCGAAGGAACGGCAAAACCGATC
>CAYFJH010000107.1:0-6423 GCA_964343385.1 uncultured Novosphingobium sp. | reverse complement strand
AGATGCAGTTTCCGTCCGGGGATGACCACGCCATGATTACCAAGTCTGGATCGTCCTACCAGTGGTCGTCGAACAGCGCCCGAGCCACAGCCTCCACCACATCGGCATTGTCAGCCACTGGCAGCGGGCGGGTGTAGAGCCAGTGGTCACCTTCGGACAAGGCATAGGCCACGTAGGTTGCCAGACTCATCACGTAGCCTTTATGGATAACGCGGACCTTTGCCGCCGGCTGTTCAGGGGTGTCGGTCATGGGACAATCCACTTCACAATAAATATCGCCGCCCATAGCATCCCGGAAATCCAGCATACCGGGTTCCAAAGCATCGCTTTCGCAAGTTCCCACATCACGCATCAGAAGGTTCAGCGCGAAATGCCACGTGTCGGGCGGGACATTGTGGGTGAAGGCGGGCGCGGCGGTGAACAGCAGCATTGCCGAAGCGAACAGCATGATCAGATGCAGCGGGTAGATCCGGGCAATCCGGGCAAGGAAGAATGGGCCGGTCTCCGCCACTAAGCCGCCCTTCTTCCAATAGACATGGGTGAACACAAAGCCGGACAAGACGAAGAACAGATCTACGGCCGCGTCACTGTGTTCCAACAGATCGCGGATGAGCGGCGTATGAAAAATAGGCCGGTAGTGGGTCGGGCCGATCAGATACCTGCATGGGCAACCACCGCGACAACAAGCGCCGCGATGCCCCTCAATGCATCGAGGCCAAGTAACCGTTCCGTTTTCATGCGGGCAACATGAAGCGTTTCGGCGGGAAATCAAGAAATTGCAGGACGCGGGGCGCACCGGTTCGGGACGCTGCCGTGTCTAACTGATCATCTGAACAGGGGAAACCTATGCTTGGCTTCATTGCGGGGGCCGCGGCGGCGATTGTGCTGCGCGCGGCGGTTCTTGTTGTGGCCGGCCGATGAGTGAGGGGGTTTCGCCCGGCGATCTGGTGAGCGGGGCGGTGGGGGTTGCCGCCGGCGGCTCGGTGTTCGGGTTCTTTCGCTGGCTGTCGACCTGGACCGAGCGGCGGGCGGGCCGGCGCGATGCGCGGCTGCAGGCGTGGGAGGCCTCGCTCGTCGCCCGCGAGAAACAGTACCGTGAGGAGATCGAGCACCAGCTGACCGAGACGCGGCAGCTGGTCGAGGGATTGCGAACGGATCTGGACGAGCAGCGCGCGACGACGCGGCGGCTGATCGACGTGGTGACCGACCTTTCGTTCGAGCTGGAAACCCACGCGCCGATGAGCCCGGCGCTGCGCCGGGCGCGGGCGCTGCTCAAGACATTGCCGCTGCCGCGTCCGTCGGCGGACCTTGCCGCGCTGGCGGCGCAACTGGACGGGGGAAGCCCATGACGATCATCGAGAATGCGCGGCAGTGGTGGCGGTTGTGGTCGATCCGCTGCAACGCGGCGGGGCTGGCGCTGCTGGGCTGGGTCCAGATCGACCCGCTCAGCGCGCTGGGGCTGTGGAACATGATGCCCGAGCCGGTGCAGGCGGTGCTGCCGCGCCATTTCGTGGTGTGGATCGGCCTGGCGCTGTTCGCCCTGTCGATGCTGGCGCGCCTGGTGGTGCAGCCGAAGTTGCAGGGCAAGGTGGAGGAGGCGGGCGATGCAGCCGATTAGCGCCATGGCCCTGTCGCCGACGCCGGCGCGCCCTGCGGCCACGGGCAAGCTGAAAAAGGGCGGGGCGATCACCTCGGCCATCGCGCTGATCCTGACGGGGATCTACGCGGTCGAAGGCGGATTCGTGGACGACAAGGCCGACCGGGGCGGGCCGACGAAATACGGCGTGACCCAGCAGGTCGCGCGCGAGGCCGGGTACACCGGCAACATGCGGGACTTCCTCAAGCACTGCACCGACCCGAACGACGTCTGCGCCGATGCGATCTATGTCCGCGACTATATCGACCGGCCGGGCTTTCGCGCGGTGATCGAGCTTGATCCGGCGGTGGGCGAGGAACTGGTCGACACCGGGGTCAACATGGGGCCCGGCCGTTCGGCGCGGTGGTTCCAGGAGGCGATCCCGGCGCTGGGTGGTCCGGCCGTGGCGGTGGACGGCAAGGTGGGGCCGGGCACGATGATCGCGTTCCAGCGCCTGCGCCGCCAGCGCGGTCTGGTCGCCACCTGCCTTGTCCTGCTGGACTGGCTCGATCGCCGGCAGGAGGCGCGATACCGCGCGAACGTGGCCGGAGACCGGTCGCAAGGGCGGTTCCTCAAGGGCTGGATCGCCCACCGGATCGGCAATGTCGACCGGGCCAAGTGCAGGGCGGCGGCGTGAGCGGCGCGCAGGTGCTCGTTTTGTCGGTCGCCGGGGCCATCGCCCTACTCGCTTATGCCGCACACCTCGGAGGAGTGTTCTGATATGTCCGAAAATCTGTTCGCCCATACCGCGCTCGATCCCATTTATCCCGGCTACGTCTCGATCAATCGGACGAAGGACGGCGATGTGGAGGTGACCGTCCGTGCGGAACCCACCACCCGCGATGGGAGCTATATCTGCGGGTTCGCCCGCGACAAGGGGCAGCCGGGCCGCTGCACGGCCGGCGACGAGCATTGCAACAACTACTGCAACATGGCTCCGCAAAAGGGGCCGATGCAGCCCCGTCCGCTGCCGTGCGTCCAGGTCACGGAGGGCAAGACAGCCTCGTTCGTGGTGCGGGCCGACGAGTGGAAGCTCGGCAAAATCGAAGACGGGGCGTCGTGATGGCTGCCCTGTTCACACCGCTGATCGCCCGGGTAATGGGCGGGCTCTCGCTGGCGCTCGCGCTTGCGCTCGGCGTCCAGACGTGGCGCGCGAGCCACTGGAAGGGCGCCTATGGCACGCTGCACGACCAGGCCGTGCTGGTCCTGGGCGCGATCCAGACCGCGACCGGGCATCGCGCCCAGTGGGAGACCGCACCGGGGCAGGTCGTGGCGCTGGGCGAGACCGTGCGCAGCCAGCGCGTGGCGATCGAGGATACCAACCGGCGGATCGACGAAATGGCGCGCGAGGCGGTGCGGCTGCGCGCGCAGGCCGAGCAGCTGCAGGAGATCGCGCGGCGGGCCGAGGCGCAGCGGCAGGCGGCGCTGAGGCGGCTGGGGGACATGGCCACGACGCCGGGCACCCGCAGCGATTGCATGACGTTGCTGCGCGAGGCGGAAGATGCATTGGACATCGTTCGGGAGGCTTCGGAATGAAACGAGCTGCTGTGGGAATCGCGCTGGCGCTGGCGCTGGCCGGGTGCGGATCGAAGGTGATCTATCGCGAGCGGGTGCAGACGGTGAACGTGCCGGTGCGGCAGCCGTGCGCCGGGGCGCGGCCGGCGAAGGTGGCGAGCCTGAAGGCGCGCACGCCGGATTGGGCCGCGATGGACGTGCGCCAGAAGGCGGCGGCCACCGGCGGGTGGGCGCTGGAGCAGCTGACCTATGGCCAGAATCTGGACGCGGCGACGGCGGGATGCCCTTAACCCGGTACATCGGATTCTCATACGCCGGTGATGGCGCGAACTTGTTTCCTTAACTGCATTACTATAGACATTCACCTATGGCTACAGATGCACTCGACGTACTACCCCGCGCCAATAATATTTCATTAGGCAAGATTCTTTCCGGCCTCGTGATTTGCTTGGCCCTTGGTCAGCAGATCGTCTCATTTTTCCTGACGTTGTATTTCCCACCGGAGGTGTGGGTTGGCACGTTGTTTGATGACGCCTATTACTACCTCGGCATCGCGCGGCACCTTTCGGCGGAACTTTCTAGCTCGTTCGCACCGCCCTTCCAGACCAACGGCTATCAGCCTTTGTGGCAGATGCTCCTCGCGGCTGTTTCATTCGTGGTCAGGGGAGATCGCGCCCTGCTCGCGGCTGGCACGCACCTGCTGGTGCTGGCCATCCTAATCGCTTTCCTGTTGCTATCCCGTCGGCACTTTGGCGCCGCCTGGCCTGCGGCCGTGACCATCCTGTGTTTCCCCGACGTGTTTACCGTCGGAATGGAGACGGTGCTTCTGGCTCCCTTGGCCATAGCTTATTTTAATACCACGGCCTCGCGATTTCGCGGGATTCTTGCTGCCCTGCTGTTTCTCTCTCGGCTCGATGCGCTCGGCCTTGTGCTCGGGCGCGAGGTGGTCGAGTTCGCAAGGACGCGGCGCGTGGCTTTTCGCCACCATGGGCCGCTGCTGTTGACCGTCGCGGTCTATGCCGGCGTGAACCAGGGGCTGTTCGGTATTCCACTGCCAATCTCTGGTCTCGCAAAATCCGTCGGCGAGGTCCCCGGCTTGAACATTGCGGCGGCGATCACCTTCTTCAGTTTCGCCAAGATGGCTGTGATCGCCGGCTTGATGCTCGTGCCGTTCATGGTTGGAGGGTATCAGCTCCGCCTAGCCGTTCCCATCGGCAGCGCCGTTACCGCCCTCGTCGCGTCCTCATTCTATTACAGCGTCTTCTCCACCTGGCCGCTGTGGTACTGGTATATGTGGCCGACGTCGCTGCTGTTTTACTTCGTGCTGGTGGAGCTGACTTTTGCTGAAATTCCGGTGGGAAGGCGCACGCTGGCACTGGTGGCAGCGACCCTCCGCGTTCTGGGCATGTTGCTTTTGTCTGACTATTTCGTGTCGAAGATCATGACTTATCGCGCTCGATACGAAATAGCCTATCGCGCGGCTGTTGCCGGTAAGAACCCCGTCATATCGTGGGATCAGCGCAACGTCAGCGTAGCCGCGGGTTTTCGGGATGCCCCCAGCGGCACTACCTTTGCCATGGGGGACCGAGCCGGAGGGTTTGGCTTTTTCCTGGATGATCGCTTTCGGCTGATCCAGACGGAAGGATTGGTGGCCTCGAGGGCCTATGTGAAGGCGTTGCGGGATGGCGATGCCGAGGAATTGCTCACGCAGATGGGCGTGGATTTCTTCATTATGGATCGAGGGCGGTACCGGATTTCGCAGGGCATATTTGTGCTGCCGGAGCCTGGGAACTCACGTTCACCGACCAAGGGTGTGATGGTCCTGTGTTTTCCCGTGGCTTCGCGGGTGGGCGATCGGAACCTCTCATCCGAAGACGAACGCCTCGTGTTTCGTTGGGAAGGCCGCGTGCCATGCCCACAGGCGGAGCTGGACTGGGTCGCCCGCGACCGCACGGCAGCGGCGCGCCGGTGGTTCTTGACCATGTGAGCTTAGGTCTCAGGGCGTCGGCGTGATCGACGGGCCCTTGCGCCCGCACACGCTGCGCAACGGCTGCCGCCTATTAGCGCGGCGCCGATGCCGGCCGCGCAGCTTTGTCGCGCGATCGTACGGCCATCGAAAGGAAATACCAGAATGTCCCGGTTCCTGCGGATTGTGCCGTGTCTGCGGATGCTGTCGGCGTGCTCGAGGGCGCACGTCGGCGCGCCAACGCCGCGACGGGAAGCCAATCTGGCGACGCCTTGCCCGACGATTGAGCTGCTGCCGATTGTGTTCATTGGCCCGGCGCGGCTGCAATGGGCGACCGGGGTGCTGGCTGCCTATGCCGACCGCGCCGCGCGGCACCTGGCAACTGTGGAAAGCTGGCCCGCGGGAAAATGACCCACCTCTTCTGCCCGAACTGTGGCACCAACCTTGAGCCGGACGTTCCGCTCGAGCGCGGCCCGTGGCGGTTGGAGGTGGACAAGGCATTCTACAACGGCGAACGGTGCCCCCTGACCCCCATGCAGGCGAACCTGCTGCACTCTCTGGCCAAAGTGGACGGAAGGCCGATCAAGGCGACGACGCTGGCCGAGCGCATATCGGGCCAGGATTATCCGAGCGCGGTGACGGCGCGGGTTGTGGTCAACGCGATCCGCCGCCGGTTGGGAGTGATCAGTCCGGTGCTGAACAAGTTCGGCGAGGGGTATGCTTGGCAGATCGATACCGGACATTCCGCTCGAGCGCGGGCAAAAGCCCCGAGGTTGTCCGGCATGCGCCGATCCGGCGAGCCGAGCAGGCAGGAGCTGCGGGACTGGGCTGTGGGGCGTGTTCGGACAAAAGATGGGACCGGGGCGCTAAACCCCGATTGACGGGCCGCGCCGCTTGTCAATGACAATGGGCTCGCGCGTGGTCAGGCGCACGGCCTGGTCGAACATCCATTCGCGGGCCTCTGCTTCGGTCATGGGCTTGTCGATCGACACGCGCTTGCCGTCGACTTCGATGGTGATCTTGTTGGGCATGCACGGAAGAACGGCGGGCGGTCGGTATGGTTTCAGACCCTGACCCGGCGCAGGGTGCTTTCAAGATCAGAGCGCTCCTCCGCTACCGCCTGCATCACACCCACAGACCTGACGCGATAGGTTAGCCAAACTGGTCGCGGATGCCGCAGAAATGCGTCGCCGTATTAGGGGCTGGTAGTCAATTTAATGGTTTGATTTTAAGGGAAAAGTGCACCCCTGCTGGGATCGCCTGAAGCAATCTTCCGTCACCGTCGCCGTCCGCCTGGCGGTTCCGT
>CAYFJH010000106.1:0-6440 GCA_964343385.1 uncultured Novosphingobium sp. | reverse complement strand
GATCCCCTCGGGCACCAGCTTCATCTGGTCCTTGATGTCCTGCTGGAAATAGCGGTCCGCCGACCCGCGCGCCATCGCGCCGACCGAACCCATCCCGCGGTACGCCTTATAGGCGCGGCCCTGATAGAGGAACGTCTCACCCGGCGCTTCCTCGGTCCCGGCCAGCATGGAACCGATCATGACCACCGAGGCCCCGGCCGCAATCGCCTTGGCCGCATCGCCCGAAGTGCGCAGGCCGCCGTCGCCCACCACCGGCACGCCCAGCTTGTCGGCGGCTTCGGCGGCATCCATGATCGCGGTCAGCTGCGGCACGCCCACGCCCGCTACAATCCGCGTCGTGCAGATGGAGCCCGGCCCGATCCCGACCTTGACCCCGTCCGCACCCGCATCGATCAGCGCGCGCGTCGCCTCAGCAGTAGCTACGTTGCCGGCGATCACCTGCGCCGAATTCGACAGCTTCTTCACCCGTTCCACAGCGCGCGCCACGTCGCGGTTGTGGCCGTGGGCGGTGTCGATGATGACCACGTCGCATTCGGCCGCCAGCAGCGCCTCGGTCCGTTCAAAGCCCTTGTCACCCACCGTCGTCGCCGCGGCCACGCGCAGCCGCCCGGCCGCGTCCTTGGTCGCGTTCGGGTATGTCACGGCCTTCTCGATGTCCTTGACCGTGACCAGCCCGATGCAGCGATAGGCATCGTCGACCACCAGCAGCTTCTCGATCCGGCGCTGGTGCAGCAGCTTGCGCGCTTCCTCCTGGCTCACCCCGGCACCCACGGTGGCAAGGTTGTCACAGGTCATCAATTCGCGCACCGGCTGGGCCGGGTTCTCGGCAAAGCGCACGTCGCGATTGGTCAGGATGCCGACCAGTTTTCCGCCGGCCTCGACCACGGGAATCCCGCTGATCCGGTTGAACTGCATAAGCGCGCGCGCCTCGCCCAATGTGGCGTCGGGCGCGATGGTGATCGGGTTGACCACCATGCCGCTCTCGAACCGCTTGACCGCGCGAACCGCGGCGCACTGTTCCTCAACCGTAAGGTTGCGGTGGAGCACGCCGATCCCGCCCAGCTGCGCCATGACGATCGCCATGTCGGCCTCGGTCACGGTGTCCATCGCGGACGAGATCACCGGGATATTAAGCGAAATCTCGCGCGTCAGCCGCGTGCGGGTATCGGCCATCGAAGGCAGGATGTCGGATGCGGCCGGACGCAGCAGGACGTCGTCAAAGGTGAGGCCGAGGGGGATATCGATCAGTGCCACTGTGCCGCCTGTCTGCTGGCGGGAACCGCGCAGGCCCCCGGGGATTCGTGGCGGCCCATGTAAACGCGGCCACCCAACTTAACAACCCGGTGAAGGCGAGTCTTTAGTCGGGTGCGCCTCCTGCATCCACACAAGGCTGCGGCGCCCGCCTGCCACGCTGCCAATCACTCAAAACAGCGCGCACAGCGAAGCAATCCAGAACGCAAGTTCCGCAGGAAATTCAGGGGGACACGGAATTCCCTAGGCGAACCATCCCATGGCGAAGCCTCCTAGAATCACAATGACCCAAAACACCATTGCGATGGGAAGCGCGACGATAACTCCCCAGATCGGTTCGCTTTCATCTTCCTGCGACTCGCAAGGCAAGATCGTCAGCCGATCCAGCTCATTCTCAAGCCGTTGATCTAAAAGAGATTTTATATACTTCAAGACAACCCCACATCAAACACAGCCAGCGAGATTAAAATCGTCAATACGCTTTTAACCTCGCGAATATACCTATTTTTGCATCGCATTTGAAGCATTGGTGATTTTACTTAAATGATTGATTTTAAATAATATTTTTTGAGACGTTACCAACTTCGGCAATTTCTCCTGTCATCCAACCTGCACATTTGGTCGGATATGGACCAAATGTCCTGCGACCTTCTCCAGAACGGGCGGTAAGGCAAAATTAACGGACGGTAAGGCAAAATTTGTTGGAGACTAACGTTGCCCTCGAACTTTCCCGATCTCTTCCAATTATCGCACGATATGAATCAAATCCTCGTGCGGATAGATGCGCCAGGTTTGATCGTTGCGGGCGCGCTGGTCGATCAGGCGATCCACTCGGTCGACCACAAGTCAAAGAAGAGTTGCGACAGCGAAAATGCTCCGTGCTCACGGATGCAGTATTTGCTGATCTTTATCGCATGGATGACGCCATGTTCTGGCAGCATCAGAGTCATAACTAGGCTGCGCAGGGGGTATAATTAGCGTGCTTCAGTCCGGCGACGATGAATATCGACCACTCTACAAAATGCTGACTCATGCAATTTCTGGCATTGATACGGTCGGCAAGCATCTCGGCCTAAATCTACTCTCGCCAAACGCTATGGAAAGCCTGACGTCTGGCAGGAAGGTAAAATTTGTCGACTGGCTCCGCATGGAACACAAGCGTCGCATCCGACGCAGCGCGTTTCTTCTTCCCGACATCTTTGGAGAACCCGGCTGGGACATGCTGCTGGATTTGGCTGCTGCCCAACTCGATGGTCGCGTTATTAGCGTGACCAGCGCGTGCCTTAGCTCTGGCGTTCCGCAATCGACTGCTCTCCGGTGGTTGGTGATGCTGGAGGCGGAAGGCTTAGTCGAGCGCCACCCCGATGAGACGGACGGTCGCAGGACGGTAGTCAGACCCACGGCCAAGGCGCTTAACGGCCTCAAGGACTATTTCAGCGCATGGATCGCGGACTGAGGGTTCTGGGGGAAATTCCGAGGAAACAATACTTAATTCGCGTATCCGTCCATAATTTAGTATTGCGTCTTCGGAATTCCCTTGCACACCGGCCGCAAGCCCTTGGCGGATGCCAAGGGCTCACTAACAAAGAATCCCCCTACTTCCCCGGAACCCGCCGCACATCGGCGAACCACCGCCCCAGCTGCACCAGGAAGGCCACGTCCTCCGCCGCGCCGCCCAGTTCCAGCCCCGGTTTCACCACATCGCTCGGCCGGTGATAGTCCTTGTCGAAATAGCCCTCCAATCGCGTCAGGTCGCCATAGGCGGTGGTCACCATCACCGCCGGCACGTCATGCTGGAGCAGCGCCCAGCCGTCCTGCCGTTTGACGTATTGATTGGCCGCGTCCCCTGTAACCAGCGTCCGCCGATTGGCCCGCGCCGCCGCCGCGATCTGCGCGTCGAGCTTGGTCATCCCCTTGCCGACAATGGCGAACGGCGTGCCCGCCGGCGCAATCGCGATGGAATCGATGTTGAACGCGGCCACCACCTGCGCCAGCGGCAGCGGCGGGTTCTCGGCGAAAGCCTCGGCCCCCAGCAGGCCCACTTCCTCCGCTGTCGTCGCGATGAAATAGACGTCGCGGTCCATCTGCCCCGCCCGGCTCAGCCGCCGCGCCACCTCGGTCAGCGCCGCAACCCCGCTGGCGTTGTCGATCGCCCCGTTGCAGATAAGGTGCTCGGCCGGCGGCTCGGCACAAGGGCCGAAATGGTCCCAATGCGCCATGAACAACACCGCGCCCGCCTCGGGCCGCCTGCCCTCCAGCTTGCCGATCAGGTTGTGGGTGCCAATCGTCGTCTCGCGGGTCGTCGCCTCCAGCGTGGCCGAAATATCCAGCACGCGCGGCACGAAGGCCGCCCCCGCAGCCTCCGTCCGCAGCGCCGCCAGGCTTGATCCCGACAGCCCCATCAGCCGGTCGAACGCCTCGCCCCCGATGAACCCCTCAAGGTCCCCGCCCAGCACGTCGCTCGCCAGCGCATAACCCGAACGCTTGCGCCGGGCGGCGACCTGCTCCAGCCGCCGCCCGGCATCCAGCACGGTCAGCACCGCCGAGGCCCCGGCCTTGATCAACGCGTTCTGCCGCTCGCCCCCGCCTTCCTCGCCGTCAAGCAGCACCGCCACCCGCCCGGCCAGTTCGCTGCGCGCCAGCTTGTCCGCCGCATCCGCCTTGCCCACGAACAGCAACGGCGCATTCTCGACCAGCACCCGCTTGCCCGAAGTCAGCAGCAGCACCGCGCCCGGTGGCAGATAAAGCCGCCGCCCGCGCCGGGTGAACACCGCCGCCGAACCCGCCGGCTCGCGCGCCAATAGCTTGACCGGGGCGAACCACGGATGCCCCGGATCGTTGGTCCCCGATACCAGCCCGATGTCGAACCACTGCTTGCCGATATAACGCAGCGTCTTCGCTTCGCCCTCGGTCCCCGGCTCGCGCCCCTCGAACGCGTCGCTCGCCAAAACCTTGATATGTTCGAGCAATTGCGCCTCGAGCACGAGGTCCCGCTTTGGCTGCGGCACCTTGCGCGGTGCCGCACCAGCTCCGCCCACGAGGACGAGCGACAGCACCACGGCGCACGCCATGGTTATCACTCCGTTCATCGCCCGCATGGCTCGCCTCATCGACGCAGTGTGTGGACCACAACGCACGGCCCGACAAGAATGTCCCGCCAAGTTTTCTGCCTTGTGGTATTTTTGTCTGGTACGGAAAGGTACTTTGCTTGGTGCGCCTCCTGCATCCGCAGGAGGCTTGCGGCACCAGCCCGCTCCCCCGCCCGGCCACCCAACAAGTATCCTGAATGGGTGGCCGGGCGGGGGAGCGGGCTGGTGCCGCAAAGGAAAGCCCGGATGGGCTTTCCGCACCCAACTTAAAGACTCTGCCGCAAGCCTTCGACGGATGCCGAAGGCGCACAAATCAAAGAGCCGTCCAGCCCCCATCGACCGAGATGTTCGAACCGGTAATCTGCGCAGCGGCATCGCGGCACAAAAACACCGCCAGTTCCCCCAGGTCCGAAGGCTGGACGAACTGCTTGGTCGGCTGCCGCTCCAGCAGGACGTCGTTGATCACCGCCTCCCAGCTCATCCCGCGCGCGGCCATGGTGTCGGGAATCTGGTTTTCCACCAGCGCGGTCCAGACATAGCCGGGGCTGATGCAGTTGGCCGTCACCCGGTGCTCCGCCAATTCCAGCGCCAGCGTCTTGGTCAGCCCGGCCAGCCCATGCTTGGCCGACACATAGGCCGACTTGAACGGCGACGCGGTGAGCGAATGGGCGCTGGCCATGTTGATGATCCGCCCCCACCCGGCCTGTTTCATGTGCGGGATCGCCAGCCGGCAGGCATCGAAAGCCGCCGTCAGGTTGAGCGCGATGATCTGGTCCCACTTTTCCACCGGAAAGCTTTCAACCGGGGCAACGTGCTGGATGCCGGCATTGTTGACGAGGATATCGACCGGCCCTGCTGCCGCCATCAGCGCCTCGACCCCGTCGCGCCGCGACAGGTCGGCGGCGACGTGCCCCGCCCCCAGTTCCGCCTTCAGCGCGCCGATCACCGCCGCATCGCCAAAGCCCGACAGCACCACTTCCGCCCCCTCGGCCCGCAATGCCCGCGCGATGGCGAGGCCGATGCCCGATGTCGAACCCGTGACCAGTGCCCGCTTGCCCTCCAGAAACATTCTCGACTCCCGATGGTTGGATATGCCAGCTAGGCCGCAAGCATGGCGCAAAGTCCAGCGTCATTGACGCATGGCAGCAAGGGTTGACGATGAAGCTCGACGATTTCGACCCCAATTCGATCGACATCGAAGATCAGCGCGGAGGTGGCGGCTTCGGCGGCGGCATGGGCCTGCCGCTCGGCATCGGCGGCGGGCGGCTCGGCTGCGGCACCATCGTCATCGCGCTGATCGCGGCGGCGGTGTTCGGGGTCAATCCGTTGCAACTGCTCGGCGCGCTCGATCAGGGCAGCCAGCAGGTCGGCGGCCCCCTCCCCGGACAGGTCCCGCAAGGTGCCGGCTCCAATGCCAGCGAAAGCTGCACGGTCGATGCCGCCAGCCGCGAAAGCTGCAACGCGCTGTCCTCGCTCAACAAGACATGGGCCGGCATGATCGAGGGCGGCGGCTTTTCCCGGCCCAAGCTGGTGTTCTATGCCCAGACCGGGCGCTCCGGCTGCGGCACGGCGGAAAGCGCGATGGGCCCGTTCTATTGCCCGTCTGACAACGGCATCTACCTCGACACCGATTTCTACCGCCAGCTCAGCGAACAGCTCGGCGCAACCGGATCTTTCGCGCGCGACTATGTGATCGCCCACGAATACGGCCACCATATCCAGAACCTCACCGGCAAGTCCGGCGAGGTCCGCGCCGACCAGGAGCGCTACCCCTCGCGCGCCAACGCCCTGTCCGTGCGGCTCGAACTTCAGGCCGATTGCTACGCCGGGGTCTGGGCTGCAAGGAACCGCGAGCGGCTGGAGCCGGGCGACATGGAAAGCGGGCTCAACGCCGCGCACCGGATCGGCGATGATACCCTGATGAAAAGCGCAGGCCGCCGCCCGGTCGAGGAAAGCTTTACCCACGGCTCCAGCGCGCAGCGGATGGAATGGCTGCGCAAGGGCATGGACAGCGGAAACCCGCAGGATTGCGACACATTCCGGGCCTAGGGCCTGTTGAGCTTCAGGATTCACAGCGAGGATAGATTGTGATTCAAGCTC
>CAYFJH010000105.1:0-6493 GCA_964343385.1 uncultured Novosphingobium sp. | reverse complement strand
GTGGCTGCCCTTGATCCGCGGCACGTTGACGAAACCCGCCGAGCAACCCGCGAGCACGCCGCCGGGGAAATCGAGCTTGGGCACCGACTGCCAGCCGCCTTCGTTGATTGCACGCGCGCCATAGGCCACGCGCTTGCCGCCCTCGAGGATGGCGCGGATCGCCGGGTGCTGCTTCCAGCGCTGAAATTCCTCGAACGGCGAGACGTAGGGGTTCTTGTAATCAAGCGCCGTCACGAAGCCGAGCGAGACCTGATTGCCCGCCTGGTGGTAAAGGAACCCGCCGCCCCAGCTGTCGCTTTCCGACAGGGGCCAGCCCTGGGTGTGGATCACCCGGCCCGGCACATGCTTGTCAGGGGCGATGTCCCACAGTTCCTTGATCCCAAGCCCGTAGACCTGCGGCTGGCAGTCCGCCTCAAGGTCATACTTCGCCTTGAGCCGCTTGGTCAGGTGGCCGCGCGCGCCCTCGCAGAACACGGTGTATTTCGCCAGCAGGTTCATCCCCGGCTGGAAATCGCCCTTGGGATTGCCCTCACGGTCAACGCCCATGTCGCCGGTCTGCACGCCGATGACGTGATCATTTTCGCCGTAAATCACTTCGGCCGCCGGAAAGCCGGGGAAAATCTCGACGCCAAGTTCCTCGGCCTTGCCCGCCAGCCAGCGGCACAGGTTGCCCAGGCTGCCGGTGTACATGCCATGGTTGGACAGGAACGGCGGCATCAGCGCGTGCGGGATGGAAACCTTGCCGCCCTTGCTCAGCGCCCAGTGCCAGTTATCGGTAACCGGGACTTGAGCCATCGGGCAGCCGTCAGTGCGCCAGTCGGGCAGCAACTCATCAAGCGCCATGGGATCGTAGGTCGCGCCCGAAAGGATGTGCGCGCCGATTTCCGAACCCTTTTCGAGGATGCAGACCGACAACTCGGGATTGACCTGCTTGAGCCGGATCGCCGTGCCAAGCCCGGCCGGACCGCCGCCAACGACCACCACGTCATACGGCATCGATTCGCGTTCAATCATGGTTTGCGGTCCTGTCCTGTTATCCGGCCTATCCACCGAATGTGCCTTGATTGCCATGGCCGGACAGGTCAAGGCCTGTGTTATGGACGGAATGGTTCAACCTCTGAAGGTTGAGGCTATGGCAGGCGCGCTCGATTGGTGGCGCGAGGCCGGGGTCGACCTTGATTTCACCGACGAACCGGCGCGCTGGCTCGCCCCGGATGGCGACGTGGGTGAAACCACGCCCGTGTTGCCCGCCGCCTTTGCCGCCAGCGCCGCGCCCATCCCCTCGCCAGCCGCCGCCGCGCAACGTCCGGTGATCGGCGGCGATCCGGCAGGCTGGCCCGCCGATCTTCCCGGCTTCGCCGCGTGGTGGCTGAGCGAGCCATCACTCGACGGCGGACAGATGCGCGGCCGGGTCCCGCCGCGCGGTCCCGCCGGAGCGGAGTGCATGGTGCTCGTCGCCCAACCGGGCGCGGATGATGGCGAAATGCTGCTCGAAGGGCGCGAGGGCGCGTTTCTTGGCGCGATGCTGTCGGCGATGGGGCTGGCACCGGAAAGCGTCTATCTCGCCTCGGCCCTGCCGCGCCATACCCCGGTGCCCGACTGGGCGGCGCTGGGTGCGGACGGGCTCGGCAAAGTGCTCGCCCATCACATCGCGCTGGTCGCGCCGCAGCGGCTGATTGTGCTCGGATCCGGCATCCTGCCGCTACTGGGCCACGAACCGGCGCAAAATACTAAAATTTCACGCACTTTTAACCATGGTGGAATGACGGTGCCGCTGCTGGCGGCGCTTGACCTTGGCGTCGTAGCGGATCGGCCGGCGCGCAAGGCCAAGCTCTGGCAGAGCTGGCTGGACTTTACGGGGCCGGATTTATCGGGGCCGGGGCCATTTTCCCCGGACAGGACGGGAACTGCTACCGCGTGAGAATATCGAGTGCTGCCCTGCTGGCGAGCTTTGCCGCCGTCGCGCTTGCGCCAGTGGCCGCGCCTGCCCCGGCGCACGCAAACAGCGCAGCCATCGACTATTTCCGCAGCCGCGCTGACCGGACCGCCGTCCCCGCCCTGCTCAGCCAGGACGAACGGGCCTATTACAAGGACCTGTTTGGCGCGATCGAGCATCAGGACTGGACCAAGGTCCAGACCCTGTTCCAGCAAAAGCCGGATGGCCCGCTACACCAGGTCGCCAGGGCCGAATTCTACCTCGACGCGAAAAGCCCCAGGATCGAACTCGACGCGCTGGCCCAGTGGCTGGCGCAAGGCACCGCGCTGCCCCAGGCCGAACAGGTCGCCGCGCTGGCGCTCAGGCGCGGGGCCACCGCCCTGCCCGTATTACCCGCTGCGCAGCCGCTCGTCGCGCTCCCCACCAGTCCCAAGCGCCTGCGCCCGCGCGACACCGCTGACGGCACCATGCCCGCCTCGGTCGCTGCCGCGATGCAGGAGCGGATCAAGGCCGACGATCCCGCCGGCGCAAAGCTCCTGCTCGACGGGATTGACGCCGGGCTCTCGCTCTCCGCCCGCGCGGAATGGCGCGCCAAGGTGGCATGGTCCTTCTATATAGAGAATGACGACGCCTCGGCCCTCGCCCTCGCCCAGTCCGTGACCGACGGCTACGGCCCGTGGGTGGCCGAAGGCTGGTGGACCGCGGGCCTCGCCGCATGGCGGATGGACGATTGCCAGGGCGCGTCGGACGCCTTTGCCCGCACCGCCGCCGCGGCGGACAACGCCGAACTGAAAACCGCCGCCTATTACTGGCAGAGCCGGGCCTTCGTCCGCTGCCGCCAGCCGGAAAAGGCCGCCGCCCCGCTGAAACTCGCTGCTGCCCGTGACGAGACGTTCTACGGAATGCTCGCCGCCGAACAGCTTGGCCTGCGCCTGCCCGACAACCACTCCGGTGCCGATTTCACCCAGGCCGACTGGCTCGCCCTGCGGGACAATCCTGCCGTGCGCAGCGCAGTCCAGCTTTCGGAAATCGGCGAGGACGGCCTTGCCGACGAAGTGCTGCGCTATCAGGCGCGCATCGGCGGCCGCTCGCAATACCAGCCGCTGTCACGCCTCGCGCGCGATCTCGGCCTGCCCTCGACCCAGCTGTGGATGGCCTACAACTCGCCGGTGGGCACCACGCCGATGCCGGCCGCACGCTTCCCTACGCCGAAATGGACCCCGGCCACCGGGTGGAAGGTCGATCCGGCGCTGGTCTATGCCCACACCCTGCAGGAATCGGTGTTCCGCACGGCTGTCACCAGCCCGGCCGGCGCGCGCGGGCTGATGCAGATCATGCCGGGCACGGCGCGCGACCGGGCGGCGGAACTGGGCGTTTCGCCCGCTGACATCACCCGGCCCGAGGTCAATCTCGCCTTCGGCCAGCGCCACCTCCAGTTGCTGCGCGACAGCGCGGGCACGCAGGGCCTGCTGCCCAAGGTGATCGCTGCCTACAACGCCGGGTTGATGCCGATCAGCCGCTGGAACACCGAGATCAGGGATAAGGGCGATCCCCTGCTGTGGATCGAAAGCGTGCCCTACTGGGAAACGCGCGGCTACGTGAACATCGTGCTGAAAAACTACTGGATGTATGAACGCCAGGCCGGCGGCCCCTCGGAAAGCCGGATCGCGCTGGCCCAGGCGATGTGGCCGACCTTCCCCGACCTTGCCGGAAGCAAGGCGGTGCGCATGGCCGCGAACGGGGTAATGCTGCGTGGCCGTTGATCCTGACCGCATTTTCAAGCCCATCGGCATTGCCGTCCTCACCATCTCCGACACCCGCACCGCCCAGAACGACACTTCGGGCGACATCCTGTGCGAACGGATCAAGGCCGCCGGCCACACCCTCGTCGCCCGCGCGATCGAGGTGGACGACGTGTCGCGCATCGTCAGCCGGCTGCGCAACTGGATGGATGACCGCATGGTCGACGCCATCATCACCACCGGCGGCACCGGCCTGACGGGCCGTGACGTGACCCCGGCCGCGCTCGACGAAATCAAGGAAAAGGACATTCCCGGCTTCGGCGAACTGTTCCGCTGGGTTTCCTACCAGTCGATCGGCACCAGCACGGTCCAGTCCCGCGCCTGCGCCGTGCTGGCACGGGGCAAGTACATCTTCGCCCTCCCCGGCTCGAACGGCGCGGTGAAGGACGGCTGGGACAAGATCCTCGCCGAACAACTCGACAGCCGCAACCGTCCCTGCAACTTCGTCGAACTGATGCCGAGATTGCGCGAGGTTTGAGGACGGAGCCTACTTCTTCTTTGAAGGATGCGCCTCGAAAAAGGTCCGCGCCTGCCCCAGCATGGTCTGCCACCAATCCACTGCATCGGCGAAATTCACCTGGTTGATCCCGCCGATGGTGGTGAGGTCGTAGGACAGGGTAATCATCTTGTCCTCAGGATCAAACGACATCGTGGTAAAGCGCTTGTCGCGGTTCCACTCGTTCGCCAGATCGGCCGAATGCGATCCATCGTCATCGAAGTTCGCCAAAAACATCAAAGAATTGCAATTCAAGCTCTTCTCGCAGCCGAAAAAGAGGATCGTGTAGTTATACCCCGCCGCAGCCGACAGTATCTTGGGATTACCGGTCGATTCGCTCTTGCCGAGCGACGCCTTGAAGCCCTGCGCCTGCAGGCTGCTGACCAACCCTTCCGGGTTTGACGCGCAGATGAGCGCGGCGGAACACTCCGCCGCCTGGGCCGAACCCGCAGCCAGCAGCGCAGCCAGCGCCGCCGCCAATTTCAATCCCGTCCGCACTATATTGCCCCCTTGCACATGCTAGCGCCCTTTCGTGCCACGCGGCGCGCCATTGTCAATTCGTTCTTTTTATGTTCTTTTCAATCCATGCCTGCCCTCTCTCCTCCGAATCGTGGTCGCGGCGCGCAAAGCGGCGCTGTTCCCCAGCGCTTCGGCCTTGCCGCGCGCGAGGTGGACGGGGACTGGCTAGACGAGCGCGAGGGACTGGACGGTGCGCCACCCCCTGTCCGCACCACGGTGACCGAGGAGCGCCCGAAAACCATCCTCACCTTCAACCAGTCACCCGACGTTCCGTTCGACCGTTCGGTGAACGCCTATCGCGGCTGCGAACATGGCTGCATCTATTGCTATGCCCGGCCCAGCCACGCCTATCACGACCTCTCGCCGGGGATCGATTTCGAGACGAAGCTGTTCGCCAAACCCGGCGCCGCCCGCCTGCTGTGCGAAACCTTCGCCAAGCCCGGCTACAGGCCCGCCCCGCTGGCCATGGGCCCCAACACCGACCCCTACCAGCCGATCGAGGCGCGCTACCGGATCACGCGGGAGTTGCTCGAAGTCTGCCTCGACGCGCGCCACCCGGTGACGATCACCACCAAGAGCGACCGCATCCTGCGCGATCTCGATCTCCTCTGCGAACTGGCGAAGCGCAACCTCGTCGCGGTGGGGATTTCCGTCACGTCGCTCGACCCCCGCCTGTCGGGCCTCCTCGAACCGCGCGCCGCCGCCCCGGCCAAACGCCTCGCCGCCCTGGGCAAGCTGGTAGAATCCGGCGTGCCCGCGCATGTCTCGATCGCGCCGGTCATCCCCTCGATCACCGACGAATTCATCGAACGCATCCTGTCCGAAGCCGCCGCACGCGGCGTCAGGTCAGCAAGCTGGATCATGATCCGCCTGCCCCACGAAGTCGCGCCGCTGTTCCGCGAATGGCTATCCGTCCATTTCCCCGACCGCGCCGACAAGGTCATGCACATCATCCAGTCCGTCCGAAACGGCCGCGACAACGACGCCTCGTTCTTCAGCCGGATGAAGCCTGAAGGCACCTGGGCAGACCTGATCCGCACCCGCTTCCGCATCGCAGCGACGCGCCACGGGATCAATACCGGAGCGCACAGGATTAAACTGGACAGTTCGCAGTTCCGGCCACCGGAAACCGGCGGGCAGATGCGCCTGCTGTAAAAATGCGCGAGAACGGCCCCGCTCTCCGCGTAACAATTCATGAGCGGTGCCCGGCGCATGATCCGATGTTTGCAAAGTTTTGCTTCGCAACTTTGCAGAATAACATTGGACAGTGGCGGCGGGGTGGAGCAGGCGGAGGACTGATAACCTTTGCGGGCCGAGGATCATGACTGCCAATATCGCTGAAATGGAAAAGCGCCGCCTGGCCGCCCGGATGGGCGGAGGCCAGCGGCGGATCGACGCGCAGCACGCCAAAGGCAAGCTGACCGCGCGCGAGCGGCTCGACATCCTGCTCGACGAAGGCTCGTTCGAAGAAGTCGACATGTATGTCGAGCACAACTGCACCGACTTCGGGATGCCCGAGACGACCATCCCCGGCGACGGCGTGGTTACCGGATCTGGCACGATCAACGGCCGGCTGGTCTTTGTCTTTTCGCAGGATTTCACCGTGTTCGGCGGCGCGGTGTCGGAACGTCATGCGCAGAAGATCTGCAAGACCATGGAAACAGCGATGAAGGTCGGCGCCCCGATCATCGGCATCAACGATTCGGGCGGCGCGCGCATCCAGGAGGGCGTGGCCAGCCA
>CAYFJH010000104.1:0-7628 GCA_964343385.1 uncultured Novosphingobium sp. | reverse complement strand
GGGCCAGGTTGCGGGGCCAGGTTGCGGGGCCAGGTTGCGGGGCCAGGTTGCGGGGCCAGGTTGCGGGGTCGCACTGCAGGGCCGCCCCTCCGTCATTCTGCGGCTGACACCTCCCCGCCTGCGGGGAGGATGGCGGCTGGCCGGGCGGAGGAGCGGGCCGGTGCCGCAAACCCCTGACGGAAATCAGGGGCGCACCAAACCTATCGCGTCGCGTTATGCGCGAGTTGTTTGTCATCGAGCTGGAAACCGAGGAGCATGTCGAAAGTGGCGCGGGCGACTGCGGCGCGGACGTCGGGCTGGGCCAGGGGGTCGACCGCAGCATCGGTGTCGCCAGCGCGGCGTTTGCGGGTGATGCGGTCGCGGATTTCGGCCGAAAGCGTCGCCTCGTTCTTGTCGATGTAGGCAGCGCCCTGCCCGCGCGCCTGGGCGCGTTCCTGGCCGGCGGCGAAGTTCAGTGTGACCGTGCCAATGCGCTTGGAGATGACCGCGGTGCCGCCGCGCATGACGGTGACGAAGTAGGGCAGCTGGACAGTGCGCGCGGCGGCCGCGTTGGTGCGGCGGGCGAGGACGTCGAAGGTGGCCGAGGTATAGACCTTTTCGCCGGTGTCGTTGCAGGTGGAGCGGACATTGGTCAGCGCGGCAGTGACGTCGATCGAGGCGGCGTCGGTTGCCCCGGGGGTGGTGAACAGGGTGATGTCGCCGGTATAGTCGGGCACGCCGACCGCCGGGCAGACGCTGCGCACGGCGGTGATGCCGACGCTTTCATCGAACACCAGATCGCCCTTCGACTTGCACGCGCCCAGCGCGAGGGTCAGGGCCGCGAGGGCGGCGGCGGAAATCAGGCGAGTGCGAGCGGTCATCCTCGGTTCCTTGGCATTTGCGTGTTGCTGCCCTAGCGGCGCGCGCCCGGAAGCGCTAGGGGCCTGCACATGAATGCGTCATTTCCGAGCCCCGAGTCCACAGGCCGTCCACTGCGCCTGCTGATTGCCGCGCCGCGCGGGTTCTGTGCGGGCGTGGACCGCGCGATCGAGATCGTGGAACGGGCGCTGACGCGGTATGGCGCGCCGGTTTTCGTGCGGCACGAGATCGTCCACAACAAGTTCGTGGTCGACATGCTGAAGGCCAAGGGCGCGGTGTTCGTCGAGGACCTAGATGAGGTTCCGAACGGCGCGCCGGTGATCTTTTCCGCGCATGGGGTGCCCAAGTCGGTGCCTGCCGCCGCCACGGCGCGCGGGCTCGACTGGCTCGATGCGACCTGCCCGCTGGTGAGCAAGGTCCACCGCCAGGCCGAGCGGCAGATCGAGGCCGGGCGGCACATCGTCTTCATCGGCCACAAGGGCCACCCCGAGGTGATCGGGACGCTGGGCCAGGTGCCCGAAGGGACGATCACGCTGATCGAGACTGTGGCCGACGTCGCGGCGCTTGCCTTTGCGGGCGATACCCCCCTCGCCTTTCTCACGCAGACGACGCTGTCGGTGGACGATACGGCGGCGATCATCGCGGCCTTGCAGGCGCGCTATCCAGGGATTTCCGCGCCCAAGGCCGAGGACATCTGCTACGCGACGTCGAACCGGCAGGCGGCGGTCAAGGCGATTGCCGACGAATGCCAGCTGGTGCTGGTGATCGGTGCGCCCAATTCGTCGAATTCGTTGCGGCTGGTCGAAGTGGCGCAGCGCTGCGGGGCCAGTGCGGAACTGATCCAGCGGGCGAGCGACATCGATCCGCGCTGGCTGGAGCAGGTCGATACGCTGGGACTGACCGCCGGGGCTTCCGCACCGGAGGAGCTGGTGCGCGAGGTGGTGGCGCGGATTGCGGAATTCCGCGCCGTTTTGGAAGAAACAGTCATCACCGCCGAGGAGCACATGGTGTTCAAGCTGCCGCGCCAGTTGGTCGACTGAACGGAAGGTTCGAGGGGGTCCATGGCAGTTTTTACCCATCTGGGGGCCGAGCAGCTTGCGCGCCTGATCGCGGCCTATGACGTCGGGCCACTGCGTTCAGCGAAGGGCATTGCGGAAGGGGTCCAGAACAGCAACTGGCTGATCGACACGGACGGCCGTGACCTAAGCGGCGCGCGGTTCATCCTGACAATGTACGAAAGCCGGACCGAGGTGAGCGAATTGCCGTTCTTCCTCGGGCTGATGGACCACCTGTCGGAACATGGCTGTCCGGTGCCCGCGACGATCCATGATCGGGACGGGGCATCGCACCGGGTCCACGAGGGCAAGACCGTGGCCCTGATCGAGTTCCTGTCGGGCGTCTCGGTGAGCGAACCAACCCCGGCGCAGGCGCTGGCGGTGGGCAAGGAACTGGCGCGGGTCCATCTGGCGGGGGCGGATTTTGCGTTGAGCCGCGCCAACACGATGGGACCGGAGGCGTGGCGCACACTGATCGCTTCCTGTCCGGACGGGGGCCTCGCGGGGATCGGCCCGGCGCTGGCGGCGCTGGTGGAGCGCGAATTGCCCGCCATCCTGGCGCAGTGGCCTGAGGGGCTGCCGCGGTCGGTGATCCATGCCGACCTGTTTCCCGACAACGTGCTGATGTTGGGCGACCGGGTTTCCGGGCTGATCGACTTCTATTTCGCCTGCATCGACATCACCGCCTATGACGTGGCGGTGACCCATGCGGCGTGGTGCTTCGATGCCAGCGGAGCGCGATTCGACGCGGACCTGTCGGCGGCGCTGCTGGCGGGGTATGAGAGTGTGCGGCCGCTGGGCGCGGAGGAGCGCGCGGCGATGCCCTTGTTGGCGCGGGGGGCGGCGATGCGGTTTCTGGCGAGCCGGGCGCATGACTGGTTCCACACCGCGCAGGATGCCCTGGTGACGCGCAAGGACCCGATGGCCTTTGCCCGGCGGCTGGAATTCTATTGCGCCAATCCCGGAATATTTGCGTGAAACACGTGGCGATTTTCACCGACGGGGCGTGCAAGGGCAATCCGGGTCCGGGCGGCTGGGCCGCGATCCTGCGGATGGGCGAGCACGAGAAGGAACTGTCGGGCGGCGAGCCGGCGACCACCAACAACCGGATGGAACTGATGGGGGCAATCGAGGCGCTGAAGGCCCTCACCCAGCCCTGCACCGTGACGCTGCACACCGACAGCAAATACGTGATCGACGGGATTACCAGCTGGATCTTCGGCTGGCAGCGCAACGGCTGGAAGAACGCGGCGAAGAAGCCGGTGGCCAATGCCGACCTGTGGCAGGAACTGATGGCGGCCAAGGCTCCGCACAAGGTCGAATGGGTCTGGGTCAAGGGCCACGACGGCCACCCGGAAAACGAACGCGCCGACCGGCTGGCAAGCGATGCGGCATTGAATCAGCGGCGTTAAGAGCAATTACTGCAAGTTTTACAGTATTCGCGTGCAGCAATTGGTCCGCTTCGGACGGCAGGGAACCGATCGTTAACCCCGTGCGGCTATGGTCCGCGCCATGTCGAACCTGATGATGATCCTGTCCGCCATCGCCGTCATGACGGGAATTACCGCGCTGGAGAAGCTCCGCAATCCGGGGCCGACCGACTGGGTGCGCAACCTGCAGGCATACGGGATCGACTTTCTCATCGCCTATGTCGTCCACCGGTTCTGGCCGCAGTGGATGGGCGGTTCGCTGATTGACGCGGCGAGCCTATCCATCTGGATCGCGCTGCCGCTGTTCTTCCTGATCCGCGATTTCACCGAGTGGCTGTTCCACTATGCGCAGCACAAGCTGCCGTGGCTGTGGGCGATGCATTCGCTGCACCATTCCGATCCGGAAATGACCGCGCTGACCACCAACCGCCATTTTTGGGGTGACCGGCTGGTCAAGGCGCTGACGATCTGGCCGCTGGCGACGATGCTTATGAACCCGACTGACACGATCTTTCAGGTCTACATGGTGCTTTCGCTGTATAACTACTTCATCCACGCCAACCTCAAGGTCGATTTCGGGCGGTGGTCGTGGCTGCTCAACGGGCCGTCCTATCACCGCCGCCACCATTCGCGGCTGGAGGAGCACCACGACACCAATTTTGCCGCGCTGTTTCCGATCTTCGACGTGATCGCCGGAACCTATCGCCGGCCCGACGGCTGGCCGCCGTGCGGGCTGGACGAATCACCGGAAACACTCTCCGACTTGATCAACTGGCCGGTGCGCGGGTGGGTGCGGGAGAAGCTGGGCAGGAAGGCTGGAACGACCGCGGTGGGCGCAGTCAGCGAGGCGTAACTCCAGCCTCGCTGCGCCCGGTAGGAACGGGGCGCTTGAGGCCGCTCCATTCGCCGAGGAAGGCGAGGACGTCGGCGCTTTCCTCGATGGCCTTATCGGTAGGCTTGCCCGAGCCGTGGCCGGCGCGGGTCTCGATGCGGATGAGGTGAGGCTTGGGGCCAAGGTCGGCCGCCTGGAGCGCGGCGGTGTATTTGAAGCTGTGGCCGGGGACGACGCGGTCGTCGGTATCCGCCGTGGTGACGAGGATGGCCGGGTAGTCAGCCTTTTTCGCGATGTTGTGGTAGGGCGAATAGGCGCGCAGGGCGCGGAAATCGGCCTCGCGGTCGGGATAGCCGTAGTCATCAACCCAATAGCGGCCGGCGGTAAAGCGGTCGAAGCGCAGCATGTCCATCACGCCGACCTGCGGCGCTGCGGCGGCGAAGAGGTCGGGGCGCTGATTGATCACCGCGCCGACCAGCAGCCCGCCGTTGGAGCCGCCCTGGATGGCGAGGCCGTCCCTGGGGGTGACGCCTTCGCGGATCAGGTATTCGCCGGCGGCGATGAAATCATCGAACACATTCTGCTTGTTGGCGCGGCGGCCGGCGTCATGCCAAGCACGGCCATATTCGCCGCCGCCGCGGATATTGGCGAGCGCGAAGGTGCCGCCCGCCTCCAGCCAGGCCATCCGCGCGGCGGAAAACGACGGGGTGAGCGAGACGTCGAACCCGCCGTAGCCATAGAGCAGGGTCGGCTGTGTGTGGCCTGCGGCGGCGGCGGCCTTGGAGCGGACGAGGAATAGCGGAATACGGGTGCCGTCCTTCGAGTGGAAGAAGCGCTGTTCGACCGCGTAGGATTCGGGGTCGAAGGTGAGCTTGGGCTCGGCGAAAATCGTGGTGCGGCCGCTGGCGAGGTTGAGGCGGTAGATCGTCGAGGGGCGGTTGAAGCTGGTGAAGGCGTAGAACGTTTCCGGATCGCTGGGCCGTCCGCGAAAGCCGCTGGCGGTGCCGATTTCAGCCAGCGCGATCTCGCGCGCTGGCTTGCCCGCAAGGTCCACAATAACCGCACGGGTGGTCGCATCCTTGAGGTAGGAGAGGATCAGGCGGGTGCCGACGATGCTCGCCTGTTCGAGCTTGTCGCGGCCCTCGCGGACGATTTCGGTCCACTGCGCGCCGGGCCGATCAAGGTCGAGCGAGACGAGGCGGTAGAGCGGGGCGGCGGAATTGGTGACAAACCACATCCGGCTCCCGAGGCTCTCAACCAGCTGCCAGTCATGATCGAACCTGGTGACAAGGGGGCGGACCTGCCACCCAGCGCGCGGATCGCGGCGGCGGGCCGCGAGGTCGATGACGCGCACTTCGTGGCGGGCGTCGGTGCCGGTGCTGCTGGTGACGACCGCCCAGCGCCCATCGGCGGTGACCTCCGCGTTATGGCCGGTCTCGGGCTGGTCGGGCGTGGCAAAGACCAGTTCATCCGCTGACTGCGGCGTGCCGAGGCGGTGATACCACAGGGCCTGGTTGTAGGTACGGGCCTGGAACGTCTCCCCGGCGGCCGGCGGGGGGAAGCGCGAGTAGAGGAAGCCTTCCTCGCCCACCCAGGCGAGGCCGGTAAACTTGGCCCAGCGCACCTCGTCGGGCAGCGCCTTGCCGGTAACGGCATCGAGCACCCGCAGCACGCGCCAGTCGCTGCCCGCGTCCTGCACACTGTAGAGGAGAAAGCGGCCATCGTGCGAGGGCTTCCAGTCATCGAGCGCGGCGGCGGCGTCCTTGGCCCAGAGGTTGGGGTCGAGCAGGAGGCGCGGCTTGCCCTTGAGACCGTTGCGGACCCACAGCGTCGCCTGGTTCTGGAGGCCGCCGTTGCGCACGTAGAAATAGCGGCGGCCGGCCTTGGTCGGGAGGCCGAAGCGTTCGTAGTCGGTCAACTGGGTGATGCGGGTGCGCAGCCATTCGCGAGCGGGGAGCGCCGACAGGTAGCTGTCGGTGGCGGCGTTCTGGCGGGTGACCCAATCGGCTACTTTCGGGTCATTGCGGACGTCGTTTTCGAGCCAGCGGTAGGGGTCGGCGATGGCCTCGCCGAAAAGGGTTTCGATGACGGCTTCGCGGCGGGTTTCGGGATAGGACATGGAGTCTCTGGCCGGGAGTTCACGGGCCGGGGCGGGCGCGGCGATGAGGAGGAGGATGGCGGCCGTTACCGCCCGGATGATCGGCATGGCCATGTTGTGGGTGCGGGCGCGGCCGGGCGCAAGGGGGATTGTGGGACAGGTTTGTGGCGCAGCCCTTCGAGACGGCGCTACAGCCTGCCGCAAATGCGGCAGTTTATCCTGAGCGGCTGCCCTGCCGGCCAGCCGAAGGGGCTTCAGCGCCTCTTCAGGACGAACGGGGATTGGGCAAGGGCCAACGCAAACAAAAAGGGCGGGGCATCGCTGCACCCGCCCTTTTGAATTTTCCGGAGAACCCGAAAGCCGATCAGGCGGCTTCGAATTCGTCCTCGTCCGCAGTCAGGACCGGGCCGGAATCCTGGCCCTTGGCCGAGGTGTCGCGGTCTACCAGTTCGATCACGGCGATCGGGGCGGCGTCCGAAGCGCGGAGGCCGGCCTTGATGATGCGGGTGTAACCACCGTCGCGGCTGGCGTAGCGGGTCGCCAGCGTATCGAACAGCTTGGTCAACTGCGCGTCGTCGAGCAGGCGGGCGTGGGCCAGACGGCGGTTCGAAAGGCCGCCACGCTTAGCCAGCGTGATCAGCTTTTCAAGGTAGGGGCGCAGTTCGCGCGCCTTGGGGAGCGTGGTGGTGATCTGCTCGTGCTTGATCAGCGCCGCCGACATGTTGCGCAGCAGCGCAAGGCGGTGGGACGAGGTGCGCTGCAGTTTGCGGCCGCCGTGCTTGTGACGCATTGATTTTCTCCATTCGTAAGGGGGCCGTGTCAGGTACCCCGGTCCAGGTCGCCGTCAGGGCAGCGACCACTTCACCCGTTCGTTGAGGCCGCCAGCGGGCCCCGGGCAAGCCCGGGACGACGCCAGTGGTCAGCCGAGCAGCTCTTGTTCGAGCTTCTTGGCCATTTCCTCGATGTTTTCCGGCGGCCACCCAGGGATGTCCATGCCGAGACGCAGACCCATCGAGCTCAGGACTTCCTTGATCTCGTTGAGCGACTTGCGGCCGAAGTTCGGCGTGCGGAGCATCTCGGCCTCGGTCTTCTGGACCAGGTCGCCGATGTAGATGATGTTGTCGTTCTTGAGGCAGTTGGCCGAACGCACCGACAGCTCGAGCTCGTCGACCTTCTTGAGCAGGTAACGGTTGAGCTGGTTGGTATCGCCTTCGTCGCTGGGCGCCGAGGCGGCCATGCCGATCATCGGCGAAGCGCCGGTCGGAGCGACGTCCTCGAAGTGCACGAACAGCGCGAGCTGGTCCTGCAGGATGCGCGCGGCATAGCCGACCGCATCTTCGGGGGTGACGGTGCCA
>CAYFJH010000103.1:7353-7844 GCA_964343385.1 uncultured Novosphingobium sp. | reverse complement strand
CTCGACCTACCAGTCCTATTGCGGCGCGCAGATCTTCGATGCGGTCGGCCTGTCGAGCGACTTCATCGAGAAGTATTTCACCGGCACCGCCACCTCGATCGAGGGCGTCGGCCTGGGTGAAGTGGCCGAGGAATCCGTCCGCCGCCACGCTTCTGCCTATGGCGACGCGCCGATCTACCGCAACATGCTCGACGTGGGCGGGATGTACGGCCTGCGGCTGCGCGGCGAAGAGCACGCCTGGACCGCGCAGAACGTCGCCGCGCTCCAGCACGCGGTGCGCGGCAACCTGCCGGACAAGTACAAGGAATTCGCGGCGACCATCAACGACCAGTCCGAACGGATGCTCACCATCCGCGGGCTGATGGAGCTGAAGAAGGCGGATAAGCCGCTCGACATCTCCGAGGTCGAATCCGCCGCCGACATCGTCAAGCGCTTTGCCACCGGGGCGATGAGCTATGGCTCGATCAGCTGGGAGGCACACACCACGCTGG
>CAYFJH010000103.1:0-7343 GCA_964343385.1 uncultured Novosphingobium sp. | reverse complement strand
GAACCGCATCGGCGGCAAGTCGAACACCGGCGAAGGCGGCGAGGACCCGGCGCGGTTCAAGCCCATGGCCAACGGCGATTCGATGCGCTCGTCGATCAAGCAGGTCGCATCTGGCCGCTTCGGCGTCACCGCCGAATACCTCGTCAATGCCGACGACATCCAGATCAAGATGGCCCAGGGCGCGAAGCCCGGCGAGGGCGGCCAGCTGCCCCGCCATTCCACCCCCGGCGTCGGCCTCATCAGCCCGCCGCCGCACCACGACATCTATTCGATCGAAGACCTCGCCCAGCTGATCCACGACCTCAAGAACGTGAACACGGGCGCGCGGATCTCGGTCAAGCTGGTGTCCGAAGTGGGCGTGGGCACGGTCGCGGCCGGCGTTTCCAAGGCGCGGGCCGACCATGTCACGATCTCCGGCTATGAAGGCGGGACCGGCGCTTCGCCGCTGACCAGCCTGACGCACGCTGGCTCCCCGTGGGAAATCGGCCTGGCCGAAACCCAGCAGACCCTGCTGCTCAACAACCTGCGCAGCCGCATCGCGGTGCAGGCCGACGGCGGCCTGCGCACCGGGCGGGACGTGGCGGTTGCCGCGCTCCTCGGCGCGGACGAGTTCGGCTTTGCCACGGCCCCGCTGATCGCGGCCGGCTGCATCATGATGCGCAAGTGCCACCTCAACACCTGCCCGGTCGGCGTCGCCACGCAGGACCCGGTGCTGCGCGCGCGCTTCACCGGCCAGCCGGAACACGTGATCAACTACTTCTTCTTCGTCGCCGAAGAGCTGCGGGCGATCATGGCCGAAATGGGCTTTGCCACGGTCGCCGAAATGGTCGGCCGGGTTGACCGGCTCGACACCCGCCAGGCCATCACCCACTGGAAGGCGCAGGGCGTCGACCTGTCGAAGCTCCTCCATCAGGTTACGCCGGTCCCCGGCACGACCCTCAACTGGAGCGGGACTCAGGACCACGGCCTTGAAAACGCGCTCGACAACGACCTGATCGCCGCCGCGGCCGATGCCCTTGAATCCAAGGCCGCCGTGCGGATCGAACGCACTGTCATCAACGTCAACCGCACGGTCGGCGCGATGCTTTCGGGCGAAGTCGCCAAGCGCTATGGCCACGAAGGCCTGCCCGACAACACCATCGCGATCAGCCTCAAGGGCGTTGCGGGCCAGTCGTTTGGCGCGTTCCTCGCCCACGGCGTCACGCTCGACCTCGTTGGCGACGGCAACGACTATGTCGGCAAGGGCCTTTCGGGCGGCCGTGTGATCGTCCGCCAGCCGGGCCATGTCGACCGTGAACCGACCGAGAACATCATCGTCGGCAACACCGTGCTTTACGGCGCGATCGCGGGCGAGGCGTTCTTCAACGGCGTCGCGGGCGAACGCTTCGCCGTGCGCAACTCGGGCGCGGTCGCCGTGGTCGAAGGCACCGGGGACCATGGCTGCGAATACATGACCGGCGGCTTCGTCTGCGTGCTTGGCAAGACCGGGCGCAACTTTGCCGCGGGCATGTCGGGCGGCATCGCCTACGTCTATGACGAGGATGGCACTTTCGCCCAGCTGTGCAACATGGCCCAGGTCGATCTCTTCCCCGTCTCGCCCGAACGCGACGAGGAAGACGGCACCGGCCGCCCGCAACAGCGCAGCAACGGCGCCAGCGATCCGGGCATGGGCGATCCGCTCCGCCACGATGCTGACCGCGTCCGCGTCCTGCTCGAACGGCACCACCTGCACACGGGCAGCAAGCGCGCCCGCGCCCTGCTGGACGGCTTCGGTGCCGCAGTGGGCAAGTTCGTCAAGGTGATGCCGCGCGACTACGCAAAGGCGCTCAAGCAACTCGAGGCCGAACGGCGCGACGCCGCGTCGGTGGCAGCTGAATAAGACAGGACTGGCTGATCATGGGTAAGGAAACCGGCTTCCTCGAGCTCGACCGCAAGGACCGCACCTATGCGGACCCCAAGGACCGCCTGAAGCACTACAAGGAATTCGTGGTTCCCCACGCCGAGGGCGAGCTGAAAGGCCAGGCCTCGCGCTGCATGAACTGCGGCATTCCCTATTGTCACAACGGCTGTCCGGTGAACAACATCATCCCGGACTGGAACCACCTCGTCTACGAAGGGGACTGGAAGAGCGCGCTCGAAGTCCTGCACTCGACCAACAATTTCCCGGAATTCACCGGCCGCATCTGCCCCGCCCCGTGCGAGGCGGCCTGCACGCTCAACATCGTCGACCAGCCGGTGACCATCAAGTCGATCGAATGCGCCATCGTCGACAAGGGGTGGCAGCAGGGCTGGATCGCGCCGCAGATCGCCAAGGAACGCACCGGCAAGACCGTCGCGGTAGTCGGTTCGGGCCCGGCGGGTCTTGCGGCTGCCCAGCAGCTTGCCCGCGCGGGCCACTCGGTCACGGTGTTCGAGAAGGCCGACCGGATCGGCGGCCTGATGCGCTACGGCATCCCCGACTTCAAGATGGAAAAGCACCTCATCAACCGGCGCGGCGCGCAGATGGAGGCCGAGGGCGTCTCCTTCCGCACCTCGGTTGAAGTGGGGGTCAACATCTCGGTCGACAGCCTCAAGGACAACTTCGATATGGTCGTCCTGTCGGGCGGCGCCGAAGACCCGCGCAAGCTCGAAATACCCGGCGCCGAGCTGCCGAGCGTCCGCCTCGCGATGGAATTCCTGACCCAGCAGAACAAGCGCGTCGCGGGCGACGATGAGCTTCGCGCCGCGCCGCGCGGCTCGCTGACCGCGACCGGCAAGCATGTCGTCGTGATCGGCGGCGGCGACACCGGTTCGGACTGCGTCGGCACCTCGAACCGCCAGGGCGCGGCATCGGTCACCCAGCTTGAAATCATGCCCAAGCCCCCTGAAAAGGAGGACAAGGCGCTGACCTGGCCGAACTGGCCGCTCAAGCTGCGCACCTCGTCCAGCCACGAGGAAGGCGCGGTCCGCGAATTCGCGATCCTGACCAAACGCGTGGTCGGCGAAAACGACGTGACCGGGCTCGAATGCGTCCGCGTCGAATGGGTCAATGGCACGATGACCGAGATCGCGGGCAGCGAATTCGTGCTCGAGGCCGAGCTGATCCTGCTGGCGATGGGCTTCGTCGGCCCGCTCAAGCAGGGGCTGCTCGACCAGGCGGGCGTCGACCTCGATCCGCGCGGCAACGTTGCCGCCAACGTCACCGACTACCGGACCAGCGACCCGCAGATCTTCGCCTGCGGCGACATGCGCCGCGGGCAGAGCCTGGTCGTCTGGGCCATCCGTGAGGGTCGGCAAGCAGCGCGCGCGGTCGACCTCGCACTGATGGGCACGAGCGACCTGCCGCGGTGATTTCGGCCGAACCAGTACTTGGAAGGGCCAAGGAGGACAACAACCTCCGCCTTGGCTCTTCGGTCAGGCCGATGAGCGCCCTCGCCGCGCATCGCGGCATCTGATGCGCGCGGCGAGTTGCCGGCTGTGGTAGAAAGCTACGAAGCGGCCAAGGACTGGCTGGTCGCGCTCACCGGCCTCCACCGGGATGCATGGCACCTCTATTTTGCCCTGGTGATTCAACTCGGCGCCGCCCAGCTGTTTCAACGGCGACTGGCCAGCCCGTTTCCGTTGCTTGTGGTCTTCGCATTCGAGCTTTTCAACGAATGCCTCGATTACCGGCTCTATCACCTGCCCGGCGCCGATCCGTTGAAGGGCTTGCTCCAGGATACCATCCGCGACGCCATCAACACCATCGCGCCGCCGACACTGCTCTTCCTGCTCGCCCGCTTCCACGCAGGACGCCTGATCGGAACGACACGGCCCGCCGAAGCCACTGAACCGGACCAGGTCGGCCCCGCATAGCGCGATGCCGCGACCATCTACACGACCGGAAGGCCAAAGCTATGCGAGTGGCTGCACCGGCCGCGCCGGGTGTCCGTTTCCGTCTGACAGGCTGCCTGAAACACCCGCGGCGGAAACTGACTGCCGCCGAAGTCTATGTTCCCCCCCGTTCGGCCAGGGGGCGTCCTCCGGCCCCGGGTTCCCGACCATGCGCGATTCGACCCAGCGTGGGCACATGCCGAAAAGGCTCCGCTTTGCACAATTCATCCCCCGCTTGCAGGTCTGTGCCGAGTTCGTCCTTTCCCCCGGCCACCGTTCCGGGCTAGCGCATCCGGATGCTCCGGCTTTCCGACCTTGCCCTGCCCCTTGATCACGCCCCCGATGACCTCGAGGCCGCCATCGTCCATCGCCTCGGCATTGCGCCGCGAGAGTTGCACCGTTTCGCAGTCGTCCGGCGCGGAAACGATGCCCGCCGCAAGAGCGCGATCAAGCTGGTCTATGTCATCGACCTCGTCGTGGCAGACGAGGCCGCGGTGCTGGCGCGGTATCCCGGCGATCCGCACCTGCGGCCCGCGCCGGACACTATCTACCGCCCGCCCGTGCAGGCACCCGAGGGCTGGGCGGGCCCGCGCCCGGTGGTGATCGGTGCCGGCCCCTGCGGGCTGATGGCGGCGCTGATCCTTGCGCAGATGGGCCTCAAGCCGATCATCGTCGAACGCGGCAAGGCCGTGCGCGAGCGGACCAAGGACACCTGGGCCCTGTGGCGGCGGTCCGAGCTCAATCCTGAATCCAACGTCCAGTTCGGCGAGGGCGGGGCCGGGACTTTCTCCGACGGCAAGCTCTACAGCCGGATCAAGGACCCCCGGCACCTCAGCCGCAAGGTTCTCACCGAATTCGTCAAGGCCGGCGCGCCGGACGACATCCTCACCGAGGCCCACCCGCACATCGGCACCTTCCGGCTCGTCACCATGGTCATGTCGATCCGCGAGACGATCGAGCGGCTGGGCGGCGAATACCGCTTCCAGACCCGCGTCGAGGACTTTGAAGTGGACACCGCGCCGGACGGAGCCCGCAGCCTGACCGGCCTGCACCTTTCGGACGGCACCTTCCTTCCTGCCCGGCACGTGATCCTCGCGGTGGGCCATTCGGCGCGCGACACGTTTTACGCGCTTCACGACCGGGGCATTCATGTCGAGGCCAAGCCCTTTGCCATCGGCGTGCGAATCGAGCATCCGCAGGGCTGGGTGGACACCGCCCGCTACGGTGCCTGCGCCGGCAACCCGATCCTCGGCCCCGCCGCCTATGCCCTAAGCCATCGCTGCGCCAATGGCCGCACGGTCTATTCGTTCTGCATGTGCCCCGGCGGGCGCGTGGTGGCCGCCACCAGCGAGGAAGGCCGCGTCGCCACCAACGGGATGAGCCAGTATTCCCGCGCCGAATTCAACGCCAACTCCGGCCTCGTCGTCGATATCACGCCCGAGCGCGACTATCCCGGCGGGCCGCTCGCCGGGATCGAGTTCCAGCGCCACTGGGAAAGCCTCGCCTTCACGGCTGGCGGAAGCAACTACAAGGCACCGGGCCAGAAGGTTTCCGACCTTCTCGCGGGGCGGCCCTCGTCGGGCGAATTCGGCGCGGTCGTCCCGTCCTACCAGCCCGGCGTGAAACTCACCGACCTTGCCGAGTGCCTGCCCGATTACGTGATCGAATCGCTGCGCGAGGCCATCCCGGTGTTCGGCCGCCAACTCCGGAACTACGACCACCCCGACGTTGTCCTCACCGGGGTGGAGGCGCGCACCTCCTCTCCGATCCGCATCCGGCGCGGCGACGATTTCCAGAGCATCAACACCCACGGCCTGTACCCGGCCGGCGAAGGCGCGGGTTATGCTGGCGGCATCCTGTCCGCCGCCGTCGACGGAATCCGCGTGGCCGAAGCCCTCGCCGCGCAGTTGCTCCGCGCGTGAGCGGGGGCAACTATGACGCCATCGTCCTGGGTGCCGGGGCCGCGGGCCTGCTGTGCGCCGCGCTGGCCGGGCAGCGAGGCCGCCGCGTCCTGCTGATCGACCATGCGCCCGAGCCGGGCCGCAAGATCCTGATTTCCGGCGGCGGGCGGTGCAATTTCACCAACCTGCACACCGCGCCTGATCGCTACCTCTCGCAGAACCCGCACTTCGCCAAGTCGGCGCTCAACCGCTACACTCCGCGCGATTTCCTGGACCTGATCGAAAACCACGGCATTGCCTGGCACGAAAAGACCCTTGGCCAGCTGTTCTGCGACGGGTCGGCCCGGCAGGTCGTCGCCATGCTGATGGACGAATGCACCCGGGGCGGCGTAACCCTATCGCTGGGCCGGCCGGTGGGCGAGGTCGGCCATGCCGACGGCCTGTTCAGCGCGGCCGGTGCCTCGGCCCCGGCGCTGGTCATCGCCACCGGCGGCCCGTCGATCCCCAAGCTGGGTGCCACCGGCTTTGCCTATGACCTCGCCCGCCGCTTCGGGCTCAAGGTGGTGGAACCGCGCCCTGCGCTCGTCCCGCTGACCCTGCCCGGTGAAGACCTGTTCTTCCGCGAGCTGTCCGGCGTCAGTGCCGATGTCGTCGCCCACGCAGGCAAGGCCGCCTTCCGCGAGGCCGCGCTGTTCACCCACCGCGGCCTGTCCGGCCCGGCGATCCTCCAGATCTCGAGCTTCTGGAAACGCGGCGATACGGTCGGAATCGACTTTCTCCCCGGTCGCACCACCGACTGGCTGGCGCAGCGCAAGCGCGAGGCACCCCGCACCACCCTGCGCCGCGCCCTGGGCGAAGCATTGCCCGACCGCCTGGCTGCCGCCCTTGCGGAACGCAGCGGACCTGGGGGCGAACTCGGCATGGCCAGCGACAAGGCCCTGCTCGCCGCGGCGGAGCGGCTCGCCCGCTGGCCTTTCGTCCCCAACGGATCGGAAGGCTTCGCCAAAGCGGAAGTCACCGCCGGCGGCATCAGCACCGCCGAACTGTCGAGCAAGTCGATGGAAGTGCGCAAGGTGCCGGGCCTCTATGCCATCGGCGAGGCGGTCGATGTTACCGGCTGGCTCGGCGGCTACAACTTCCAGTGGGCCTGGGCGAGCGCCCACGCCGCCGCGCAGGCCCTATGATGCCGCCGCGCAGGCCCTATAGACTCCAGTCGATTCCGGCCCGCCCCTGCGCCTCAAGGAACGCATTGGCCTGGCTGAAATGCCTGCACCCGAAGAACCCCTGATAGGCCGAAAGCGGGCTCGGGTGCGGCGCGGTCAGCACCAGGTGCCGGCCCGCCATCAGGCCGGGCACCTTCTCTGCCTTCTTCCGCGCATGTCCTCCCCACAGCAGGAACACACAAGGCTCCGCCTTCGTCGCCACGACCGCCACCACCGCGTCGGTGATCGCCTCCCAACCCAGCCCGGCGTGTGACCCCGCGCGCCCTTCCTCCACGGTCAGCGACGTGTTGAGCAGCAGCACCCCCTGCCGCGCCCAGCCTTCCAGATTGCCCCCGGCACCGCGCGTCACGCCCAGATCGGTGGCAAT
>CAYFJH010000102.1:0-8252 GCA_964343385.1 uncultured Novosphingobium sp. | reverse complement strand
GGGGGAGTGGGCTGGTGCCGCTTCCACGTAAGTGGAACAGGCCCTAGAAGGGCGTGCCGCTCTAACGGTCGAACAGCGGCAGGCTGTTTACTTCGGCGCGGGTCAGCGGGATGGCGAAAACGGATGTGAGCAGGCGGTGCCATTCGTCCGCAGCGGAAATTTCGCGGGGCGGCGCGTCGTTCAGGCTGAAGCTCAGGTCGGTCAAGGCGGCGAGGCCTTCCGGCACGGGCTTGCTGGCCAGGTGCAGCGTGGTGAAGCGGGTTCCGGGACGGGTCGCGGTCCAGTGGTTCGCACATTCGATATCGCCCATCGCCGCGCCCTGTGCATCGAAGGCATATTGCGCCTGCCACGGGGCGTCCGGCCCGGACTGGCGTTCGAGCAGCCATTCTCCCCACGGGCTGCCCGTGCGGCGCAGGCGGTGGGCGCTGCCGTCCGGACCGTCGGCCGCAGCGCCGTCGGCCAGCGGCATCGGCGGGGCATAGCCGCCACCAAATCCGGCATCGGCGAGCCAGGTTTGGCCGCCGATTTCCACGGACAGCAGGAGGTGGGTACGCGGGGGAAGCGGTGCATCATCGGCCAGGCGCAGGCGCACCCGGCCCAGCAGCGGGATCACCGAAAGGCCCAGCTGGCGCAGGGTGCCGGCGAGCAGCAGGTTCTGTTCAAAACAGTATCCGCCGCGCCGCGCGGTCACCAGCTTGGCGAAGATCGCCGCGGGCGCGAGCGATATGCCGCGCCCGAGCAGGATGTCGAGGTTCTCGAACGGGATAGCCAGCCGGTGCGCGCGGACCAGCGCGGTCAGCCCGGCAGGGTCGGGTGCCGGCAGGGCCGCCAGCCCGATCCGCGCGAGATATTCGCCAAGCGCCGCTTTCCCGTCCAAGGCATGCTCCCCCCAGGTCCGCACTTAATGCCCCGCCTGAACCCCGCGCTCCAGCCCGGAGGCGGCGAGCTGTTCGTCGATCTGGCCCATCAGCCGGTCCAGCCCGGCCTGGCTTTCGCTTTCCGCGCGGGCAACGAGCACGTCCTGGGTGTTCGAGGCGCGCAAGAGCCACCAGCCGTCGACCGTGTCGACCCGCACGCCGTCGGTATCGTTGACCGTGGCGCCCGAGGCCGCGAGGCGCTGCTTCACTTCGCCGATCACCGCGAACTTGCGGCTTTCATCGACCTGAAAGCGCAGTTCGGGGGTGTTGACCATGGCCGGCATCTCTCCGCGCAGCTGCGTCACCGACTTGCTCAGCCGGGCCGAGGCCGCGATCAGCCGGATCGCGGCATAGAGCGCATCGTCGAACCCGTAATACTGGTGGGCGAAGAACACGTGCCCGCTCATTTCCCCGGCGAGCGGGGCATGAGTTTCCTTCATTTTGGATTTGATCAGGCTGTGTCCGGTTTTCCACATAAGCGGCTGTCCACCAAGCCGTGACACTTGATCGAATAGAGCCTTGGAAGCCTTCACGTCCGCGATGATCGTGGATCCGGGCAACTGCTGGAGCAGATCCTCGGCATAAATCATGAGCAACTGGTCCCCCCAGATCACCCGTCCCCCGCCGTCGACCGCGCCAATCCGGTCGCCGTCGCCGTCAAAAGCCACTCCGAAATGGAGGTTCTTGGCCGCGACCAGCGCCTTCAGGTCTGCGAGGTTCTTTTCCTCGGTCGGGTCCGGATGGTGGTTCGGGAAAGTCCCGTCGACTTGGGTGAAAAGCAGATGATGTTCGCCGGGAAGTTTCTGAGTCAGCAGTTCGAGGGCCGGACCGGCCGCGCCGTTGCCGGCGTCCCAGCCGATGCGCAGGCCGGACAGGAATTCGGGGTCGATCCCGTCCAGCCCTTCGACCAGCCGGTCGACATAAGCGACGAGGATCTCGCGGCTCTCAGCCTCGCCCTTGCCGTCGAGCCAGTCGCCCGCCGCAGCCATCGCCCCAAGCTGTTTGATATCCTCGCCGAAAAACGGGCGGCCCATGAATACCATCTTGAAGCCGTTGTAATTGGCGGGATTGTGGCTGCCAGTTATCTGAATGCCGCCCTGCACGTCCTCCATTGAGGCTTCGGCGTAATACAACATCGGGGTCGGCCCCATGCCGACGCGCACCACGTCGACCCCGCTGCAGGTCAGCCCTTCGACCAGCGCGTGTTCGAGCATCGGCGAGCTGACGCGGCCATCATAGCCGACCGCGACCTTGGTGCCGCCGGCGCGGCGCAGCAGCGTGGCAAAGCCCCGGCCGATGGCGCGGGCGTCCTCTGCTCCCAGTGTTTCGCCAATGATGCCGCGGATATCGTATTCCCGCAGGACTGTTGAATCGAACTGGTGGGACATTGTAACTCCGGAAAAATTTCAGGCCGCCCCGGTCAGGGCCGTGGGGACTGATCGGGCAGGCGGGCCAGTAGCAGGTCGCGTGCGGCGTTCGCCTCGTGGACCTTTTCGCTGGTTCCGCCCCGGTCCGGGTGGACCTTGGTGATGAGGCGCTTGTGCGCTTCGATGATTTCATTTCTTCGCGCGTCCTTGCCGACGCCGAGCAAGGCCCTTGCCTGGGCCTCTGCCCGAAAACGGGCCGAGGTGCCGCCGGGTTCCCACCCGAGCAGCGCCCACGGCCACTTCCCGGTCATGACCTTGCAGATGACGCAGGCCAAGCCGAGAATGATCAGAAGCCGAGCCATTTGTCCCTATTCGCCTTCGATGAGTTGCAACAACGGCGCGCGGCTGGCCGGCGGCGGCAGGTTCAGCCCGGCGACAAGCTGGCGCAGTTCCTGCCGCGCGACGAGGTGGCTGGTGCCCAGTTCGCCCAGCTGCCCCTTGTCGAGCAAGGTCAGGCCCGAGGGAAACAGCTCGCGGTAGATCACGCGCTCGGACAGGCCGGCGGCGATGCGGAAGCCGACCCGGCGCGACAGTTCGGTGAGTGCCTCATTCAGGCGGCGCATGTTGCGGGCCTCGACGTGCTGGGTGCGGTTGCGGACCACGACCCAGTCCATCTCGCGCTTCTGGTCACGGATGGTGGACAGCGCGCGCTTCTTGCGGGCCTCCCAGATCAGCTCGGCATAGAACGACAGGCGGCGGACCTTGAAGGTTTCGGCATCGACCTGGCCGATGAGGTCGAAATCGACGAACGAATCGTTGAGCGGGGTCACCAGCGTGTCCGCGCTGATCGCGGCGTGGCGGGCGAATTCGTCATCGCGCCCCGGGGTGTCGAAGATCAGGTAGTCCGCTTCGGCCGACATTTCGTCGGCCAGCGCATCGAGTTCCGCGGTCGTGGTGCCGTTGAACACCGCGAACCGGGCCGAGGGCAGATCGATCTCGCGGCGGCTGGCGGTTTCGGCCCGGTTCTCAAGATAGCGGTGAAAGGTGCGCTGGCGCGGATCGAGGTCGATCGCGGCGACGCGGGCCCCCTGGAAGGCGAGCGCGACGGCGATATGCACCGCAGTGGTCGATTTGCCGGTGCCGCCTTTCTCATTGGCGAAGACAATACGATGCGGGGCAGGCAGGGATGACACGGTGGGGGCGACGCCTTCGTTGTTCAGGGTTTGAATGGCCGCGCACCGGCGCTAGGGCAGGTGCGGGGCGGATATCGAGCCCGGGTTCTATCGCAAGGGGATCGCACCGTGCAAACCGTCAATCGCATTGATCCACTGCGCGCTGCCGTCGACCGCCTGAAAAGCGACGGCCCGGTGGCGCTGGTGCCGACGATGGGGGCATTGCATGAAGGGCACCTGACGCTGGTCCGGGCGGCGAAAGCGACGGCCGCGCATGTCGTCGTCTCGATTTTCGTGAATCCGCGCCAATTCGGCGCCAACGAGGACCTTGATGCCTATCCGCGCCAGCTTGCCCGCGACAGCGCCTTGCTGGAGAGCGAGGGGGTGTCGCTGCTCTGGGCTCCGGACGCGGCGGCGATGTATCCGGCGGGCTACGCCACCAACGTCTCGGTCGCCGGGGTCAGCGAGGGGCTGTGCGGCGCGGCAAGGCCCGGCCATTTCGACGGCGTCGCGACCGTGGTGTGCAAGCTATTCAACCAGGTCCGCCCCGACGCCGCGTTTTTTGGCGAGAAGGACTGGCAGCAGATGGCCGTGATCCGCCGCATGGCCCGCGATCTTGACCTGACGCTGCCCAGCGCGGACGCCATCGTCGGCGTGCCGACCGTGCGCGAGGCCGACGGCCTGGCGATGTCCTCGCGCAACGCCTACCTCTCCCCGGCCGAGCGCGCTGCCGCAGCGGTCCTGCCGCGCGCGATGCGACAGGCAATCGCCGAAATCGGCGACGGCCAGCCCGTGACCCGTGCGCTTGCCGCGCTGGAGGCCGCGCTGCTCGCCGGGGGCTTCGCTTCGGTCGACTATGCGATGCTGTGCGACGCCGCCTCGCTCGTGCCGCTGGATGGACGTGGCAATGCCCCGGCGCGGCTGCTGGTGGCGGCCCGGATCGGCCGGACGCGCCTGATCGACAACATGGCGGCATGATCCGTCACTACCGCAGCACTGAATATTGGTTTTCCTCAAGTCGAATTGCGATTAACGTCGCCCCGTTATTTGGACCGAGTCCGATTAGCCGTCGTGGCAACGCGGACGAAAGCAGGGGTTGGGGCACATGAAGACTTTGTTTTACGGCTGTGTGGCGGCTGGACTTCTGGCAGGCAGCTCGGCCGCCCTCGCGGCAGACAAGGGTTCGTCGGCCCACCAGACCGAGCAGAAGGGCGTCCAGCAGATCCCGCGCTGCACCAAGAGCCTCGGCACGGTCGCCATCGTCGAGCCGGACAACCAGTGGTGGCGCGAAATGAACCTCGGCAGCCCCGAGGCGATCATCAAGGTGTTCATCCAGCAGTCGGGCTGTTTTGGCCTGGTCAACCGTGGCCGCGCGATGCAGAGCCGGGCGATGGAACGCGCGATGGCCGACAGCGGCGAGCTTCAGTCCGGGTCCAACCTCGGCCGGGGCCAGGTCAAGGCGGCTGACTACTATATCGAACCCGACATCGTCACCGGCAACAAGAACTCCGGCGGCAACGCGATCGGCGGGGTCCTTGGCGGCATCGGCGGCGGCCTGTTCGGGCGCGGGTTCGGGGCGATTGCCGGCGGCATCAACATCAAGAAGAGCGAGGCGAGCGTGACCCTCTCGGTCGTCAACGCCCGCACCACCGAGGAAGAAGCGCTGGTCCAGGGCTATGCCCGCAAGTCCGACCTTAGCTTCGGTGCCGGCGGCGGCGGCCTGTTCGGTGGCGGCACTTTCGCGGCCGCTGGCGGCGGCGGCTACCAGGACACGGCGATCGGTCAGGTCATCGTGCTCGCCTATCTCGATGCCTATACCAAGCTGGTGAGCAAGCTGGGCGGGCTGCCGGCCGATGCAGCGGCGGCGGCGCCCGTCGCCAAGTAAACGTCAGGCACAGCTCACGTATATAAAAGGGGCCTCCCGGTGGTGGCCCCTTTTTCCGTTTCGCCTTGTGTCCGTTCGCCCCGGCGGATTTTCGACCAGGTCGAGGCGCGGTCCGCAAGGATCGGCACCGCGACGAAGCTCCGTCCGTCCGGTCGTCTTTTCATGGCCTGACCGGCTGCGGCAGCGGCCCGTGCCGTTCGCCTACCGACGGCGCGACAAAAGAAATGCCCTTGAACGCGATCACGTCGCTCGAAGCCGCCCCCGCATCGCACAAACGGGGTGACAAGAGGCCGAACTGCAACGCCTGCCGCCCGGATGTCACGTGAACGGACGGCAATCAGGCCGGCGGTCTGGGAAATGGAGCGGGTAGCGGGAATCGAACCCGCATAGCCAGCTTGGAAGGCTGGTGCTTTACCACTAAGCTATACCCGCAGTGCGGCTGCGCTTGCCACTTGTCGGGGCGGTTCGTCAATGCCTTGCGGCGCGGCGGGGTGCGGTTTCAGTGGCCGGGGAAATCCATCAGTGCTTCGACCGACACGTCGGCTTCGCGCAAGCGGGCTGCGCCGAACAGATCGGGCAGGTCGATCACGAACAGGGCGTGGCTGACTGCGGCACCAGCGCTGCGCAAAAGCTCGGTCGCCGCCAGCGCTGTGCCACCGGTGGCGATCAGGTCATCGACCAGCACGATATTCTGGCCGGCGCGGATCGCACCGGGATCGATCTCGAGCCGGTCGCGGCCGTATTCGAGCGCATAGTCGATACCGATGGTCGGCACCGGCAGCTTGCCCGGCTTGCGCACCGGGATGAACCCCAGGCCGAGCTGGGCGGCGGCGGCGGCGGCGAAAATGAACCCGCGCGCTTCCATTCCGGCGATAGCGCCGGCTCCGGCCGCCCGGGCGCGGCGGGCGAGGTGATCGACGCTGGCAGCAAAGCCCGCGCCGTGGCCGATCAGGGTGGTGATGTCGCGAAACAGGATTCCGGGGGCAGGGAAATCCGGCACGGTCCGCACCAGCGCCTTGAGATCATCCGTGGTCATCATCTGGCTTCCTTGCAAAGGAAAAGCCCCCCGCATCGGGGGATGCGGGGGGCTTGATCCGTTTGGCCATGTCGGGAACCGGAAGGGCTTAGTGGCCCTTCTTCCCGGCCCAGAGGTTGCGATAGGCCATGTAGGCGAGCGCCGTGGCGAAGATCAGGAAGCCCAGCACCGCCCAGCCCGTCTGCTTGCGCTTGTCGAGCTTGGGTTCGGCGGTCCAGATAAGGAAGGCCGAGACGTCCTTGGACATCTGGTCGACCGTTGCCTTGGTTCCGTCCGAATAGGTCACCTGGTCGTCCGCAGCGATCGGAGTAGGCATGGCGAGGTTCAGGTTCGGGAAGTACGGGTTGTAGAACAGGCCGTCCGGGGTCTTGGCATCGGGGAACTTCTTGAGCAGTTCCGCGGGCTGGTCCTGGTAGCCGGTCAGCAGCGAATAGACGTAGGCCGGGCCTTCGTGACGCGCCTTGGCGATCAGCGACAGGTCGGGCGGCGTGCCCTGGCCGCCGTAGGCGACGGGCGGGAAGCGGTCGGTGCCGAGGCCCTCATGACTCTTCACTTCGCCGGTCATCTTGTCGTAGACCGGGATCTGGAAGCCCTTGGCGATCGCCTTCACTTCATCGTCGTTGTAGCCAATCGCCTTGAGGTCGCGGAAAGCGACGAGGCTCAGCGAGTGGCAGGCCGCGCAGACTTCCTTGTAGACCTTGAACCCGCGCTGCAGTTGCTGGTTGTCGAACTTGCCGAAAGCGCCGTCGCTTTCGAATTCGACTTCCTTGGGGTGCTTGTGGAACAGGCTTTCAGCCGTGGCGGCCGGCGGTTCGCTGATATAGCTCACCGCGCCGTTGCCGAACGACCAGAGCAGGGCTGCCGAGAAGAACAGCCCGACGAGGATCGAGATGATGCGGATCATGATTCTCTCTCTTTCGTCTGTCTGGCTCAGGCCGCCGGAGCGAGCTTGGCCGCTTCGTCCTTGCCGAGCACCGCTTCGGTGATCGAGAAAGGCAGCGGTTCAGGCCGCTCGATCGCGGAGACGATCGGCAGGATGATCAGGAAGTGCGCGAAGTAGTAGATCGAGGCGATCTGGCTGATCATCACGTAGGGTTCAGCCGCCGGCGCGCCGCCGCAGTAGCCCAGGACCACCGTGTCGATCACGAGCAGGTAGTAGAACTTGCGGAAGGTCGGGCGGAAGTGCCCCGAGCGGACCGGCGAACGGTCAAGCCAGGGCAGGAAGAACCACACCAGGATCGCACTGAACATGGCGAGCACGCCCATCAGCTTGGCCGGGATGATGAAGAAGTCCGAGGTGAAGGCGCGCAGGATCGCGTAGAACGGCCAGAAATACCATTCGGGGACGATGTGCGCCGGCGTGCTCATCGGGTTGGCCGGGATGTAGTTGTCCGGGTGGCCGAGCGCGTTCGGGAAGAAGAACAGCATCGCGCAGTAGCCGATGAGGAACACGCCCAGCCCGAAGCCGTCCTTCGCCGTGTAATACGGGTGGAAGGGGACGGTGTCGCTCTCGGTCTTCACTTCGACGCCCGTGGGGTTCGAGGAACCCGGGATGTGCAGCGCCCAGATGTGGAGGATGACCACGCCGACGATGACGAACGGCAGCAGGAAGTGCAGCGAGAAGAAGCGGTTGAGCGCGGCGTTGTCGGGCGCGAAACCGCCCAGCAGCCACTGCTGGATCGGTTCGCCGACCAGCGGGATCGCGCCGAACAGGCCGGTAATGACCTTGGCCCCCCAGAACGACATCTGGCCCCAGGGAAGCACGTAGCCCATGAAGGCCGTGGCCATCATCAGCAGGAAGATCACGACGCCCAGCAGCCAGACCATCTCGCGCGGGGCCTTGTACGATCCGTAGAAGAAGCCGCGGAAGATGTG
>CAYFJH010000101.1:0-8320 GCA_964343385.1 uncultured Novosphingobium sp. | reverse complement strand
CGGGCGGGGGAGTGGGCCGGTGCCGCCCTGTTTCAGTGAAACTGAAACAGTGTCTAGTTTGCGGCAGGCGTGTTCCCGCCCGTCTCCAGCAAGGCTGCCGTCTCCAGCAGGTCCAGCGCCCGCCGCGCCCCGTCATAGCGCCGCGCCGCCGCGATCCATTCGCCCGCCTCGCCCGCACCTGGCAGGCGCAGCACCTCGGCAATCGAATCCTCGGTCTGACCCGCTTCCAGCAGCACCCGCGCCCGGTGCAGCATGACTTGCGGCAGCGGGCTGGGCGCGCTGTCGCGGCGTATCACGAACAGTCCGGAAACCTCGCGCCGCAGCTTTTCCCAGGCGCTCGCCGTCGCCGGGCCCTGGGTCAGGCTCGGCGCGAGCGAATCAAGCCCCGCGATCAACTGGTCCAGCGTCACCGGCCTGCGCCCGGCTGCGATCACCGTGCCCACCGCATTGGGCTGCTTGTCGCCAAAGCGCAGCCGCAGCAGGTCTTCCAACGGCCCGAGCGGGGCTCCCCGGTCCAGCGCGCGCCGCGCGGCAAATGCCACCAGCAGCGCTTCCGCCCGCGTCGCCTCACCGGCTGCCGCTTCGGCCCGGCTACCCAGTGCGTCGAGCCGCGCCTCCAGCGCTGACATCCGTCCTTCAAGGTGGTCGGCCTGCGCCGCCAGCCCGCCGACGGCGGGTGCGTCCAGCTGCACGGCCGCCGGTGCGGGTCCAGCCGGCGGCCCGGCCAGCCTTACCGATGAAGCTTGCCGCCACGGCACCAGCCCCTGCCACGCAGCATAGCCCACCGCCGCCGCGCCGAGCACGAATGCGATCAAGGCCGTGCCCAGAACCGCTCGCCCTGTTCCCCGCTGCGGCGGTGCGGGCGGGACGTAAACCGGCGAAGCAGCTGCTGCGGCCTCACCATCCTGAATGAAACTGTCCTCGGCCATGTCTGTCCTCAATCCCCCCGGCAGGTTTGGCACAGTTCGCGCGCTTTCGCCAACAGGGCAGTTTCGTCCGGATTGTCCGCAACGCCTGTCGCGCGCCATCCGCCGCCCGCCGCCGACGCGACACGCGGGCCGATCACCGCCAGCGCAATGTGCCTGCGATCAACCCCCAACCGGTCGCACTCAGCGGCGAAATGCCGCGCCGCCTCCGCCGAATGGAGCGCCACCACGTGCGGCGCGGCCAGCCGCTGCGCCAGTCCCGTCGCCATCGGCAGCGCCCGGCTGGCATAGACCGTCCGTTCGGTCATGGTGACGCCCTCCGGCGGCGTCAACGCAATCCGCTTCGCCCCCGCCAGCCGCAACAACCGGCCCGGCCCAGGCCTGTTGTCCAGGGCGTCCAGCACGCGCTGGAGGCCCCCGCTGCCGACCGTGCCCACCGCAAACCCCGCCGCGCGCGCCGCCGCGGCCGTCGCCGCGCCCACGACGTGGACCGGCAGGCCGGAATAGCGTGCCAGTCCCGCTCCGCCGTGGCGAAACACATTGGCGCTGCCCACCAGCAGCGCGTCGAACTCATCCCGATCGGGCGCATCCCACGCCTGCGGCTCGATCACGAACAACGGTGCGCCGACTGCCTCCAGCCCAAGCGCCCGTGCCGCCGCGACGCTGGCGCTACGCCCCGGTTCGGGCCGGATCACCACCAGCGGGATCATCGCCCGGTGAAATGCACCGCAATCGCGGGAACCGCCCGCGCCAGCAGATCATCAGCCAGCCGCCCAACCGCCTCCAGATCGTCCGCCCCAAACCGCGTCTCGCCATCGACCCGCTCGGCCCCGTCCGGACTGAACAGCGCCGCGCGCATCACCAGATCATCGCCCTCGGCCCGCGTCAGCACTGCGATCGGGCTGTGGCAATTGCCCCCCAGTGCCGCCAGCAGCGCCCGCTCGGCCAGCACCGCGTCCCGGCTTGGCCCGTGGTCGATCGCGCCCAGCAGTGTGCGCATCGGCGCGTCACCGGCCCGGCACTCGATCGCGATCGCCCCCTGTCCCGGCGCAGGCAGCCATTCGCCCGCGTCCAATGGATGGCCAACCCCGCTCTGCCCCAGCCGGTTGAGCCCGGCGGCGGCCAGCAAGGTCGCATCGGCTTCGTCGGCCGCCAGCTTGGCCAGCCGCGTCGCCACGTTCCCGCGAAACGGCACCACCGTGCAATCGGGCCGTGCGTGGAGCAATTGCGCGGCCCGGCGCGGCGCGCTCGTCCCCACCCGCGCGCCTTGCGGCAAGGCGTGGATTGATGCCGCCCCCACCAGCACGTCGCGCACGTCCTCGCGCGGCAGGATCGCGGCAATCGCCAGCGCGGCGGGCCGGATCGTCTCCACATCCTTCAGCGAATGGACCGCGAAATCGATCTCGCCGCCGACCAGCCAGGCGTCCAGTTCCTTGGTCCACAGCGCCTTGCCGCCGATCTCGGCCAGCGGCCGGTCCTGGATCTTGTCGCCGCTCGCCGTCACCGGCACGATCTCGATCCGGTCCTCGCTCCACCCATGCGCCGCGCACAGCCGCGCGCGGGTTTCTTCGGCCTGCGCCATGGCGAGAGGAGAGCGGCGGGTGCCCAGTTTGAACACGGGCGCGCCAAGGGTCGAGGGCGTCGGAACGGGATCAGCAGTCATCGCAGCTTGTGCTAGGCGGCTTTGTCGTTAAGTGGAAGCCGGGATGACACTGGTCCTGGGCATCGAATCCTCCTGCGATGAGACTGCGGCGGCCCTCGTGTCCGCTGATCGCACAATCGTGGCCCAAAGGATCGCCTCGCAGGACGATGCCCACCGCCCCTATGGCGGCGTGGTCCCCGAAATCGCCGCCCGCGCCCACGCCGAACGCATCCCCCCCCTGATCGCGGCGACGCTGGCCGACGCCGGCCTCACCCTGGCCGATGTCGATGCCATCGCCGCGACCGCCGGCCCGGGCCTCATCGGCGGCGTGATGGTCGGCCTCGTCACAGGCAAGGCGCTGGCCATGGCCGCCGGCAAGCCGCTGCTGGCGATCAACCACCTCGAAGGCCATGCACTGTCCCCGCGCCTGGCCGATGCGTCGCTCGCCTTCCCCTATCTCCTGCTCCTCGTCTCGGGCGGGCACTGCCAGATCCTGCTGGTGGCCGGGGCAGGGCGCTACACCCGCCTTGCCACCACCATCGACGACGCGCTGGGCGAGGCTTTCGACAAGACCGCCAAGATCCTCGGCCTCGGCTACCCCGGCGGGCCGGCCGTGGAACGCCTCGCCGCCACTGGCAGCGCGAAATCCGTCCCCCTCCCGCGCCCGCTCCTCGGCAGCCCGGACCCCCACTTCTCCTTCGCCGGCCTGAAAAGTGCGGTCCTGCGCGCCCACCAGTCCGGGCTTCACCAGCCGCAGGACATCGCCGCCGCCTTCCAGCAGGCCGCCATCGACTGCATGATGGACCGCACCACCCGAGCCCTGTCGAATGCCGGCCCGGTCACCGCCCTTGTCTGCGCCGGAGGGGTCGCGGCCAACCAGTCGATCCGCACCGCGCTCGAAACATTGGCCGCCGCCCACGGCCTTCCTTTCATCGCCCCCCCGCCGGCGCTTTGCACCGACAACGCTGCGATGATCGCCTGGGCCGGCCAGGAACGCCTTGCCGCACAGGGCTTTGCATCCGACTCGCTTGACTTCACCGCCCGTCCGCGCTGGCCGCTCGACCCCGGGGCGGAGCCCGCGCGCGGTGCCGGGGTCAAGGCATGACCGCGCCAATCGGGATCATCGGCGCGGGCGCATGGGGCACGGCACTGGCGCAAGTTCTCGCCTCGGACGGCAGCGAGGTCCTGCTCTGGGCGCGCGAGGAAACGCTGGTCCGCGAGATCAACGAAGCCCGCACCAACACCCCCTACCTGCCCACCGCGCGCCTCGTTCCCACCATCCGCGCCACCACCGCGCTGGCAGACCTCGCCGCGCTCCCCGCCCTGCTCGTCGTCACGCCCGCGCAATACGTCGCCCCGATCCTGTCCGGCCTGGCCGACGCCCCGCGCGACCTCGTCCTCTGCGCCAAGGGCATCGAAGCCGGCACCGGCCGCCTCATGGCCGACGTAGCCCAGGCCGCTGCCCCCTCGGCCACCATCGCCGTCCTGTCCGGGCCGACCTTTGCCCACGAGGTTGCCGCCCTCCTGCCCACCGCCGTCACCCTCGCCTGCGCCGGCGGCGAAACACAATGGGCGCGGCTCGCCCCGCTTATCTCCCGGCGCACCTTGCGCCCTTACTACTCTGACGACGTCACCGGGGCGGAGATCGGCGGGGCGGTCAAGAACGTCCTCGCCATCGCGTGCGGCGTGGTCGAAGGCCTCGCGCTGGGCCAGAATGCCCGCGCCGCGCTCATCGCGCGCGGCTATGCCGAGATGCTCCGCTTCGGCACGGCGCGCGGCGCGCGGGCGGAAACCCTCAGTGGCCTCTGCGGGTTGGGTGACCTCGTCCTGACCTGTTCCTCGACCTCCAGCCGCAACTTCTCGCTCGGCCTCGCGCTGGGGCAGGGGCAAAGCGCCGCCGACGCGCTCGCCGGCAAGAACAGCGTCGCGGAGGGAGCATCCACCGCCCCCGTGCTCGACGATCTCGCGCGCCGCTCGGGCGTGGCCATGCCCATCGTCACCGCCGTCACCCGCCTCCTCGCAGGCGAAGTCCCGGCCCGCGCCATCGCCGCCGAACTCCTCGCCCGCCCGCTCACCGCCGAGGGAATTTCGCCGTGAGCGAGAATGCGGGGCAGGCATCGGCACAGCAGGATATCGAGGCCCTCGCCAAGGGCGGGCGGACCAATTTTTTTGGCTTCCTGCTGCGCCTCGTCGCGCGCATCCCCTTCCTGTTCATTGCGAGCCGCCTCTACGGGGCCAGTGCCATGGGCCGCTTCGCCTCGGCGCTGGTCATGGTCGAATTCGCCGGAATGCTCGCCACCCTCGGGCAAAAGCGCGGCCTCGCTCAGCGCCTGTCCGAAGACCGCGAACATCCCGCCAACACCGTCGCCGACGCGCTGCTGGTGGCCACCCTGATCGCCGCCGCCGCCTCGGCGCTGATCTACGCTTTCCCCGCCTCGATGTATCCCAAAGGCAACTTCACGCAGGCTGACCGCCTGCTGGTCCTCGCGGTGTGGCTGCTGGCGATGGGTGATCTCTGCCTTGCGGCGCTGGCCTACCGCTTCGACGTCGCCACCACGGTCCGCTCCCGCGCCGTGGTCGAACCCTGGGCGCTGTCGATTGCCGCCGGCGCGCTCTATTTCATCTACCCTGCCGCCGGGCTGTCGCTTGCCTACCTGATCTCGGTCGGCGCGGCCACGGCGGTCGCGCTCGTCGCCCTTGTCCGCGCCTACGGCCTCCCCCGCCAATGGGTGCCGCAACCCGCGCGCCTGCTGCGCCTCACCGCACGCAACCTGCCGCTCGCCGGGGCCGACGCGGTCGAATGGGGCACGCGCAAGCTCGATGTGTTCATCCTGCGCTTCTTCGTGGGCGAGGCCGCGCTCGGCATCTACTACTTCGCCCAGCAGTTCGCCTCGCTCCCGCAAAAGCTCAAGACCAGCTTCGAACCCGTGCTCGGCCCGGTCATCACCCGCAACGTGCTGGACCGCAACTACGCCGCCATCGCCCGCCAGGTCTGCCAGGTCGGTTTCTGGATCACTGCGGCGCAGGCCGGCATCGCGCTGGCGCTGGCCATCCCCGGCACGGGGCTGATGGGGCTCGGCGGACCCGATTTCGTGCAAGGCACCGGCGCGCTGATCTTCCTCCTCACCGCCGAGGTCGTCGCCGCCACCGCTGTCGTCAGCGAAGCCGCGCTGGTCTATCTCGCCCGCTACCAGAACCTCGTCGTCTCACTGTTCACCATCGTCCTCCAGGCTGCACTGACCATAGCCGGGGTCCAACTGGTCACGCAGCTCGGCTATGATCAGGGCTGGCAGGTCGCCGCCGCCGCCGCTGCGCTGATGATCTCGCTCGCCATGGCCTCCCTGGTGAAATCGCGCCTGCTCGCCCGCATCCTGCACGAGCCGATCAACAACTGGCGCTGGCCGCTGGCATGGGCCGCGCTCCCCGCGCTCGCCATCGGCCTCTCCGCCACCCAACTGCTGCCCGAATGGGCGAGCATGGCGCTCGGCATCCCCGCGATCCTCGGCACCTATGTCTGGATCATCTGGCACAAGGGCTTCGGCCCCGAAGACCGCGTCCTGTTCCGCAAGAATGTTGCCTGAACCGCCAAGACGCAGCAAAAGGGCCACATGATGACGCAACCCGAATCCAGCTGGCCCATCCTCCTCGTCGCGGTCGTCGCGGTCCTGCTGGTCGCATGGTGGATGTTCAAGCGGGCGACCACCGCCCCGCGCCGCGAACGCCGCCCTGACGTGCTGGACGAAGGGGCCGCCCCGGCCCAGCGCAACCAGGCCCTGATCGACGCCGCGCCCCCCGCCGCAACCTTCGCCGCCGCCTCTTTTACCGCCCCCCCGGCGGGGGAACTGATGGGCGGCATGGCCGAAGTCATCGCCGCCGCCGTCCACGAAGAAACCCCCGAAGCCGGGCCGGCGGACGATCTCACCCGCATCAAGGGCCTCGGTCCCAAGCTCGCGGTGCTGTTGAACGCGCTCGGCATTACCACCTTCGCCCAGATCGCTGCGCTCACCGAATCAGACCTCGCCGAACTAGACCCCAAACTCGGTGCCTTCGCCGGCCGCCCCACGCGCGACCAGTGGACCGAACAGGCCCGCCTCCTCACCGGCGGTGACACCGCCGCCTACGAAGCGAAATTCGGCAAACTCTGAACGATCCTTCCCATTCATGGGGAGGTGGCAGTCCGCAGGACTGACGGACGGGAAGCGCCAACAAACGCACCCCGCGTGAAACATCCCTGTCAAATTATCGTGAAAGCGAGCCGCGCAAAAAACGCCGGTTCGGCCGAATCAAATCGCTCCGCGGCCGCTCGCCCGGCAGGCGGCCAGCACGCGCCCCGGTTCGCCGCTCGCAGCCAGCTTCAAGGTCCCGCCGCCCGGCAGGGTCGCCTCGATCCGGTTCCCGCCCTTGAGCACGTCGAGCCGCGGATCGGCGGCGGGGATCGCTCCCTGCCACAGCCCGTCCTCACCGCTGCGCACGGCATCGAGCGGCAGCCGCGCAATCCGGCCGTTGCCGATCACCGCGAACAGCGCCTTGGCCCCGTCCTCGGCCCGTGTCCCACGCACGATCCGCAGCGCGGCGGAGCCATCGGGGGCACGGTCACAGGAAATGGCCAGCAGGTCGGTTCCGCCCGGCACGGCAAAATGAAGTCCGGCCGCATCGCTGCGCCATGCCGCGCCCTCGGGCTGCACCGGCGCCGCATCGGCGGGCAGGGCGATCCCGGCCAGATGCAACCGCGCCGGATAGCCGCCACCGGCTGCGCCCGCATCCACAGCAACCACTTCCCTGCTCTGCGACTGCGACCAGGCGGCCAGCACGAGGGGCAACAGGACAAGCGACCATTGTTTCATCATCGCCACCCTTTGTGATGGTGGACGCCGCCTTTGGCAATACGCGGCGATGCGAAGTTCCACGGTCCGGCGGGCGATTTGCACGGCTCAGGCCGCGCGGCCAGCTCATCCCCATTTTTGTTCGTTCAGACGAGGGCCGCCCCCAGCCTCACCGCCCCCATTTCTTCTGGCTCTTTCCATACCGCGTCTTGCGCGTGCCCGGCTTGCCCTCGTTGCTCCGCCCCACCACCTGTGCGCGCCGCTCGGTGTCGGGCAGCCCCAATTCGTCCGCCTCCAGCCGGCGAATTTCATCGCGCAGGCGCCCGGCCTCCTCGAATTCCAGATCCGCCGCCGCGGCGCGCATCTTCTTTTCAAGTTCCTCTATATGGCTGCGCAGGTTGTGCCCGACGAGGTGGTTGGCCCCTTCGGCGTCGATCTCGATCAGCACCCCGTCGCGGCTCGCGGTGTCTGCCACGATGTCATGGATGTTGCGCTTGATCGTGGTCGGGGTGATCCCGTGGAGTGCGTTGTAGGCCTCCTGCTTCTCGCGCCGCCGGTCTGTCTCGGCGATTGCCCGCTCCATGGACCCGGTCATCCGGTCGGCATAGAGGATCACCCGCCCATCGACATTGCGCGCCGCGCGGCCGATGGTCTGGATCAGCGAAGTCTCGCTGCGCAGGAACCCTTCCTTGTCGGCGTCGAGGATGCAGACCAGCCCGCACTCGGGAATATCCAGCCCCTCGCGCAGCAGGTTGATCCCGACCAGCACGTCATAGACCCCGAGCCTGAGGTCGCGGATCAGCTCGATGCGCTCCAGCGTCTCGACGTCGCTGTGCATGTAGCGCACGCGCAGGCCCGCCTCGTGCATGAACTCGGTGAGATCCTCGGCCATCCGCTTGGTCAGCGTCGTCACCAGCGTCCGGTAGCCG
>CAYFJH010000100.1:0-8448 GCA_964343385.1 uncultured Novosphingobium sp. | reverse complement strand
CGGATCGGCCGAGGCGACCGAGCTTACCGCGCGCGAGGAGGAAATCTGCGCCGCGATGGGGCCGGTGCTCAAGGAGCGTGGGCTGGTCTTCGTCGGGATCGACGTGATCGGGGGCGAATGGCTGACCGAGATCAACGTCACCAGCCCGACCGGGATCGTCGCGATCGACCGGTTCAACGGGACCGATACGGCGGGCCTGATCTGGGACGCGATCGACGTTCGGCATGGGGCGATGCTGCGGGGGCAGGACGGGGCTTCGACAGGCTCAGCCTGAGCAGAACCGGGAACGCACCACAACGTCCGCTCGTCGTGAGCCTGTCGAAGGACCGCCACGGGCCTTTCGCCAGAAGTGTCCGCAACCTGGAATTTTCATGAACGACTGGATCATCCACCTGATCGAACAGGGCGGCTATTGGGGCATCCTGTCCCTGATGGTGCTGGAAAACGTGTTCCCGCCGATCCCGTCCGAGCTGATCATGGGCGTGGGCGGGATTGCCGTGGGACGGGGTTCCATGGAGTTCTGGCCGCTGCTGATGGTCGGCACGGTGGGTTCGACGCTGGGCAACTACGTCTGGTTCCTTGTCGGTGACCGCTTCGGCTACCGGCGGCTCCGGCCGCTTACCGAGCGCTGGGGGCGGTGGATGACGATGGAGTGGAGCGACGTCGAAAGTGCCACGGCATTCTTCCGGCGGCACGGGCAATGGGTGGTCTTTGCCCTGCGCTTTTCGCCGCTCCTGCGCACGATGATCTCGCTGCCGGCGGGGCTGGCGCACATGAAGCACTGGAAGTTCCTGCTGTTCACCTTTGCCGGCGCAATGGTGTGGAACACGCTGCTGATCCACGGCGGGCGGCTGATCGCGGGGATGGAGGGCGTGCAGGAGGTGCTGGGCGACGTGATCCTTGGCCTGACCGGGATCGTGCTGGCGTGGTATTTCTACCGCGTGGCGACGTGGAAGCGGCGGGGTTAGGGCGGCCATCACCCGCGCTTCGTCATTGCGAGGAGCGAAGCGACGAAGCAATCCAGTGCGTCAGTGCAACACGCCCTGGATTGCTTCGCGACGCTCGCAATGACGAAGGAAGGGGGCGGGAGTGCGGAGGATTGTTCAGCCCGCCTCGCGCGGGTGGGCGTTTCTGTAGACGTCGAGCAGGGTCGCCGCATCGACCTTGGTGTAGATCTGGGTCGAGCCGAGGCTGGCGTGGCCGAGCAGTTCCTGCAGCGAGCGCAGGTCGGCCCCCGCCCCGAGCAGGTGGGTGGCGAAGGAGTGGCGCAGGGCGTGGGGCGTGGCGCTGTCGGGCAGGCCGAGGGTCACGCGGGCGCGGGCCATGGCCTTTTGGACGAGGCCGGGTGACAGCGGGCCGCCCTTGGCCCCGCGAAACAGCGGGCCATCGCGCTCGATCCGCCACGGGCACCTGGCCGCATAGTCCGCCACGGCATCGCCGACCAGCGGGAGCAGGGGGACGACGCGCTGCTTGCCGCCCTTGCCGGTGACCATGATCGTCTCGCCCATGGGCAGCGCCGCGCCGGTGAGCGACAGCGCCTCGGCAATGCGCAAGCCAGCGCCGTAGAGGAGGAGCAGGACCGCGCGGTCGCGCGCGCCGATCCATTCCTCGCTGGCGTCCGCGTGGACCGTGGCGGCGATGTTGACCGCATCGTCGGGGGTGACCGGGCGGGGCAGGCCTTTCTTGATGCGCGGGCCGCGCAGGCGGGGCGGGGCGGTGTCGGCCAGCCCGGCCTGCGACCGGGCAAAGCCGATGAAGGCCTTGAGCGCGGATAGTTCACGCGCGGCACTGACGTTGCCGATCCCGTCCTGCCGCCGCCGCGCGAGTTGCGCGCGCAGCGCCGTGGCATCGAGCCGGGCGAGGGCGGGCCAGTCCGTGTCGCCCAGTTCGTCCAGCAGGCGCGCGGCAGTGGCAACATAGGCGCGGACGGTGTGGGGCGAACGGCGGCGGCCCTGCGCGAGATGGCCGTGCCATGCCTCGAGCAGGTCGGCCCGCGTGGTCATGCGGCGAGGAGGCCGGCGGGGACAACTTCGGCCAGCACCCCGTCGAGCAGGGCCATCCCGGCCTCGGTCACGCCGATCTGGTGGCCGCTGCGCCATGCGAGGCCTTGCGCCGCGAGGAAGTCGAGCCGGGGGAAATCGCAGAGATCATCGGGGGCGAGCGCGAGGCGCGCGGCGAGGGCGGCGAGGTCGAGCCCTTCGTTCAGGCGCAGGCCCATCAGCAGGGCTTCGGAGGCCTGTTCGCGCGTTCCGAGGGTGCGGGTTTCGGCTAGGCCGGAGCCGGTCCGGGCGATGGAGTCCAGCCAGTTTTCCGGCTTGCGGTGCATCGTGGTGGCGCAGCCCTTGCGCCGGCCATGTGCGCCTGGTCCGATGCCGATGTAATCGCCGTAGCGCCAGTAGGCGAGGTTGTGGCGGCTTTCCTGACCGGGGCGGGCGTGGTTGCTGATTTCGTAGGCGGGGAGGCCGGCGCGCGCGGTCATTTCGCGGGTGAGGGAGAACAGGTCGGCGGCGGCGTCATCGTCCAGCGGGGCGAACTGCTTTTCGCGGACCATGGTGGCAAAACGCGTGCCGGGTTCGATGGTAAGCTGGTAGAGCGAGAGGTGGCCGGTGCCGAAACCGAGCGCGCGGGCGAGTTCGGCCTCCCATGCCGCGGCGGACTGGCCGGGGCGGGCGTAGATCAGGTCGGTGCTGACGCGGGCGAAGTGGTTTTGGGCGACTTCGAGGGCCTTCAGGCTTTCGTCAACGCTGTGCAGGCGGCCGAGGAAATGGAGCGTCTGGTCATCGAGCGCCTGGAGGCCGAGCGAGACGCGGTTGACCCCGGCGGCGGCCAGTGCGGCGAATTTCGCGGCTTCGACCGAAGACGGGTTGGCCTCCAGCGTGATCTCGATGCCGGGGGCGAAGGTGCACAGGCGCTCGGCCTCGGCCAGCAGGGCGGCGACGAGGGCCGGGGGCATGAGTGAGGGGGTGCCGCCGCCGAAGAACACGCTGGCCAGCGGTTCGGGGCCGGTGGTTTCAACCTCGCGGCGCAGGTCGGTGAGGAGCGCGTCCTGCCACAGCGCGTGGTCGACGCCGTCGCGGACGTGGCTGTTGAAGTCGCAATACGGGCACTTCTTCAGGCAGAACGGCCAGTGGATATAGAGCGCGCGGGCCATCTTGGCCTTCTACGCGCCGAACTGGCCTGCGACCAGCTTGGCGAAGGCGGCGGCGCGGTGGCTGATGCGGTGCTTTTCGGCAGGGTCGATTTCGGCGAAGGTCTGGCTCATGCCTGCGGGGAGGAAGACCGGGTCATAGCCGAAACCCAGCGTGCCGCGCGGGGGCCAGGCCAGGGTGCCGTTGGCGCGGCCTTCGTAGACAGCGGTTTCCCCGTCAGGCCATGCCAGCGCGAGGACGCAGGCGAACCAGCAGGAACGGTCGACCTCGGGCCCTTGTTCGCACAGCAGGCCTTCGACCTTGCCCATCGCCATGTACCAGTCGCGGCCGGTTTTCCCCTCGAACCACTGCCGCTCGGCCCAGTCGGCGGTGTAGACGCCGGGGCGGCCGCCAAGCGCGGTGACGCAGAGGCCCGAATCGTCGGCCAGCGCCGGGATGCCCGACGCCTGCGCGGCGGCGCGGGCCTTGATCAGGGCGTTTTCGGTGAAGGTCGTGCCGGTTTCATCCGGCTCTGGCAGGCCGAGCGCACCGGCAGACAGGCATTCGACACCATAAGGCGCGAGCAGGGCCTGGATTTCCCGAAGCTTGCCCGCGTTGTGGGTGGCGATGACCAACCGGCCAGTGAGCTTGGGCATTGCTGTTGCTCCTTTGGAGCGCGTGGGCCTTCGACAGGCTCAGGCCGAGCGGATGTTGGAATGGGGACTAGCCCCATTGCCCGCTCAGGCTGAGCTTGTCGAAGCCATCGCGCAACGACGAGCCTTAGCGGCCTGCGGCGGTGGCCTGGTCGGCGAAGATGCGGTCGCAGCCGAGGCGGGCGAGGCGCAGGAGGCGCAGGAGGGCTTCCTCGTCGTAGGTCGCGCCTTCGGCGGTGGCCTGGACTTCGGCGATCTTGCCGCCTTCGATCAGGACGAAGTTGGCATCGGCATCGGCTGCGCTGTCCTCGATGTAGTCGAGGTCGAGCACCGGGGTGCCGTTGTGGATGCCGCAGGAAACGGCAGCGACGCGGCCCGTCAGCGGGTCTTCCTTGATCAGGCCCTGTGCCATCAGCTTGTCGATGGCGATGCGCAGGGCGACCCATGCGCCCGAGATCGAGGCGGTGCGGGTGCCGCCGTCGGCCTGGATCACGTCGCAGTCGAGCGTGATCTGGCGTTCGCCGAGCTTCTTCATGTCGCACACCGCACGCAGGGACCGGCCGATCAGGCGCTGGATTTCCTGGGTGCGGCCCGACTGCTTGCCCTTGGCGGCCTCGCGCGATCCGCGGGTGTGGGTGGCGCGGGGAAGCATCGAGTATTCGGCCGTGACCCAGCCTTCGCCCTTGCCTCGCAGGAACGGCGGCACGCGTTCTTCGACGCTGGCGGTGCAGATGACCTTGGTGTCACCGAAGGACACCAGCACCGAACCTTCGGCGTGGCGGGTGAAGTGCGGCTCGAACGAGATAGCGCGCATCTCGTCGGGCGCGCGGCCGGAAGGTCGCATAAAGTGTTCCTTGGACTGGTGTTACGGTGTGTTTGGGGGGCGTTTGGCGGTTTGGGCTTGAGGCTGCAAGTGGGGTGTCTAAATAAGCTGTTCCATGAGCGGCCCCCCGATCACCGAATTGACCTCCCGCGCGCGGGAAATCTTCCGCCTTGTGGTGGAGGGATACCTGACTTCGGGGCAGCCGGTCGGGTCCCGGGCGCTGGCGGCAGCGGCCCGGCTGAACCTGTCGCCGGCCTCGATCCGGTCGGTGCTGCATGACCTTGAAACACTGGGCCTGTTGGCGGCACCGCACACCAGCGCCGGGCGGATGCCGACCGAGGTGGGGCTGCGGTTGTTCGTCGACGGGATGATGCAGGTGGCCGAGCCGACGGCGGAGGAGCGCGCCGCGATCGAACGGCGGATGGCAGAGCCAGGCCCGGTCGAGGCGGCCCTGGCGGCGACTTCGGCGGTTCTGTCGGACCTGTCGGCCTGTGCCGGGGTCATAATGGTGCCGCGCCGCGAGCCGCTGCTCCAGCAGATGCAGCTGGTGCCGCTGGGTCCGGGGCGGGCGCTGGCGGTGCTGGTGGGCGAGGATGGCGGGATCGAGAACCGCGTGCTGGAACTGCCCGCAGGGGTGACCCCCTCGGCCTTGCAGGAGGCGTCGAACTACCTTTCCGCGCGGCTGGGCGGGCGGACGCTGGCGGCGGCCGTGGGGCTGATCCGTGAGGAGATTTCGGCCGGGCGCAGTGAGCTCGACAGCGCCAGCGCCGACCTTGTCCAGCGTGGGCTGGCGGTGTGGAGCGAGGACATGGCGCGCCGTCCGGTGCTGATTGTGCGCGGGCAGGCCAATCTGCTGGATGAAGCGGCGATCGGGGATCTGGAGCGGGTGCGGTCCCTGCTCGACGATCTGGAGAACAAGCAATCGGTCGCCGAACTGCTCGAAGCGGCGCGCGTGGCCGAGGCGACGCGGATTTTCATCGGGGCGGAGAACCGGCTGTTCTCGCTCTCGGGGTCCTCGGTCATCGCCTCGCCCTATCGCGACCGCGAAGGGCGGGTGGTTGGCGTGGTGGGGGTAATCGGGCCGACGCGGTTGAATTATGCGCGGCTTGTCCCCATGGTGGATTTCACCGCCCAGAGTTTGGGCAAGCTCATCGGATAAGCGGATTTCAACTGAAAATGACTGACGAAAACAAGCCGCAGGTTGACCAGGCGGTCGCCGACGAATTGAACGGCGTGCCGGAAGAACTGCTCGAGACGGGCGATGAAACGGCCCAGCTGCGCGAGGCGCTGGAAACGGCGAAGCAGGACGTGCTCTATGCCAAGGCGGAGACGCAGAACGTGCGTCGCCGCATGGAAAAGGACATTGCCGACACCCGCGTCTATGCCGCCACGGCTTTCGCGCGCGACATCCTGTCGGTGGCGGACAACCTTGCCCGCGCGCTCGAATCGATCCCTGCCGATCTGCGCGAGGATGAGAAGTTCAGGAATCTCGTTTCCGGGATCGAGGCGACCGGGCGCGAGATCGACAAGGTTTTTGCCAGCCACGGGATCAGCCGCATCGCCGCCACCGGACTGCCGCTCGACCCCAACCAGCATCAGGCGATGCTGGAAGTGCCATCGAACGATGTCGAACCGGGGACCGTGCTGCAGGAATTGCAGGCCGGCTACATGATCAAGGACCGCCTGCTGCGGCCCGCGATGGTGGCGGTTTCGAAAAAGCCGGACTGATATAAGGCGGCTGCCGCGCATGATGCGCGGTGCCGCCGCGGCGGGAACCATGTGTGCTCCCGGCCCATTTCCTCAAGCGAGGTGGGCTGATGGAGTATGCACGATGTTGAGCAAGATCTTTCTCCCAGTGGCCGCTGCGGGCGCGCTCGTGCTTGCCGGTTGTGCCGGTAACTATGCTGGCGAAGGCGCGCTTGCGGGCGCGGCAGGCGGTGCGGTGATCGGCGCGGCGACCGGTGGGAACGTGGTGCAGGGCGCGGCGATCGGCGCGGCGGCCGGCGGCGTCGTCGGTGCGCTGATCAAGAAGAACGGGCGCTGCTACCGCGTCGACCGCAATGGCTATGAATACGAGGTCAGCTGCTGATCGAACGCAGCAGGCTTTCGAGCAGGTCGGGATCGTGCCCGCCGCCTGCCGGTTCGCCCATCCGGGCGAGCCAGGCGTGGCGGACGATTTCGGCCTGTTGCTCGATCCCGTAGCGGGGCAGCGGTTTGCCTGGGATCAGGGTGAAGCCATAGCGGCAAAACGGGTGGCGCATCAGCGGCAGCCATAGCTTGCCGCGTTTTTGGGTTTGCCAGACGTGGGTCATCTCGTGGACGAACAGGCCCGCAAGCGTGGTGCCTTCGTCCGCGAAATCATCGGAATAGTGCCCGCCTTCCGGGTGGAAATGGATGTGGCCGCAGGGGGCCATGACCGTGGCGCGCGGCTGGAGCGGGAACCACTTGCGCCGCCGGATCCGCACAGGATCGGGGTCAAGGGCTGGGCCAAACACCGACCGCGCCAGTTCGCGCTCCCCCGGCGTCAGGGGGCGCTGCGAGCCGGGGATGAGCGCGTGGTTCAGTTGGCGGTTCCCGGTGCCTGGACCTGGAGCGGCGCGGACAGTTTGTCGCCGTCGGCAAAGATCAGCGTGACTTCCGCGCTGCCGCCGGGTTGGAGGCTGGCCGCAAGACCGCCCACCATGATGTGTTTCGCGCCGGGGGCGAGGGTCAGGGTTTCGCCCGGTTTCACCTGCGGCGGGGCCATGTCTGCCATCGAGGAGTGACCGTCCATCTGCTTCGTCTCGTGGAACATCGCCATGCCGGCCCCGGCGATGTCGATCGCGGCGATGGTCACGGGCTTGTCGGAGCCGTTGGTGAGCGCGAAATAGGCGGCTGCCGGGTTGCCCTTGACCGCCGGAAGGACCAGCCGGCCCCCGGCCAGCGACAGGCCGGGCTTGGCATCGGGCGCGGGGGACGTCGCCTCTGGGGCCGGGGCGGTTTGTTGCTGGCAGGCGGCCAGCGCAAGCGCGGCGGACACGATCAGGGCGAGGTGTGAGGGACGGATCATCGGTGCGCCTTTGCGGACAGGTTGATTTGCAGGCGGGAACTAGTCGGGGGCGGCCCTTGTGCCAAGAAAAATGCCACCTATATCGCCCGCGTCAACGAGCCGCGAAATGGTCTTGCCGCCGAGCGGGAGGCCTGCTCGGTTACGGGCCCGGAAACGGGGCCGAAAACGAAAAATCGCGGTGTCAACCTAGCGACGTGAGGAATGGGGTAGTAATGGGTAAAGTCATCGGCATCGATCTTGGCACCACCAACAGCTGCATCGCCGTGATGGACGGCGGCAAGCCGAAGGTTATCGAGAATTCGGAAGGCGCGCGGACGACGCCTTCGATCGTCGCTTTCACCAAGGACGGCGAACGGCTGATCGGCCAGCCGGCCAAGCGCCAGGCGGTCACCAATCCCGACAACACGATCTTTGCGGTGAAGCGCCTGATCGGCCGCCGTTATGAAGACCCGATCACCCACAAGGACATGGAGCTGGTCCCCTATACCATCGCCAAGGGCAAGAACGGCGATGCGTGGGTGACGGCCGGCGGCACCGACTATTCCCCGAGCCAGATTTCGGCCTTCATCCTGCAGAAGATGAAGGAAACGGCCGAATCGTATCTGGGCGAAACGGTCACCCAGGCGGTGATTACCGTTCCGGCCTACTTCAACGACGCGCAGCGCCAGGCGACCAAGGACGCCGGCCAGATCGCGGGCCTTGAAGTGCTGCGCATCATCAACGAGCCGACTGCGGCTGCGCTCGCCTATGGCCTCGACAAGAACGACGGCAAGACCATCGCGGTCTATGACCTTG
>CAYFJH010000099.1:0-9059 GCA_964343385.1 uncultured Novosphingobium sp. | reverse complement strand
GCGACGCTTGTGCGTCACTTCGGACAGCGGGTTGGTCTGATCCATGAACTGTGAGAGCTGGCTCGAACCGAAGAACTCGCGCACGGCGGCCGCCGCCGGCTTGGCGTTGATGAGGTCGTTCGGCATCACGGTCGACACGTCGACCGAGCTCATGCGCTCCTTCACCGCGCGTTCCATGCGCAGCAGGCCGACGCGGTACTGGTTTTCCAGCAGCTCGCCGACCGAACGGACACGGCGGTTGCCGAGGTTGTCGATGTCATCGACTTCGCCCTTGCCGTCCTTGAGGTTCACCAGTTCCTTGACCACGGCGAGGATGTCCTCGGTGCGCAGGGTGGTGATGGTGTCCTCGGCGTCGAGGCTGAGTCGCATGTTGAGCTTGACGCGGCCCACGGCCGAAAGGTCATAGCGGTCGCCGTCAAAGAACAGGCCGTCAAACAGCGCTTCGGCGGTTTCGCGCGTCGGCGGTTCGCCCGGGCGCATGACCCGGTAGATGTCGGCCAGCGCGTGGTCGCGGTCAGGGGCCTTGTCGGCCTTGAGCGTGTTGCGGATCCACGGGCCGGTGTTGACGTGGTCGATGTCGAGCAGGTCGATCTGGTCGATCCCGGCCTTGTCGAGCATGTCGAGGTTTTCCGGCGAAACTTCGTCGCCCGCCTCAATGTAGATGCGGCCGGTGCTCTCGTCGATCAGGTCGCGCGCCGAGTAGCGGCCAAAGATTTCTTCGGTCGGGATCAGCAGGCCGACGAGACCGTCCTTGAGCGCCTTGTTGGCGGCGCGCGGGGAAATCTTGGTGCCGGCGGGGAAGATCACCTCGCCCGAATTGGCATCGACGATGTCGAAGGTCGGCTTCGACCCGCGCCATTGCTCGACCACGAAGGGAACCTGCCAGCCGCCCTGGCCGCGCTTCCACACGACGGTTTCGTAGAAGTGGTTAAGGATATCCTCGTCGGCCAGGTTCAGCGCGTGGAGCAGCGCCGTTACCGGCAGCTTGCGCTTGCGGTCGATGCGGACGTTGACGATGTCCTTGGCGTCGAATTCAAAGTCGAGCCACGAACCGCGATAAGGAATGACACGCGCCGCGAACAGGTACTTGCCCGAGGAGTGGGTCTTGCCGCGATCATGGTCGAACAGCACGCCCGGCGAACGGTGCATCTGCGAAACGATCACGCGCTCGGTGCCGTTGATCAGGAAGGTGCCGTTCTCCGTCATCAGCGGCATGTCGCCCATATAGACGTCCTGCTCCTTGATATCGAGCACGGAACGGGTTTCGGTCTCGGCGTCCACCTCGAACACGATCAGGCGCAGCGTCACCTTCATCGGGGCGGCATAGGTGATCCCGCGCTGGCGGCATTCGGTCACGTCGTACTTGGGCGATTCCAGTTCGTAGTGAACGAAATCAAGCTCGCTGGTGCCGGCGAAGTCGCGGATCGGGAACACCGAACGCAGCGTCTTTTCCAGGCCCGAGACGTAGCCCGTGGCCGGGTCTGACCGCAGGAACTGTTCATAGCTTTCGCGCTGAACCTCGATCAGGTTCGGCATCTTCACGACTTCGTGGATGTCACCGAAGATCTTGCGGATGCGCTTCGTACCCGAAGCTCGGGCGGAATGGGCCTTGGACGCCATGAGGGAGATTGCCTCTTCATTCGAGCGGCCCCGCGAAAATCGCTCGGCCGGAAATTAAACTGCCACGCGCGGGCGGTGGCCATGAACGCAAGAAGGGCGGGCACACGCACTCCCTTGGGAGCCGCTACCCGCAGCCGATTCGCGTCGCATGAAAACCCGAAAAGCTTCCCTTCTGGGCGAGTCCCCGCGCATGGACCGCCTTGCTCGAAGCCTACGAGCGAATTGGCCGTATAGGCCCGCCCCCCGCCAAGGTCAACGCAAAGCGCGGAATTTTAGGCGATCTTGCTCCCCTCCCGCAGGCATGTCCTGAGCCGGTCGAAGGGCGGGAGGGGTTGGGGGGGGCCAAGCCCGCCCTCAGAACACGCCCGGGATCAGCCGCCAGCGCACCTTGGTCATATAGTCGGCATAGGCCGGGTCCTGGCTGAGGAGACGCTCCTCGGCCAGGATGCGCAGGATCTGCGCCCACCAGCCGATGGCATAGATCACCACGTTCATCGGCGAAAACATCAGCACCAGCACACCCATGTGGACGAAGGCATAGCCCGCGTACATCGGGTGGCGGACGAAGCGGTAGGGGCCGGAAATCTTGATTCCCCGGTTGGCCGGAGCCACCCCGAACGAGCGGCGCAGCACAAGCTTGGCCCAGGCCTGGAACAGGTTCCCGCCGATGGCAAAGGCCAGCCCGATCGGGGCCAGAGCCGGCACCAGCGTGACCCCCGGAATGATCAGCAGCCCCGCGCAGGTTGCGGTGATCGCCAGCAGCCAGTCGCCGGGGTTCATCGACAGCTTGTCGGTCGGCCGCCGGATCAGCGTGAACACGGCCACCGCCGTTTCCGACAAAAGCAGCAGCGGCGCATAGGGATTGCCCGAAATCTCGACCCGCTGGACCAGCACGATCCACAGCGCGACGATCGCCGCCTGCTCGACCCGGTCCATCACCCGCGGCCTGCGCCAGAACGGCAGCCGCGGGGCGGCTTCGGGCAGGCTGATGGTCGCTGTCATGCTGATCCCCGTAACAATACCGGACCGGATTGGCAGAACAGGGTTAAGAATGTCTTGCTGCGGTGCGGAGAGGCGGCCCAAAGGCTCACTGGCCAATCGGCGCCACAGCCGTCGTCCCGGACTTGATCCGGGACCGCTGGCAGCCTTGCGCATGCCCCTGTTAACGGATTCCATCGATCCGGCCGGTATGGGGAAGCCATGCACGCGAACGACAATAGACGGATAACGTGGCCCGCACTTCGGGGTTTAGTAAACTGTCACCGTCATTGGATCGATTTCCAGCCGGCGATGCTGTCGGCGACGCTCGATCAGGCCACCGGGCATCTGGCGTACTCGGTCGGGCCGGGTGGCAGCGCGAACCTGTCGAGCGATCCGGCGAAGTACGTCTCGGGCGTCAATGCGATGATCAGCCTGCTGCAGCCGGTGATGGAGCAGTACGTCGTGACCTCGCGGCGCATGGCCGTGCGGCTCGCGCTGCAGGGCGGGCTGGCGAGCACTATGCAGGGCTTTGCCTACGATGTGGGCACCGACAGTTATCATCCGGTGGACGTTGCCGATCCCGATGTGCCGGGCCGCATGGTCAACCGCGAGCTGGCGCCGCTGTTCGAGGCGATCTTGCGGGCTGCGCCGGCGCTGCCGGCGGGGATGGACCCGGCCAGCGTGGACAATCCGGTGGCGGACTACCTCGCCAGATGGAACGAGATCCTGTGGCAGATCTACCCGGACTACCGGCCGAGCGGCGCGGGCAACCTGCTGGGCGGGACGGTTTCGATCGACCAGGCGTTCATCATGCAGATGCTGGTGGCGGCGTGGGAACGGGTGCCGGTCGGGATCGATCTGGCGGGGGCGGCCCATGCGCTGTCGATCGACGAGAGCCGGATTATCGCCAATGGGGCGGGAGGGATTTGCAACGGGACTGCAACGGCACTGCAACCGGGGAAGAGCCGCCGCGTAGCGGCGGCCAACGATAACAAACTTGGCGCATGGCGCGGAGCGCCATTCCGCTTGTTGGGAGCGGTGGCATGAGGGGCAGAATTCGGAATGTCGGAATGGCATTGCCCATGGCGCTGGCGTCCTGCGGAGGAGGTTCGGCTGAACCGCGCGCACCTGTTGAGATTCAGAAATTGATGGCGGCGGACTTCCCTGCCGATGGGCAAATCCATGTGCAGAGCCGGGGCAATTTCGTGATCAGTTCGGAAACTGCGGTCTGCCGTGCAGCGAGAAATATAGACCGATCTCTTGAGGATTCAGCTCCCCGATTCTTGGGGCCAGGCTTGGGAGAAGCGGGCGCGGCTAAGAGTAGTGGTCTAAGTGCTGAACTGGGAAAAGACTTAGGCAATGGCCAGATTTGCCGGTCAGATGGAGTGAACATCACCAACCAGTGGCGATTGAAACTTAACCGTAACGGTAGGCCTTACGAGCTTGTTCTAGCCGTATGGCAGGGGGATCCGGCCGAGGGCGGTGCCTTTTGGGTTGGCGCGGTAGAGCGCATGCCTGGTCGCTACCATCCAAAGTCGTTTGCTATCGCTGGCGAGGATGGCCGCGATGTCGGAGAGCGGCAATGGCAGAGTTCCGTCGCGTTAGATGGCGCCGAATTATCCGGCATGTTTGTCAATATCTTGTCTAAGAGTGAGAAATAAGATGACCTCTGGTTCCATAACCAATGCTCTCATGCTTGCTGTTGGAGATGCATGGGGGAATAGCCTGACGTTCTCATTCTGGGATGGATTTACAGATGATCTCGTTAATGAATATCTTTGGGTAAACACGGGGCATTCTGCTCAGCCTGGGGGAAGTGAGCCATCCTATCTTTCAGTTTATGATCCGACGGGCCTAGAAAGTGCTGATAGAAATCTTGCGCGTTGGGCACTGACCTTTGGGGCGGCGTCATTTGCAAGCGTATCCTTCACGGAAGTTCAGGAGAACGGAGACCTGAAATTAGGAAGCCTGTCTTACAATGTCTCGACGGGCAATGGTTATGTCTTGGCGTGGGTCACCCACATTGGGTTTGCCGATACGCCTAACGCAGGGGATGTTTGGTTCACGCAGGCAGGCCAAACCGGCGGACTGACGGATGCGGGTTCACAAAACGCATCGATCTCCACGTGGGATATTCCGCACGAGCTTGGGCACCTACTGGGACTGGCGCATCCACATGATGTTGCGGATCAGTACCTTAATCTCTTCGGAATATTGAATTACAAGTTTGACAATTTCCCGAAATTAAATTACGGTGACAGTTTACTTAACCCCCAAACTCCATGCCCTATGCCGCACATTTCCCTGCCGTAAATCCCCCACGCACGCAAACCGCCATACCCACCAAACAAATTGACTTTCCCCTATCCTCGCGTAAATGCCCGCCCAGTTCGGCAGGATTCGCGCTCGCGTGGGTTCTGGCGTTCATCCGTCCGAGACAGCCGGTGGGAGTTTCTCCCTTAATATCCAGCCTAGGCGGGGAAATGAGTTTCAAGACGCCCATTGCTCTCCTTTGAGCGCTGGTGCCTCGCGCATTTGCGCACCTCCTTCCCCTTCAACGGACTCGCCCGTGCCGACCTGTCGGCATGGACAAACGTAGCCGGCCGCGTTGGGCACGTCCCCTCGCGGTCATTGTGAAGGAGTAAGGCATGGATCGTTCGCAGAAATCCGAATCGGTCGCATCGCTGAACGCGACGTTCAACGAGGTCAGCGTGGTGGTGATCACCCGCAACCTCGGCATGTCGGTGGCCCAGTCCACCGCCCTGCGCGGGAAAGTGCGTGATGCAGGCGCATCGTACAAGGTTGCGAAGAACCGTCTTGCCAAGCTTGCCGCGAAAGACACCGCCTACGAAGGGATCACCGATCTCCTCACCGGCCCGACCGCAATCGCCACTTCGGTGGACCCGGTCGCCGCCGCCAAGGCCATCGTCGATTTCGCCAAGACCACCGACAAGATCGAAATCGTCGGTGGCGCAATGGGGACTGTCATCCTCAACGCCGAAGGGATCAAGGCTCTCGCCACGATGCCTTCGCTTGACGAACTGCGCGCCAAGCTCATCGGCCTCGTCCAGGCACCGGCCACGAAGATCGCCCAGCTCGCAACCGCTCCGGCGGCCAAGCTGGCCCGCGTCTTCGCTGCCTACGCCGACAAGGCTGCATAACAAGACCGTTCGACACGATTTTACCGGGGGCTCGCCTCCGGACCATCTATCAGGAGAAACATCATGGCCGATATCGCCAAGCTTGTTGAAGAACTTTCGAAGCTGACCGTCCTTGAGGCGGCTGACCTTGCCAAGGCCCTCGAAGAAGCATGGGGCGTTTCCGCCGCTGCTGCTGTCGCCGTGGCTGCTGCCCCTGCCGAAGCCGCTGCCGCGGTTGAAGAGCAGACCGAATTCGACGTCATCCTGACCGGCGACGGCGGGAAGAAGATCCAGGTCATCAAGGAAGTCCGCGCCATCACCCAGCTCGGCCTGACCGAAGCCAAGACCCTCGTGGAATCGGCTCCGAAGGCTGTCAAGGAAGGCGTCTCGAAGGCTGAAGCCGAAGAGATCAAGAAGAAGATCGAAGAAGCCGGCGGCACCGTCGAAATCAAGTGACCTGATGCGGGCTTCGGCCCGCACAGGGCATCCTGAACTTGTTTCAGGATCGATCGCAAAAACGGAAAGGGCGGCTCCTCGGGGCCGCCCTTTTTGTTTGCCGCTACAGCGTCTTCATATAGGCGATCACCGCCTTGCGCTGGGCCGCATCCTTGAGCCCGGGGTACGCCATCTTCGTCCCCGGAACCGTAGTCATCGGCGCGGCGAGCCACTTGTCGAGCGTGGCGTCGTTCCAGGTCAGCCCCGAAGCCTTGAGCGCGGGGCTGAAATTGTAACCGGCAATCGCGCCGGCCTTTGTCCCATAGACCCCGGCCAGGCGCGGCCCGATGCCGTGCTTTCCGGGCTGCACCGAGTGACACACCCCGCACTGGGCGAAACCCGCAGGCGGCCCGGCGGGAGCGGCGACGGGGGTCACGGACGCGGCCTTGGGCTCAGGCTTTGCCGCAGCGGCAGCACTTGCCGTCGCGGAAGGCGTCGGCGTCGCAGTGGCGGTGGCCGTAGCCGTTGCCGCAGCCGTCGTCACCGCTTCGGCAGGCGCCAGCGGCGCGTCGCTGGGTGCCGCCGTTTCGCCCGGCGCTTCCGCAGGTTCGTTGCCGCCGCAGCCGGCAAGTCCGGCCAGGGCCAGAATTGCCGCCACCGGCATGATCTTGTGCATTGCAGACATCAGTCCACCTCCTTCAGGTTCCCCGTCCGGAACACCTCCGCCCGGGATTCGATCCGCCCCGGAGGCACCGGGACCGCGTCCCGACGTCTTTACCCTTTCCGCTCCGGCGGCAACCGCCTATCCCGCCGCTGGCATGTCCCCGGTCGCCCCCTCCCCCATTTCCGGCAAGCTTCCGATCCCGACCCGCCGCGCGCTGCTGGGTGCCGAGATGGCGGCGACCCTGCGCCTTGCGTTGCCGCTGGCGGCGGCCAACCTCCTGCAGATGATGGTCTATGCCATCGACATCATCTTCGTCGCCCGGCTCGGGCAGGAAGCGCTCGCCGCCTCGAGCCTGTCGGTCGCTCTGTTCGGGCTGATCGCCTGGTGCCTGTCAGGCCTTACCGGCGCGGTCGCCCCGCTGATCGCCGCTGAACTCGGCCAGCGCCGTCATGCCGTCCGTGAAATCCGCCGCTCGGTGCGCATGGCGCTGTGGCTCGCGCTAACCTCCGCGCTGGTCGGCATGGGGGCCTGCCTGCTGGGCGAGCCGCTGATGCTGCTGACCGGGCAGGACCCCCGGGTAGCCGACCTCGCCGGCGATTTCCTTTTCGTGCTGATGTTCGCCCTGCCACCGATGATCTGCAGCAATGTCCTGCGCACTTTCGTCTCGGCGCTGGGCAGGCCGTTCTTCGCCACGGCGATCACCGCGCTCGCCATCCTCGTCAATGCGCTCGGCAACTGGGTCTTTGTCTTCGGCCACCTTGGCATGCCGGCGCTCGGGCTGGTCGGCTCGGCCATCGCCAGCTGCGCCACGGGGGTCATCACCCTGTGGGCCTACCTCCTCGCCATCCGCTCCGACCGCCGCCTCCGCCGCTACCGCCTGCTCGGCCGGTTCTGGCGGCCCGAATGGCAGCGCCTGCGTGAAATCCTCCGCATCGGCCTCCCCGTCGCGGCCACCATCCTCGCCGAAGCCGGGCTGTTCAGCGGCGCAGCCTTCCTGATGGGCCGCATCGGCGAAGCGCAGCTCGCCGGGCATACCGTCGCGCTGCAGATCGCCGCCTTCGCCTTCCAGGTTCCGTTCGGGATCGGCCAGGCCGCGACGATCCGCGTCGGCTATCACTTCGGCGCAGGCGACCGCGCCGGCATCGCCCGCGCCGGCTGGGTCGCCATTGCCGCCGGAGCCGCCTTCATGGTGCTCAGCGCCGGGACCATGCTCATCGCCGCGCGGCCGATCATCTCGCTCTATGTCGACCCCGCCGATCCAGCCAACGCCGCGATGGTTGGCTTTGCCGTGCAGTTCATGCTGGTGGCCGCCGCCTTCCAGCTGTTCGACGGGCTTCAGGCCGTCGCCGCGGGCGCACTGCGGGGCCTGCAGGACGCGCGCATCCCGATGCTGATCGCGATCTTCGCCTACTGGGTTCCCGGCGCGGCGGCCTCGGTCGGGCTGGGCCTGTTCACCCCGCTCGCGGGCCTCGGCGTCTGGCTGGGGCTGCTGGTGGCGCTGATCATCGTCGCTGGATTGCTGCTCCATCGCTGGCACCGGCGCGAGGGCATCGGCCTGACGCCCGCCTGATTTTTTTGCGGGCCGCGTTCTTGACGGTGGATGAACGTCGACCCATATGAGCGCGGCTGGCACTCGCCATGCGTGAGTGCCAAAATCCACCCAACCTTTCGAAGAGGTAATCTCATGACTTTTCGTCCGCTGCACGACCGCGTGCTGGTCCGCCGTGTCGAAGCCGAAGAAAAGACCGCTGGCGGCATCATCATCCCCGACAGCGCCAAGGAAAAGCCCGCTGAAGGCGTGATCGTCTCGGTCGGCTCGGGCGCCCGCGCCGAAGACGGCAAGGTCACCCCGCTCGACGTCAAGGCCGGTGACCGCGTGCTGTTCGGCAAGTGGTCCGGGACCGAGGTCAAGGTCGACGGCGAAGACCTGCTGATCATGAAGGAAAGCGACATTCTCGGCATCATCGGCTGAGCGACGCTCCCTTTTTCCAACGCATAATCCAGATATTCAAAGGACATTCAAATGGCTGCCAAGGACGTGAAATTTTCGCGCGACGCGCGTGAACGCATCCTCAAGGGCGTGGACATCCTCGCCGACGCGGTAAAGGTCACGCTCGGTCCCAAGGGCCGCAACGTCGTGATCGACAAGAGCTACGGCGCTCCGCGCATCACCAAGGACGGCGTCACCGTCGCCAAGGAAATCGAACTCAAGGACAAGT
>CAYFJH010000098.1:219-9119 GCA_964343385.1 uncultured Novosphingobium sp. | reverse complement strand
AAGACGAAGAAAGTTGATCGCCCCGCCGATTTTTCGGCGTGATCAACAGAGCACGGTTTTTCTGAGCGTGGCGGAAGGATACCCTCTCCGCCACGCCGAGATGAAAGTTCGACAAACCCTCTTGGAAAGTTAGACAAACCCTCTTGCGGCGCGAAACGTCTTGTGACATTACCGCGCCTCCGGTCGTCAGCGATCGGCCTGACATGCTTCCAGGGCATGTTCCGGAATGGGGCCATAGCTCAGCTGGGAGAGCGCCTGCATGGCATGCAGGAGGTCAGCGGTTCGATCCCGCTAGGCTCCACCATTCACACGATGGATTTCGCCTGAGAGCGATACGCTGGCTGACGAGGTTTCGTCCGCCGGCGTTTTTCGCTTGATGGTTCCGGTGTAGCACTGGCCGACGAGGTTTCGTCCGCAGTGTTTTTGGCGTTTCGGCGCTGTATTTTACGTTCGCAGGCCTTCGGGCCGTTTCTGGAGCACGTGCCCCATGTTCGACACTTTGTCAGATCGCCTCGGCGGGGTGTTCGACAAGCTGCGCGGGCGCGGCGCGCTCAAGGAGCAGGACGTTCGCGATGCGATGCGCGAAGTCCGCATCGCCCTGCTCGAAGCCGACGTGGCCTTGCCGGTCGTTCGCCGATTCATCGACGAAGTTACCGAAAAGGCCGTCGGCCAGTCGGTCCTGAAGTCGATCACGCCGGGCCAGCAGGTCGTCAAGATCGTCAGCGACGCGATTGTCGAGATGCTCGGCGGGGAAGAAACCGTCGGGCTTGACCTGGTCGCCGCGCCGCCGGTGGTGATCATGATGGTCGGCCTCCAGGGCTCGGGCAAGACCACGACCACGGCCAAGCTGGCCAAGCTGATTCGCGAAAAACACGGCAAGAAGGCGATGATGGCGTCGCTCGACGTCAACCGCCCGGCCGCGCAGGAGCAGCTCAAGGTTCTGGGTGAGCAGGTCGGCGTTGCGACCCTGCCAATCATCGCCGGGCAGCAGCCGGTCGACATCGCAACGCGCGCGCTCAACGCGGCGAAGTTGCAGGCCGTGGACGTGCTGCTGCTCGACACCGCGGGCCGGCTTCACGTCGACCAGCAGCTGATGGACGAGATGAAGGCGGTTGCCGCCATCTCGGTGCCGAAGGAAGTGCTGCTCGTCGTCGATTCGCTGACCGGACAGGACGCGGTCAACGTGGCGCAGAGTTTTGCCGGGCAGGTTGACCTGACCGGCGTCGTGCTGACCCGGATGGACGGCGATGCACGCGGCGGTGCGGCGCTTTCGATGCGCGCGGTCACCGGCAAGCCGATCAAGTTTGCCGGCACAGGCGAAAAGATGGACGCGATCGAGCCGTTCCATCCGGGCCGCGTCGCCAGCCGCATCCTCGGCATGGGCGATATCGTCTCCATCGTCGAAAAGGCTGCGGCCGCGATCGAGGAACAGGACGCCGAACGCCTTGCCCAGCGCATGGCCAAGGGTCAGTTCGACATGACCGACCTTCGGATGCAGCTGAAGCAGATGCAGAACATGGGCGGCCTCGGCGCGCTCGCGGGCATGATGCCGGGCATGAAAAAGGCCAAGGCGGCGATGGCGTCGAGCGGAATGGACGAACGCGTCCTGCTGCGGATGGACGCGATCATCGGTTCGATGACCCCCAAGGAGCGCGCCCGGCCCGACCTGCTCAACGCCAAGCGCAAGATCCGCATTGCCAACGGGTCGGGCGTGCAGGTCCAGGACGTCAACAAGCTGCTCAAGATGCACCAGGAAATGGAGCGCGCGATGAAGCAGATCAAGAAGATGGGCGGCCTCAAGGGGCTGGCGGCGATGTTCGGCAAGGGCGGCATGGATGCGGCGATGCCGGGGCTTGGCGGCCAGGGTCTTGGCGGCGGTGCGGGCGGGGCGGGCCTGCCGGGGATGGGGGGCGGAAACCTGCCCTCGAACCTTGGCGATCTGCTGCGCCGGAAATAGAATTTACTTTTAGTTTCAAAGTTTAAGGAAAGGTATTTCACATGTCGGTTTCACTGCGTCTGTCGCGTGGCGGTTCGAAGAAGCGCCCTTACTACAAGATCGTCATCGCCAACTCGCGCGCTCCGCGTGACGGCAAGTACCTGGAACAGGTCGGCACCTACAACCCGCTCCTCGCCAAGGACGATGCCAACCGCGTGCGCATCGTCGAGGACCGCGTGCGCTACTGGCTCGGCGTTGGCGCCCAGCCGACCGACCGCGTTGCCCGCATGCTCGACAAGGCCGGGATCAAGGAACGCGCCGCCACCAACAACCCGCAGCAGGGCGAACCGGGCAAGAAGGCCAAGGAACGCGCCGAGGACAAGGCTTCGAAGGCTGCCGAGGCTGAAGAAGCCCGCATCGCCGCTGAAGAAGCCGCCAAGGCTGCTGCCGCTGCTCCGGCCGTGGAAGAAGCGCCGGCCGCTGAAGAAGCCGCTGCTGAAGAAGCTCCGGCTGAAGCTGCTGCCGACGAGCAGGCGGAAGGCTGAGCATGACGGACAAGCCTGTCACCCTCGCGGCCGTGTCCGGCGCGCACGGGGTGACGGGCGAAGTCCGCCTCAAGCTGTTCGGGGAAGGCGTGGAAGCGTTGAAACGCTACCGCGCCTTCAACGACATGAAGCTCACAGTTCAGAAACTGCGTGAAGATGGCAAGGGCGGGGCGGTTGCCCGCTTTGCCGAGGTGACCGACCGCAACGGGGCCGAGGCGCTGCGCGGAACCTTGCTCACCGTGCCGCGCTCTTCGCTGCCCCCGCTGGCCGAGGGTGAATACTATCATGCGGACCTGATCGGCCTGCCGTGCATCAGCACCGCAAACGAACTGCTTGGCACCTGCATCGCCATTGATAACTACGGCGCGGGCGACGTGCTGGAAATCCAGCGGCCGGACGGGAAGAAGTTCATGGTCCCGATGCGGATCGAGGCCGTGCCCGAATGGGGTGAGCAGATTGTGATTGAAGCGGCCTTTGCGGAGTAGTATATACGCAATGTATATACGGAGGCCGTGATGGGTCAGGAATACACTGCCAAGAGCTTCAAGTCGGGCAACTCGGTCGCCATCCGCATTCCGGCGGGGCTGGGGGTGGAGCCGGACCGGGAGTGGCTGGCCGAGTGGGTCAACGGGGAACTGCACCTCAAGGCGAAGCCGCCGGCCAAGCGCAAGATCGACATCAGCGGGTTTGCGGGCAAGGCGCCGGGGATTAAGCTGGCTCCGCGTGAGGATTTCGAGGAGCGGCCCAGCATCATTGCGGCGCGGAAAGCTGCCGGTCTTTTGTGATCCGCTACCTGATCGACGCCAACTCTGCGGTCTACGCGATGGACCTGGGCAACGAGGGCCTGAAGGCGCGGATTGCCGATTGCGAGGCTGGTTCGCTGGCGATTTCTGTCATCAGCTATGCGGAGGTGGCCTACGGCACCTACATCGGCAAACCGCCCGAGCCTGAAATCCTGGAAGCCTTCATCGCGGAAATACCATTGGTGCCCTTCGACGAATCCGCTGCGAGGGAATACGCCAAGCTGCCGTTCAAGCGGGCGCGGTTCGACCGGCTTCTGGCTGCTCATGCGCTGAGTGTGGGGGCGACGGTGGTGACGAATAACGTTGCGGATTTTGCGGATGTACCGGGGCTAAACGTTGAGAACTGGACAGTTTGATGTTCCGTGATCTTTGTTCGGTTACAGATGCGGACACAGCAGTTTTTATCGCTGTTTGCGCCATATGGGGTGCCGTCATGGGTTATGTGCTGGCTCATCGAGCGCGGCCTTGGTTGCGCAGACATGCGCCGAAGATCGGCTGTTTGGCGATGCCACTGATTGCATTTCCAGCGGGATATGGTGCCGCGCTGCTGTTCCCCGATCCCCGGACCCAAGGGAGTGAGTGTGGCTATACTCCAGATGTAATCTTCTATCCGGGATATGCATTCGCGCTCACTCCGGTGGCGATGATCATTGCGTTCACCATCGGTTGCCTCGCATTTTCCAAGAGTGGAAATCAATGACCTTCCACGCCGCAGTCCTCACTCTTTACCCCGAGATGTTCCCCGGGCCGTTGGGCGTTTCGCTCGCCGGACGGGCGCGGGAGGCGGGGAAGTGGGCGCTTGATGCCATCCAGATCCGCGATTTTGCGGCGGACAGGCACCGGACGGTGGACGATACGCCGGCTGGCGGCGGGGCGGGGATGGTGCTGCGGGCAGATGTGCTGGCGGCGGCTATTGACCATGCGCGGGAGCGGATGGCTCAACGCGTGGGGCCTGTGCCCCTCCACCATCCTGCGGATGGTCCCCCTCCCCTTGCAGGGGAGGATTTGGACAATCCATCGCGTCTGAACATCGTTGATGAGGCCCTATGACCGAACCCACCCCAACCACCCGCAAAAAAGCCAGCGAGTTCCACCCTCACATCCTCGAAATTTTCGACGGATATGTGCATGGCAAGCTGACTAAACGCGAATTCATCGCGCAAGCGGGTAAGTTTGCGGCGGCAGGCGTCACCGGGCTGATGATATTGCAGCAACTCCAGCCCGATTACGCGTTGGCGCGGCAGGTTGAGCCTGAAGATCCGGCAATCGTCACATCGCGCGTGACCATCCCAAGCCCCGATGGCAACGGATCGATCAATGCGTTGATGGCCAAGCCTGCACATGTGAAGGGCAGGCTCCCCGCCGTGCTGGTCGTTCACGAAAATCGCGGGTTGAACCCTTATATTGAGGACGTGGTGCGGCGGCTGGCCAAGGCGGGCTATCTGGTGCTTGGGCCAGACGGATTGTCAACGCTCGGCGGCTATCCCGGTGACGACGATAAAGGCCGCGAGTTGCAGGCCAAGATTGACCCGGCCAAGCTGCTCGAAGATTTCTTCGCGAGCTTTGAATATTTACGCGACCACAAGAAAAGCACCGGCAAAGTCGGCGCGGTCGGTTTCTGTTATGGCGGCGGCGTGTGCAATGCGCTGGCGGTCGCCTATCCCGAAATGGCGGCATCGGTGCCTTATTATGGACGCCAACCCACCACATCCGAAGTGCCAGCTATCAAGGCTCCGCTCCTCATCCATTATGCCGGAATAGATGAACGGATCAACGCCGGTTGGCTGCCTTATGAGGCGGCTTTGCTGTCCAACCAGAAACGGTTTCAGGTGCATTTCTACCCCGACGTGAACCACGGTTTTCACAATGACTCGACACCGCGTTACAATGCGGAGGCGGCCACATTGTCTTGGGGAAGGACGATGGAGTTTTTTGGGAAGAATTTGCGTTAATCGGTATGAAATGGATCGCTCTGTTCAAAGGTATCAATGTCGGCGGCAATAACAAGCTGCCTATGGCGGAGTTGCGCGCTTTGGCCTCTGAATTGGATTTTGGAGATCCGAAAACCTATATTCAAAGCGGAAACCTGATTTTTGATGCCGACAAAGATGCCGCACATATTGAGGAAATATTGGCGGCGGCGGTCGAAAAGCGCTTTGGCTTTCACCCGTTCATCATCATACGCAGCGCCGATGCGTTGGCGACGGCGCTTGAGGCAAATCCCTTTGCCGCGCACGTGACCGAGGGCAAGCAATTGCATATGTTCTTCTTGGACGAACCAGCCCCCAAATATGACGAAACGGCATTGCGCGCGCTGGCGGTTGAAAACGAAGATTTCGCTTTAATCGGCGACATATTTTATCTGTTCGCGCCAGACGGCATCGGCCGGTCAAAGCTGGTGGAGAAAATGGGACCATATTTTCCCAAGCGGATGACGGCGCGTAATTTGAACAGTGTGAAGGCGATATTGGAATTGGCGCGGGTCCCCATTCACTAAAAACGATCCCCCGGCAGGCAGGCAAGATTAAATCATTGCAATGTTGGATTTGGTTTGAGAGAATCAGGACAAGTGCACCCCTCAACACGCTCAGGACCGGCTTTGTCCACTTATCGATGTTTTCGAAAACCCGTTTCAAGTGAGACTTTAGTGTGGCTTTAGACGGTTTTCTGCGGGTTTTGGCCTAGCGCCGTTCTGCAAAAAACGCCCTTAGCAACTCGGCTGCCTCATCCGCCGCGATTCCGGCATAAATTTCGGGCCGGTGATGCACTGTGGGTTGTTCGAACAAGCGCGGTCCGTGCATCACCGCGCCGCCTTTGGGGTCGTCGGCGCCGTAATAGAGTCTGGCGATCCGGGCATGGGCGATGGCCCCTGCACACATGGCGCATGGTTCCAGTGTTACCCATAGGTCGCATCCGGTCAGTCGGTCATTGCCCAAAAACGCCGCTGCCTCTCGCATGGCGATGATTTCGGCATGCGCCGTCGGGTCATGGCTTGTCACAGGGCGATTGGCGCCCCGGCCTATAATCTGCCCGTCTTTGACCACCAGCGCGCCGACGGGCACCTCGCCGGATGCAGCGGCTGCCTTTGCCAGCATCAGGGCTTGGTCCATCATTTCGCGGGCTTTGGTTAGCGGCATAGCTCTTCGCTAGCGGGTTACGGCGCTTTTGGCCATATCCGGTGCTTGACCTTTTTCGCGTTGGAGGTTAGGGGCAGCGCTTTCGCGGGACAGTGATTCCGCACACACTCATTTTTACAGGATACACATCATGGCGCGCATCTGCGAACTCACTGGCAAGGGCCGTATGGTCGGCAACAATGTGAGCCACGCCAACAACAAAACCAAGCGCACTTTTTTGCCTAACTTGCAGAATGTGACTTTGTTGTCGGACTCGATGGAACAAGGCTTCAAATTCCGCGTATCGACATCGGGTCTGCGCTCGGTCGAACATGTTGGCGGTCTCGACAATTGGTTGTTGAAGACCAAGGACGAGAAACTCTCTTTGAACGCCCGCAAGGTGAAGAAAGAAATCGCCAAGAAGACCAAGGTCGCGGCCTGAACCTTCGCGGTCGCTTCGGCGGCTAGGTTAAAGCGAATCAAAACCGGGGGCGGCCACCGCTTCCGGTTTTTTCTTATTGGTGCGCTCTGATAGACGGAATTTCATTAGCAGCGTTCGCTGAATGATGTTAAAATTATTATCTGAAATCAGCCAGATAATGGTATCTTTTCCGTCTTCGGTAACGGCAACGCCTTCCATATTATCGACGAGTAGCGGTGTCGTCAGCGTCGCAATGATCCGCCCTTTGAGGCGTGCGCCCTTAACGATATTGACAGGGTCCACCACCGCCAGTTTCGCCGCGAACCCATTGGGTATGCCAATTTCGCGGTGGAGCAGCAACAGCCGTCCGTCGGGCAACATGGCACCGTCGGTGACGCGGTAACCGGTTGGTGGCCGATAGCCAAAGCGCGATATAACGGTGCCGGGCTCCACGGGATCGCCTGAAAATAGTAACGCTTCGTGGCTCTCCCCCTCCATAGTTTCGGCGATCACCACGAAACGACCGTCTGACAACCGGACAATCGTTTCGGCACCACTGTTCTTTGGCCAGCGTTGCATTTCCGCCGAACGAACCATGCCGTTGGACCGCGCGAACGAACGCGAGAATCGGCGAATCGCGTGCTTAGCTTCATAGCTTACCCAGAATTGTCCGCTGGCGGCATCATAGGTAATGCCTTCGCTGTCGCGGTCCCTGAAGCTCTTATCCGGCCCTTCTGATTCGGGCAGTGGCGCGATGAAGGGTCGGTCGGTGCGGTCATCACTGGTTAGGCCGAAGCCGATCAAAGTCCCGGCATCGCTCACCCCGACAAAACGGCCATCGGGCAACGCGGTTAGTGCCGATATGCCGCCAAAGTCACCATTGCCGCTGCCCAATTCCCAGCCAGCGAGAAAAATAAGTTCGTCGATGCGGCGTTTTCCGGGATGCGCCGGATCAAGGTTCAGCGGCTGCAACGCGATGTTCTGGCTGTTGTTGACATAGACGGTGCGAACGCCGCCCACCGTCATAATCACCAGCACAATCAGCAATATAAATCGGAACGCTCTAATCAACATCGCGTCAAGCCATAGCGGCAGGTGCCATTCAACCCAAGCATGAACACAAGATAACTAACGCATTCAGCATTCCGTCAATGCGGCGAATCCATAAGGGGGTTGTTGAGAACGAAGCACTGCCCACAAACACCCCGAATGGGGCAGGGCCAAAGACAGAAGTGGAGACATGAAATGAACATGAAGAAAAGCATTGGCGCACTCGTCCTGGCCGCAACCGCAATTACCGGTTTTTCGGCCACCCCAGCGATGGCGCGCCACTATAATGATGACGGCTATCGTTACAGCAATGACGACCGCGATTATCGTAATGATCGCCGCGAATACCGCCGTGACCGCTATAACTATCGCAACAACCGTTGTGACCGTGGCACCGGCGGTACCATAATCGGTGCGGTCGCCGGTGGCCTGCTCGGTAACGAAGTGGCCCGTCGCGGTAACAAGACCGAAGGCAGCATCATCGGTGCAGCAGTAGGTGCCTTGGCTGGTCGTGCGATTGACAAGTCGGACAGCAACTGCCGTCGTTATCGCTAAGATATAACGAAATTCCGTCCGGTGGTGGTCCCTGAACCTTATCCATCGCTGGACGGAACCAAACCCTTTCGGGGGTAGGCCGGTGTCCGAAAGGGCATCGGCCATTTTCGTTACAACTGAAACTTGTCCGGCGCACAAATATCCGGCAAAGCGCGGGGCATGACCTCATCACTCGATTCCGCGCGCGCCGCCGTCCGTCCACTCCACCGTGTGCCAGAACCAGAGGTGCTGGCGCCTTTGGTGGTTGCAGCCCAGATTGATGGCAGTGAACGGGCCGGGGTTATCAAACAGGCACGCGGTCTTCTTGCCGATTTGCGCACGGCGCAGACCGATAGTTGGGTCAATCAATTCCTTCAAGAATACCGACTGGGGACCGAAGAAGGCACAGCTTTGTTGTCATTGGCCGAGGCATTTTTGCGTGTGCCTGACCCGGAGACTGCTGATCTGTTGATTGCTGACAAACTGACCGATGCC
>CAYFJH010000098.1:0-209 GCA_964343385.1 uncultured Novosphingobium sp. | reverse complement strand
GGGGCAATCGTCCAGTATGTTGGTGAACAGCGCCACTTGGGGGTTGGTGCTAGGCAAGGCCGTGTTGGGCGATAGCAACAGCAGCCTGAAGCGCCTGATCGCGCGCGCCGGTGAACCGTTCGTTCGCCAAGGTGTCGGCGCGGCGATGCGGTTGATGGGGCAAGTTTTTGTCATGGGCCGGACCATCGAAGAAGCGAAGAAGCGGATGA
>CAYFJH010000097.1:0-9278 GCA_964343385.1 uncultured Novosphingobium sp. | reverse complement strand
GTGGTGGTGGTCTACAAGGTCGACCGCCTGACCCGCAGTCTGATGGACTTTGCTCGGATCGTCGAGGTGTTCGATAACAACAAGGTCAGCTTCGTTTCAGTAACGCAGGCGTTCAACACCACCAGCTCCATGGGACGCCTGACCCTCAACGTGTTGTTGTCCTTCGCTCAGTTCGAACGCGAGGTCACCGGTGAGCGCATCCGCGACAAGATCGCCCTGTCCAAGGCCCGGGGCATCTGGATGGGCGGGCATGTCCCGCTGGGCTATGATCTGGGCGAGCGGATGCTGCTGCCGCATCCCACCGAGGCCGAGACGGTCCGGCACATCTTCCGGCGTTATCTCGAGCTCAAGTCCCTGCCCGCGCTAGTGAGCGACCTCACCGCCGACGGCATCCTGACCAAGCGGCGAACCTCGCGCGCCGGCGTCACGCACGGCGGCATTCCGTTCAACTGCTCAGGGCTATCGCATATCCTCAAGAACCGGATCTACCTCGGCGAGATCGTTCACCGCGGCAAGGCCCATGCCGGCGAGCACGAGGAAATCATCGACCGCTCCCTGTTCAAGGCGGTGCAGGATCTACTGGCCGCCAACCATCACCGCCACCGCACCCGCCTGACCCGGGCTGGCGCCTGCCCGCTCACTGGCAAGATCGTCGATGGCGAGGGCCAGCCGATGCGTCCGAGCTTCAGTTACGGGCGAGGGGCCAAGACCTATCGCTACTATGTCAGCGAGTGCCTGCTGCCGACTGGCAAGCCGGCCAGCGGCGGCAACCTGCAGGGCATCCGGCTCCCGGCCGTGCGGATCGAGACACTGTTGTTCAGGGCCATTGGCGAAGTGCTGCCCGAACCGGTCGGGCCCGACGAAATCTTCGTGGAGGTCGCGTGCGTCGAAGCCACGTCGACCGCGCTCAAGGTCACACTCGATCCAACGAGCCTCGTCAGCGAGACGCTGTCAACCGACACGCTGCTCGATCGGGTTCAGCAGCACATAGACCCGGACGCATCGATTGCCGATGGATGGCTGGTGTTCACGCTCGCCATCCCTGCTGCCCGCACGGGACGGACCGTCGCGCCCACCCTGCGGCGGCGCAAGAACAGCGAGGACGCGGCTGACATGGCCGAACTCATCCGCGTCGCTCACCGCAAACTGGCGGAGATCGACGCCTCCCCGCTCGATCCGAGTCGGCACCGCGCCATGCGCGCGCCGGTCGATGGCTGGGCGCGGGACCGGATCGCCATCGGCCTGCTCGCGCCCGACATCCAGAAGGCCCTGCTGCAGGGAACCATGCCGCTCGGGCTCGATCCGGATGAGCTGATCGGGATGGATCTGCCGCTCGACTGGAGCGAGCAGCGGAGGGCGCTGGGGATGGCGGGATAATGCGCCAGCGCCAGGTCCTGCGACAAAGCTGCGGCTGGACTTCGTCCTACGGGAATGGCGTGGTCCGGCCATGACCGACACTGAACTCATCGCCCGGTTCTGCGTCCGCATCGGGATGATCATGGAGGATGTCTGCGGGGAAGCGGTGATGGTGCGGGCGGACAGTGGGGACGAACTCGGGGCGGTCGTTGCCAAGCTGGAGCAGGCAAGTTGGCGGATTTCCGCGCTGGTGAGCGCGACTCAAGCGTTGTCGGTTAACGACGGAGATTAGGGACAATCCGGACGGTCCGGTTTCGCGGCCGAAAGCATGATGAGCGGCGTATCGTTCATTGCTTGATCCTACAGCAACGTCGTCGAGCGATCCGAACACCGATTGTCGGCCGCAGGGAGGGCGAGGCCGCGGTAGCTCGACCATCCAAGCCGATCTTGGCAGTTTTATTACATCATCCTGAGTTTTTCGGGTCTAGCTCTTGCTATAGCCTGGCATGATGATGGACCTGCTCGTCAGGGTACTCACCGCGTGTACGAGCACGAAAACCTGATAGGTCTGGGTGAATGCCTCGGCTATGCATTCATGGGTGTCGCCATTCCTGTCGGTAAGAGACAGCATCTGCTTTCCCGACATCTTGCGCCCATTGATCGGAATCATGGCTCCCACTGGGTGATCCGGTGTGAATACCAATGGCCAATCGATCTCGCCGAAAATTTCAGTGAAGCGCGGCGACGAACAATGGCGACGCAGCGAAGCACGAAACCCATCGCCGGGAATCAACTCGGGCGGATTGAGTACGATCACCGTGCAAGCGCGCCAGTTCTGCGAAACATACCGACGCACCGATGAGTAGATCGACGCACCGTATCTGCTGCTGAGCTTAACAGGCACGAGAATGCCGAATTCTTTCTCCTCGGCCTCCTTGGTGAATCCGTCGAGCTGGAACACGACTTCCGAAGCAAAGACGTTGGCTTCTCTGTCAAACAGATCGGCCGTCGCCGGTTCAATCGTCTGATCGCAGTCTTCCACCACCGCATAGAGATCGCGCTGCCACGCCATGAAGGCGTGACCCGTTTCGTGCAGCCGCACAAATGTCTGTTTCACGACGTGCAGCGTGCGGTCGATGAAGACCAGCCGCGCTTTGGCATCGAACAGGCCAATCACCTTGCTGAGCGCCGATTTCAGCGCGCCGCTGGCCTGCCTGCGAAGCTTGAGGATGAAGCTTTCGTTGAGAACGTCCTCTTTCACCTCTTGGACGTTGGCGGCCGCCATAATGTCATCAATCGGCGTCGGAAAACGACCAAGCGCGCCTGCCAGTGACAAGGCGCGCTCGGCTTCGGATCTTACCTGTGCATATTGAGCCGGTGTCAGGCGGCTATCATCGGGCTTGATCAAGATTTTGCTTTCTGTCGGACAAAGGAAAGATATTGAAGCAGTTCCTTCTCCTCGTCCAATGTAAGATTCTCAATAGAAAAAGTTGCCGCCCGTCCGTGCTTTGCTGTATTCGAGCTTCTGGCATTCGGCGAAATATAACCAGCCCGTTCCATCAACTTCGCGTATGGCACTTTATAGACACTGGCTAGCGAGTGCAGAACATTTGGCGAGGGCTTCGCTATATGGCCGTTCTCCAACTGACTTAGGTATGCATTGGACACGTCCTTTCCTGTGGCCTCCTCCACCTCTCGGAGGGTTAGGCCTGTCCCCGACCTGAGGCTCTTGAGATAGATTCCCAACGCCTCGCCTTTTCGCCCCACATCAATTTCATCGCTCATCGGTCCTCCTAGCTATGGGTTGAAGGCGGAATTCGCCGTGAAAAATGATAGCCTTTTTGCTAAAAACGTCAAGCGTGCTAGATTCTGCTTGACAGACTTAGCACGCCCCGTATCCTAAGCGTGTAGGTGATGACGCCTGCAACAACACGCCAGCGCATGGAGCTCATGATGGATAAAGAAGAAGTGGTGGACGTCCCGGCCGATGAGGTGATTGAGGCGATCCGTGAAGAAATCTCGGACGAAATCGCAGATTTGGAGGATTACGCCCGCCGTGGCGAAGCGCCGCCTCACTGCCGGGGATACAAGATCAAGGTGAATGGCGACCCGTTCGTTGTCCATGATCGCTACATCACCGGTCGTGAAGTTCTCGAACTCGCCGGTTTGACGCCGCCGAAAGACTACACGCTGCGCGTGAAGGTCGCCGGTCAGCGTCCGCAGAAAGTCGATCTCAACGAGAAGGTCGATCTGCGCCAGCCCGGTATCGAGAAGTTCAAGGCGCTGCCGCGCGACCAGACGGAGGGCTAAGGGCAATGCGTCGGCAGTTCGATTTGTTGCCCGAAGATGAGCAACTCCTCAACGATTACGGCCTGCCTTGGGAAACGGTCGTGGATGGTTCCCAATGGGTTCTCATCCACGACTTCCCCACGCATGAAGGCTACAATCACAAAACCGTCATCGCGGCCATCCGACTGGAAACAGGCTATCCCAACACCGCGTTGGATATGGTCTATTTTCATCCGGCGCTTGCCCGCACCGACGGTCGGCCAATTGGGGCGACGCAAGCGGTGCAGCAGATCGCGGGGGTTTCTTACCAGCGCTGGTCACGTCACCGCACGGCGCAGAATCCTTGGCGCCCCACTATCGACAGCCTCGGCACGCATATCGTGTTGATCGAAGATTGGCTGCAGCGGGAGTTCGAGAAATGAACCCGCCCATCACATTGAGCATGACGGACGATCAGCACCGTCGCCTGCACACTCATCTTTTCCCCGGCGACGGAAAGGAAGCGGTTGCTGTCCTTCTTTGCGCACGCCGACGCGGTGATCGGCGGCATCGCCTGTTAGTGCGATACATCGAAGAGATTCCGCACGCGCAATGTGAGCGAACGGCGGTGAGCGTGACGTGGCAGACGGATGCCATCGAAGTTATTCTCGACCGCGCGGAAGCCGAGGGGTTGAGTTTCATCAAGATTCATAGCCATCCCAATGGCTATCCCGCTTTTTCATCGACCGATGACAAAAGCGATGGCCTGCTGTTGCCGATGGTTCGCAAGTCAACCGAGATTGACGCCCCTCATGGCAGTGCCATCATGCTACCATCGGGTGAGGTATTCGGCCGCGTTCTGACCCAAGATGGGTTGATACCCATCGAATGCGTCAATGTCGTCGGCGATGATTTGCAGTTTTGGTATCCGGCAGGCGGCGATAAATCCGTCCCAAGCTTTGCAGCGTCTCACGCGCAGATTTTCGATGAAGGCACGATTGAACGGTTGCGCCGCTTGTCGGTCGCCGTCGTTGGCTGTTCAGGGACCGGCAGCCCCGTCATAGAGCAGCTTTTCCGTTTGGGCGTTGGCGAAATTGTTTTGGTCGATGACGATCATATCGAAGACCGCAACGTCAACCGCATCCTCAATTCAACCATGGACGATGCCGCGAAGAAACGCCCGAAAACCCACGTGATCGGCGATGCCATCGACCGCGCCGGACTTGGCACGCGGGTTGTTCGCGTCACCGGCAATCTCTGGTCGCCTCGAGTCGTGCGCGAGGTCGCGCAATGCGATGTCGTGTTCGGGTGCATGGATACCATCGACGGGCGATATCTGTTGAACACACTCGCGACGTTCTATCTGCAACCCTATTTTGATATTGGCGTGCGCCTTGATACGGTGCGCGAGGGGCCGAACAAGGGCAAAATACGAGAAGTGTGTGGCACCGTTCACTACCTGCTTCCCGGAAAGTCCAGCCTGATGACGCGCGGCCTTTTCACCATGAAGCAGGTGGCGGATGCCGGTTTGCGCCGCACAGATCCGGTTGCTCACGCGCAGCAAATGAAGGATGGCTACATTGCAGGGGTTCAGGGCCAACGGCCTGCCGTCATCAGTGTGAACTTATATGCAGCATCACTTGCAGTGAACGAATTGCTCGCCAGACTCCACCCGTTCAGGGAGGAAGCGAATTGTGAATATGGATCGGTCACGTTTAGCTTGGCGAGCATGGAAATTATGTACGAGCGCCATAGCGAACCATGTGGGTTACTTGAGCCGCACATCGGCAAGGGTGATATGCGGCCCTTGCTGCGGCTCACCGAACTCTCCGAAAAGCCAAAATCATGAATTGGCTTCTGACGGCCTGGCGTTGGCTCCTCCGGCTTTTTATCGGTGGGCGCTATGAGCAAAAATCGAAGCCATACCGTACTGTCATAGCCGATGAGGAGCTTCCGGCGCAGCTCGTTGCCAACACACTATACGTCGTCGATGACGATGGCTTTTTGGAACAGGCGGCGATGCTCTGTCCGTGCGGATGCAGCCGCATATTGCACATGAATCTTTTGCCTGACGAGCGGCCATTCTGGCAACTGACGCAGCACCCTGACGGCACGGCAACACTGAATCCCTCGGTGTGGCGGAAGAAGGATTGCGGGTCGCATTTCTGGTTTCGACAAGGCCAAGTGATTTGGTGCAACGAAGAAGAGGCATGACGTTAATGTCCGCTTCCAGGTGGCACAGTTTGGACACCTAACGACGGCTATGTCGGCGTCAGTGGAAATCCCGTGATTTTGGCAAGATCCTGACATCGCGTGGATGGCCGTGCATTCGTGGACGCTGGGGGTGATGAATCTCGTCGCCGCGAGACGGGAGAAGGTTGATGGGCTCCTGATCGGCGAGACTATCGAGCAGACCTGTCTGGTCAACAATCCGCGCCACCATCAGGTGAACCACGCCTTCGTCGCTGTGCTGGATCTCGGCCTCGATTAGCATAAGGCGGGCGGCCATTACCGCGCGGCGCTGGCTTTCCAGGTCGCGTGACCAGAGCAAGGCGTTGGCGATGCCGGTCTCATCCTCGATGGTGATGAAAACCGCGTTGCCCTTGCCTGGGCGCTGGCGGATCAAGACCACACCCGCCACGCGGACCTTGCGGCCATCGGGGGCGGCATTGGCATCAGCACAGGTGATTACGCCTTCCCGGGCAAGCCGTCCCCGCAGGAACTGCATGGGGTGTCCTTTTAGCGACAGGCGCGTGGTCTGGTAATCGGCCACCACTTCATCGGCCAGCGGCATGGTCGGCAAGGGAGCATCCTCTTCCGTGGCCAGTTCGGGTGCCTGCGCCATGGCAAATAGCGGCAACTGGACGGCGGGCATACGCCGCGCCTCCCACAAGGCGTCGCGCCTTCCCTTGCCCAGTGAGGCGAAGGCATCCGCATCGGCCAGCTTGCGCAAGGCGGCGGGAGGCAGACCGGCGCGGTGGGCAAGACCCTCCAGGGATGCGAACGGGCCTGCCGCACGGGCCAGAACGATGGCCTCAGCCCAGCTTTCCCGAAACCCGTCGATCCGCGAAAAGCCGAGACGCAGGGCGAGCGCGTTGTCCCCGCGCCGTTCCAGCGTGCTGTACCATTCGCTGGCATTCACGTCGGCGGCGCGCACCTCCACCACGTGCTCCTGCGCATCACGCACCAGTTGGGCCGGGGCATAGAAGCCCATCGGCTGGCTGTTGAGCAGGGCGCAGGTGAATACGGCTGGGTGGCGGCATTTCAGCCAGGACGAGACATAGGCCAGCCAGGCAAAGGCCTGGGCATGGCTTTCGGGGAAGCCATAATCGCCGAAGCCCTTGATCTGTTCATAGCAGCGTTCGGCAAAATCGCGCTCATACCCGCGCGAGACCATTCCCTCGATCAGCAGGTCTTCATAATTGTGGACCGTGCCGTGATGGCGAAAGGTGGCCATGGCGCGGCGCAGACCATCGGCCTGATCGGGGGTGAATTTGGCTGCCGTGATGGCAAGGTTCATCGCTTGTTCCTGGAACAGCGGCACGCCCAAGGTCTTGCCCAGCACCTCGACCAGTTCGTTTTGGAGGTGCGGGGGTGCGGGGCTGGGATAGACCACCTTCTCCTCGCGATTGCGCCGCCGGAGATAGGGATGGACCATGCCCCCCTGAATGGGACCGGGGCGGACGATGGCGACCTGGATCACGAGATCGTACAGCTCCTTGGGCTTCATCCGCGGCAGCATGGCGATCTGCGCCCGGCTTTCGACCTGGAAGGTGCCGATGGAATCGCCCCGCTGGAGCATCCTGTAGGTTTCCGCGTCCTCGGTCGGGACGGATGCCAGCGTCAGGTCACCCAGATCATGCTGGCGCAGCAGATCGAAGCTCTTGCGGATGCAGGTGAGCATGCCCAGCGCCAGCACATCGACCTTCATCAGTTTCAGCGCGTCGATATCGTCCTTGTCCCATTCGATGAAAGTGCGGTCCGGCATCGCAGCATTGTGGATCGGCACCAGCTCGTCGAGCCGGCTTTCAGTGAGCACGAAGCCGCCGACATGCTGGGAAAGGTGGCGGGGAAAGGTCAGCAGCTGGTCCACCAGCGCCTTCAGCCGGGCAATCGTCGGGTTGGCCATGTCCAGCCCGGCCTCGGCCACCCGGGCTTCCGGCACGTCATCGCCCCAGTTGCCCCAGATGGTCGAGGCGAGCCGTGCGGTCACGTCCTCGGTCAGGCCCAGCACCTTGCCCACCTCGCGGATGGCGCTGCGCGGGCGATAGTGGATGACGGTGGCGGCGATCCCGGCGCGCTCCCGCCCGTAACGGCGGTAGATGTACTGCATGATCTCCTCGCGGCGCTCATGCTCGAAATCCACATCGATATCGGGCGGCTCATTGCGAACGTCCGAAAGGAAGCGCGAGAACAACAGCTTTTCCTTAACCGGATCGATCGGTGTGATGCCGAGGAAATAGCAGACCAGCGAATTGGCCGCGCTGCCACGCCCCTGGCACAGGATCGGCGGATCGAGGCTGCGGGCATGGCGCACAATGTCGTGCACCGTGAGGAAGTAATAGGCATATTTATGATGGCGGATCAGGCGGAACTCTTCGGCAAGCACGGCCCGATAGGCTTCCGGCAATCCGTCCGGGAACCAGGTCCTTCCGCCTTCTTCCACCAGATGTTCCATCCAGTCCTGCGGCTGCCATCCTTCAGGCACGGGTTCGTGCGGGTATTCGTAGCGCAGCTGACCGAGATCGAATGCGATCCGCGAGAGGAAATCTGTTGTGGCCGCCACTGCCTCGGGGCAGGCGCGGAACAGGCGGGCCATTTCGGCAGGCGGCTTCAGGTGCCGCTCGGCATTGGCGAGCAAGCGGCGGCCCGCTTCCGCAATGGTCGTGCCCTCGCGGATGCAGGCCAGCACATCGTGCAAGGGCCGCGCCTCGGGATGGTGATAAAGCGCATCGTTGGTGGCGATGAGCGTCACGCCGGTGGCGCTGCCCAGCGCCTGTGCCTCGGCCAGCCGCCGTGCGTCGGCACCGGCGCGGTGCATGGTCACGGCCAGCCAGACCGCGCCGGGTCGGGCCTGAACCAGCCGCTCAAGCACTGGCCTGTCGGGCCGGGTGACAATCAGCAGCAGGTCTTCGGCATGGTCGATGAGGTCCGCAAGGTGGAGCGTGCAGTCGCCTTTCTCGGCCCGCCAGTTGCCCAAGGTCAGCAGCCGGGTGAGCCGGCCCCAGCCGTGGCGCGTGGCAGGATAGGCGACCACATCGGGCGTGCCATCGGCAAAGACCAGCCGCGCCCCCACCACCAGCCGGCAGCCGCCGACAAGTCCCCCCGCCTCGCGCACAATGGCCTTTTGGGCCACATGGGCGCGCACCACGCCTGCAATGCTGTTGCGATCGGCAATGCCGATCCCCGCCATGCCCAGCGCATGGGCCTGGCCGACCATCTGCGCCGGATGCGAGGCGCCGCGCAGGAAGCTGTAATTGGTGGCGGCGACCAGTTCGGCAAAGGCTGGCAGTTCGGCAAAGGCTGGCGGGCCGTTCATGCGAACAGCCCATGCAGATACCATTTCGGGCCCTGACGCTCTTCATAAAGGCCATGGCGGAAGATCCAGTAGCGCCGCCCGCGCACGTCCTCGATCCGGTAATAGTCGCGGGTCA
>CAYFJH010000096.1:0-9437 GCA_964343385.1 uncultured Novosphingobium sp. | reverse complement strand
TCCGGTGAAGCGCCATATATGGAGGCACCTCGAGTCGGTCAACGGGTTTTTGCAAAAATGTGACAGAATGCCAGAAAGTGCCGATTTATTAGATGCTTGCTTAGCACCACGTAGGTCGGATCTGGGTTTTGCGGGGCGATTGACGATTGGGTGGGGTCCGGCGGGGTGACGCTTTCTTTACCCGCCGCGGATAGACACCGGATGACCGCGCGGGTGCTGGAAAGCACCGTAAAATGTGGAAATCCGACACGATGCCCCTGCCCCAGAATACCCCTCCGATCAGCGTCGCCATGAGCGTCTACAATGGCGAACGATTTCTCGCGCCGGCGATCGAGAGCGTGCTGGGGCAGACATTCGGGGATTTTGAATTTCTCATTCTCGATGACGGGTCGCGCGACGGGACGCGGGAGATCATCGAGCACTTTGCTTTACGGGATCCACGGATCCGTCCGATTCTGCGCGAGAACCGCGGATTGGTGGCTAGCCTCAACCAGTTGCTCAGCGAAGCGCAGGCCCCGATCGTCGCGCGGATGGATGCCGATGACATCTGCATGCCGGGCCGTTTTGCGCGACAGATCGCCTTTTTGGCGGGGCATCCGGACCATGGGGTAGTGGGGTGCTGGAGCGAGGATATCGACGAGCACGGCAATGGTTATTGCGTGGTCGCGCCCGAGCATCCCGATACGCATGAAGGATTCCTGGCTGCGATCGAGAGCGGGGGGCCGCTGCTGTGCCACCCGGCGGTGATGTACCGGCGCGACCTGGTGCGGGCGGTCGGAGGGTATCATGGCGCGTTCCGGCACTGCGAGGACCTCGACCTGTGGCTGCGGCTGGCCGGGGTGACGCGGCTATGCTCCATCCCCGAACGGTTGATCCGCTATCGCCACTATGACGCGCAGGTTTCGAGCCGCCACGCAACCGAGCAACAGATCGGCGCGGCGATTTCGCGGATGGCCTATGCCGAACGCAAGGCCGGGCGGCCCGATCCGACCGCGCAACTGACAGCCCTCCCCTCACTGGAGCAGCTGGACGCATTGTTCGGACGCGACGGCGCAGCGCGCGAGGTTCGGGCGCAGGTGGCACCGGGCCTGCTCTATTCCAAGGCTGGACTGGGCGATCATGGGTTCGACCTGCTGGTCGACTATCTGCGCGAGGGCGGCACCCGCGAAGGAATGTGGCGGACCGTGGCGCGGCTGGTGCGGTTCGGCAATCCGGTGCGCGCGGCGCGACTGGCGGCCACGCTGACCCTGACGCTGGCGGCCTGATGTCCGCCCCTCCCACCACGAGCGTTCGCGGTGCGGCGGTATGGGCGATGGCCGGGCAATACCTGAGTTTTGCGATCCAGTTCGCGACTTCGGTGGTGATTTCGCGGTTCTTCCTGACCCCGGCGGAAGTGGGACTGTTCTCCATTGGCCTTGCGGCGGCACTGCTCGTGGCGATTTTGCAGGACTTCGGCCTGTCGCGCTATGTGGCGGGGCTGCCCCGGCTGGACGGGGAGGAGATCGACCGGTGCAGTTCGGTCGCGCTGCTGTTTTCCTTTGTCGTGACGGCGATCATCGCGGCAAGCGCCCTGCCCCTGGCCGCGTTCTATGGCCAGCCGCAGCTCGCGCCGATGCTGTTGATCATAGCGGCCAATTACCTGTTCCTGCCGCTGGCGGTTGTGCCGATGGCGCTGCTGGCGCGGGAGATGCAGTTTCGCGGGCACTTCCTGATCAATGTCGGGAGCGCGGCGGTCCAGGGCGCGGTGGCCGTGGGGCTGGCGGCCTCGGGGTTTTCCTCGTTCGCGCTGGCCTGGGCGACACTGGCTGCGGGGGTTGCCCGCGGCCTGATCGCGCAGGGGTTGAGGCCGGCCTGGCCGTGGCCGCTGCGGCTGGGCGGGGTGCGGCAGGTTGTCCAATTCGGCGCGCGGTCAAGCGCGCTCTACCTGACAGGCGCGCTGGGGACGCGGACCCCGGACCTGGTGGTGGGCAAGTTGCTTAGCCTCGGTGCGGTCGGGCTTTACAGCCGGGCGGTGAGCCTGGCGGACCAGTTCCGCATGTTGATTTCGGGCGCGATCGGGAGCGTGTTCTATCCCGCCTTTGCCCGCATCCGCGACCGGGGCGAGCCGCTGGGACCGGCGTACCTGCGGGTTTGCGCCGGGTATACGGCAGTGCTGTGGCCGAGCATGGCGGGGCTGGCGCTGGCCGCAGAGCCTATCGTGCGGACGCTGTATGGCGAGAACTGGGCAGGAGCGGCCCCGCTGCTCCAGCGGATCGCGCTGCTCGAGCTTTTCGTGGTGACCTTGCCGCTGCACATCGACCTGCCGATCCTGGTGGGGCGAATGGGACGGCTGATGGTGCTCAACGTGATCGATACGGCGCTGTCGGTCGGCCTGTTGGTGATCGGGTGCCTGTGGGGGGTGGAAGGCGCGGCGACTTCGCGGCTGGTCTACGGGGCCTGCTGGATCGTGCTCTATGCCCGATTCATGCACCAGGTGGTGGGGTTCGACGTACGGGCCCTGCTGGGAATCTATGCACGCAGCGCGCTGGCGGCGGGGGCTGCATTGGTGCCGCTGGCGCTGGCCTATGCGCTGTGGTTGCCGCCGGAGCGGATCGGGCTGGGACCGCTGGCGCTGGCGAGCGGGCTGGGCATCGGTTTGTGGCTGGGGGCGTTGAAGGTGACCGGGCATCCGGCGTGGAATGACATTGCCGGAATGCTGCGGGAGGCGCTGGCACCGCTGCTGCGCGGGCGGCGGGCGGCAGCGGCGGCGCGCTGATGCGCCACGCGTTCCTGATCCTGGCGCACGAGGACGCGGTGCAGCTGGAGGCGCTGGTGCAGCGTCTGGCTCCACCGGGCGGACCGGACCGCGCCATTGTCCATCTCGATGCAAAATCGGCACTGTGGCGCGAGACGCGCGGGCGTTTTCTGGATGGGCTGGCGACGGTGATCACGCGGCCGGTGACGGTGCGCTGGGGCCACGCCAGCCAGATCGCGGCCACGCGGTTGCTGTTGGGCGAGGCACTGCGGAACGAATTCGATGTCGCACATCTGGTGAGCGGAGCGGATTGGCCAGTGGCGGGCCGCGAGCGGATCTCCGCCGAGGCGGGCGACCTTTGCCATATCGAGGCCGTGCCCGGTCAGCAGAGCGAGCGGATGGAGCGGGTACGGCTGGATTCGCGAATGCTGCGCCCTGATCCGGCGAAATGGTGGGAATGGTATCCCGCGCAGATGCTGCGCAGGATTTCCGCACGTATTCCGGCACGCGGTGCCGGGCGCTGGGGGCCGTGGCACAAGGGCTCGCAATGGTGGTCCTTGCCGCGTGATGCGTGCGAGGTGGTCCATGCCGAAACCGGGCAGGCGCTGGGTTCAGGGGTGCTGACGGGAACGCTTTGCTCCGATGAGCACCTGATCCAGACTATTGTGATGCATCGATTTTCCGACCGGATCGCGCCCAACCGGCGGTTCATCCGCTGGCGCGGGGGAGCCAGCCCGGACGTGCTGACTGCCTCTGACCGTGACGCGGTCGAGGCCAGCGGGGCGTGGTTTGCGCGCAAGGTTTCTCGGGCGCGCGATCCGTTCTTTGTGGGCTGGTAGCGGTGAGCTGGTAGCGCGCAGCATCGCTGGCGGGCGGCCCCGAACAGGTCTATATTGTGCAGCGGGAAGGATGACCGAATGTTGGTCTCGCCAGCCGTTCTGAACATGCTTGTCGCGACGACGCTTGCCGCGGCGCTGCCGCAGACCCATGCGGCCGCGGCGCAGGATGGCGAGCCGGCGGAAGTGGTGGCGACCCGAACCGACCAGCAATTGCGAATGACCGTGCCGGTGCACATCGGCGAGGACGGGCCTTACCGCTTCATGATCGATACCGGCGCGCAGAACACCGTGCTCGGCGAGACGCTGGCGGACCGCCTCAAGCTGCGCGAGGGCAAGGGCGCGGTGCTTTCGGGCCTGGCGGGCAAACGCGCGGTGCGTACGGTGATGATCGACGAGCTCGTGCTGGGACGGCGCAGCTACTACGGCCTGATCGCGCCGCTGCTGGAGGAGCACAACATCGGCGCGGACGGGATCGTCGGGGTCGACAGCCTGCAGGGCCAGCGCGTGCTGATCGACTTTCGCGCCAATACCATGACCATCGACGACAAGCGCAACTTCGGCAAGGATGACGGCTATGACATCGTCGTCGTGGCGCGGCGCAAGTCGGGCCAGTTGATCATGACCGACGCCCGGATCGACGGGGTGGCGATCAGCGTGGTGATCGACACCGGGGCGGAAGGGTCGATCGGCAATCTTGCGCTGCTGGCCGCGCTGGGCAAGCGCGGCGCGGCGCTTTCCCCGGCGATCCTTACCAGCGTGACCGGACAGCAGGTGACGGGGCAGGTCGCCTTTAGCAAGCGGCTGACGATCCACGAAATGGAGATCAGCAACATCGCGGTTACCTTTGTCGAAGCCCCGCCATTCCGCGCGCTGGGGCTGGAGAAGAAGCCGGCGCTGTTCCTGGGAATGCGCGAATTGCGGGTGTTCCGGCGCGTGGCGATAGATTTTCCCTCGCGGCGGGTGTTCTTTGCGGTGCCCGAGGGGACGGCACGCAATTCGGATGCCTGGGGGTTCTGAGGCGGCGGGCCGTGTTTGCGAGGGTGATCCTTTGCTTTTCGTGCAAGCGACCTACATAGGCGCTGCATGCCTCCTGAAACGCCCCGCACCGGCGCCGATGCCCGCCATGACGGCTGGCTGACGCTCGCCCGCTTTCTGCCCTACCTGTGGCCGAAGGACCAGCCGAAGCTGAAGGCGCGGATCGTGGGGGCGAGCGGGTTCATCCTTGCCTCGACCGCGGTCCAGCTGACCCTGCCCTACCTGCTCAAGTGGGCGGTGGATGCGATGAATGTTTCCGGCGAGGCGTTGACGCCGGGGCTGATGAGCTTCGTCATGCTGACGGTGTTGGCCTATGCCTTCGGGCGGTTTGCCGGGGTCGGTTTCGACAACCTGCGCAACATCGTGTTCGAGCGGGTCGGGCAGGATGCGACGCGGTCATTGGCGGAGAGCGTGTTCGGGCAATTGCACCGATTGAGCCTGCGGTTCCATCTGGCGCGGCGGACCGGCGAGGTGACCAAGGTCATCGAGCGCGGGACCAAGTCGATCGACACCATGCTCTACTTCATGCTGTTCAACATCGCGCCTACGGTGTTGCAGCTGGTGGTGGTTGCGGTGATCTTTCAGCTGAACTTTGGCTGGGGGCTGGTCGGCGCGACGGCGGTGGCGGTGGTGGCCTATATCTGGGTGACGCGGGCGATCACCGAATGGCGCACGGCGCTGCGCGAAAAGATGAACCGGCTGGATGGCCATGCGCTGTCGCGGGCGGTGGATTCGCTGCTCAACTATGAAACGGTCAAGTATTTCGGGGCCGAGGCGCGCGAGGAAGCGCGCTATGCCGAGGCGACGAACGCCTATGCCGAAGCGGCGGTCAAGAGCGAGAACAGCCTGGGCCTGCTCAACATTGCGCAGGCGGTGATCGTCAACCTGCTGATGGCCGGCGCGATGGCGTGGACGGTCTATGGCTGGAGCAAGGGCGAATATACCGCCGGCCAGCTGGTGTTCGTGCAGACCTACCTCACCCAGCTGTTCCGGCCGCTCGACATGCTGGGCATGGTCTATCGCACCATCCGGCAGGGGCTGATCGACATGGCGGCGATGTTCCGCCTGCTGGACGAGCCGCAGGAAGTGGCCGACATGCCCGGCGCTCCGGCGCTGGTGGTGGGGCGGCCCTCGGTGCTGTTCGACAACGTGGTGTTCGGCTACGACCCGGACCGGACGATCCTGCACGGGCTGAGCCTCGAGATAGCCGCCGGGCAGAAAGTGGCAATCTGCGGTCCTTCGGGGGCAGGCAAGTCCACCATCGCGCGGTTGCTGTTCCGGTTCTATGATCCGCAGGGCGGCCGCATCCTGATCGACGGGCAGGACATTGCCCGCGTGACGCAGGCGTCCTTGCGCAGCGCGATCGGGATCGTGCCGCAGGATTCGGTGCTGTTCAACGACACCATCGGTTATAACATCGGCTATGGGCGCGACGGCGCGGGGCCGGAGGATATCGAGGCGGCAGCACAGGGTGCGGCGCTGATGGGGCTGATCGCCCGGCTGCCCAAGGGCTTTGCAACCGAGGTGGGCGAGCGCGGGCTCAAACTGTCGGGCGGGGAAAAGCAGCGGGTGGCGATTGCCCGGACATTGGTGAAAAACCCGCCGATCCTGTTGCTGGACGAGGCGACAAGCGCGCTGGACACGCGGACTGAGCAGGACATCCTTGCCACCCTTCACGCGGTAGCGCAGGACCGGACGACGATCTCGATTGCGCATCGGCTTTCGACCATTGCCGATGCCGACACGATCTTCGTGCTGGATCAAGGCCGACTGGCGGAGAGCGGGACGCACGGCGACCTGCTGCGGCGCGACGGGCTCTATGCCGAGATGTGGGCGCGGCAGGCGAACGAACAGGCGGAACTGAGCGAAGCGGCGGAATAGACGGGAGAGGACGGATGAAGGCAGGTTTAGCAGTTTTGGCGCTGGTGGTTGCGGCTCCCCTTGGGGCGCAGGTGCCGGCTCCTCCGGCCAGTGCGAACCTCGTCCCGGCACTGCGCGCCGCCGACGCGGTGTTTTCGGCTTGCCCGGACCTGCATCTCGCCGTGGCGGTGCTCGATGCGGCCGGCGGCGACAAGGTTGTAGTGACCGGCGACGGGACCAACAGCCGCATGGCCGACTTCGCGCGGCGCAAGGCGATGACCGCGCTGACCTTCGCCAAGCCCAGCAGCATGGTGCGCGACGAAGCCAAGGGCGATGCGGCGCTGGCCGAGCGGCTGAGGACCGATCCCAAACTTATCGGATTCGGCGGCGGCTTTCCGCTGGCCAAGGGCGGTGCCTTCGCCGTGGCCGGGGCATCGAAGCAGGATCTGGACGAGCAGTGCGCGCAGGCCGGGTTGGCGATGCTTGGGGGCTGAAGGCAGGATTTGGGATTCTGGCGCTCTCAGGCGCGGCCCCGGCCTAGGTAGCGTCAGGACCTGCGCTTCTTGCGCTCCCGCGCCATAAACGCGTCCTCGCTGTCGCTGTACTCGGGCGGCAACTTGTAGCGACCCGACTTCTCATACATCTGGCCGGATTTTTTGGCCGATCGTTTCATGTAGTGCCAGCACCGCCACCACACGAACATCTGCCAAGCAACCGCAAGGCCAAACATGGATATTGCGGTCAGGCGCCAAGCGATTCCGGCCAAATCACGAACGATTAAAGCAATGAATATTGCCGCGAGGCTCGGCAAGATTAACAGGCGCCACTGACCAACCGCCTCCCATTGACGGTCGACCCATGCTTGAATGCGAAGAAAGAACGTCGTCACTTCACCACGTCAGCTTCATGCCAGACCACGGCCTGGGCGACCTTGATGCAGTCCATCCCGCCGTCATAGGTGATCGACGGGGAGCCGTAGAGCCGCCAACCCTGTTCGAGGGCCTCGGACACGCGTTCGCAGAAGGCGCGGTCGTCCTTGCCGGTGAGGAGGCGGTAGACCGGGCGGTCTTCGGGGGTCTGGTAAGGCATGGGCGGGGTGTAGCAAATGCGGGCGCGTGAGGGGAAGTGCTGTTGACGCTCTTCCTTCCCCGTCATCCTGAACTCGTTTCAGGATCCATTTCGCCGCTTACGCTGAGCAAGCGCTGGAAAAGCAAGGGGCGCGGTTTGCGCCAAAATCCGCCGCACGGCTTACGCTGCGGGATGAATCCTGAAACAAGTTCAGGATGACGGGGCCGACGCGAAGGCACGGCGGCCCGTTCGCCCGTTACAGGATATACTTCGACAGGTCCGTGTCCTGCGCCAGTGCGGCGAGGCGGCTTTCGACGTAGGCTTCGTCGATGGTGACAGTCTCGCCTGCCCGGTCTTCGGCCTCGAACGAGAGCTCCTCCAGCAGCTTTTCCATGACCGTTTGCAGCCGGCGGGCACCGATGTTCTCGACCGCCTCGTTCACCTGTGCGGCGATACGGGCGACCTTGCGGATGGCCTCGGGGGTGAAATCGACCGTGACCTGTTCGGTGGCGAGCAGCGCGCGGTATTGTTCCGAGAGGTTGGCGCGGGTTTCGCCGAGGATGCGGACGAAATCGTCCTCGGTCAGGGCTTTGAGCTCCACCCGGATCGGCAGGCGGCCCTGCAGTTCGGGGAGCATGTCGCTGGGCTTGGCAACGTGGAACGCGCCGCTGGCGATGAACAGGACGTGGTCGGTCTTCATCGGGCCATACTTGGTGGCGACCGTGGTCCCCTCGATCAGGGGCAGCAGGTCGCGCTGGACGCCCTCGCGGCTGACCGAGCCGCCGCGCACGTCGGAGACGGCGATCTTGTCGATCTCGTCAAGGAAGACGATGCCGTTGGTTTCCGCGTTCTGGAGCGCGACGCGGGCAACGTCGTCCTGATCCATGCGCTTTTCGGATTCCTCGTCGACCAGCTTGTCCCACGCCTCGGGGACCTTGAGCTTGCGGCGTTTGAGGTTCTGGCGGCCCATTGCCTTGCCCATGATGTCGGACAGGTTGATCATGCCCATGTTGCCGCCCATGCCCGGCAGCTCGAACGGCATGGCTGGCGCGTCCTCCAGCTCGATCTCGACTTCCGTCTCGTTCATCGCGTTCTGGGTGATGCGCTGACGGAAGCTTTCGCGGGTGGCCTCGCTTGCGCCGTCGCCGACGATGGCTTTCAGCAGGCGGTCCATCGCGGCATGGCTGGCGGCCTCGCGCACGGCCTCGCGGCGGCGGTCCTTTTCCAGGCGGATCGCTTCTTCGACCAGGTCGCGAGCGATCTGCTCGACGTCGCGGCCGACATAGCCGACCTCGGTGAACTTGGTCGCCTCGACCTTGACGAAGGGGGCGTCGGCCAGTTTCGCCAGGCGGCGGCTGATCTCGGTCTTGCCGCAGCCGGTCGGCCCGATCATCAGGATGTTCTTGGGCGTGACCTCGTCGCGCAGTTCGGGCGAGAGGCGTTGGCGGCGCCAGCGGTTGCGCAGGGCAACGGCAACGGCCTTCTTCGCGTCGGACTGACCGATGATGTGTTCGTCAAGCGCACGGACGATGGCCTTGGGAGTCAGGGAATCGAGCATGGGGGTCAGATTTCTTCCAGCGTCACGCGGTCGTTGGTGAAGACGCAGACCTCGGCGGCAACCTGCATCGCGCGGCGGGCAATCTTTTCGGGATCGTCCTCGTAGTCGGTCAGCGCCTTGGCGGCGGACAGCGCGTAGTTGCCGCCCGAACCGATCGCGGCGATACCGCCTTCGGGTTCGAGCACGTCGCCGTTGCCGGTGAGAACCAGCATGGTGGTGGCATCGGCGACAATCATCAGCGCTTCGAGGTTGCGCAGGTACTTGTCGGTCCGCCAGTCCTTGGCGAGTTCCACCGCCGCGCGCATCAGCTGGCCGCGGTGCTGCTCGAGCTTGCGCTCCAGCC
>CAYFJH010000095.1:5963-9987 GCA_964343385.1 uncultured Novosphingobium sp. | reverse complement strand
GTCACCGCCGGTGGCCGCCGCTGGCGGGCCGAGGACATGATCTCATGACAGCCCCCGCCATGACCGCGCCTGCGATGACAGCGACCGGCCGCCAGAACGCCGATGGAGCCGCCGAGACAGTGCTGGTCGTGCCCGGAATGCACTGCGCCGGTTGCATGGCCAAGGTCGAACGCGGCCTCGCCGACGTCCCGGGCGTCACTGCCGCGCGCGTCAACCTGACCGCGCGGCAAGTGGTCGTCCGCCACCTTCCCGAAACCGGCCCCCATGCGCTCGTCGAAGCCTTGGGCGCGATCGGATTCCCGGCCCAGCCGCGCAATGATGACATCGCGCCGCCGCCGTCAGCCGCGCGGCCCCTGCTGGCCCCGCTCGCGGTGTCGGGCTTTGCGGCGATGAATGTCATGTTGCTCTCGGTCAGCATCTGGTCGGGCGCAGATGGCCCTACGCGCGAACTGTTCCACTGGCTCTCGGCGCTGATCGGCATCCCTGCGATCCTTTATGCAGGCCGCGTTTTCTTCGTTTCGGCGTGGAACGTGCTCAGATACGGCCGCACCAACATGGACGTGCCGATCTCGATCGGCGTTCTCCTCGCGACCGCGCTCTCGCTCTACGAAACCTTCACGGGCGGTGCCGATGCGTGGTTCGACGGCACGCTGATGCTGCTGCTGTTCCTCCTCGCGGGCCGCACGCTTGATGCGGCCATGCGCGACAAGGCCCGCGCCGGGGTCGATGCGCTCCTCCGCCAGGCTGCCCCCGGCGCGATGGTCGTGGACAGGTCGGGCACGGTCGCGTGGCTCGCCGCGCGCGATCTTGTCCCCGGCATGGTCATGCGCGTGGCGGCGGGCGAACGCCTCGCCGCCGACGGCAGGGTCGTCACCGGAGGCACCCGCTTCGACAATTCGCTCCTCACCGGAGAGGCCGCGCCCGTTCCCGCCGGCCCCGGCGATCCAGTCCACGCCGGCACGCTCAACCTCGAAACCCCGGTCGATGTGCGGGTCACCGCCGCCGGACAGGGCACCACGCTCGCCGAGATCGCCCGCCTGATGGGTGCCGCCGGGCAGGCCCGCTCGCGCTATGTCCGCATCGCCGACCGCGCCTCGCGGCTCTACGCCCCTGCCGTCCACACCCTTGCCGCGCTGACGTTCGCGGGCTGGATGCTGGCCGGAGGCGGGCTCCACCAGTCGCTGGTCATCGCCATCGCGGTGCTCATCATCACCTGCCCGTGCGCGCTTGGGCTGGCCGTCCCGGTGGCCCAGGTCGTCGCCTGCGGGGCGCTGATGCGCAGCGGGATCATGGTCAAGGACGGCTCCGCGCTCGAACGCCTCGCGCTCGTCGACCGTGCCTTGCTCGACAAGACCGGCTCGCTCACCATGGGCCGCCCGCTGCCCGATCCCGCCGTGCTTGCCGGCCTCTCGGCGGACGAAGCGGGCGTCGTCCTCGCGCTCGCCTCGCACAGCCGCCACCCGCTCTCGCGTGCGCTGGTCGAAGCGCTTACCGCGCGGGGCGCTGCCGCCGCCGCGCTTGAAAACGTGGCGGAAGAGGCCGGCCACGGCCTCACCGCAACATGGAACGGCACCCCTGTTGCCCTGCACCGCCCGCACCTTGCGTCGGGCATGGCCACCACGCTCGACATCGCGGGCCGTGCCACCTGGCTGATCACCTTCGCCGACCGTCTCCGCCCCGACGCGGCACAGGCGCTGGCCGAGCTGTCCGCGCTTGGCATCACCGCCTCGATCCTCTCGGGCGACAATGCAGCTGCCGTCGCCGAAACCGCGCGCAGCGTCGGCCTCACCGCCCAGGCCTCGGCCTCCCCCGCCGACAAGCAGGACGCCATCGCCCGACTCCAGCGCGCCGGCCAGAACGTCCTGATGGTCGGCGACGGGCTCAACGATGGCCCCGCGCTCGCCGCCGCCGACGCCTCGATCGCGCCTGGCGGGGCCAGCGACGTCGGCCGGCAGGCCGCGGACTGCGTGTTCCTCGGCGATTCGCTGCTCGCCATTCCGCGCGCCGTCCGCGCCAGCCGCCGCACCATCGCCGTGGTCCGCCAGAACTTCGTCCTCGCGATCGGCTACAACGTGCTCGCCGTGCCGCTCGCCATGGCCGGGCGCGTCACCCCGCTGATCGCGGCGGCGGCCATGTCGATCTCCTCGGTCATCGTTATCGCCAATTCGCTGCGCCTGAACAGCGCCGCAAAGGGGAGGGCCGTGCAGTGACCGGCCTCGCCGTCCTCATCCCGGTGGCGCTCGGCATGGGGCTGTTCGGGCTTGCCGCGTTCTTCTGGGCGCTCAAATCCGGCCAATTCGACGATTGCGATGGCGCCGCCGCGCGCATCCTGATCGACGACGAGGGGGACGCCCTGCCGTGAAGCTTCCCGCGCTCATCAGCATCCTCGCGCTGGTCCCGGCGGCCTTCAATATTTCGCCTGCCGCCGCGCGCGGCATCGTCGTCCCGTTGTGCGGCGGCGACGGGTTGACCCGGTCGGTCTCGCTTCCCGTTCCGGGCGGCGAACTCCCCGGCAAGGAGGTCCCCGGCTGCTGCGCCAAGGTCTGCCACACCGGCTCGCGAAAAAAATCGCAGTGTAGCCAGATTGATACCGGACAATGAATGGAGCCTCCGGGCCAGGCTATTCCGGCATCATGTGGCCCTACTATCCCGATCTGCTGGCCCGCCCGGTGCCGCGCTACACCAGCTTCCCGACCGCAGCTGAGTTCACCGACGCGGTCGGTGCCGCCGATCAGGAAGCTGCGCTCGCCGGGACGTCGGGCGACGTGTCGCTCTATGTCCACATCCCGTTCTGCCAGGACATCTGCTGGTACTGCGGCTGCAACACCGGCCGCGCCAACAAGATCCAGCGCCTGACCTCCTACCTCGAGGCGCTCCACCGCGAGATCGTGCTGACCGGCGCGCGCCTGCCGCGCGGGGTCCGCGTGCGGCGCATCGCCTTTGGCGGGGGCAGCCCCAACGCCATCTCCCCGTTCGATTTCGTCCGCATCGTCGATGCCCTGACGGTCCATCTTCCGCTCCACGATCCGGTCGTATCGGTTGAACTCGACCCGCGCACGCTGGTGCAGGACTGGGGCGCGGTGATCCGCTGCGTCGGCATCACCCGCGCCTCGATGGGCGTCCAGACCTTCGCCCCCCACCTCCAGGCCGCGATCGGCCGGATCCAGCCCGAGGATGACATCATCCGCGGCACCGACCTCCTGCGGAGTGCCGGCGTCACCTCGCTCAACTTCGATCTGATATACGGCCTTCCGGGCCAGACCGATGAAGACCTGACGGACTCGCTTACCCGCACCGCGCAAATGGGCGCGGACCGCGTCGCCCTGTTCGGTTATGCCCACGTCCCCCACTTGATTCCCCGGCAGAAACAGATCGCCGCCGACAACCTCCCCGGTCAGGATGCGCGCTTCCGCATGGCGTGGAACGGCTACCGCCAGCTGACCGAGGCAGGCTACCAGCCGGTCGGCTTCGACCATTTCGCGCTTCCCGGCGATGCGCTGGCCCAAGCCGCCGTCAGCGGGCAGCTTCGCCGCAATTTTCAGGGCTTTACCGAGGACCAGGCCCCGGCGCTGATCGGCCTCGGCGTCTCCTCGATCAGCCAGTTCGACCATGTCATCGTCCAGAACGAAAAGAACGCGGGCCGCTACCGGATGCTGCTTTCGCAGGACCGGTTCACCGGAACCCACGGCGTGCGCCGCAGCACGGACGACCAGCAGCGCGGCGCGATTATTGAAGGCCTGCTCTGTCGGGGCGAGGCCTTGATCGGCGCGGCCCACATGGCCGAAATCGCCCAGTCCCTGACCCCGTTCCTAGAACGCGGCCTCGCGGAGCTGTCCGGCGAGACCCTGCGCATCCTGCCACCGGGCCTCCCCTACGCCCGCACCATTGCGGCGCTGCTCGATCCCTACCGCCAGGATTCCGCCCGCCGCTTCAGCTCGGCCGTGTGACGGCTTTGAGTTGAGTGCGCCTTCGACATGCGTCGAAGGCCTGCGGTTCCAGCCCGCTCCCCCGCCCGGCCACCCAG
>CAYFJH010000095.1:0-5953 GCA_964343385.1 uncultured Novosphingobium sp. | reverse complement strand
CGGGCGGGGGAGCGGGCTGGTGCCGCAAAGGAAAGGCCGGAGGGCCTTTCCGCACCCTACAAAAAGGAGGGCGGTCATTCCGGAGAATGCCGCCCGTCAGTTGGGGAGTACCGTAAAATGCACAGTCCGGCAGCACCGTGGCTGCCTGCCTTGAAAACGGTTTTATGTCCCCACCGGGCCACACACATTGACCGGCGTCAAATTGCTTGGCGCCGTAACTATTCTTGCGAAAAAACCGCGCCGGGTTCAGCGGCGGACCGTGGTTGCCTGCACCAGATAGCTGGCGATCAGTTCGGCCGGACAGGGCTTGCTCGCGCTGCGCGCCTCGGGATACCGGGCCAGCAGCTTGGGGGCATCGGCATGACCGGAATGAAAAATGATCGGCACGCCCAGGCGCATCAGCAGGTCGGCCAGCGGAAACACCTCGCCATCGGCCAGTTGCACGTCAAGGATTGTCGCATCGGGGCGCTACCGCTCCAGCGCGCGCGTTCCGTCGGCCAGCGTCGCATAAGGCCCCTCGACCTGAAACCCGAGGTCCTGCGTCATGTCCGACAGGTCGAGCGCGACGATGAATTCGTCCTCCATGATCAGGACCCTTGGCACCGGCCTCCCCGCCTCTGTTCCAAAACCGTTTTCAGAATGCAACATCACGCTCAAACCCGCAGACCCGTTTTTCGCCCGGATATCAGGCGATTGATCATCGTCATGGGGCAGAACGCTGGTTTCGCTACGGAAAGTCCGACCCTGTGTCAGGCTCTCAATGCGCGTGCGGGGGTTCCGGTTCCCGAAAGGCCTGACTTTATGGCGTGTTCGCCCGCGTCGCCAGCAACTCGGGCGAAAGCAGTTGCGGCAACACCTCGGCCTCGCCGCCCTTGGTGTACCACACATAGAGCGGCACCCCGCCCGCCCCGTGCGCGGTCAGGTAGCGGGTGATCGCCGCATCGCGCCGGGTCCAGTCGCCGCGCAGCACCACTACCCCGGCGCGGGCAAAAGCGCGCGCAGTATCCTCGCGCTCGATCGCGACCTGCTCGTTGACCTTGCAGGTCAGGCACCAGTCGGCGGTGAAATAGGCGAACACGGGTTTGCCCGAGGCCCGAGCCGCCGCCAGCGCCGTTCCCGAAAATGGCGCGCTTGGCAAAATGCCCTGCTCCGCGGCGCCCGGGCTGCGCGCCGCCGGCAAGGCCGCCAGGAGCCCGGCGCTCACCGCCGCCAGCCCCAGCAAGACACCCCGCATCGCCGGCAGGCCGCGCCGCTGAGTCCGCCCGGTCCACCACAGCAGCCCGACCAGCAGGGCCGCCAGCGCAGTGACGATCCCTGCAAACACCGCACCGCCCAGCCGCCACGACAGCCACAGCAGCGCCAGCGCGGTCAGCCCCATCGGCACGGCCATCGCCCGGCGGAACCAGTCCATCCACATGCCTGGGCGCGGCAGCATCCGCCGGAGTGGCGGCACCAGCGCGAGCAGCAGGAACGGCAGCGCCAGCCCCAGTCCCACCGCCACGAACAGCGCCATTGCCGCCGGCGCGGGCAGAAGCAGCGCCGCCCCCATCGCAGCCGCCATGAACGGCCCGGTGCAGGGCGTCGCGACAAAGGCCGCAAGCAGTCCGGTGGCAAAGGCCCCGTGCGGGCTCCCCCCGGTGGCAAATCCTGGCACGGCGAACTCGAACAATCCTGCAAGGTTGGCAGTAATCGCCGCCGCCAGCAGCAACAGCGCCGCCACCACCGCCGGCTCCTGCAGCTGGAACGCCCAGCCCACTTCGTTCCCCGCCGCGCGCAGCGCAAGCAGCAGCCCGCCCAGCGCCGCGCAGGCCGTCACCACGCCGGCGGTATAGGCCAGCCCTTCGGCCCGCGCGTCCGCCGCGCTCTCGCCCGCGCGGGCGAGCGACAGGGCCTTGAGGCTGAGGATCGGGAACACGCAGGGCATCACGTTGAGCAGTAATCCCCCCGCCAGCGCCGCGAGCAGCAACCACCCCAGCGCCGGCGCGCTTCCCGCCGTCCCGACCAGCTCGCCGCCTGTCGGCACCGCACCGGGGCTTGCGGCAAAGACCACCCCGTCGCCCGCGCGGTTGAGGCTCAATATCCCGCCAAACTCCTGCGGATCGACCGCCCTCCGCTCGGGCCGGGCCAGCGTCACCACCAGCAGGTCGCCCCTGCGCCGGAACTCCTGCGGCGCGGCATAGGCTGCCACCTTGTCCACGCCGGGGAACACGTGCGGATCTTCCAGTGGCATGGCGGCGGGCAGCGGGATGCCCAGCCGGATTGTCCGGCCGCTCACCTCGAACGTCGCCCGCGCCCCCAGCGGCGCGGGCAGTTTCGCGCGCCACAGGTCGAACTGCGCGGTCGGCGGCGTCACGCTCCCGGCCGCACCGATCGCCACCACAGCGCTCAGTTCCGCCCGCTCCGGCACGCAGATCTGGTCGGTGCAAGCCAGCCACTCAGCCTTCGCCCGTACCGCGATCCGCGATCCCGCCGCCACGTCCCTTGGCACCGTCAGTGGCACCAGAAGCGCATAGTCATCTTCATAGACATGGTTCATCAGCCCGGCGATCAGCAGCCGCTTGGGCACCGGATAGAGCAGCTTGCCCGCCCTCGCTCCTGCGGGCAGGGTCCAGTCCAGCGTCATCCCGAACCCGGCGTCGCCCGGGTTCTCCCAGTATCCGTGCCAGCCCTTTTCCGGCCGCATCACCATCGCCAGCGTCACCGTCCCGCCCGGCGCGACCGCGCCTTCGGCCACCAACGTGGGCGCGATATGCGTCGGCGCAGCGCTTGCCGCCGTGCTCAACGCCACCAGCGCCAGTAGCTGTAACCAGCCTGCAATGAAGCGTCGCAACAAGGGCATCGATCGGGAATCCACTCGCAATATTGCGGCTTGCACGGCTGGGTCGACCCCGGCATTCACCTCCTGCCGTGCTTGCGGCAGCAATTCAAGGGAACCTTCATGCGCCTGCGCGCCTTCCTCGCTGCCGCTGCCGGCGTCGTCCTCATCGCCGCCTGCGGAGCGAGCCCGGCCTCCTCCTCCACGCCGGATGCCGCTGTCCCCGCGCCCACCGCGCCGCCGCGCCTCGTCGTGGCAATCTCGGTCGACCAGTTCTCGGCCGATCTCTTCGCCCAGTATCGCCAGCACTACACCGGCGGCCTTGCCCGGCTGATGCAGGGAGCGGTCTTTCCCAGCGCCTATCAAAGCCACGCCGCGACCGAGACCTGCCCCGGCCATGCGACCATCCTCACCGGCGTCCACCCCGCGCGCGCCGGCATCATCTCCAACCTGTGGTTCGACCCCGCCCTGACCGCGCGTCCCAGCAGGGCCGTCTACTGCGTCGAGGACGAGACCGACCCCGCCAGCTCGTCGCGTGCGCCGGTCGTCTCCGCCGCCCACCTCAAGGTCCCCACCCTCGGCGAATACATGAAGCGCACATGGCCCGGCAGCCGCAACGTCGCCGTCTCGGCCAAGGACCGCGCCGTGATGATGATGGGTGGTCACGACATCGATGCCGCCTACTGGTATCTGCGCGGCCAGTTCATCACCCTGCGTGGCCGCACGCCCAGCCCCGCCGCCATGGCCGTCAACGCCGGGCTCGCCGGCACCATTGCCCGCGGTGCCCCGGCCTATGCCGCCCCGGCCTGGTGCGCCCCGAAAAGCCGCCCCGTCACTGCCCGCAAATACCTGGTTGGCACCGGCCGCTTCCCGCTCCCCGCCGGCTCCTCCGACGCCTTCCGCATTTCCCCGCGCATGGACGCCGCCACGGTCGACCTTGCCCTGCGGCTGGTCGACGAAATGAAGCTTGGTCACGGCACCGCACCCGACCTGCTCTCGGTCAGCCTCTCGGCGACCGACTACATCGGCCACAAGAACGGCAGCGAGGGCATGGAAATGTGCATCCAGATGGCCGAGCTCGACCGCGCCATTGGCACGCTGTTTGCCCGCCTCGATGCGCGCAAGATCGACTACCAGGTCGTCCTCACCGCAGATCACGGCGCAGGGGACATCCCCGAACGCCTCGTCCAGCAGGCAGTCCCTGACGCCGTGCGCCGGGACCCCGCGCTGACCCTCGGCAACCTTGCCCAGGCGATCACCGCCGAATTGGGCCTCACCGTGTCCGGGCCGCTGTTCCATGGCGACAACGTCGGGGGCGACATCTACGTCACCCACGCGCTGCCCGCGCAAACCCGCGAGCGGGTCGCCGCCGCGCTCACCGCCCGGCTGCGGCCCCACCCCGAGATCGCTGCCGTTTTCGCCCGCGATGACATCGCGCGCGAACCTGCTCCCACCGGCAATCCGCAGGACTGGCCGCTTCTGGCCCGCGTTCGCGCCAACTTCGATCCGGCCCGCTCGGGCGATGTCTATGTCGTGCTGAGACGCGGCGTCGTCGGGCTCCCCGAAACCTCCTCGGACGTTGTCACCCACGGCAGCCCCTGGGACTATGACCGCCGCGTCCCCTTGCTGTTCTGGCGCAAGGGGCTGCCCGGCTTCGAGCAGCCCGCCCCCGTCCAGACCATCGACATCGCCCCGACGCTGGCCGCTACCCTCGGCCTCAAGGTTCCTGCCGGCAGCTTTGATGGCCGTTGCCTTGACATCGACGGCACCGAAAACAGCACCTGCCCGTGAACTGCCGGGTGCGTCCCTGACATCGTCAGGGGCGCACCCCACAAACCTTCCCAATCCCTCCCATCCGCGATAAAGCCATGTGCATGAGCGAACCCCGCGATCTCGTCATCCTCGGCGGCGGCCTGGTCGGCATGACCCTGGCCCTCGCCGCCGCCCGCGCCGGCATCACCTCGCACGTGGTCGACCATGCCGACCCGGCCCAGCTCACCGCGCCCGGTGCCGATGGCCGCGCCTCGGCCATTTCCACCGCCAGCTGGAACCTCATCTGCAACATCGGGCTTGAGGCGCGGCTCGCTCCGCTAGGCTGCCCGATCGACGCCATCGCGGTCACCGACCAGATGAAGCCCGGCCGGATCGATTTTCGCCCGGCACCCGATCAGGGCACGTTGGGGCGGATGTACGCCAACCGCGATCTGCGCCTCGCCCTGTTCGAGGCCGCGCGCGAGGAAAGCCGCATCGCCTGGCACACCCGCGCCCATGTCACCGCGCGTGAACGCGGCGACCATGGCGTCTCCGTCACCCTCGCGGACGGGCGGGTCCTCACCGGCAGGTTGCTCGTCGCCGCCGAAGGTCGCCAGTCCCCCACCCGCGACGAAGCCGGGTTCGGCATGGCGAAATGGGCTTACCACCACCGCGCCATGGTCACCGCGCTTTGGCACGAAAAATCCCACGAAAACACCGCCTGGGAAATCTTCTATCCCGCCGGCCCCTTTGCCCTGCTCCCATTGCTCGATGAAAATGGCCGCTACCGCTCGGCCCTCGTCTGGACCGTCGCGGAAAAGGACGCTGCCGGCTGGACCGGCCTGTCCGACACGGCCTTCCTCGCCGAAACGCAAAAGCGCGTCGGTGACATTCTCGGCCAGGTCGAACTCGCCGCCCCGCGCATGTCGTGGCCATTGAACTTCCACCACGCCGGCAAGGTCGTCGAAAACCGCCTCGTCCTGATTGGCGACGCCGCCCACGGAATGCACCCGATCGCGGGGCAGGGGCTCAACCTCGGCCTGCGCGATGTCGGTGCCCTCGTCGAAGTCCTGACCGATGCCATGCGCCTCGGCCTGGAGCCCGGCGACGCCCAGACCCTCGCCCGGTACGAACGCTGGCGCAGCGTCGACAGCTTCACCGCCATGGCCGCGACCGACTCGATCACTCGCCTGTTCGGCCTGCCCGGCAAGCTCCCCTCACTCGCCCGCCGCGCCGGCATGGCCGTGGTCCAGCGTTCCCCCAGCCTCAAGCGCTTCTTCATGGAAGAAGCCCGCGGCATGAGCGGCAAACTCCCCGCGCTTTTGCAGGCTTAGAGTCTGTTCCACTTACGTGGAAGCGGCACCGGCCCACTCCCCCGCCCGGCCA
>CAYFJH010000094.1:3315-10065 GCA_964343385.1 uncultured Novosphingobium sp. | reverse complement strand
GCGCCGGGTTGGCATTACGGCCAGCCCCGGCGCCCGCGCATGCGGAGTTATGCCGTCCGATCAGATCTTGAAGCGGACGCCGGTGCGGAACACCGTGCCTTCGACTTCATACATCACCGCGGCGTTCGCACCGTTGCCGAAGAAGTTGCCCTGCGCCGAAAGGCCGGGGTCCTGGTTCGTCAGGTTGCGGACGTTGAAGAACGCGGTGGCCTTCCTGTTGCCGCCCAGCGCGAAATCGTAGCTGAGGGCGAGGTCGATATAGAGCCGGCTCGGCATCTGGTTGAAGTTGACGGTCGGATGATCGGTCGTCGGGATGGGGCAACCGGTGGTGCATTCGATGAAGTTGCCGAACATCTTGCCCGCGCTGAACCCGCGCGCGGTGACTGCGGCGCGGAGCCCGCTGACGGTGTAGCCCAACGAGGCGTTGTACGACCACTTCGGCGGGTTGTTACCGCCATTTTCACCGGCAAAGTCGAGCACAGAACCGATGCCGTTGTTCACGGTCGATTCGAGATAGTGGGTGGCGTTGCCGTGGACATCGATGTTGCCCGGCAGGCCCAGTCCTTCCAGATCGGTGCGATAGCTCGCCTCGAAGTCCAGACCGCGCGTCTTGAGGAAGGCGATGTTGCGGAACTGCTGGATCACCCGGACCAGCACGCCGTTGGCATCGCGCGTGATCAGGCTGCACAGTTCGGGGTGCGAGCCGTCCTTGCAAGTCCCCAGAATGGTCGGCGCCGTGATGTTCTGGATCGCGCCCTTGAGGTTGATGCTCCAGTAATCGACCGAGGCGTTGAAGCCCGGGAAGAACGAAGGCTGCACCACCACGCCGACGCCCAGGGTGTCGGCCTTTTCAGGCACGAGGTTCGGGTTGCCGGTCGTCACCTGATCGAACGCCGGAGTGGTGTTCGTGAACGGATCGAACAATGACTGGCGCGCGGTGTTCGACGGCAGGAACAGTTCCGACAGGTTGGGCGCGCGAATATCGCGCGAACGGGTCGCGCGGAAGGTGATGTCCTTGATCGGCGAATAGGTCAGGCCCGCCTTCCAGGTGACGACTTCGCCGGCCAGATTGTAGCTGGTGTAGCGCACTGCCCCGTTGAATTCGAGCGAATCGGCGAATGCCGAGCCCTTGGCCAGCGGGATGACCGTTTCGATCGCCGCTTCCTTCACGTTGGTCGAGCCGTCGATCGGGGCGTAGTTGGCAAACACGTGGTTGGCGGCCAGCGACACCGCATCGACGACACCGTGTGCGCTGTCCTTGCGATATTCGCCCGAGAGCGCGACCGAGACCGGGCCAGCCCAGGTCGAGAACACGTCGCCGGTGAGCGATGCGGACGCGGTGAACTGATTGATGGTCAGGTCCGAGATGCTCGGCGAGTGGATGTACCGTGCGCCTGCGCTGTTGGCGGTGTTCACGCCGACGCCAAGCGCGTTCCAGGGCGAGCAGCCGTTGGTCGGGTTGGTCAGGGTCGACCGGCAGACGATCGCGCCGGTCGCGGGATTCACAACCGCGTCAGTTGCGAGGGTGTAGTTGGCGCGCGCGATGTTGTTGGGGAACGTGACGTGGTTCTGGCTCTTCCCTTGCTGGACATAGGCGTCCCAGCGCCAGGTATTGCCCATCATCTCGAACTTGCCTTCGCCGCCGAAGCCGTACGACGTCGCCTCGCGGTCATTGATCTGGTAGGCGGTGCCGAGATCGACGTTGTAGGTGCCCACCCGGATCGCATCGACGTTATTGGCGATCATCGCGGTGCGCACGGCGGCGGGCAGATAGGCGTTGTCGATCCGGATGAGCGGGCCGCTCGTGTCGATCATATAGGGGTTGCAGCACTGGGCCTGGACCTTGGCCTTGGTGTAGGAGACTTGCGCATAGAGGCTGAGCGCATCCGACACGTCGAAGCTGCCGCGGCCATAGGCCATCTGGCGGCTTTCCTGCGGCGCTACCGCATTGAGCGGACGCAAGTCGTTAACGCGCCAGTCGCCGCCCTGCATGTAGGGGTTCGAAACGATCGGCCCGTAGTTGATCTGATAGACCTGCCCGTTCTGGCCGAAGGACGTGCCCCGCAGCGCGGTGGAATTGACAAGAGTTGAACCCACCGGCCTGCTGCTGACAATAATGCCGCCAGGGGCCGCGGCCGAGTGACCCGAGCCGAACAGGACGAGCCGCTCCGGCAGGCCATTGGTGCTGATAATCTTGCCGGCAGAATCTCTGGTGGCGACAAAGGCCGGATTGGCGAATGTCTGCAGGCCGGCATAGTTCCAGTCGCGCGTGCCGGCTTCGATGCCGTCGTAATAGGCGTGTTCGCCCGCGACGATGATATGGCCGCGATCATCGGCAAAGCTCGTGCCGCCGGCAAGGCTGATCTTGTAGTTCTGGCCGTCGCCATAGCGGGTCGTCCCGCCCGAGACTTCGCCCTTCAGGCCCTTGAACTTCTTGTCGAGCACGAAGTTGACCACGCCGGCAACAGCGTCAGAACCGTAGACCGACGACACACCGCCGGTCACGACATCGACGCGGCTGACCAGCGCCTGCGGGATGGAGTTGATGTCGACCACACCGGTCGCCAGCGACGGCGCTACGCGGTGGCTGTCAACCAGCACCAGGGTGCGGATCGCGCCGAGCGAACGCAGGTTGAGCGAGTTGATGCCCGCTGCACCATTCGCCCCGGTGGTGACGTTGGTGGCGGGGCTGCCCGAGCCGGTGAAGGCCGGGAGAGTGGTGATGGTCTGCGCGATGTTCGAGCTGGCGCTCGAGGTCAGCTGTTCGGCCCCGATCACCGAAAGCGGCGTCGGCGACTGGTAACCGTCGCGGACGATGCGCGAGCCGGTGACGATGATCGCTTCGTTGTCGGCAGCGGGCTCTTCTGCCGCAGCGGGCGGGGTTGCCTGCGCGTGGGCGACGGTGCTCAGCGGGAAGGCGACCGAGGCGATGAGAAGGGCCTGGAACAGGCGGAGCGAATTGGTCCGGCCATGGCTGGATTCGATGATGCTGGTGAGCATGTAGTTCCTCTCCTGTAGAATTTTTTGTTTTCGCACACCCCGGCCTGATCCAATTCCGGACGGGAGTTCGCATTTAGGACTTCGCGGTCAATGGCTTCGAAAACTGCCCAAGTCAATTGGTCACACCATGCCCGGTTTCGTCCTCTTACAAGGTGTGCCATGATAGCAACGATGTTGAATATACCATGGGATCAACCCGCTACGCTGATCGACCTTGACGGCAAGACGCCGGTGATCGGGACGATCCGCGAATGCGTGATGCACTTCACGCTGTTCAAGCCGTTCGCGCGCGAGCAGGCGCGCATCCTTTTGACGCGACCGGTCCACCGCGAAGGCCGCAAAACCCGGACCTGGATCCTGGAGCCGGCGGAAATTGCCGCGCTCGCCGCGCGGATGGCTGCCGAGGGGCAGAACCTGCCCTGATATGCGCGCTATATCGCGGCGCGGGCGTTGGCCTGGGCAAAATGGCGCGCGATCATGGCGCAGGCAATCAGCTGGACCTGATGGAAAATGATGCACGGCAGGATCACCGCGCCGACCTGCGCCGCGGGGAACAGCACCCGGGCGATCGGAACCCCGGTCGCAAGGCTTTTCTTCGAGCCGCAGAACAGCAGCACCAGCGCGTCGGCGCGCGACAGGCCGATTGCCTTGCCCGCACTCCAGGTGATCGTGAGCACCAGCGCCAGCAGGACCGCCGAAAGGACGATCATCAGAACGACTACGCCCGGTGCCATGCGGTGCCACAGCCCCTCGACCACGGCGGCGCTGAAGGCGGTGTAGATGACCAGCAGGATCGACCCGCGATCAATATAGGACACCAGCTTCCGGTGGCGACCGACCCAGCCGCCGATCACCGGACGCATGAGATGGCCGGCGATGAACGGCACCAGCAACTGGAGCGCGATCTTTTCCACCGCGTCCCAGGAAACGCCCGCTCCCTGACCGCTCATCAGCATGGCCGCGAGAAGCGGCGTCAGGAAAATGCCGAGCAGGTTGGAAAACGAAGCGCTGCACACGGCGGCGGCCACGTTGCCACCGGCGATCGAGGTGAAGGCGATCGAGCTCTGGATGGTCGACGGCAGCAGGGTCAGCAGCAGCATCCCCGTCGCCACCAGCGGCGGCAATCCAGGGATGGCAGTCAAGGCGAGCCCGAGCAGGGGAAACAGGATGAACGTCGCCGCCAGGACGGCACCGTGAAGCCGCCAATGGCCCGCCCCGTCCAGAATCGCCTCGCGCGAGAGCTTTGCGCCGTGGAGAAAGAACAGGATCACGATCCCGGCACCCGTCAACCAGCCGCCCGCTTCAGCCGCCACGCCGCGCACCGGCAGCAATGAAGCGAGCACCAGCGACCCGAGCAGGGCAAGAATATACGGGTCGAGGGCCCATTTGATGCGGGCGATCATGGACGGGCTCCGTTGCGTCGGCGCGCCTCGTTAGCGACGGACGCGGCCGACGTCACCCCGTCTTCGGACAGCCCCGGCATTGGCACGGAATGGCGCAAGCGCATCATCTACTTATTAGTAGAGGTAAAGTCAGGGCGACTCGATACCCCAACCGGGAGGAAAGCCCATGCCCGCCACACACCCCCGCCAGCCCGATGAACCCGCGCCGCTGGTGTTGATCGTTCCCGGTCTCAATGGCAGTGGGCCGGCGCACTGGCAAAGCCGGTGGGAGCAAAGCCTGCCCGACTGCCGGCGGGTTGACCTGGGCATGTGGGACAATCCCCACCGCAACACCTGGGTCAACAAGCTCAACCTTGCGATTGAACGCGCCGGCCGGCCGGTGGTGCTGGCCGCGCACAGCCTTGGCTGCCTCGCCGTGGCGTGGTGGGCCGAATACGAGCAGCCGGACGCAGGCTCGCCGGTGGTCGGGGCGTTGCTGGTGGCCCCGCCTGACATCGACCGGCCGGGGATCGATCCGCGCGTCGCGCGGTTCGGGGCCGCGCCGCGCCGCGAATTGCCGTTCCCGACGTTGCTGGTGGCCAGCCGCGACGATCCGTGGTGCTCGCTGCGCAGCGCGACCGAACTCGCGCGGGACTGGGGTTGCCGGTTTGCCGATGCCGGCGCGGTCGGCCACGTCAACGCCGATTCGAACCTTGGTGACTGGAGCTTCGGCAGGAAGCTGCTGTCCCGGCTAACCGGACGCCGGCTCGATCAGGCGGGTAATACCAACCTGCACTGACGGGAACGCGAAGGAGCGCTGAATTGAAACGACTTTGCCTTGGGACGAAGGAACGTCCGGTCCGGCAGGGAATTGTGATTTGCGAACCCATCCGTTGTGATGACAAGCTGCGCTAGACACCTGGACACATAAAATTTAATGTCTATCTTTATGATTGAGTATACAGGTGCGCCGCCACATCGAGGGGTCTTCGCATGAATCGCCGCCTGTTCCAGAGCGCCGCTCTTGTTTTCACCGCCGCCCTTTCGGGCTGTTCGGGGAGCAAGGACGCCAACACCGTCGAACTGACCAACGTCTCCTATGATCCGACGCGCGAGCTTTATCAGGCAATCAACCCCGCCTTTGCCGCCGCCTGGCAGCAGAAGACTGGTCAGGCCGTGAAGTTCCGGATGAGCCATGGCGGCTCGGGCAAGCAGAGCCGGGCGATTATCGACGGGCTTGGTGCCGACGTGGCGACGCTGGCGCTGTCCTATGACATCGACGCCATCGCCAAGAAGGCCATGCTGCTTCCGGCGGACTGGCAAAAGGCCCTGCCCGGCAATTCCGCGCCCTACACCTCGACCATCGTGTTTCTTGTCCGCAAGGGCAATCCCAAGGGCATCCGCGACTGGGCCGACCTGGTGAAACCCGGTGTCGAGGTGATCACTCCGAACCCCAAGACCGGCGGCGGGGCGCGCTGGAACTTCCTCGCCGCCTGGGCTTATGGGCGCAAGGCAGGCGGCGGTTCGGACGCGGCGGCGCGAAACTATGTCACACAGCTGTTCGGCCATGTCCCGGTGCTTGACAGCGGCGCGCGGGGCGCGACAACGACCTTTGCCGAACGCGGGATCGGGGATGTCCTGATTTCATGGGAGAACGAGGCGCTGCTCGCGCAGAAGAAGATGGGCCATTCACACGAAAAAGGGAGGGGTGACTTCGAGGTTGTCGTGCCCTCGCTCTCGATCCTGGCAGAGCCGCCGGTCGCGGTGGTTTCGGCCAATGCCAAGAAGCACGGGACCGAGGCGGCGGCCAAGGCCTATCTCGAATACCTCTATACCCCGCAGGCGCAGGACATGATCGCGCACAATTTCTATCGGCCGCGCGATGCCGCCGTGGCCGCGAAATACAAGGCCCAGTTCCCCGACGTCAGCCTGGTGACGGTGGACCAGGATTTCGGCGGGTGGGCCAAGGCGCAGAAGCAGTTCTTTGACGATGGCGGCGTGTTCGATCAGATCTATGCCAGGAAATAAGCCACGCTTCCGCCGCAATATCCTGTCACCGGCTATACGCCCGACCCGTGAGCAGACCGCTGCAAATGGCCGATAACGCCCCTTCCCCGCTTGTTCGCGCCGGTTCGCGGCCCTTGCGCCCTTTCCGTCGGCGCCCGTTCCGTCGGCGGTCGGCCCTGCCGGGCTTCGCGCTGACCTTCGGGTTCACCGTGGGCTGGCTGACGTTGATCGTCCTGATCCCGCTCGCGACGATCTTCCTGCGCTCGGCCGGGATGGGCTGGGATGAATTCGTCCGGGTCGGCTTTTCGTCGCGCGCGCTGGCGGCCTACCGGCTCAGCTTCGGCACGGCGGCCGCGGCGGG
>CAYFJH010000094.1:0-3305 GCA_964343385.1 uncultured Novosphingobium sp. | reverse complement strand
GGCGGGCGCGGTCAATGCGGTGTTCGGCCTGCTGGTGGCCTGGGTGCTGGTGCGCTACGATTTTGCCGGCAAGCGGATCATCGGCGCGCTGGTCGACCTGCCCTTCGCGCTGCCGACCGCCGTGGCCGGCATTGCGCTGACCGCGCTTTATGCCCCGAACGGCTGGATCGGTCGCTATCTCGAAGCGATGGGGATCAAGGTCGCGTTCACTCCGCTGGGCATTGTCATCGCGCTGGTGTTCATCGGCCTGCCGTTCGTTGTCCGCTCGGTCGAACCTGTACTGGCCGACCTTGGCAAGGAAGTGGAGGAAGCCGCCGCGACGCTGGGGGCAAGCCGCCGTGACGTGTTTGGCCGGATCATCTTTCCCGCCATCGCCCCGGCCCTGCTCACCGGCTTTGCGCTGTCCTTCGCGCGGGGAGTGGGCGAATATGGCTCGGTGATCTTCATCTCGGGCAACATGCCCGGCAGGACCGAGATTGCGCCCTTGCTGATCGTGACCCAGCTCGAACAATACGCCTATGCCGGGGCGACCGCGATCGCCACGGTGATGATGCTGGCAAGCTTTGCCATCCTTCTGCTGATCAACGTGATCCAGGCCACCGCGCGCGCGCGGTACGGCGCATGAGCCCGTCGCTGCGCTCCGCCCGCTCGGTCTCGCGCCGCAGCACCAGCGAAGGTCCGCTGGCGCGCATTGTGCTGATCACGGTGGCGCTGGCCTTCCTGGCGTTCTTCCTCGCCCTGCCGCTGGTCGCAGTGTTCTCCGAAGCGCTCAAGCAGGGCATCGGCGTCTTTGCAGAAGCGGTGGTGACGCCCGACGCGATCTCGGCGATCAAGCTGACGCTGCTGATCGCCGCGATCAGCGTGCCGCTCAACATGGTGTTCGGGGTCGCCGCCTCGTGGGCGATCACCAAGTTCCGCTTTCCCGGCAAGTCGCTGCTGATCACGCTGATCGACCTGCCGTTCTCGGTGTCTCCGGTGGTGTCGGGCCTGATCTTCGTGCTGTTGTTCGGGGCCAATGGCTATTTCGGCGAATGGCTGGCCGAACACGACGTGCGGATCATCTTTGCCGTGCCGGGGATCATTCTGGCGACGGTGTTCATCACCTTCCCTTTCGTCGCGCGCGAACTGATCCCGCTGATGATGGAACAGGGCAAGGCTGACGAGGAAGCGGCGATCTCGCTCGGAGCAAGCGGCTGGCAGGCGTTCTGGCATGTCACCCTGCCCAACATCCGCTGGGGCCTGCTTTACGGTGTCCTGCTGTGCAACGCGCGGGCCATGGGCGAATTCGGCGCAGTGTCGGTAGTCTCCGGACACATCCGGGGCGAGACCAACACGATGCCGCTCCACGTGGAAATTCTGTACAACGAATATGATTTCGTCGGAGCCTTCGCGGTCGCCTCGTTGCTGGCCGGCCTTGCGCTGGTGACGCTGGTGGCCAAGACTGTGCTGGAATGGCGTTTTGACCTGCATGGAGGTGCACGGCATTGATCCGGTTAGAGAACCTGTCGAAGCGTTTTGGGGACTTCCCCGCGCTGCACGACATCAACCTGCATATTCGGCCGGGCGAGTTCATCGCCCTGCTTGGGCCGTCGGGTTCGGGCAAGACCACCCTGCTGCGGATTATTGCAGGGCTCGATTTCCAGGACGCCGGGCGTGTGTGCTTTAACGGTGAGGACGTCAGCGACCTGTCGGTGGCCGAACGTCAGGTAGGCTTCGTGTTTCAGCAGTATGCGCTGTTCCGGCATATGACCGTGGCGGAAAACATTGCTTTCGGCCTCAGCGTGAAAAGCCGCAAGGAGCGCCCGTCGAAGGCGGCGATCCGCGACCGGGCCGAGGAACTGCTCGGGCTGGTCCAGCTTCCAGGTCTGGGCAAGCGCTATCCGGCGCAGCTGTCGGGCGGCCAGCGGCAGCGCGTGGCGCTGGCCCGGGCGCTGGCGATCCAGCCTCAGCTGCTGCTGCTTGATGAGCCGTTCGGCGCGCTCGACGCCAAGGTGCGCAAGGATCTGCGGCGCTGGCTGGTCGACCTGCACCGCCAGATGGGGCTCACCTCGATCTTCGTCACCCATGACCAGGACGAGGCGCTGGAAATGGCCGACCGCGTGGTGGTAATGGACCACGGCAAGATCGAGCAGATCGGAACGCCCGAGGAAGTCTACATGAGCCCGGCAAGCCCGTTCGTGGCGAGCTTCGTGGGCGAAACCAGCCATATCCCGAGCGCGGGGACAGACCTCCACGTTCGCCCGCATGACATCGCCATCGTGGCGGAAGGCGGCGAAGAAGTGCGGGTAGAATGCGTGTTCCGGCGGGGCGGGGCGTGGCGGATCGAAGGACGGGTGGAAGGATCGGACCGGCTGGTCGAGATCGACCTCGACGCCAGCGAAACCGCACCCGCGCCGGGCCAGACCATCCGCGTCGAACCGCGCCGGGCGATCACCTTCTGAAGCATGATGACCAAATCCGCCCTTATCATCCGGCATGTCCCCTATGAAGGCGTCGCGGGGTTCCGCGAGCCGATCGAAGCAGCCGGCTATGCGGTCGACCGCATCGACGTGGCCGATCCGGCCTTCTCCGCCGTGGACCTGCGCGAACCCGACCTGCTGATCATGATGGGCGGGCCGATGGGCGTCTACGAACGCGAGGAACATCCGTGGATTTCCTGCCAGTTGCGCCGCCTGTCGCAGCGGATTGCGGCCCAGCGTCCGACGCTAGGCGTGTGCTTCGGCGCACAGATGATCGCGGCTGCGATGGGCGCGGAAGTTTTTGCCGGCCCGCACAAGGAAATCGGGTTCCATCCGGTCGAAATCCATGAACCTACCGGGCTGCTGCGCCATATTGCCGGGGTTCCCGTGCTGCACTGGCACGGCGACACCTTTACCCTTCCCGCGGGGGCTGAATTGCTGGCGTCAAGCCACCGCTATGCCCATCAGGCGTTCCGGCATGGGCCCAGCGTGCTGGCGCTGCAATTCCACGCCGAAATGGGGCTCGACCCGCGTTTCGACGCGTGGATCGAGCAAGGGCTGGACATGCTGGCCGAAGCGGGCCTCGACGAAGAAGCCTTGCGCGCCGTCCACGCGCAGCACGGTGCGCGCGCCGTCGCCGCAGGTCGCGCCATGATCGCCGAATGGCTCACCGGGCTTGGGGAGGCCGTAAGCGGGGCCGCCTTGTGCGGCTCGCCCGGCTCCCACTACCCGCCACCAACTTCCGCGCCGAGGCTCTAATCGCGACTGGATGAAAGTCCGGGGTCACGTCAACGCAAGGTGGGGCCGCGGCCCCGCTTACCGTCAGTGGCTATGGTTGAGAGATTG
>CAYFJH010000093.1:0-10315 GCA_964343385.1 uncultured Novosphingobium sp. | reverse complement strand
GGGCGGGGGAGTGGGCTGGTGCCGCCCTGTTTCAGTGTTACTGAAACAGAGTCTAAGGCCCTTATTCGCCGAGAATATGCATCACCAGTGGCGGGCTGGCGAGGCTGGCGGAACCTTCGAGCAGATGCAGCGCCTTGGTCACGGCGCTTTCGGGGCCGTCATGAGTGACCATGGCGACGAGAACCTCGCCTTCGGCTTCGGCCCGGCCCTTCTGGATCAGGCTTTCGATCGAGACGTCCGCATCGCGCATGGCCGCGGTAATCTCGGCGAGGACGCCGGGACGGTCGGCCACGATGAAGCGGACATAGCAGCGCCCGGTCCGGTGGCCCGATTCTGCGGCCCCAAGCGTTTCGAGCTCGGCCACGGGGACCGAGAACGGCGCGCCGATCTCGCCGCGCGCGATGTCGATCAGGTCGGCGACCACGGCGCTGGCGGTGGGGCCATCGCCGGCACCGGCACCCTGGAACAGCAGCCGGCCGGAGAAATTGCCTTCCGCGACAACGGCGTTGGTGGCCCCGTCGACATGGGCGAGCGGATGGTCGAACGGCACGAGGTGCGGCTGGACGCGCTGGAACAGCCGGGGGACGGGGCCGCTGGCGTCGGGTTCGGCCATGCCGATCAGGCGGATGACATAGCCGAGCGAATCGGCCTGGGCGATGTCCGCGGCGCGCAGGCGCGAGATGCCGGCGGTGTCGACCGAGGCGAAATCGATCTTCGAACCAAAGGCGATGGCCGCCAGGATCGACAGCTTGTGCGCGGCGTCGGTGCCTTCGATGTCGAAGGTCGGGTCGGCCTCGGCATAGCCGCGCGCCTGGGCTTCGGCGAGGACGTCGCCGAAATCACGCCCGGTATCTTCCATGGTCGAGAGGATGAAATTGCAGGTGCCGTTGAGGATGCCGTAGACGCGCTCGATCGCGTTGGCCGCGGCACCTTCGCGCAGGCCCTTGATCACCGGGATGCCGCCGGCCACCGCCGCCTCGAACTTGAGCGCCACGTGCGCCGCCTCGGCCTTGGACGCGAGTTCGAGCCCGTGGTGGGCGATCATCGCCTTGTTGGCCGTTACCAATGCCTTGCCCGCCTCGATCGTGGTGCGGGCAAGCGCCAGCGCCGGGCCGTCCGCACCGCCGACCAGTTCGACCACGACGTCGACATCGGGGCGTTCGCCCATGACGACCATGTCGTCTTCCCAGGCATAGGGCGAGAGATCGACGCCGCGCTTTTTCGAGCGGTCACGCGCGCTGACGGCGGTGATCTGGATCGGCCGGCCGGCGCGGCGCGCAATCAGCGCCGCGTTGGGTTCGATCAGGCGAATCACGCCCGCCCCCACGGTTCCCAGTCCTGCGAGCGCAATACGAAGCGGTTCGGCCATGATCATCCCTTTCGGCCGCGCCACTAGGGCAAGCGGCGACGAAAGGCCAGAGCACGCAAGCAGGCGATTCGCCGAAAACGGGCGGTTTCAGCGCCGGGTACGCGGGCAGGTGCCCAGTTCGCCCAGCACCCAGGCATAGTCCGCGCCGGCCTGGGCGCGGTCGGAGTCGGTCGACGAGACGTTGGCGGTGGGGGCCAATGTCCGCGGCAGAAAGCAGGCAAGGCGATACCAGGCAAGCGTTTCACGCGCCGGCGGGGCACCAGACGAATCGACGACCTCGGAGAAAGACACGCTCCACCGGCGCTCGCTGGGCGGGATGTGGGTAACGGTGATCGAGGCCGGTTCGCCGCTGGCCGTTTCGAGAAACATCTGCGTCTCGCCCTCGCCGACGAGGTTGCCGGGAACGAAGATCGCCTCGTGGACCTTGCCGATCCGGCCAGGCGCGCCGGCCGCCAGCAGGTCGTGCAGGACGGTCCTCAGACGGGTCTCGCCCTCAGCGCTCCACAGCACCTGAGCGTCGGGAGCGACAAGCTGCAACTCGGCCGGACGTCCCGGGACAGACCGGGCGAACAACAGCACGTCGCGCTTGGTCAGCTTTGGAATTTTCCCTTTGGAATCAACCGGAACGTCAGCCAGATAGCGGAGCGCGTCACCCGTCAGCGCGGGGCCGGCAAGCAGCGTGACGGCGCGCGCCTCGACATAGATCCGCGCCCAGCCCGGACGCACGTCGGTTGCCCGCGCAGGCTCGAGCGCGATGACCTTGCGGACCTGCGCGCGGACCACCGTGGGCGACCGGTCGGCGAGGTCGGCGAAGTCGGCATAGGTAAGGAGCGGGACGGGGGGCGGGGATGCAGCATGAACCGCCGCCGGCACCTGGATCGACGCTGCGAAAAAGGCCGCGAGCAACGCGTTTCCCACCAGTCGGAACTTTTTGGTCACGCCATATCTGGCCTTACCACGACACATCACCTAGGCTCCGATTCGATTCCAGCGGTATGCTGCATTGCACGTATTGCCCGAAAGCGGCCAAGTTTTGATGTTAACGGTTATGAATTGACCGTTAACCCGCTACAGGGCGGATTCAAGCGTTGCGCGGGTCCCCAAGCGACGCTAATGCTCGCGGAAAAACAGGTACACCTGCCAAGGGTGACCACAATACCTTGCTTGTGCCGGCCCGCCTGCACCAAGCATTCCGGACCGTTCCGGCAGGGTGGAAAATTAATTTTTATCTGGGTTCGCGGCATCTCGCCGTGGGCCTGGGATGCCCCGGATTTTCCGGGGCGTTGCTATGGAGTGATGCGTCTGAATGGCTTACGCTGACCAACAGATGAGCGGTAACAAGATTATCGCACTGATCATCGTTGCACTGATTCACATCGCCTTGGTCTATGCCTTGGTCACCGGCCTTGCCTATGAAGGCGCGCGGAACATGATCAAGAAGCTGACGACCGTGGACATCAAGGAGGAGAAAAAGCCAGAGGAGCCGCCGCCGCCGCCTCCGAAGGACATGCCTGCCCCGCCGCCGCCGGTCGCCCCACCGGTCAGGATCGACGTGATCACGACCGCGCCGCAGATCCAGACCGTGCAGGTTGCTCCGCCGCCGGCCCCCGTCGTGCCCATCATCGCGCCCCCGGCGCCGGTGATCGCGCCGCCGGCCCCGCGGATTCCGCCCAAGCAGGCGCAGCCCAGGGGTCGCCCGCAGGAATGGGTGACCACCAACGACTATCCGTCGCGCGCGCTGCGTGAAGAACGCGAAGGCACGACCGGCTTCCGCCTGTCGGTCGGACCGGATGGCCGGGTCACCAACTGCGAGGTCACCAGCTCCAGCGGGAGCCCTGATCTCGATCAGGCCACCTGCGACAACCTGCGCCGCCGCGCCCGCTTCTCGCCGGCGACCGATGGCGACGGGCAGCCCACGAGCGGTTCCTACGTGAGCCGCACCCGCTGGGTCATTCCCAAGGACTGACGCTCTCTTTCGGGGATCCGGCCGGGCCGGATTTCCCAGCCGGGCTGACCGGCTTTCTGCTTTTCACTTTCTTGAGAGGACTATCGCATGCTTATTCACATTCTCGCGGCCGGCGCCGCCGCTCCGCAGAACAAGTTCGGCTTCGCCGAAGCCCTGGAGCAGGGCGGTTTCATCGCTTACGCCACCGTCACCATTCTCGGCGTCATGTCATTCGGTTCGTTCTTCATCCTGTTCACCAAGTGGTTCGAACAGTCGAAGATCCTGAAGCAGGGCCGCGACGTCCGCGCTTCGTTCTGGCGCGCCGTCACCCTCAAGGAAGGTGCCGCCAAGCTCGAGAAGAACAGCGCCTACCGCCAGATCGTCGATGACGGCCTTGCTGCCGAAGACCAGCACGGCAAGATGACCGACGCCATGGAAGCCCATGACTGGCTGCACGGCTCGCTGGCCCGTTCGGAAGCCTCGATCAACGCCCGCCTCGCCTCGGGCCTGCCGTTCCTCGCCACCGTTGGCGCGACCTCGCCGTTCATCGGCCTGTTCGGCACCGTGGTCGGCATCTACCGCGCGCTGATCGCCATCGGCCTTGCCGGTTCGGCCTCGATCGACAAGGTCGCTGGTCCGGTCGGCGAAGCGCTTATCATGACCGCGCTCGGTCTGCTCGTCGCGGTTCCGGCCGTGCTTGCCTACAACTACCTCCAGGCCCGCAACAAGCGCATCGCCGAGCACCTCCAGGGCTTCTCGACCGACGTGCTTGCCAACATCAACTCGAAGGGCATCGTGAAGCCTGCCGTGGTTGCTGCTCCGGCCAAGGCTGCTCCGGCCAAGCCTGCTGCTGCTCCCGCGAAGCCGTAAGCCTGGCTGCCCTCGGCGTGATGCCCTCCAAGGGGGGCTCCCGCCAAGCCGGGGGGCTGGATCGCAGCATGCCGATCCGCCCCACCCGGCCTTCCAAGACAGGATAGGATGTAATTATGGCGATTTCGATGGGCGGCGGCGGGGAAGAACGCCCGATGTCTGACATCAACACGACCCCGCTGGTGGACGTGATGCTGGTGCTGCTGATCATCTTCCTCATCGCGGTTCCGGTCGCGATCCAGACGATCGAAAAGCTGCGCCTGCCGATCATGGTTTCGCAGGAGTCGAAGGACAAGGTCGAGAACCTGCTGCTGACCGTGAGCACCACCGATGCCGGCGGTCGCTCTGCGGGCGACGCAGGCTTCGAAGGTGCTTCGCGCAACGGCCAGTGCCGGATCTATTTCAACAACATCACCGCGGTCGATTCGCAGGAACTGCGCGACATGGCCTTCAAGCGTCTCGACACGATCGTGAAGCGCGAAGGCGGTCCCGAGGCCCTGCGCGCAAACCCCGACAAGATCCCGCAGGTGCATATCCGCGGCGACGTCAACGCCCCGTGGCGCTGCGTGGCCGGTGCGATCTACAACGTGCAGATCTCTGGCTATCCGACGGTCGGCTTCATCTCGAACCCGGTCGATCCGAAGGGTTGAGGCTTCGGCCTCGTCCCCCCGGTTTTTAAGGAGTAATTCCCATGGCAATGTCAGGCGGCAAGGATGATGGCTCGCCGATGATGGAGATGAACACGACGCCGCTTATCGACGTCATGCTCGTTCTCCTCATCATGTTCATCATTACCATTCCGGTCGCCACCCACGCGGTCAACATCGACCTTCCGTCGCCGAACCCGCCGCCGAGCGATATCAAGGTCGAGCCGGTCAAGAACAAGCTCGTCATCACCAATGCCGACCAGATCCTCTGGAACGGCGGGGCGATCAACACCGGCCAGCTCGTGGCCCTGTTGCAGCAGTCGATGCAGATGAACCCCGAACCGGAGCTGCAGTATCAGCCCGAGCAGGGTGCGAGCTACGAGATGTCGGTTCAGGTCCTGAACATCATCAAGGGTTCGGGTGTGACCAAGTTCGGGTTCGTCGGAAACGAAATGTATTCGGAATTCAGCAAGGCAGCTGGCGCTCCCAAGGCCCGGTAATCGAGCTGCGCAGGTTCCTGCACAAAGCGAAAAGGGGGCGGAGCGATCCGCCCCCTTTTCATGTCCGCAGCGTTACGGCTCGCGCGGCGGGCCGGGCCGCATCGCCTGCGCGGCCAGGCTCTCGGCCTCGATGAGCAGTTCATCGTCGGCGGCACCTGCGGGAAGGCTCTCGCGTCCGATCATCACCAGCAGCGGCACAGCCAGCGGGCTGACGCGTTCGAGCCGGACGTGGACCAGTTGTCCGGCGGCACGGCCCAGCACATCGGCGACCCGCCCCAGATCGGTCAACCGCGTCCGGGCATCGGCCCAGGCCGCCTCGATCAGGACATGGTCGGGCTCGTATTTCTTGAGCACGTCATAGATCAGGTCGGTCGAGAAGGTTACCTGCCGGCCCGACTTGCGTTTGCCCGGATGCTGCCGTTCGACCAGCCCGCCGATTACGGCGACCTCGCGGAAGGCGCGGCGCAGGAGGTGCGAATTCTGGACCCAGTCCACGAACTCGTGGGTCAGGATGTCGGGCGACAGCAGCGGCGCGGGGTCGGCGATCGGCCTTAGCCCCCACACCGCCACCGCATAGTCATTGGCGATGAACCCCAGCGGCGAAAGCCCGAGATCCTCCATCCGCCGGGTAATCAGCATGCCGAGCGACTGGTTTGCGTTCCAGCCCTCGAAGGTATGGAACACGGTGTATTCGCTGCCTTGCCAGGGGAAACTTTCCGCCAGCAGTTCGTCCGGTCCCGGCAGGCGCGAGCGCCAGTCCTGCACTTCGAGCCATTCACGCACGTCGTCGGGAAAGCGGCTCCACCCGGCGCGATCAACCAGCAGGCGGCGGACGCGGTCAGCAAGGTGTGAGGAGATCGGCAGCCGCGCACCCATGTAGCTGGGGATCGTCCCGGCGCGCTTGGCGGCGCGGACGACGATTTCCAGGTCGCGGAGGCTTTCGACCTCGAGGTCCATGCCGGCGAAGCGGAAGGTGTCGCCCGGCGACAGCCCGGCGCCAAAGCCTTCCTCGACCTTGCCCAGCGCGCGACCGTTGCGAAAGCGCACGTCGAGCATTTCCGCATCGACGATGATCCCGGCATTGAGCCGGTGGCGGTGGGCCTGTTCGGGATGGGCCAGCCGCCAGGTGCCGTCGCGGTCGCGCACGATCCGGCGGAACCGGTCATAGGCCTTGAGCGCATAGCCGCCGGTCGCGACGAACTGGAGCATGCGCTCCCACGCGGCGTCATCGACCCAGGCGTAGGGCGTGGCCGCACGGATTTGGGCGTGGAGTGCGGCCTCGTCGAATGGCCCCGCACAGGCGCAGGCCATGACGTGCTGGGCAAGGACGTCGAGCCCGCCCAGGCGGAAGCCCTCGCCGTCGCGCTGACCCTTCTCGACCGCCTCGAGCGCGGCCATGGCCTCCAGGTATTCGAAGCGATTTCCGGGGACGAGCAGCGCCTTGCTCGGGCTGTCGAGGCGGTGGTTGGCGCGGCCGATCCGCTGGAGCAGGCGCGAGGAGCCCTTGGGCGCACCCATCTGGATGACAAGGTCAACGTCGCCCCAGTCCACCCCGAGATCGAGGCTGGCGGTGCAGACCAGCGCGCGCAGCTCGCCGCGCGCCATCGCCCCTTCGACCTTGCGCCGCGCTTCCTTTGACAGCGACCCATGGTGGATGCCGATCGGCAGGTTGTCCTCGTTCACGTCCCACAGCCGCTGGAAGATATATTCGGCGAGAAAGCGCGTGTTGGTGAAGATGAGCGTGGTGCGGTGCTCGCGCAGCCGCTGGTAGATCTGCGGCACGGCCCAGGCCGCCGCATGGCCGCCCCAGGGAACGCATTCGTCCTGGGGCAGGAGGATCGAGAGGTGCGGGGCAGCGCCCTTTTCGCCGATGACGAGGTCGACCGCGTCGATCTCGCCCCACGGGGCGAGCCAGCCGCGGAACTGGTCCGGATCCGCAACGGTGGCGGAGAGCGCCGCGCGCTGGAGCCGCGGAGACAGGGTCTGCAACCGGGCGAGCGAAAGGGCGAGCAGGTCGCCGCGCTTGCCGGAGGCGAAGGCGTGGACTTCGTCGATGACGATGCGTTTGAGCCCCGCGAACAGCGTGGAACTTTCGGGATAGCTGAGCAGCAGCGAGAGCGATTCGGGCGTGGTCAGCAGCACATGCGGCGGGCGGCTGCGCTGGCGGGCCTTGCGGTCGGACGGAGTATCCCCGCTGCGGGTTTCGACGCGGATCGGCAGGCCCATTTCCTCGATCGGGGCGATGAGGTTGCGCTGGACGTCGTGGGCGAGCGCTTTCAGCGGCGAGACGTAGAGGGTGTGCAGGCCTTCGGGCGGCACCTGGCCGGCGAGGACCGACGGCGCGAAGGCGGCCAGCGTGGGGAGAAACCCGGCAAGGGTCTTGCCCGCGCCGGTATCGGCAACGAGCAAGGCATGGGCTCCGCGCGCAGCGGCGGCGAGCATTCCGGACTGATGTTCGCGGACCCGCCAGCCGCGCCGGGCGAACCAGTCGGCAATCTCGGGCGGCGGATCGGCGGGGATCATGGCGGCGATAATGGCACGCCGGCGGCCCTGCGCAACGTTCATCGCTCCTCCCGCACAGGAACCATCCCGCGCCGGAATGGACGGCGCGCGCGGCGTAGCACGGCAGCGGAACGCAACAAGCGGGGCGGCTGTGCGTTGCTACATCATGGCCCGCTCGCGCGGAGGATTTTTCCCCGTGCGGGCGCGCTGAACGAGGAGATGACCGATGACCAATTCCCCGCGATGGGACGAAGGCCGCCGCCCGCAGCAGGGCGGCTGGAATGATGACGACCGGCGCAGCAGCGACGAGACGCAGTGGAATGCAGACCGGCCCAGACAACCACAGCAGCGCGAATGGTCGGCAGGCTCGGCCAACCGCGCCGCGCCCGGCTATGCGCCGGTTGAACCTTCGCGCGACTGGGGCAATGCCGCGCCGCGCGGGCACGATGACTGGCGTTCGCCCGGCAGCCAGGGATTTGCCGCCGGTTACGGGATGGGCGACGGCGACAACTATGATGACCGCTTTTCCAGGCACGGCTTCGGCGGTGCGGGGGGAGCGAGCAATCCGGGCTATGGCCGGGGTTATGGCCCGGATTACGGACGCGACAGCGGCGAGATGCGCGGCGGTCGCGGCTTCCTTGCCCGCGCCGGCGACGAGATTGCCTCGTGGTTCGGCGACGAGGATGCCGCCCAGCGCCGCGAGCAGGACTATCGCGGGCACGGGCCGGCCGACTATACCCGTTCGGACGAGCGCATCCGCGAGGATGTCAACGACCGGCTGACCGACGACCCGCGCTTGAACGCGCGGCAGATTTCGGTCGCGGTGAAGGACGGCGAGGTGACGCTGAACGGCACGGTTACCAGCCGTGGGGCCAAGCGCCGCGCCGAGGATTGCATCGACTGGATTTCCGGCGTCAAGCACGTCCAGAACAACCTGCGCGTCACGCAGGGCAGCGGCGCGCTGAATGCTGCGGGCACGCCCCGCGACACAATCACGAGCCGCAAGGACAGCTGATCCACTGGCGTTCTTGCTTACCGCCGGAATAAAAGGCCCGACCCCCTCAACGCGAGGGGGCCGGGCTTTTGCTTGTCCGCGCCCTGTCCGGGTGTCATTGCTGGGGGGATAGCAGAGAGCCAGAGGCAAAAATTGCATAGCGATACCATCGTCGTTCTGGGATTGGCCGATCTTGCCAATGTTGCGCTTGCGCTGGGGCTTGGCCTGCTGGTCGGCATCCAGCGCGGCTGGGCGCAGCGCAAGGAACTGGCCGGCACGCGCTTTGCCGGGGTGCGCACCTTCGGGCTGTTTGGCCTCGCCGGCGGACTGGCCGGGGCGGCAGCCCCTTTTGCGTCGATGCTGGCAGGGATCGTGCTGGCCGCAGCGGCGGCGCTGGTGGTGGCCGGCTATTGGCGGACCAGCGGCGAGAGTCGCACTGCCGCCAGCGGAACCGCTGCGCTGGTTGCGCTGCTGACCCTTGCCTGCGGGTTCATCGCGGGCGGCGGCAACCCCATGGCCGCGGCGGCGGCGGGCGGGTCGGTTGTGGCGGTGCTGGCCATGCGGGCGCCGCTGCACCGGCTGGTGCGCAGCTTTGACGAACGCGAGGTCATGGCGATCGGCCGGTTCGCGCTGGTCGCGCTGGTGATCCTGCCGCTGCTCCCGAATACGCCGATGGGGCCGCTCGACGCCTGGAAGCCGCGCGCCTTGTGGTTGGTGGTGGTCATGGTCTCCGGATTTTCCTTTGCCGGCTATCTTGCCGCCAAGTGGCTGGGTCCGGCGCGCGGCACGCTGGCCATGGCGGCCACCGGGGCGATGGTGTCATCGACGGCGGTCACGGCGGCCATGGCCGCGAGGCAGCGCGACGGCGACGGGGAGCCCCGGCTGCTCAACGCGGCGATCACCCTCGCCTCGGCCGTGATGTTCGTGCGGGTCGTGGTCCTGACCGCGCTGTTCGCGCCGCTCGCCGTGCCGACGCTGGCCGCCGGCGCGGTCCCGGCGATGCTGGTCAGCCTTGGCGCGACGCTGCTGCTGCGGCGCGCGGCCAGTGGAGCGCAGGCGGCCGGGGACGGCGCGGTGGCGCTGCGCAATCCGTTCGACCTTGGCCCGGCGGTGCTGATGATGGCGCTGGTAATGGCCCTGACGCTGGCGGCGCGGTGGACGCTTGTCCATTTCGGCAATCGCGAATTGGCCTGGGTGCTGGCGATCACCGGCACGGTCGACGTCGATTCGGCGATCATCGCGCTGGGGAGCCTGCCGCAGAACACGCTGTCGGGGCGCATGGCAGGCCTTGTGCTGTTGCCGCCGATCCTGCTCAATAGCCTGTTCAAGGCCGGCATTGCCGCGACGATCGGCGGCGGGCGGCGGTGCTGGCCCGCGATTGCCGCCTTGCTGGCGAGCTGCGTGGCGGCGCTGCTGCCGCTGGCGCTTTAGACTTTGTTTCAGTAACACTGAGACAGGGCGGCACCAGCCCACTCCCCCGCCCGGCCA
>CAYFJH010000092.1:9336-10463 GCA_964343385.1 uncultured Novosphingobium sp. | reverse complement strand
CCGCGCGACTGGTAATAGGAGCGGCATGGCAAACCCCACCCGGAGCAAGACCGAATAGGGGCGGCACGCGGCGAAGTTTCGGCTTCAATGCAGGTTGTTTCGACCCGACCGCCCGGGTTGGTTGCTTGAGCCACGCGGCAACGCATGGCCTAGAGGAATGGCTGCCAGTGCGGATACGGTCTCTCCTGGGATACCGTCCGCGCTACAGAACCCGGCTTACAGGCCCCCTGGCGTTTTATTGCTGCATCGCGCCCCGCCCTGCCCGGTGTGGCAGGCAGGGGCCGCGAAACCCTCACCCCCGCCCGACGCTGAGGTAGGTGAAGCCCTTGGCGCGCACTTCTTCGGGGCGGTAGACGTTGCGCAGGTCGATCAGGACCGGGGCCTTGGCCAGTGCCTTGACCTTGCCGAAGTCGAGCGCGCGGAAGGCGTCCCATTCGGTGACGAGGACTACCGCGTCGGCGCCCTCGATGGCTTCATAGGCGCTGCCGGTCATGGCGACGCCGGGCATCATCGGCGCGGCCATGTCCATGCCTTCGGGGTCATAGGCCGAGACGGTGACGCCCGCGTCCTGCAAGGTCTGGGCGATGGCGATGGACGGCGCGTCGCGCATGTCGTCGGTGTTGGGCTTGAAGGTCAGGCCGAGCAGGGCGACCTTCTTGCCGCGCGCGGCTTCCTGTCCGCCGAGCGCGTCGATCACCTTGCGGCCCATCGCCCGCTTGCGGCTTTCGTTGACCTTGGCCACCGCCTCCACAATGCGCAGCGGGCTGTCATAGTCCTCTGCCGTCTTGAGCAGGGCGAGGGTGTCCTTGGGGAAGCACGATCCGCCATAGCCCGGCCCGGCGTGAAGGAACTTGCCGCCGATGCGGTTATCAAGGCCGATCCCGCGCGCGACGTCCTGAACGTCGCCCCCAACCTTTTCGCACAGGTCCGCGATCTCGTTGATGAAGGTGATCTTGGTCGCAAGGAAGGCGTTGGCGGCGTATTTGATCATTTCGGACGAGCGGCGGCTGGTGAAGACCAGCGGGGCCTGGTTGAGGAACAGTGGGCGATAGACCTCCTGCATCACCTGCTTGCCGAATTCATCCTCTGCGCCGATCACGATGCGGTCCGGGCGCTTGAAATCGCCG
>CAYFJH010000092.1:4055-9326 GCA_964343385.1 uncultured Novosphingobium sp. | reverse complement strand
AACTCGGGGTTCGAGGCGACGGCGAAGCGGACCTTGGGATTGGCCTCGGCGACAATGCGCTCGACCTCGTCGCCGGTGCCGACCGGGACGGTCGACTTGGTGACGATCACCGCCGGGTTTTTCAGGTTCTGGCCGATTTCCTCGGCCACGGCATAGACGAACGAGAGGTCGGCATGGCCATCGCCCCGGCGCGAAGGGGTGCCGACCGCGATGAAGATCGCCTGCGCGCCGTCGATCCCTTCGGCCAGCGAGGTGGTGAAGGACAGGCGGCCCGCCTTGACGTTGCCGGCGACCAGTTCGGCCAGCCCCGGCTCGTAGATCGGCATGATCCCGGCCTGGAGACGTTCAATCTTGCCGGGGTCCTTGTCGATGCAGACAATATCGTGCCCGAAGTCCGCCAGACAGGCGCCCGAAACAAGGCCGACATAGCCCGAACCCACCATCGCGATCTTCATGCAATACTCCTGGTAGAGGTCGTCAATTGGTTATCGGCGTCCTGCGCCTCGATCAGCCAGCGGTCCGTGCCTTCGAGGACGAGCGCGGTCAATCGCCCGGACGAGAACGCCCCGGTGTCAATGCCAATGCGGTTGGGCCGCAGTTGCGGCGCCTCGGTGATGGTGTGGCCGTGGACCACGATGCAGCCGTGGTCGCCGGGAAAGCTCAGGAACGGCTCGCGGATCCAGCGCAGGTCGTTCTCGCGCTGGTCCTCGATGGGCACGCCCGGCGCGATCCCGGCGTGGACGAACAGGTAGTCGCCGATCCGGATCGCGCCTTCGAAGGCCGAGATGAAGGCGAAGTCGGCCGCCGGTATGGCGGCGTGCATCAGCGCCTGGACCTCGGCGAAGTCGGCGGCGGCATAGACCTCGGGGTCGATCGGATAGCTCATCAGCGTCTCGCGCCCGCCGTGGCGCAGGAAGGTCCGCAGCACGTCCTCGCTCTGGAGCGCGAGCAGCAACATTTCCTCGTGATTGCCGGCGATGATCCGCACCTTGCGGCAGCGCTGCCAGTCCCGCGCGGCGGCGACAACGCCGGCGCTGTCTGGCCCGCGGTCGATCAGGTCGCCCAGCAGGATCACCGTGGTGCGGGCCGGGCCGCGCACCGCGTCGTCTTGGTCGATGGCGCGGATCATTTCGGCGAACAGGTCGAGCCGGCCATGGATGTCGCCCACGGCATAGACCCGCTCATCCGCCGGGACCGCCGCGAGGGCGGTGGCCGGTTCGGTCCGGAAGAGGTTGCGAAGGGCGTTCAGCATGGCTCTGGCGACATTGCGCTGCGGTATAGGTAGCCCCTTCTTTACATGCAATGACCCCCGTGCACACCCGTAATCCATGGTCTGACCGATAGTTGCCTAAACATCACAGTCATGTCGCACCGCAACCTCAAATGGCATTTTCCCTTGTGCACCGCAGCGGAAGAGCCAATTGAGTCCGTGTCTTGGCTGGACCGCGCCATTTCATGAAGTGCGGCCGGAAAGACACAGTGGGAATGAGGACCACATCACAGTCTAAGGAATACAGCATGAATACCACCGTCCGCAGCCTTGTCGCTGCCGCCGCGCTTGCCGCTGCCTTCGCTACCGCACCGGCGTTCGCCGACGAAGCCCCTGCCAGCGACGTCACCGTCACTGGAAGCGCCGCGATCCTTTCGCAGTACCGCTTCCGCGGCCTGTCGCAGTCGGACAACCTGCCCGTTGGCCAGGCCTCGATCACCGTTTCGCACGCTTCGGGCTTCTATGTCGGCACCTGGGCGTCGAGCGCTGAAAACAAGACCAGCCCGATCTTCATCGGCGGCAGCGAAATCGACGTGTTCGGTGGCTACACCAAGTCGTTTGACGGCCTGACCCTCGATGGCGGCGTCTATGGTTACATCTACCCGGGTGTGCCTGCTGCCAACTACTACGAAGTCTATGGTTCGGTCGCCAAGACCTATGGCCCGGCCAAGGCCAAGCTGGGCGTGAACTTTGCCCCGGCGCAGAAGGTGTTCAACTACAACTTCACCACGGCGACCCGCAATAACACCTACGTCTTCGGTGAACTGAGCAGCGGCGTGCCGAGCACCCCGCTGACCGTTCACGGCCATGTTGGCTACACCATGGGCGGGTTTGATTTCGGCCGCCAGTATCTCGATTACGCCGCCGGCGTGAGCTACTCGTGGAAGGCGCTGACGCTTGACGCTTCGGTTGTCGGCACCGACCTCAGCCACCGCAGCCTTGCCGGGACCTTTGGTCCGGTCGGCAGCTTCGGCAACGCCCAGGCGTTCCGCCAGGCCAAGACCGTTGGCGTTGTCAGCCTGACCGCCGCGTTCTGATCTGACGATCACGACCTGAAAGAGGCCCGTCCCGGTTCGCCGGGGCGGGCCTTTTCCTTTTGGACCGACCGTCACGGCCGCTATCGTGCGTGACGAACGGATTCGCCGAAGGACGCCGCAGTGACCAAGTATCTCCACACTATGATCCGCGTTTCCGACCCGGAGGCGACGATCCGTTTCTTCGGCCTGATCGGGCTGGAGGAAGTCCACCGCTTCGACAACGAGCGCGGGCGCTTCACCCTGATCTTCCTTGCAGCGCCCGGGCAGGCGGGCGTGGCCGAGGTCGAGTTGACCTACAACTGGCCGGCTGAGGATGGCTCGCCCGGCGAGGCCTATGCCGGGGGGCGCAATTTCGGCCACCTCGCGTTTCAGGTGGAGGATATCTATGCCACCTGCGCGCGGCTGATGACGGCGGGGGTGGCGATCGACCGCCCCCCGCGCGACGGGCACATGGCCTTTGTCCGGACGCCGGACGGGATTTCTGTCGAACTGCTCCAGGATGGAACGCTGGAACCCGCCGAACCGTGGCTGTCGATGCCCAACGCCGGCGTCTGGTAAATCAGGAGGGGCGGCGGCCGGACAGGCGCAGCAGCGCGAAGCCGAGCAGTGCGGAGATTGCCGAGCCGCCAAGAATGCCGATCCGCGCGTCGTCGATCAGCGGCGGCTGGCCGGGAAAGGCGAGCCCGGTGATGAACAGGCTCATCGTGAAGCCGATCCCGCACAGTGCGGCAAGGCCCCAGATCTGCAGCCATGGCGCGCCGCCGGGGCGCGGGGCAAAGCCGGTGCGGTCCGCCAGCAGGATCGCGCCGAACACGCCCACCTGCTTGCCCAGCACCAGCCCCGCGCCGACCGCCAGCGGCAGCGGCGAGGCGGGTGCGCCGCTGTTTACCGAGGCGAAATGCACCCCGGCATTGGCGAAGCCGAACAGCGGGATCACGGCATAGGCGTTCCACGGCGTCAGGCCGTGTTCCAGTCGCAGCAGCAGGCTGTCCCCGGTCCCGCCGCTGGGCTGCAGGGGGATCGTGAAGGCGGCGAGCACTCCCGCTACGGTCGCATGGACGCCGGAATGGAGCACCGCGAACCACAGCACCAGGCCTAGCAGGGCAAAGGGCAGCACCCGGCCCTGTCGCCGCCAGCCCAGCAGCGCCATCGCCGCGAGGATGGCCGCGGCCAGCCCCAGCCAGGCGAGGTCGATCGCGGGGGTATAGAACATCGCGATGATTGCCACTGCGCCCAGGTCATCGACGATCGCCACGGTCAGCAGGAACAGGCGCAAGGCCGGGTGCGCGCGCTTGCCGACCAGCGCCAGCACGCCAAGGGCAAAGGCGATGTCGGTCGCCGCCGGGATCGCCCAGCCGCGTGCCAGGCCCGGCACGTCGCGGGCAAAGGCGAGGTAGACCAGTGCGGGAAGCGCCATTCCCGCCCCCGCCGCCAGCACCGGCAGCCGCCGCCGCGCCGCGCTGGCAAGTTCTCCGTCCAGCACCTCGCGCTTGATTTCCAGCCCGACGACGAAAAAGAACACCGCCATCAGCGCATCGTTGATCCACAGGTCGAGCGTGGCCAGCTTCGCCACCGGGCTCCACCCGAGCGGCGCGTGGAACAGCGTGTGATAGGCCTCGGCCCACGGCGAATTGGCCAGCCCCATCGCCAGCGCGGCCGCCGCGATCAGGATCAGGCCCGCCCCGGCTTCGCCCCGCGCGGCCTTGGCCATCGCGGAGGCAATGCGGGTGAAGCGATGATCGGGGCGCGGCATATAACGAGGATCCTCAGTTGTAAGGGTTCTGTTTGCAAATTCAGTGCAAAGGATTACGGATTGTACTTATGGGTTAAATCGGGGGATTCTGCTGCATGGCCTATTGGGCCCATGCTCTGGCTTCTTCATCGTTCGTCATGACACCGCTCGAATGGCTGCAGGTGGTGCAATACGAACTGATGCTGTTTGCCGGGTTCTGGTTCTTGGTCGGCATGGCCGACGAGCTGGCGATCGACATCGCGTGGCTGTGGCTGCTCGTGCGGGGACGGGTCCGTTCTGCCGTGCTTGCGGAAGACGTGTCGCACCGCGCGCTGACCGGCATCGCCGCCGTGTTCATCCCCGCCTGGCGCGAGGCCGGGGTTATCGCCACCACCATCAGCCACGCCATCGAAGCCTGGCCGCAGGCGCAACTGCGGCTTTACATCGGCTGCTACCGCAACGATCCGCAGACCATTGCCGCGGCGATGGAGGCCTGTTCGCGGGATCGGCGGGTTCGTCTGGTCATCCATGATCGCGACGGTCCTACCACGAAGGCCGATTGCCTCAACCGTCTTTACGGCGCGCTGAGCGAAGACGAACTGCGTTCGGGCGAACGCGCGCGGTTCGTGGTGCTGCACGACGCCGAGGACATGGTCCATCCGGCGGCGCTGGTGGTGATGGACGCCGCGCTCGACGGCGCGGGCTATGTCCAGCTGCCGGTCCGCCCCGAGACGCTTGAGCATTCGCGCTGGGTTTCGGGCCACTACGCTGACGAGTTCACCGAAGCCCATGCCAAGGCGATGGTCGTGCGCGACGCGATGGGCGCGGCCTTGCCGGCGGCGGGGGTGGGCTGCGCGATCGGGCGCGAGGTGCTTGCCGAACTCGCCGATGACCGCAAGCGGGAACTGGAACGCGCCGAAGGGCCGATGGTTGGCCGCCGCGCCGGGCCGTTCGCGGCGGAATGCCTGACCGAGGATTACGAACTGGGCTGGCGGATCGCCCGCAGCGGACGGCGCGGCCGGTTCCTGCGCCTGCGCGACCGGGACGGCCAGCTGATCGCCACCCGCAGCTGCTTTCCCGCCACCATCGGCGAAGCAGTGCGCCAGAAGACCCGCTGGGTCCACGGCATCGCCTTCCAGTCGTGGGACCGGCTTGGCTGGTGGGGCCGCACCAGCGACCTGTGGATGGCGCTGCGCGACCGGCGGGGGCCGCTGACCGCGCTGGTGCTGTTC
>CAYFJH010000092.1:0-3955 GCA_964343385.1 uncultured Novosphingobium sp. | reverse complement strand
GGTGCTGTTCCGTTTTGCCTTTACTACGCGCGAATATGGCGTGGCCGAAGGGTTGCGCGCGATCCTGCGCATTCCGATTTCCAACCTGATCGCGATCATCGCCGGACGCCGCGCGCTGTTCGCCTATCTGCACACGCTCAACGGTGTCGCGGTGCGCTGGGACAAGACCGAGCATAGCGACCATCCGGCGCGGGCGGCGCAGGCTGTGCTCACCCCCGCAAAGGCCGGTGCCTGAATGGCCGGTTCGCGCACGCGCGGCCAGCCGGTGCTGGCGCTGGTCCTGATCATGGCCGGGTGGATCGGCGCGCGCGGCTATGCGTGGGAGAGTGCATTTACCGAGGTCGCCGACCTGCCCGATTTCACGCTGCCGTTTGTCCCGTCAGTCCAGGGCTTCGTCGCCGCTCCCGTCCTTCGCCATCCCGCGCGGCCTGCCCCGGCGTGGGCCGGCAACCGCCGCGCGGATGCGCCCGGGCACGGTTTCGCCCCGCTGGCGGTCCCGCCGGTCGCGCCAGATATCCTGCCGCCGCGCGCCGAAGTGCTGCTTGCCCCGCCGCCCGCGCCGGCCGCGTTCCTGACGCCGGTTTCAGCGCCGGAACCGGCGCATTCAGCCGGTCCGCCCAGCGATACCATGCGCCGGATCCATGCCGCAGCCGGGCACCAGTCGATGTGGCTGGCGGCGACCGCACTGATGCCGCTGCCGCCGCTGGGTATCGGCCCGCTTGCCGCCGCGCCGCGCGCGCCGATCATCCCCGCTCGCCGCTGGTCGGGCGACGGCTGGGTCCTGCTGCGGCGCAATCCCGCCGGGCTCATCACCCCCGGCCCGCTGCCCGGCACCTATGGCGCAAGCCAGGTCGGCGCGGTGATCCGCTACCGGCTCGACACCACCAGCGCCAACAGGCCTTCGGCCTATGTCCGCGCGGCGGCCGCGCTGGGCACCGCCCGGCAGGAGGAAGCCGTGCTCGGCCTCTCGGCCCGTCCGCTCCGCAGCATTCCGCTGGTCGCCATGGCCGAAGCCCGCGCCAGCCGGAGTGGCTCGGCCATCCGTGTCCGCCCGGCCGTCGCGCTGGTCACCGAATTGCCGCCGCAGGCGCTGCCCTTCGGCTTTACCGGCGAGGCCTATGCCCAGGGCGGCTACATCGGCGGGCGCGGGGCCACGGCCTTTGTCGACGGGCTGGTCCGCGCCGAACGCCCGATGCTTGCGGTCGGCGGCTTCTCGCTCAAGGCTGGCGGCGGTGCATGGGCCGCCGGCCAGCGCGGTGCCTCGCGCGTCGATGTCGGGCCGGTTGCCAGTGTCGCCGTGCGCCTGACTCACACCGCCAGCGCCCGGATCGAGGCCGACTGGCGCTTCCGCGTGCGCGGCCGGGCCAAGCCCGATTCCGGCCCGGCGCTGACGATTTCCGCCGGATTCTGAGCCAAGGCGTTTTCTCCGCAGGTTTGGCCGCAATCGCCCTTCATCTTGAGGTCCTGCGCAGCTAGGCTCCTGCGCATTCGATGGACGTCTATCTTCCTATCGCCAACCTTGCGGTCAACGGCATTGTCATCGTCGCTCTTGGCGGGCTGACGGGCTTGCTGTCGGGGATGTTCGGGGTCGGCGGCGGGTTCCTGACCACGCCGCTCCTGATCTTCTACGGCGTGCCGCCCACCGTTGCCGCTGCTTCGGCCGCCAGCCAGGTCACCGGGGCCAGCGTCTCGGGGGTTTTCGCCCATACCCGGCGCGGCGGGGTTGATTACCAGATGGGCGGAGTGCTGGTGGTCGGCGGGGTGCTGGGCACCGGGATCGGCGCGCTGCTGTTCCGCCTGCTCACCGCGTTTGGCCAGATCGATACGGTGATCAACGTGCTCTACGTGCTCCTGCTCGGCAGCATCGGCGGCTTCATGGCGCGCGATTCGATCCGCGAAATCCGCGCGCAGCGCAGCGGCATCCCGCTGCCCGCGCGCAAACGGCGGCACCATCCGCTCGTCGCCAGCCTGCCGCTGCGCTGGCGGTTCTACCGATCGGGCCTCTACATCTCCCCTCTCGCGCCGCTCCTGCTGGGGATAGCCACGGGTGTGCTGACCATGCTGATGGGCATCGGCGGCGGTTTCGTGCTGGTCCCGGCGATGCTCTATATCCTGGGCATGAGCGCGAGCGTGGTGGTCGGCACCTCGTTGTTCCAGATCCTGTTCGTCACCATGACGACGACGATGATGCATTCGCTGACCACCAAGGCGGTCGACATCGTGCTGGCCGGCCTGCTCCTGCTCGGCTCGGTCACCGGGGCGCAGGTCGGCGCCAACCTCGCGCTGCAGGTCCGGCCGGAACGGCTGCGGCTGGTGCTGGCAGCCATCGTGCTGGTCGTGGCGCTGCGCATGGTTCTCGGGCTGACCTACCGGCCCGAGGCGATCTACACGATTTCGCCGCTATGAAGCGTCTGTGCGCCCTTTTTGCGCTGGTCCTGCTGTGCGGCGCGCGCGATCCGATCCTCGTGCCCGAAGTGTCGCAGCCCGAGGTAGAGGTGCGGCAGGGCTTCAACGGCACGCAGCTGCTGCTGTTCGGCGCGATTCTTGATCCGGAGGGCACTCGCGCCGGGCGCGACTATGACATCGTCGTCGTGCTCAAAGGGCCGACCCACTCGATCACCGTGCGCGAAAAGCAGAAGGTCGCCGGCATCTGGATCAACGCCCATTCGGCGCAGTTCCGATCCGCGCCCTCGTTCTATGCAGTCTCCTCCTCGCGCCCGATCGAAAAGATCGTCGATGCGCGGACCGCGGCGATCTATGAACTGGGCCTGCCCTCCATACAGCTTTCGCCGATCGGCACGATCGACCCGGGCGAACAGGTCCGCTTCGCCTCCGGCCTCGCCTCGATGATGGCCGAGGACCAGCTCTACCGCGAGAATTCCGCCGGGGTCAGCGTCAAGGAGCAGGTGCTCTATCAGGCGCGGATCGACCTGCCCTCGAACGTCCAGACCGGCACCTATACCGCTGAAACCTTTGCCGTCACGCGTGGACGGGTGGTCGCATCGGCCATCGCCCGGGTCACGGTGGAAAAGCGCGGCTTTGAAAAGGTCGTGGCCGATTTCGCCGACCAGGCCTCGCTGCTCTACGGCCTGTTCGCCGTGGCCCTGTCGGTCGGCATGGGCTGGCTGGCGGGCCGTTTCTTCCCGCAGGGGTAATACCAACCTGCACTGATCCCGACCCATGAGGATTGCCATTCCCGTTTTCTGGCAAGGAGCAGCCGAAACCGCGATGTGGTTCATCGCGGCAAGGCTGCGACGAAGTCCAGCGGGCGGGAATGGCAACCCGAAAGGCGATTTCCGGCGGCCCTCGGACTGCGGCGCGCTCTCGTGATGATGAACGACATCACCACTTCGAACGCTTCTTGCCGAGAACCGCCGGAAACCGTCCTCATGGGTCGGGATCAGTGCAGGTCGGTATTAGCCAGTATTTAACCCCGCCGCCCTAGCCTGACGGTTCTCAGGCAACAGGGCTGGTGGAATATGTCCGATATGAGCATGACCGGTTTCAACCAGTCCCGACCCGCAACCCCGGACGAACTCGGTCCGGATCTGGTGGGTGAACAGGCCTTCGTTGAGGCGAACAATGCGAGCCAGCCGATCGGCGTGATCCTCGATATCGCCGGCTCATCCTCGCTGATCGCGCTTGACCTGCAGCGGTTGCAGGAATGCTCGGAAGACTTCGATCCCTCGGTCATGCTGGCCGGGCAGGTCGGCAGCCAGATCAAGATCCGCGTCGGGCGCGGCTGGCTGCTCGCCTCGGTCCGCACCCAGCGGCAGGACAGCAAGAGCCCGGGCGGCATCCTCGCCAACATCGACTTCCTGGGGGAGGGCGACGAGGAAAAGCTTACCGGGCGCATCCACGCCTTCCGCCGCGGCGTCACCCGTTATCCGATCCCCGGCGCGCTGGTCTATCCGGCCACCAGCAACGACTTGCGCCAGATCTACGCCAGCGACGG
>CAYFJH010000091.1:10517-11210 GCA_964343385.1 uncultured Novosphingobium sp. | reverse complement strand
TGGTGAAGTCGACCAACGGCGACACGTTCCTTGGCGGTGAAGACTTCGACACCAAGCTGGTCGAATACCTGGCCGAACGCTTCAAGGCCAAGGAAGGGATGGACCTCAAGACCGACCGTCTGGCCCTCCAGCGGCTCAAGGAAGCCTCGGAAAAGGCCAAGATCGAGCTGTCGAGCGCGCAGACCACTGAAATCAACCTGCCGTTCATCACCGCCCGCATGGAAGGCGGCGCAACCACGCCGCTCCACCTGGTGGAGACGATCACCCGCGCCGACCTTGAGCGGCTGGTGGCGGACCTGATCGCCCGCACGATGGAGCCGTGCCGCAAGGCGCTGGCCGATGCCGGGCTCAAGGCTTCGGACATCGACGACGTGGTGCTGGTGGGCGGCATGACCCGCATGCCCAAGGTTCGAGATGCGGTGAAGGAATTCTTCGGCAAGGAACCGCATACTGGCGTGAACCCGGACGAAGTCGTCGCCATGGGCGCGGCGATCCAGGCCGGTGTGTTGCAGGGCGACGTCAAGGACGTGCTGCTGCTCGACGTCACCCCGCTGTCGCTGGGGATCGAGACGCTGGGCGGGATCATGACCAAGATGATCGACCGCAACACCACGATCCCGACCAAGAAGAGCCAGATCTACTCGACCGCCGAGGACAACCAGCAGGCGGTGACGATCCGCGTGTTCCAGGGCG
>CAYFJH010000091.1:0-10507 GCA_964343385.1 uncultured Novosphingobium sp. | reverse complement strand
GGTCACGTTTGACATCGACGCCAACGGCATCGTCAACGTGTCGGCCAAGGACAAGGGCACCGGCAAGGAACAGCAGATCCGCATCCAGGCTTCGGGCGGTCTGTCCGATGCCGACATCGACCAGATGGTGCGCGATGCGGAAAAGTTCGCTGCGGAAGACAAGGATCGGCGCGAGGCGGCGGAAGCCCGCAACAACGCCGACAGCCTGGTCCACGCGACCGAGCGCCAGCTTGAAGAGAACGGCGATAAGATCGACGCCGGGCTCAAGGCCGAAATCGAAGCCGCGATTGCCGAGACCAGGGCCGCGATCGAAGGCGGGAATGCCGCTGACATGACCGCCAAGACCGCGGCGCTCACCGAAAAAGCGATGAAGATGGGTCAGGCGATCTACGAGAAGGAGCAGGCCGCTGCTGCTTCGCCGGGTGCCGATGCTCCGAAAGCCGACGACGACGTGGTCGACGCCGAGTTCTCGGAAGTCGACGAAAACAAGGGTTGATGCTGCAATGAACCGGAAACCGCCGCCTGCGCCTTTGCGTGGGCGGCGGCGCACGTTAGGGGCGGGCAATGTCAGTCGATATTGATTTCTACGAACTTCTCGAAGTGCAGCGCGGCGCGGACGATGCCACGCTGAAGAGCGCCTATCGCAAGCTGGCGATGAAGTACCACCCGGACAAGAATCCAGGTTGCACGGATTCGGAAAGCCGTTTCAAGGCGATCAGCGAGGCCTATGACTGCCTCAAGGACCCGCAGAAGCGTGCGGCCTATGACCAGTATGGCCACGCCGCGTTCCGGCAGGGCGGCGGCGGGCATGGCGGCGGGGGCGAAGGCTTCAGCGACATCGGCGACATTTTCGAGACGATCTTCGGCAACGCCTTTGGCGGCGGCGGGCGCCAGCAGGCGCGGCGCGGGGGCGACCTGCGCTATGACCTTGAAATCACGCTCGACGAGGCGTTCCACGGCAAGCAGGCCGAGCTTGAACTCGAAGTTTCGCAGCGGTGCGATCCTTGTGCCGGTTCGGGCGCGACGCCGGGCACCGGGGCGCGGCGCTGCACGATGTGCGGCGGCCACGGCAAGGTCCGCGCGCAGCAGGGCTTCTTCATGGTCGAGCGCACCTGTCCGACCTGCCAGGGCCGGGGCGAAGTGATTGAAAGCCCGTGCCGCGCCTGCCGGGGCGAGGGCCGGGTCGACCAGCCGCAGACGCTCGACGTGGCGATCCCGCCGGGCGTGGACAACGGCACCCGCATACGCCTTGCCGGCAAGGGCGAGGCCGGGCCGTTCGGTTCGCCTCCGGGCGACCTCTACATCTTCATCCACGTCAAGCGGCACAAGATGTTCGAGCGTGACGGGACGACGCTGATGACACGCGTGCCGATCACCTTCACCACGGCGGCACTGGGCGGCGAGATCGCCATTCCGGGGCTCGACGGGGTGGAGCACACGATCAACATTCCCGCGGGCATCCAGTCAGGCAAGCAACTGCGCCAGCGCGGGGCCGGGATGCCGGTGCTGCAGGGACGCGGCAAGGGCGACATGGTCATCGAGATCATGGTTGAAACGCCGACCAAGCTCAGCGCGCGGCAAAAAGAGCTGTTGCACGAGCTGAAGGCGACCGAGACCGGCGAAGAATGCCCGCAGTCGCGCGGATTCCTCGACCGGATCAAGGAAGCGTGGAGCGACCTGACGGAGTGAGGCTGCGCGGCGGCCTTCAGGCCATCGCCCGCGACACTTCCTCCTTGAGCCCGGAAACCAGCCCCGGATCGGCCTTGAGCCGGGTTTCCTCCTCCGCCAGAATGGCGAGGAAGGCTTCGCGCTTGAACCGCTTGAGTTCGAGCGCGTCGAGCGCGGAACCGTCAGGCAGGGCTGAGGCGACGAGGTCGATCATCCGTTCCGCGCCGTGAAGCCGGCCCCACAGATAGTCGTTCTCGCGGTAGGCGCGGCTGAAAAACGCGCCGAAATTGTAGAATTCCACTCCGCGCAAGGTGGCGTGGGCCCCGCCCGCGCGGATCGATGAACAGTCGTCGGGCGAGATCCGGTCAACCTTGACCGGGTCGAACTCGGTCAACCCCTCGCCGCGCAGCAGCGGCAGGGTAACTGCGTCGAACCACGGAAAGCCCAGGTAGGTGAGCAGGACCTTGCGGCGCAGCGCCAGCGGCATTTCCACCAGCGCGGCGGAGAGAATTGCATCGACCACAAGGTCGGTTGCCTCAAGCTGCCGGCGCTGGACCAGATGGTCGAGCAGGCCGGCGGGGTCTTCGAATACGCGAGTGGCCACGGCCGCGAAGTCGGCACCGAGGGTGCGCATCGGCTCGCGCTCGAAATAAAGCGACAGGGCGTGATAAACCGCTTCGCGTGCGCCGTGGCGCGCGGCGTCGGGCACATCGGGATCGCCCTCCCAGTCCTGCGTCAACCTCCGCACGAGAAGGCGCAGCCGGCGGATGCGGAAGGCGAGATCATGTTGGCGAAAGAAGGTGCGCGCGTCGGGCGTGACCTGACCTGGCCCCTGCGTCAGCCGGCCCAGGCCGGATCGCCGCAGATGCGCGGCAAGATGGCCGGACACGGTCTCCAGCATGCGCGGGCCAAGGCCCGGGGCCGCCTCCACCGCGCAAGCAGCGAGGCCATCGACGATGCCGGCAAACTTGACTTCGGCATAGCCGTGCCAGGCAAAACCGGACTGTTTGCGGGCGATCTCGTGCGCCTTGTTGCGCCAGTGACTCAACCGCTTCGGCGTGGGGCGATCAAGGAACAGCGTGTGGCCAAGCTGGTGTTCGACCGCGCTTTCGACGTCGGGGCGCAAGGCCGCGACGATCTCGCGCAGCCGCGCCATTTCGCGCGATTGCCGTGCCAGCACGTCAAGGTTGTCACGAATCGGCTGTTCGCGCGGGATCGAGGAGAGCGAGCCGAAGATCACCGAGAACCAGCCCGGCGGGCGGGGATCGCTGCGAGCGAGGCCGCCGACGCGGTCCGGGCGGGGGTCGATATAGACAAAGCGGCGGTCAACCTCGCGATGGGCGGGACGATCGCGCAAGACGTTCATCGCATCGGCAAAGGGCGCGTTGACCAGCACCGAGCCATCGATCAGCGATACGTCATCAGCCTCCCCGCGGCGTGCGTGTTCGGGCATGATCCGGCTGATGAAGGCGGCGCGGCCGGGCCAGCCCTGACCGCGTTCGCGCGCCAGTTCGTCGATCTCAGCCAGTTGCAACGCCGGAAATGCACCGGGGAAGCTGGCCGTGGCGCGGGCGGCGAAGACCAGCTCGAGCGGATCGGCCAGCGGCTTGCCCGGCACCGCGGGAACATGGGCGCGGAAGCCGATCGACAGCCGGTGCTCGCTTTCCTCGACCAGTTCGGGCGAGTGGAGCCGCAGCATTTCGACGTGGCCCTTGAAGTCGGTCGCCGTGACGAACAGGTCGAGCGGGTGGCCCGGCGGCAGCAGCGGATCGCCGGTTTCACTTGTTTGCATGGACTGCAACGCGTCCGCGATCAGGCGCGAAAAGCCAAGCCCGGCGAACGGCGGCTCGAACCAGCGCGAGCGGATCAGGCGCGACAGTTTGGTGCGCACCTCGTTGCGGGTTTCGGGAGCCACGCTTTGAGCCACGACGTTGCCTGGGCGGGTGAGGGCATACCACACGAGCGGCGCGGCCCAGAACTTGGCGATGCGCGACCATGGCCGGGCCGAAGGATCGAGCAGGACATCGACATCCGCGCGTTCAAGCCAGAGCTGGGTCAGGGGTTCGAGCGACTGGCCGGAATGGATCGCCTCGGCCAGGAACACCCCATTGATCCCGCCGGCGCTGGCCCCGGCGACGATGTCGGACAGGACCCGCAGGCGCACGCCGTGGTGTATTTCGACGTGTTCGAGCAGGCGGCGGTAAACGCCCTGGCTGTCTTGCGCCGGAGGATCGCCGGCGTGGAACGAGCGGCTGGCGCAGCACAGTTTCCACAGCTCCTTGGTCACGCCGTGCATATAGACCGCGAGGCTGATGCCGCCGTAGCAGACGAGCGCGATCCGCAATTCCTTCTGCCTCATGGCGCAGGTGTGGACGCAATTTGTGCGGCTGGCAATTGCGTTCTCATTCCGTTCCGTTTATGCGGTCGGCATGGCCAAGCCCAAACGCCGTTTTGCCTGTTCCGCCTGTGGCAGCGTCACCCACCGCTGGCAGGGGCAGTGCGCCGATTGCGGCGAGTGGAACACCCTGACCGAGGAAGCCCCCGCAACGGTGTTTGCCGCGCGCCATGACCTGACATCCGGGGGGCGGGCGGTGGTGTTCGAGCCGCTCGACCGGCCGGGTGAGGTCTTGCAGCGGCGCACGACCGGGCTTGCCGAATTTGACCGTGCGCTGGGCGGCGGGCTCGTTCCGGGTTCGGCGATCCTGATGGGCGGCGATCCCGGGATCGGCAAGTCGACCTTGCTGCTCCAGGCCTCGGCCAAGGTGGCGATGGCGGGGGGCGATGTCGTCTATATCAGCGGCGAGGAAGCGGCGGGGCAAGTGCGCCTGCGGGCAGACCGGCTGGGTTTGGCGGCGGCCCCGATCCGGCTGGCTTCGGCGACCTCGGTGCGTGATATCCTGACCACGATGGGGGCGATGGACCCGCCCGCGTTGCTGGTGATCGATTCGATCCAGACGATGTATTCCGACCAGATCGAAGGTGCGCCGGGAACGGTGAGCCAGGTGCGCGGCTGCGCGTTCGAGTTGATCCGCTTTGCCAAGGAAAGCGGGACCGCGCTGGTGCTGGTCGGGCACGTGACCAAGGACGGCTCGATCGCCGGGCCGCGCGTGCTTGAACACATGGTCGACGTGGTGATGGCGTTCGAGGGGGAGCGCAGCCACCAGTACCGCATCCTTCGCAGCCTCAAGAACCGGTTTGGCCCCGTCGATGAAATAGGCGTTTTTGCCATGGCGGGGGCAGGGCTGGAAGAAGTGTCCAACCCGTCAATGCTGTTCCTCTCGGGCCGCGAGAACCCGGTGGCAGGGTCGGCGGTATTCCCCGCGATCGAGGGCACGCGCCCGGTGCTGGTGGAGATACAGGCGCTGATCGTGCGGCTGCAAAGCGGGGCCACGCCGCGCCGCGCGGTGGTTGGCTGGGACAGCGGGCGGCTGGCGATGCTGCTGGCGGTGCTGGAGGCGCGGTGCGGGTTGAATTTTTCATCCGCCGAGGTCTATCTCAACGTCGCTGGCGGCTATCGTCTCGGCGATCCGGCGGCCGATCTGGCGGTAGCGGCGGCGCTGGTCTCGGCGCTGGCCGACAAGGCCTTGCCCAAGAGCTCGATCTGGTTCGGCGAGGTTTCGCTGGCTGGAGAGGTCCGGCAGGTGGCGCATGGGGCGATCCGGCTGCGGGAATCGGCCAAGCTGGGGTTTGCTTCCGCCTTTGCGCCGCCTGAATCCGGTCGGGAGGTTGCCGGGCTGAGGCAGTTCGATATCGCCATGTTGCCGGGACTCGTTGACCGGATTGTGGGCGAACCCTAGTGCTTGGTGCCATGACGGGTTTTGACATCGGCGTTCTGATATTGGTCGGGCTTGGCGCGATCACCGGCTTCGCGCGCGGTTTCGTGCAAGAGGTGCTGGCCTTGTGCGCGTGGTTCGTCGCGCTGGTGGCGATCCATTTCGCCCACGGCGCGGTCACCACCATGCTCGAAGGCTATATGGGCAACCGCATGGGCGCGGCGGCCGTGCTCGCTTTCGCGGTCTTGCTGTTGATCCCCTACGTGGTGGTCAAGCTGATCGCGGGCAAGCTGGGACAGGCCAGCCGGGCCTCGTTCCTGGGGCCGGTCGACAGGGTGATCGGGTTCGGATTCGGGGCGGTCAAGGGTATGCTGATGGCGGTAATCGGGTTTTCGATCATCGTGCTGGGCTATGACACGGTCTGGGGCGTCAATGGCCGGCCCGACTGGATCACCCAGTCGCGGACCTATCCGTTCATCAATGCGAGCAGTGACGCGCTGGTCAAGATGATCGGTGAGCGGCGGCACGCGGCGGCCGAAGCTGAGGCCAAGCGCCTGGACCGGCGCTGAACGCGGTGTCGGCGGCGAAGCTTTACACTCCGGAAGTCCTGGCCCTGGCGGCGGGGCTTGCCGCGTGGCCTTTTGACGCCGAGATGGGCTGGACCGGCGCAGCCCGTTCGCCCAGTTGCGGCAGTTCGCTTGCCCTTTCGCTCGGCACGGACGGGGCTGGGCGGATCGTCCGGATCGGGATGCGGGCGCAGGCCTGCGCGATCGGGCAGGCCTGCGCTGCGGTCTTTGCGCAGGGCGCGGTCGGGGCCAGCCGCGAGGATGTTGCCGGCGCTGCCGAGGCTATTGCCGCATGGCTGGCGGGGACGGGTCCGCTGCCGGAGTGGCGGGGGCTCGGCGTGATCGCGGCGGCGGCGGCGTTTCCCGGTCGGCACGGGGCTATCATGCTGCCGTGGAGGGCCGCGCTCGACGCGCTTCCCACCGCGCCTGGGCGCAGCTAGAAAACGACACGCAAGTGGCGGGGGAGAAACGCATGAGCGGCGGGCTGGCAGCAACTATGGATTCCGGACAGCGCACGGTGAAAGAGCCGAGTGCTGCGGAAATGCGGTTGATTATCGGCGCTTCCTCGGCCGGGACCGTGTTCGAGTGGTACGATTTCTTCATCTACGGGACGCTCGCCGCGATCATCGGCAAGACGTTCTTCCCTTCAGGCAATGAAACCCTGCAGACGCTGCTGGTCTGGGCGGGGTTCGCGGTCGGCTTCGGCTTCCGGCCGCTGGGGGCGATCCTGTTCGGGTTCCTCGGGGACCGGCTGGGGCGCAAATACACCTTCCTTGTCACCGTGCTGCTGATGGGTGTGGCGACCGCCGGGGTCGGGCTTATCCCCTCGGCGGCCGATATCGGGCTGGCCGCGCCGGTGCTCGTCCTGCTGCTGCGCATCGCGCAGGGACTGGCGCTTGGCGGGGAATATGGCGGGGCGGCGATCTATGTCGCCGAACATGCCGCGCCCGGGCGGCGGGGCTATTTCACCAGCTATATCCAGGCGAGCGTGGTCGGCGGGTTCTGCCTGAGCCTGATCGTGGTGCTCGGGTGCAAGGCGCTGATGGGCGTGGAAACCTGGGCTGCGTGGGGTTGGCGGGTGCCGTTCCTGCTGAGCATTGCGCTGTTGGCGATCTCGATGTGGATGCGGCTCAAGCTGTCGGAAAGCCCGGTTTTCCTGGCGATGCAGGCAGAGGGCGAGATTGCCGGAAACCCGTTTGTCGAGAGCTTTACCTATCCCGGCAACAAGAAGCGGATCTTCATCGCGCTGTTCGGGATCGCCGCCGGGCTGACGGTGATCTGGTACACCGCGATGTTTTCGGCGCTTTCGTTCCTCAAGGGGGCGATGCGGATGGAGGATACTCCGGCGGAAATTATCGTTGGCACAGCGGCACTTGTGGGGATGGTGTTCTTCATCCTGGCGGGCGCGCTGTCCGACCGGATCGGGCGCAAGAAGCCGATCGTGATCGGTTATGCCCTGACTTTGCTGGCCTTGTTCCCGGTTTACTGGGTGATTGGCAGCGTCGCCAACCCGGAATTGACCGCCGCGGCGGCGCGTGCGCCGGTCGTGGTGTCAGGTACGAAATGCAGCTACAACCCGTTTGCATCTGAACAGCAAAGCGACTGCGGCAAGCTGCTGGGTGACCTCACCGCCGCCGGGGTGGCCTATAGCCGGGTGGAGGCGCCGGTGCTGGGCATGACCGTCGGCGGGCGGGCTCTGGCGGTCGAAACCTATCCGTTCGCGGACAAGCCCGCTCGCGCCAAGGTGCTGCAGCAGTGGCTGGGCGAGGCGGGATACAATTTTGCCAAGGTCATGCCGTCGTGGGGAAGCGTGGCGGTGATCCTGGGGGCACTGTTGACGCTCATGGTGCTTTCAGGGGCGACGTTCGGGCCGGTGGCTGCGCTGCTGACGGAGATGTTCCCGGCGCGCATCCGCTATAGTTCCATGTCGATCCCCTATCATATCGGGACGGGCTATTTCGGCGGGTTCCTGCCGCTCATTTCAAGCTACATCGTGGCCCGGACCGGAGATCCGTACAGCGGGTTGTGGTACACGTGGGTCGTGGTGGCGATGGCTTTCGTGGTGTCGCTGTGGGGGCTCAAGGGCGGACTGCCGCGCGAATTCAATGACGATGCGGACTGAGGGCGGCCCGCCGCCCGCGCCGCTGCGGTTAACGCTCGATCCGGCGGCGCTGGCGGGCAACTGGCGGGCGCTCGACAGGCTTTCGGGCGCGGCGCGGGCCGGGGCGGCGGTCAAGGCCGATGCTTATGGCACAGGCGCGCGGCGCGCGGTCCGGGTGCTGGCGGAGACAGGGGCGGGCGATTTCTTCGTGGCGCACTGGGACGAGGCCGGGGACATTCTCGGGCTGGTCGATCCTTCGGCAATCGCGGTGCTGCATGGTCCGCGCGACGGGGCGGAAGCGGCCTGGGCGCGGGCGACGGGGGTGCACCCGGTGATCAATTCGCTGGAGCAGGCGCGGGTCTGGCTGGAGGTGGGCGGCGGGCCGTGCCACCTGATGGTCGACAGCGGGATCAACCGGCTGGGCCTGCCGCTGTCGGTGTTGGGCGATGAACTGGTGGGACGGCTTGAGGTCGATATCCTGATGTCGCACCTTGCCTCGGCCGAGGAGGACAGTCCGCTCAACGAGGCGCAGCGACGGCGCTGGGACACGGCGCGGGGACAGGTGTGTCATGGCCGGGCCAGCCTTGCCAACAGTGCCGGGATCATGCTGGGCGGGGACTATCACGGCGACCTGACGCGGCCGGGGCTGGCGCTCTATGGCGGGGTGCCGTGCGGTGCGCTTGCGCCGCATATCCGCCAGGCGGTGCGGCCGGAGGCAGCGCTGATCCAGGTGCGCGAAATCGGCGCGGGCGAGAGCGTGGGCTACAATGCCACCTTCACCGCCAGCGGGCCGATGCGGATCGGGGTGATCGCGCTGGGTTATGCCGATGGATACCTGCGTTGCTGGTCGGGCGCGGGACGGGCCAGCGTTGCGATCGGCGATGGGCGCGCGGTGCTTCCGGTGCTGGGCCGGGTGTCGATGGACATGACCGTGATCGACCTGTCGGCCGCGCCGGACCTGCGCGAAGGCGACTGGGTGACGATCGACTATGACCTGCCGGCTGCGGCGCGCGCGACCGGGCTTTCGCAATACGAACTGTTGACCCTGCTGGGCCGGCGTTTTACCCGCTGATGCCGCCCCCTTGTGCTGCGCAACAAGGCTGTTGTTGCATTGCACACAAAGGCGTAATATCAGGAAATCTGCCGAATCAGGCATGGGGGCGAATAACCATGACCGGGAAGTCCAACGAAGATTCCGACGTCGTCATCATCAAGAAGTATGCCAACCGGCGGCTTTATAATACGCGCTCGTCCAGTTATATCACGCTGGATCACCTCTCGAAGATGACCCGCGAGGGTATCGACTTCAAGGTCGTGGACGCCAAGACTGGGACCGATATCACCCACCAGATCCTGACCCAGATCATCATGGAAGAGGAATCCAGCGGCGGGGAACAGATCCTCCCGGTGAACTTCCTGCGCCAGCTGATCGGGATGTACGGCAATTCGATGCAGTCGCTCCTGCCGCACTATCTCGAAGCGTCGATGGAAAACTTCCGCGACAACCAGCTGAAGCTGCGCAAGGCCTTCGAGGAAAGCCTTGGCAACAATCCGCTGGCCCAGATCGCGCAGCGGAACATGGAAATGTTCAAGGCTGCCGCCGCTGCCTTTATGCCGGGCGCCGAAGCTGCTGCTGCAGCAGCCGCCGCAAGCGAGAAAGCGGGCGAGGAAAAGTCCTCGGACGATCTCTCCACGCTCAAGGCCCAGATGGCCGCGATGCAGAAAAAGCTCGACCAGCTCGGCAAGTAGGCGCTCCTGCCCGCAGGAGCGCACTGCGCGCTCTTGAGGATTTTGCAGCAAGACAAGCGATGATCCCGGGATCTTTGGTTCCGGGATTTTCCATTTTTCTCTCCGATGGTCGCGAAGGGGCGGCGCGCGGCGGGTTGGCCGCAGTGGAATTAGCCGCTAACAGCGCGGGCATGAGCCAGACAAGCACCCCTTCCGCCAAGCCTTCCGCCATCAAGCACGCGCTTTCGACCCGCCGCAGCGGGGATTTTGCCGCGTGGTATCAGGAGGTGATTTCCGAGGCCGATATGGCCGAGGAATCGGGCGTGCGCGGCTGCATGGTCATCAAGCCGTGGGCCTATGGCATCTGGGAGCGCATCCAGCAGGTGATGGACGCGCGGATCAAGGAAGCGGGCGTCCAGAACTGCTATTTCCCGCTGTTCATCCCCCTGTCCTACTTTGCCAAGGAGGCCGAGCACGTCGAGGGCTTCGCCAAGGAAATGGCGGTGGTCACGCATCACCGGCTCGTGGCGGACGGCAAGGGCGGGCTGGTGCCCGATCCCGAGGCCAAGCTGGAGGAGCCGCTGGTGGTGCGGCCGACTTCGGAAACGGTGATCGGCGCGGCGATGGCGCGGTGGGTGCAATCGTGGCGCGACCTGCCGCTGCTGCTCAAC
>CAYFJH010000090.1:0-11213 GCA_964343385.1 uncultured Novosphingobium sp. | reverse complement strand
TGCACGACCGAACTGTTCGCCATCCTGCTCGCCGGGGCGGCGGGGCTCCACATCGGGCGCGGCATCGCCTTTCCGGGGGAGCGCGCGGTGCTCGAATCCGCCGCCATCGCCGGCCGCCGCGCCGCCACGGTCATGGCCGGCGTGGTCCTGATGCTGATCGTCGCGGCCATGCTCGAAGGCTTCGCCCGCCAGCTCATCACCACCACCCCCTCGCGGCTCACCGTCGGCGGGGCGATGCTGGCCTTCTGGCTGTGGTATTTCTTCGCCTTCCGCCGCGATCCGGCGCACCTCCAATGAGCCGCGCCCCAAAACCCATCCCAACCGCCGTCTTCCGCCGCCGCGAAGCACACGACCGCGCCCGCACCGTCCTCACGCCCGAGGGCATTCCTCTCACCTTCACCCTCGCCGCGCGCAGCGCCCGCGCCGGCGCGCTGCTGATCGACCTGCTGCTGATCGGCGTCATCATGGTCGCCACCACGCTCGGCCTGATCTGGATCGGGGTCGGCGTGTTCAAGACCGGGCCGGTCGCGGGCCGCACCGACGCGATCGGCCACGCCCTCCAGTTCCTCTTCATCCTCTGGCTCGCCGCGATGTTCCTGCTCCGCAACGCGTGGTTCCTGTTCTTCGAGCTGTCCCCGCGCGGCGCCACCCCCGGCAAACGCATCAGCCACATCCGCGTTGCCGCGCGCGACGGCGGCCGCCTCACCGCCGAGATGATCCTCGCCCGCAACCTCCTGCGCGATATCGAGCTGTTCCTCCCCGCCTCGTTCCTGCTCTCGGCGCGCGGCGGAGACATGGGCGCGGCCGGGATCGCCGCCGCCGCATGGTTCCTGGTCTTCGCGCTGTTCCCCTTCTTCAACCGCGACGCCCTGCGTGCCGGAGACCTGATCGCCGGCACCTGGGTGGTCGAAGCCCCCCGCCACAAACTCGCCGCCGCGCTCTCGGCCGCCCCGGCCCGCGCAGCGCCCGCCTACCGCTTCACCGAAGCCGACCTCGCCATCTATGGCGAATACGAACTCCAGGTCCTCGAAAAGGTCCTGCGCGAGAACCGCCGCGAGGCGATCCACGCCGTCTACACCCGTATCTGCGGCAAACTGGGGTGGAACACCGGCAACGGCGACGAACGCGCGTTCCTCGACGCCTACTACACCCAGCTGCGCGCCCGCCTCGAAAGCGGAATGCGCCTCGGCCAGCGCAAACCGGACAAGCACGCCTGATGACCGCCCTGATCCTGCGAGCGCCCACCCCCGCCGACATCCCCGCGCTCTCCGCCCTCGGCATCGCCGCCTTCGTCCACAAGTTCGGCGATCTCTACCGCCCCGAAGACCTGCTCCCCTTCCTCGCGCAAACCCACTCCGAAGCCGCCCTGCGGCGCGAACTGGCAAACCCCGCCAACCGCTACCAGATCGCGACGCGCGCCGGCCTCATCCTCGGCTGGTGCAAACTCACCCTCGCCTGCGGCTTCCCCCAGCACGCCCGCACCCCCGCCGCCATCGAACTCAAACAGCTCTACACCGCCCCCAATGCAAGCCGAGGCGGCATCGGCTCCGCCCTGATGGACTGGGCCCTCAGCGAATCCGCCGCCCACAAGGCCAGCGAAATCCAGCTCTCGGTCTGGTCAAACAACGAAGCCGCCCAGCGCTTCTACGCCCGCTACGGCTTCACCAAGGTGGCGGATGTCCACTTCCGCGTGGGCGAGCAGCTGGACCACGAATTCCTGTTCGCGCGGATGGTGTGACGCCGCGCCCTATTTTGCCGGGTTGTGCCGGGCTAGAAATGCATCCAACCGGTCATACCAGATCTTGCCATTGGAAGCGGTCGAGATCCCGTGCCCCTCTTTGGCCAGCTCAAAATATTCATGGGTCTTGCCGGCCGCCTTCAGCGCCGCGGCATAGGCGCGCGACTGGACGATCGGCACCGTCTGGTCCTTGTCGCCATGGGCCAGCATCACCGGCACCTTGAGCCGGTCGATCGCGTAAAGCCCGGACACGGTCTTGAGATCGAACGCCGCATCGCCTTGAACCTTCAGCCGCCATTTTTCGCGCGCCTTGCGGTTGCTGAATGAATTGAGCTGGTACTTCAACTGGCGCGGCAGGTCCGAAATCCCTGCCAGGCTCACCGCACAGCGCCACCGCTCGGGATTGCGCGTTGCCCCCCAGATCGCCGCATAGCCGCCATAGGATATGCCGACGATGCAGGCCCGGCCCGGATCGACAATCCCGCGCTTCGCCAGCCAGTCCAATCCGTCGTCGATGTCATCCTGCATCGCGCGGCCCCACTGCGCGGAACCTTTCTCGTCGAACGCTTTGCCATAGGCTCCTGAGCCGCGATACTGCGGCTGCAGCACGACGTAACCCCGGTTGGCAAGGAACTGCACGTCGGGATCATAATCGCCATGGTCGCGCACGTCATACGGGCCGCCATGCGGCAGCACGATGAGCGGCAGGCCCTTCGCCGCGCGTCCTCGCGGCAGGGTCACATAGGCGGGGATCTCCGTCCCGTCGCGCGCGGTATAATGCACATACCGGCTGACCGCGAGACTGGACGGCTTGAGCTGGTCGCGCGGCTTGGTCAGCGGCGTGAGCTTGCCTGAAGCGGCCTGGTAGACATAGTAGCGGCCCGGATCGTTCGACGCGAGCACCTGTACGATCATCATCTCATTGTCGCGGCTGCGCGATGCGATCCAGACCTCCCGCTCGCCCAGCGCACCGTTCACCGCCTTGTCGAAGCCGGCCTGCAGTTCGGCCAGCGCCGGGTCGAACCATTTCCGCCGGTCGCGGCTGTCGGTGTAAAAGGCGGAAAACATGCTTTTTCCGTCTTCGCTCGTTGTGGCCTCGACGATGTCCACCCCGGCGGCTTCGAACACGAGGTCACCCATCGTGTGCGTGGCAAAGTTATAGCGATAAATGCCGGTCACACCGCTCTGCGTTCCCACGCCGAAGACATATCCCTCGTCGGTCCCGGCAGAGATATTGAAGGCCCGGTCGCGGTCGAACACGGCTTTGTCGTCGTCGTCCTTGTCGCTCCCTTTGGCCACCACCGCGAACTTCTGCGCCGCGTCCTTGCGATAGACCATCTGCCAGTGGTGGTCATCCGGCCAGCCATAGCCATAGCGAACCACGCCGCTGGTATCGGCATACCAGTCCCAGATGTCCGTCATCGGCGCAACCACGCGGGTCGCCTTGTTGGTGTCCAGGTCAATGCGGAAGACCCCCGGATAATCGTAGATCGTGCCCTGATAGGCGAGGAGTATCGTCTTGCCCGCCGGATCACTCCACAACACGTCGTCGCCCTTGAGACCCATTTGCTTCGCGTTGCCCAGGGTCTGCATCTTGCCGGTGACAAGGTCGATCGCGACCAGCCGCGTCTGCCGCGCATCGCCATCAAACCACGGCACGGTCTTGGCCAGGTCGACCAGCACCTTGTCGTTGCCCACCCAGAAATAGTTTATGACATCCATCTGTGCGGGCAGCCCGAACAGACGGACCGGCTTGCTGCCGTCCATCGTATAGACGCAGAGGTATTCCTCTCCCAGCACGGTCTGGCGCGCCGCGAAGCGGGTGCCGAGCGGCGACAGCCTTGGTCCGCTGAAATCAGGCCGGGCGGCAAAGGCATCGCTGGAAATTACCGGTGCCGGCGTCAGCGCGGCGTTCGCGCCCAGAACCGCATCGGTCATTTCGATCGATCCTGACGGGATTTCCGGCGCCTTGGCGGCGGCAGCCGCGATATTAGGCGGCGCGGCCTGGCCCCACGCTTCGGTTCCGGCTGCCACCAACGCCAACGCCGCGCAGCCCATGACCGCAAATCCCGCCCGCCCGCGAACTCTCAACATTCCTGCCCCCCCGGGAAATTCCATTTTGAGATACTAGGACGCGTCCGCCGCGTCGCACCAGCAGGACTTTGCACCCAGGCGACGATTTTGGTTCGAAACCGACCAGGTTTACACCGCGATTGCCCGAATCCCCCGCCTCCCCTATACCGCGCGCCATGTCCTCGATCAGACCCTGGCGCACCATCGTGCGCCGCCAGAGCCGGCAGATCATGGTCGGCAACGTGCCCGTGGGCGGCGATGCGCCGATCACGGTCCAGACCATGACCAACACCCTCACCTCCGATGCCAAGGCGACGATCGACCAGATCCGCCGCTGCGTCGATGCCGGGGCCGATATCGTCCGCGTCTCCTGCCCCGATGTGGAAAGCACCGCCGCCTTCCGGGAAATCGCCCGCGCCAGCACCGTCCCGCTCGTGGCCGACATCCACTTTCACTACAAACGCGCGCTCGAAGCCGCCGATGCCGGCGCGGCCTGCCTCAGGATCAACCCCGGCAACATCGGCTCGGCCCAGCGCGTCGCCGAAGTGGTCCGCGCGGCCAAGGCCAACGGCTGTTCGATCCGCATCGGCGTCAACGCCGGCAGCCTCGAATCGGACCTCCTCGAAAAATACGGCGAACCCTGCCCCGAAGCCCTGGTCGAATCTGCGCTCGACCATATCAAGCTGCTGCAGGACCACGATTTCCACGAATACAAGGTGGCGGTGAAGGCCTCCGACGTGTTCCTCGCCGTCGCCGCCTACATGGGCCTGGCCGAAGCGGTCGATTGCCCCCTCCACCTCGGCATCACCGAAGCCGGCGGGCTGATCGGCGGCACGGTCAAAAGCTCCATCGGCCTCGGCAACCTGCTATGGGCCGGGATCGGCGATACCCTGCGCGTATCCCTCTCGGCCGAGCCCGAGGAGGAAGTCCGCGTCGGCTTTGAAATCCTGAAAAGCCTGGGCCTGCGCACCCGCGGCGTCCGCGTCGTGTCGTGCCCGTCCTGTGCCCGCCAGGGCTTCGACGTGATCCGCACGGTTGAGGCCCTCGAAAAGCGCCTCTCCCACATCAAGACCCCGCTCTCGCTCTCGATCCTCGGCTGCGTCGTCAACGGCCCCGGCGAAGCGCGCGAGACCGACATCGGCGTGACCGGCGGCGGCAACGGCAAGCACATGGTCTACCTCTCGGGCGTGACCGACCACCACGTGCAAAGCGAGGACATGCTCGACCACATCGTCGGCCTGGTCGAAGCCAAGGCCGCGCAAATGGAAGCGGAAATGACCGACGCCGGCCACGCCGAAGCAGCCCACGCCGAATGAGCGAACCGGCGCGGCGATGAAAGGCCTCCTCGCTCTCGCCGCGCTGATCACCGGCGTCCTTCTCCTCGCCGCGCAATTCCTCGCGCCCGTCCGCCCGCTCGGCGGCGCCCCCGCCGTCACGGCCAGCGCCGCCGCCTCCGAAAAACCCGCCTGCCGCTTCTCCGGCGAACCCCTGACCCTCGCCCGCGACGCCTCGGGCCAGTTCCATCTCGACGTCGCGGTCAACGGCAGCCCGGTCCGCTTCCTCGTCGATACCGGCGCGGACACCATCGCGCTGACCATCGCCGATGCCGAGGCCGCCGGGCTCCAGGTAAACCCCAACGGTTTCGTCCCCATCCTGCGCACCGCCAGCGGCGAAGGCTGGGGCACGATGGTCACCCTCGAACGGGTCCAGATCGGCGACACCGAACTGCGCAATGTCGGCGCGGTCGTGGTCCGCGATCTTGGCGTCAGCCTGCTCGGCCAGACCGTCCTCGCCCGCATGGGCCGGGTCGAACTCAAAGGCGACCGCATGGTGATCGAGCAGGCACCTTGAACCACGCTTGCAGTGCCGTTGCAGATGCGTTGCACCGGCACTGGAAAATGCCCCCGAAAATCGCTATTTATACCGAATGGACAGGCGCACAGCCCTCGCCGGAATAGCCGCAGGCGCGCTCACCGCGCTGCCTAACCGCCTGTTCGCACAGCCTTTTACCATCAGCGAACAGCACCGCAAGATCCTCGCCCTGGCCAAGGACCAACTGGAACGCAACCGCGCCCACCTGTGGCGCACCGACATGGTCGGCGTGGCCGATTTCGCCCTGCCATCCTCGCTCCCCCGCTTCCATTTCGCCGATCTGGACAAGGGCCAGGTCCGCTCGTTCCTCGTCGCCCACGGACGGGGCTCCGACCCCGAACACGACGGATTTCTCAAGGTTTTTTCCAACGAGCAGGGCAGCCTCGCCACCTCGCGCGGGGCTTACATCACCTACGAATGGTATAAGGGCAAATATGGCACCTCGATCCGGCTGGGCGGGGTGGACCCGGACAATTCCCACGCCCTCGACCGCGCCATCGTCCTCCACCAGGCCTGGTATGCGAACGAGGGTATGCTTGAAAAGTGGGGCAAACTCGGCCGCTCCGACGGCTGCTTCGCCATGGGCGAGGCCGACTTCAACGAAGCCCTCTGGCACCTCTCCGGCGGCCGCCTGATCTACGCCGACAAGCTCGGCCTCGGTTAGGCCCCAGGCGCGGCGATCGCCTCGACCTTCTCCTTGATCGTCCGCTCGCCGGTCTTTTCCTTGCGCGGCTGGGCAAAGCTGGCCAGCACCGGCGCGTCGCGGCCATAGATATCCGGCCAGGTGATCAGCGCCCCGGTGATATCCTTCGCCATGGTGAAATAACCGATATAAACCGGCATCTTGCTGGTCAGCGGCACCTTGGTGTACTTGCCCGAATGGCTGATCGCGGTGACTTCTTCCGGGGTCTTTCCGGCCTTCAAAATCGCCAGCATCATCCCCAGCTCCAGCGCCCGCTCGGTCCGGATGCAGCCGTGACTGTAGGCCCGGCTCGGCGTGTTGAAGAGCCCGCGCGCCGGGGTATCGTGCAGGTAGATCGCGTGCGGGTTGGGCATGTCGATCTTGACCAGACCCAGCGAATTGTTCGGCCCCGGCTGCTGCACCACGGTCATCATCCCGTCGGGCGCGGTCGTCACCTTGTAGCCCGCCTTCAGCGCGCGCGCCGGGTTCGCGGCATATTTCGCCCCCAGCCCCTCACCCACGACGATCGACTGCGGCACGGTCCAGGTCGGGTTGAAGACAATGTTTTCAACCTCTTCGGCCAGCTGCGGCGTCGCGGTCTTGCCCGGCTTGCCGACGATGGTCTTATAGGTGCGGACGATCCTGTCCCGCCGCACCAGCCGCAGCTGGAACTCGGGCACGTTGGTCATCAGGTAATATTCGCCCATGTCGCGGGTGAACCACCGCCAGCGGTCCATGTTCGCCCGGATCAGCGCGCGGCCCTTGGTATCGGTGCGCGGCGTGGTCGCCAGCGCGTCCTTGAGCACGGCATAGTCGGGATAGGTCGGGTCGAGCCCGGCCAGGGTCCCGTCAATGTCGTGCGATTCCAGCGCCCGCGCCATGATCGCCGGGGTCGGGTTCACCTCGACGTCCTTGTCCACCGCGAACCACTGCACCCGCGCGTCCATCGGCGTGCGCCCGTCGCGCAGGTCCTCGGCCAGCCAGGCGAAGGCCTTGCTCGCCAGCGCGTCAAGCTCGTCCCCCTCGCCCAGGGCAATCGCCGCCTTGAGCGCGGCAGGCTTGTAATCGGCCGGAGCCAGCCCATCCTCGCCGATCCCCTCGATCGCCGCGAGCAATGCCCGCGCATCGGCCAGCGGCCAGTGCATCACCGGCTCGGGCACCGGCACGGCCGGCACCTGCGCGGGGGCGATCAACGGAACCACCGGCAACGGAACCACTGGCAACGGAACCGCCGGAGCCGCCACCGGAGCCGGCCCGGGCGAAGTCGCCACCGGCGCGGGCGCAATCACCGGCTGCGCGGCGTGTGCCGGGACGGCAGCCGCCCCCAGCACCGCCAGCGCGGCAAACCCGGAAAGACGGTGCCGCTTGGCGGCGGCGAAAACGTTCGATTGCAAGATCACGTAACACCCTGTTCTGGGCCGAAGGAGCGCATGCCGATGGCGACAGCAGCAAAGCACCCGGTTCATGCCCGTTTCGACGCGCATCATCAAGCATCGCACCTGTCGCAAGCCTGAATCGCCCAGCCCATCGCCGAGTTCATCCCCGCCATCTTCGCAATTCGCCCTAGCCCCCATTGCGGCGGCCCGCCGGGCGGCTATTCGTATCCGATGGTTCGCCCCGCATCCTCCCGTTCCAGCCATCACCTCGCTCCGATCGCGGTGGCCGTCGCGGGAATCGCCCTGTTTTCGGTGATGGACGCGCTGATGAAACGCGCCTCGCTGGCGGGCGGGGTCTATTCCGCGCTCCTCGCCCGCAGCGTGATCGGTGCCGTCCTGCTTGCCCCGGCATGGCTGCTGCGTGGCGCGCCGATGCCGCCCTGGCCGGTGATGCGGCTCCATTTCCTGCGCAGCGCCCTCTCAGCGGGCATGGCGGGGACCTTCTTCTGGGGCCTTGTCCGCACCCCGATGGCCGAAGGCATGGCGCTGTCGTTCATTGCCCCGCTGATCGCCCTGTGGCTCGCGGCGGCCTTCCTGGGTGAAAAGATTCGCCGCACCGCCATTTTCGCCGCGCTGCTCGGCATTGCCGGGGTCGGGGTAATCGCGCTCGGCCGGCTCGCCGCGCCGGCCCATGGCCCGGGTGCCGGCTGGGGCATAGCGGCGATTCTCGTCTCGGCGGTGCTCTATGCCGCCAACCTCGTGATCCAGCGCCGGCAGGCCCAGCTCGCCGGGCCGCTGGAGGTGGCGCTGTTCCAGAACGCCATGATCGCGCTGGTCCTGCTCCCGGCCGCGCCGCTGCTCTGGCACAGCCCATCGGCCTCCGGGCTTGGCGACATGGCCAGCTCGGCCGTCCTCGCCTCGTCATCGCTGATGCTGCTCGCCTGGGCCTATGCCCGCGCCGAAGCGCAAGTGCTTGTCACGATTGAATATACCGGCTTCATCTGGGCCGCACTGATGGGCTGGTGGTGGTTTGACGAGGCGGTCACCCCGGCCACGCTGGGAGGCCTCGTCCTGATCATCGCCGGGGTCTGGATCGGGGCCAGCAAGGGCCGTGCGCCGGCCCCGCCGCCCGGTTGAGCGCACGTCCCGGCATAAACCGCACTGCGGACCGACCTTTTCGCGCCTCCCGGCACTTGACGCCGCGCCTGCGAACGCGCATCGGCCCCTCGCAGTTTAGCCGCAACCGCGAGGTGGCGCCGCCTCTCCCATGCAGCGCCGTCTCGCGGAGCCAATCAGCCTCCAAGGGGGAATTCAAGCCACATGACCCAGGTCGGACAGGACTCGCTCGGCACCCGCTCCACGATGAAGGTGGGCGCCAAGGAATACGCATACTACTCGCTCAAGAAGGCGAGCGAAAAGGTCGGCGACATTTCGCGCCTGCCCTTTTCGATGAAGGTGCTGCTCGAAAACCTCCTCCGCTTCGAGGATGCGGGCTTCACCGTCTCGGTCGGCGATGTCCAGGCCCTGGCTGACTGGCAGCAGGACCCCTCGTCCAGCCGCGAGATCCAGTATCGCCCGGCCCGCGTGCTCCTGCAGGACTTCACCGGCGTTCCCTGCGTGGTCGATCTGGCCGCGATGCGCGACGCCATCGCCAAGCTTGGCGGCGACACCAGCAAGATCAACCCGCTGGTCCCCGTCAACCTCGTGATCGACCACTCGGTCATGGTTGATGAATTCGGCCACCCCAAGGCGTTCGAGCAGAACGTCGAGATCGAATACCACCGCAACATGGAGCGGTACGACTTCCTCAAGTGGGGCTCCAAGAGCCTTGCCAACTTCTACGCCGTGCCCCCGGGCACCGGCATCTGCCACCAGGTGAACCTCGAACACATCGCCCAGGCGGTGTGGACCTCGCAGGACCAGAACGGCGTCACCGTGGCCTATCCCGACACCTGCGTCGGCACCGATTCGCACACCACCATGATCAACGGCCTGGGCGTGCTCGGCTGGGGCGTCGGCGGGATCGAAGCCGAAGCGGCCATGCTCGGCCAGCCGGTCTCGATGCTGATCCCCGAAGTCGTCGGCTTCAAGCTGACCGGCGAGCTCAAGGAAGGCGTCACCGCCACCGACCTTGTGCTCACCTGCACCCAGATGCTCCGCGCCCACGGCGTGGTCGGCCGCTTCGTCGAATACTTCGGCCCCGGCCTTGCCACGCTCAGCCTGGCTGACCGCGCGACCCTCGCCAACATGGCGCCGGAATACGGCGCGACCTGCGGCTTCTTCGGCATCGACGACAAGACTCTGGACTACATGCGCCTCACCGGCCGCGATGAAGACCAGATCGAACTGGTCGAAGCCTATGCCAAGGAGCAGGGCTTCTGGATCGACCCGGCCGCCGCCGACCCGGTCTTCACCTCCACCCTCGGACTCGACATGAGCACGGTCGTTCCCTCGCTTGCCGGGCCGAAGCGCCCGCAGGACAAGGTGGCGCTCACCGAAGTCGACGACGTGTTCAACGCCGACCTGTCGAGCGTCTACAAGAAGGCCAAGGCCGAGCGTTTCCCGGTCGAGGGCAAGAGCCACGACATCGGCGACGGCGACGTGGTGATCGCCGCGATCACCTCGTGCACCAACACCTCGAACCCGGGCGTGCTGGTTGCCGCCGGCCTCGTCGCGAAAAAGGCGAACGAACTGGGCCTCAAGCCCAAGCCGTGGGTCAAGACCTCGCTCGCCCCCGGCTCGCAGGTCGTCACCGACTATCTCAACCGCGCCGGTCTCCAGGCGCACCTCGACGCGGTCGGCTTCAACCTCGTCGGTTATGGCTGCACCACCTGCATCGGCAACTCCGGGCCTCTGGCGGAACCGATCTCGACCTCGATCAACGCCAATAACATCGTTGCCGCCTCCGTCATCTCGGGCAATCGCAACTTCGAAGGCCGCGTCTCTCCGGACGTGCGCGCCAACTTCCTCGCCAGCCCGCCGCTGGTCGTCGCCTACGCCCTCAAGGGCACCGTGACCGAGGACTTCACCACCACCCCGATCGGCACGGGCACGGACGGCAACCCGGTGTTCCTCAAGGACATCTGGCCTACCAACCTCGAAGTCGCCACCACCATGGCCGGCTGCATGGACCGCGACATGTTCAAGGCCCGCTATGCCGACGTCTACAAGGGCGACGCGCACTGGCAGGCGATCAACGTCACCGGCTCGGAAACCTACTCGTGGCGCGCGGGCTCGACCTATGTCGCCAACCCGCCGTACTTTGACGGCATGACCATGACCCCGGCCCCGGTGCAGGACATCATCGGCGCCAAGCCGCTCGCCATCCTCGGCGATTCGATCACCACCGACCACATCTCGCCCGCCGGTTCGATCAAGGTCGACAGCCCGGCCGGCAAGTGGCTGATGGAACACCAGGTCGCCAAGGCGGACTTCAACTCCTACGGCGCGCGCCGCGGCCACCACGAGGTCA
>CAYFJH010000089.1:1541-11765 GCA_964343385.1 uncultured Novosphingobium sp. | reverse complement strand
GCCAATGGTCGCTGATTGAGCCGCTTTGCCTGGGCAAGCCGGGTGATCCGGGACGCAGCGGGATCGACAACCGCATGTTCATCGAGGGCATACTGTGGATTGCCCGCACGGGAAGCCCCTGGCGTGACCTGCCGCCCGAGTTTGGCAAGTGGAACACGGCATTCCGGCGGTATCGCGATTGGGTCAAAGCCGACGTTTTTGCGCGGATTTTCGAGGCTCTGTCGGGCGATCCGGACATGGAATACGCTTGCGTAGACGCCACGATCGTCAAGGTTCACCGTCACGGCCACGGCGCAAAGGGGGGACTCAAAATCAGGCCATAGGCAAGTCCAAGGGCGGTTGGACGACCAAAATACTCGCCCTTTGCGATGCCTTGGGCAACCTCGTGCGCTTCGTTCTGCTGCCGGGGAACCGCTACGATACCATCGGCGTGGCCCCGCTCATCGAAGGCGTCGAGTTCGATGCCCTGCTCGGCGACAAGGCTTACGACGCCAACTGGATCATCGAAGAGCTCAACCAGCGCGGATCGAAGGTCGTCATCTCGCAGATGCCGCAGCGGCTAAGCCCCATCGATCTCGACCTTGAGATGTACAAGTGGCGGCATCTCATCGAAAACTTCTTCTGCAAACTCAAAGAGTTCAAACGCATTGCCATGCGCGCATGCAAAACCGATCACAGCTTCGAAGCCCTGATCCACCTGTGCTCAGCCGTCATCAACTCACGATGAAGCTCAACAGGCCCTAGCGCTTTGGCAGGCGAGCGGGGTCGAGTTCGAGCCCCAGCAGCAGGGTGCGTTGGGTCGAGGCCTGATTGTCGTCCGAGATGACCCAGACGTCGAGCTTGCCGTCGGCGCGGGGGCGGACCGCGAGACCTTCGTAGTTGTCGGTGGGGAGCGGCGGATCGAGCCGGGCGAGATCGCGCGCGGTCCACTGGCCGGTGCGGGCCAGTTCCGCCGGATCGGCCAGCGCGATGCGGCACGAATAGCGCATCGGCAGCGGCCAGAGCAGCTTGCGCATCAGCACCAGCACCCGGCCATCGGGCAATTGCGCCATGTCAGTGGGGCGGTAGCCGGGAGCCATGTGGAGCACGCCGGGCAGGGGGGCCACAGTGCCGGGGTGTGTGCCGGGGTCGGCGGCGAAGCTGAGCGTCTGGTGGTCGGTGTCGGTATCGAGAAAGGCTTCGGACGTGATCAGCAGGCTGCCATCGGACAGGCGGACCAACGATTCGCCGCCGAACTGGGCCGACCAGCCCTGCACGGCGCGCGGATAGACGCGGGATTCGCGCCGCAGCGCCGGATCGAACCGCCCGATGGCGCGGCGGTCTTCCCACGAGACCCAGATTTCGCCCGAGGGGGCGGTGGTGGCGGCTTCGGCGTCGCTGGCGGTGGCCGGGGCGGTGCGGGGGAAGATCGGGGCCATGCGGAAGGGAGCGGGGCCGAACGGGGGTTCGGCGACATCGAGCAGGGTGCCCCGGTCACTGAACGCGAGCAGGCGGTGGCCGGGGCGGGCCAGCAGCGCCGAATAGCCGCCGAAGCGCATATCGCCGCTGGTGAGCCGCCACGCACCAGCAAGGCGGAACGGGCCGAGTGCAGCGGTGGCCCGCGCCGGAACGTTGAGGCGCGCGATCCCGATCCGGCCGAGGGTATCGAACCGCAGGCCCCGGTCGCGCACGAACAGCGCCGGGATCAGCAGCAGCGAGAGCAGCAGGGCGGCAAGGCGGCGGCGGTTGAGCAGGGTCATGTCACCGGCCCTTCACACCGCCGGGCGCGGCGCGCAACGGCGCAAGTGAAAAGGGCCGGCTTCGCGGAAACGAAGCCGGCCCCGTCCAGGGGGCAGGAGAGGGCGTTCAGATCGTCTTGCGCGCCGAGATGGCGAAGCGGCGGCCCAGCGCGTCGTTGATCGAGGCCGGGATGATCACGCCGTGGTAGTTCTGCCCGGTGCGGTTGAAGAGGTTGGTGACCGCCAGCGTCAGGCGGAAGTTGTCGGCCGCCTTGAACCACAGCCCGGCGTCCACCGTGGCGTAGCGGTCAAAGTGATCGAACTCGCGCACGTCGTTGGGGCTGTTGCCGCGATTGGTATAGGCGACGGCCTGGGCCCCGGTGACGTTGATGTTGGCGTTGGTGCCCCATGCGGCGTTTTCATAGCGCAGGCGCAGCTGGCCCTGGAACTTGGGATCGCCAAACAGCCCTTCGGACTGGGTCGGGGCGACGCCGGTGACGTCGGTCAGGCGGTTGCGCAAGAAGAACAGGTCCGCCCCGATGCCGAACTGGCCGGCAATGCCGAGCCAGCCGAGCCCGGTGACGTAGTCAACCGCAGCCTGCACCGCGTCGAGGCGGATCTGCTTGCCGTTGACGTAGCCGGTGGTGACACCGGGATTGTTCGAATCGAGCACGATCTGGCCCGCGGCGTTGCGCTGGATCAGCGAGCAGAAGTTGTTGCCGTTGGCCGGATCGACGGCGTTGAAGGTGACGTTGTCGAAGCAGCCCGAGGCAATGTTCGCGGCGGTCTGGGTGGTGATCGGGTCCTTGACCTTGATGTTCACGTAGTCGACCGAGATCGCGAGACCGGGGACCATGCGCGGACGCAGGATCACGCCGTAGGTGAAGCTGTCCGCGGTTTCGTTGCGCAGGTTCGGATTGCCACCGAAATAGGCGGGAGCCGTCACGCTGGCGGCGGCGGGCGCGCCGTATTTGGCGATGAAGGCGGCGCAATTGGCTGCACGCACTGTTGGCACCGAGCCGGCGTTGATGGTCGATGCGTGGCACAGTTCGGGCACGGCGACGGAGCCCACCGCGCGCAGGGTGAACAGTTCGGTGATGGCGGGCGCGCGGAACGAGCGGGTGACGTTGCCGCGCAATTCAACGTCCCGGACCGGCGCGAAGACGCCGCCGACCGCCCACGAGCGGAAGTTGGTGCCGGTCGAACTGTCGACGTTGCGGAGGCGGCCGAAGGCTTCGAGGCGCGAGAACAGGGCGTTGTTTTCGGGCCGGATGAACGGCACCAGCACTTCGCCGAATTCTTCATCGAGGGTGTAGCTGCCCGAAACCGGCGCGACCGCCGCGAGCCGGCCGAGGCCGCTGCGGATGAAGCTGTCGGGCACGAAGCGCGCGGATTCCCAGTGGTGTTCGTAGCCGAGGTTGAAGCCGACCGGGTTGCCGAACAGGTCGAACGGCGAGCCCCCGACGTTGGCATTGGCGACGAACTGCTGAAGCCGCGAGGAGGTCACCGTGTCACGCCGGATATAGGCCAGCGCCGCCGGGGTGGCGACGCCCGAGCCGAACAGGTTGAGCGGGACGCAGGCGCTGTCGGCGACGGGCGTGATCAGCGTGGTCGGGATCATCGCGACGACGGTGACGTTCTGGGTCGCCGAGCAGACGATCTGACCGCCCGCGGTGGTCACGTTGATCGCGTTGATGAATTTCTGCTGGTCGATGTCCTGGTAATAATCAGCGATGTCGGCGCGGCCATAGTCGGCGTAGACTTCGAAATTGAAGTCCCGCCCGGCAACGGCGAACTTGCCTTCGAGGCCGACCACGCCGCGATAGACGTCGCTGCCGGTTGACCCCGAGGGGTCGGACAGGTCGGTATTGGCGCGGCTGATGGTGAAGGTGGTGGGGTTGCCCGCCGCCATGATCTGCTGCCTGGCCTGCGCGGTCAGGAACGGGTTGTTGACCGAAAAGGTCAGCGCGCCGGAACGCCCGGCGGCGATCACGCCGTTGTAGCTGGGCTGGGAGACCTTCTGGTCGGCGGTGTTGCGCGACCAGCTGCCTTCGGCGAACAGGGTCAGCCGGTCGGTCAGGTCGAAAGTGAAGAAGGCGGCGGTGTTGAGCCGCTTCAGCCCCGAGACGATCTGGTTGAAGTTGTTGAGCTGAAGCCCGTCGCCATTGGTGGCGCGGGTGGCGGCCGGATTGGCGCCGCCGCCGGTCAGCGGGGCGTTGAACAGGGTGCCGCGGTTGAACGCGACGAGGTTGCCCGACCGGTCGAACTGCCATCTGAACCCACCCAGGCCCGAGGCGAGCACGCCGTTGGCGGTGAGGCCGGGGATCGAGACGTTCGCGGCGGTGATCGTGCCGGGGAAGCCGTCGGTCGCCGAATTGTTGAAGCCGATGTCGGGATTGACCCGGCCGTCGCTGGCCGGTGTGCGTCCGACCGGGCCGAGCACGGCGGCGGCGGCCGAGGTCGGATTGGTGACGTTGAACACGCTGGCGCGGTAGAAGCTGCGCGCGCTGGAAAGGACGCCGTCCGAATGGTCGTAACTGATCGCGGCGGTGAGGTTGCCGCGTCCGCCGGCAAAGTCGATCCCGCCCGCCGCGCTGAAATTGTAGCGGGCGTTGTCGCCTTCGGAGGTGATGCCGCTGGTGGCGCGCAGGTCAAGCCCCTGCATCCGGCGCTTGAGGATGACGTTGATCGTGCCGGCGATGGCGTCGGTGCCATAGACCGGCGCGCCGCCGACCGAGACACGGTCCACGCGGTCGATCAGGATGGTGGGGATGACGTTGAGGTCAACCGGAGTGCCTGGCGTGGCGTTGGTGAGCGCGGGTGCGCTGGAGGAGACGAAGCGCCGTCCGTTGACCAGCGTGAGCGTGCGGTTGACGCCGAGGCCGTAAAGATTGGTAAAGTTCATCCCCTGGCCGAACGGGGCCTGGAGGCCGTTTGGCGTGGTCGAACCCCGCACGCCCGGGCTTTCGCGCAGGGCGTCGGCCAGATTGGTGATGCCGCGCGCTTCGAGATAGGAGCGGTCGAGCGAGGTGGTCGGCTCGAAGCTGTCGAGATTGGGCTGGCGAATGCGGGTGCCGGTGACGACGATGTCGCCGTTGGCTGCGTCGGCGACCGGGGCGTCTTGTGCATGAGCGGGCACGGCGAGCATGCCGATGATCAGCGCCAGCGGCGCTATTCCCTGCTTCATTCGGTCTGCGTCAGTCTTTTTCACCATAACCCCCGTGCCGAGACGGAATGCGACCCCGTCCGAAATGTCGTTCACACTGCCGACCCCATGCCGGGCAGCGGAACGCTCTCTGATTGAACCTGACCATAATGTCGCACCAAATCGTCTCGGAATGGTTAACTATTCGCGGCGAGAATCGCGCAGATTTACGTCGTTCCGGGCTAAATAACTGGTGCGGGGGGTTATTCCGCGGGCAAGAAGAGTAACGGATCGAGCCGCGCATCGTGCCAGCGCAGGCCCCAGTGGAGGTGCGGGCCGGTGGCGCGTCCGGTCATCCCGACCTCGGCAATCGGCTGGCCCTGGCGGACGGCATCGCCCTCGGCCACGCGGTGGGCCGAGCAGTGGAGAAAGGCGCTGGTGAGGCCCATCCCGTGATCGACCATCAGCAGCTTGCCCTCCAGCGTGAAGGGCGCTGGCGCGGCGAGGATCACCACGCCGTCCGCCGGGCAGAGGATCGGCGTGCCCGAGGCGGCGGCGAGGTCGAGCCCGGAATGGTAGGAGCCGGGCTGGCCCCGGTAGATCCGCTGGGCACCGAAACGGCCCGAGATGCGACCGGGCGCGGGGCGGATCATCGCCTGCTGCCAGCCCGATGCGCCGGTGATCGTCGCGCGGGCGGCGGTGATGCGGGCGATTTCGAGGGCGCGCAGGCGCAGGAATTCCGCGCTGGGCATGGTGGGCGGGCGCAGCGGGGCGTCGACCCGTTCGATCTTCCATGCGCGCGGGGCGATGGCGAGGGGGAGCGTGGTGATCCGGCCGTTGGCCGCGCGGCCGTTCAGTGTGGCGACGGGGCCGGCGTCGCGGTCAAAGGCGATGAGGAAGCGGCCATCGGCGGCGGGCAGGACGGGAACGCCGCCGAGATCGAGCGTGAGGCCGGGGCGGGCCATGCCGCGTGCCCAGCCGCCTTGGGTCAGCCGGCTTTCAGTGAGCAACAGGGGAAGCGGAGTGGAATCGGCCCGGCCGCGTGTGGCCGCCGCAGCGAGGCCGCCGCCGATCAGGCCGAGCGCCGCGCGCCGGCTGGCCGTCATCGCCCAATCAGGCCTTGCCGAGCAGTCGCTGGGTCGCGAGTTCGGGGCTGGCGTAGGGTTCCTGGTGGACCACGCTCCAGTAACGGAGGACTTCGAGTTCGATCTTGGTGCCGCTGACTGCGCAGACCACATGGCGGCCAGGGCTGAGCACGCGGAAGCCGTTGGGTTCGAAGTGGAGCGTGGCGGGACGATCGGAGGCGTTCATCAACATGGCTTTGGGGATAGCAGGCTTGGCGGCCTAGAACAAATCGCCCTGCGAGGGTGGCGGTGCCTTGGCGGCGGGACGGTGCGGGCGCGCGCCGGCCGGGGCGACTTCGAGCGCGCCGTCGTTGAATTCGAGCGTCATCGCCGCGAGCTTCTGCGCGGCGGCCTTGCCGGTGACGATGTGGCCGTCGGGGCCGGTAACGAGGGCATAGCCGCGGCGCAGGGGCGCGCGCGGGTCGAGCTGGAGGCGCAGCCGGTCGAGCCCGTCGACCGCGCTGCGGGCGTGGGCGACGCGGCGGGCGAGGTCTTCGGGGCGCAGGCGCAGGGTATCGAGTCGCTGGCGGGCGTGACGCAGTTGCGCGGCGAGGAGCGGGGCGGAGAGCCGGCCGGCATCGCTTTGCAGCGCCTGGCGCGACAGCGTGATTCGGTCGGCGAGGCCGCGGCGCAGGCGATCGGCAAGGTCATCCAGCTTTTGCGCCGGGGCGGCAAGCAACGCTTCGGGGCGGGGCAGGCGCTGGGCGCGGGCTTCGAGCCGTTCGCGGCCGAGCTGGACCGGGCGCAGCGCGCAGCGGCGCTTGCGGAAGGCGAGTTCGGCGATCTGGGCGGTGAGTTCCTCGCGCACGGGGACGGCCATTTCGGCGGCGGCGGTGGGGGTGGGGGCGCGGCGGTCGGCGGCGAAATCAGCCAGCGTGGTGTCGGTTTCGTGGCCGACGGCGGAGATCAGCGGGATCGTGCAGTCGGCGATGGCGCGGACGACCGATTCCTCGTTGAAGCACCACAGGTCCTCGATCGAGCCGCCGCCGCGCGCGACTATGACGAGGTCGGGCCGGGGGATCGGGCCGTCCGCAGGAAGCGCGGAAAAGCCGCGGACGGCGGCGGCGACCTGCTCGGCCGCGCCCTGCCCCTGGACCAGCACCGGCCAGACCAGCACGCGGCTGGGGAAACGGTCGGCGAGGCGGTGGAGGATGTCGCGGATGACGGCGCCCGTGGGCGAGGTGACGACGCCGATGACGGCGGGGATAAAGGGCAGCGGGCGTTTGCGGGCAGGGTCGAACAGGCCCTCGGCCTCGAGCCGGGCCTTGGTTTTCGCCAGCAGGGCGAGGAGCGCGCCCTCGCCCGCGATTTCCATGCGTTCGACCACCAGCTGGTAGTTCGAGCGGCCGGGATAGGTGGTGAGCTTGCCGGTGGCGATGACCTCCACGCCGTCTTCGGGCAGGAAGCCGAGGCGCTGGGCAGAACCGCGCCACATCACCCCGTCAAGCCGCGCGCCTTCGTCCTTGAGGCTCATGTAAAGGTGGCCCGAAGCGGCCCGTTTCACCCCCGAAAGCTCACCCCGGACGCGGACGAAGCCGAAGCGGTCCTCGACCGTGCGTTTGAGCAGCGCGGAAATCTCGGTGATCGACAGCGGCGGAGCGTTGTCGCCGGGGGATGCTTTCGCTACCAGCCCCGCATTGTCCCCATCATTCCGGGCGGCGTCATCGAAGGGCGAAGAAGCGGTCATGAACATCCTGCTGTTGGGCTCGGGCGGGCGCGAAGATGCGCTGGCGTGGAAGCTGGCGCAATCCGCTTTGCTGAAGGATGGCGGGAAAATCCATGCCGCGCCCGGAAATCCCGGCGTTTCCGCCCATGCGCGGTGCACCGGCCTTGACGTCACGGACCACGCCGCCGTGATCGCATTCTGCGAGGCGGAACGGATCGGGCTGGTCGTGGTCGGGCCGGAAGCGCCGCTGGTCGACGGGCTGGCCGACAGCCTGCGCGGTGCGGGCGTCGCGGTGTTCGGGCCGGGCAAGGCGGCGGCGCAGCTTGAAGGGTCGAAGGGCTTTACCAAGGACCTCTGCGCGCGGGCAAACATTCCGACCGGCGGCTATGAGCGCGTCACCAGCGAGGAAGCGGGCCTTGCCGCCGTGGCTCGGTTCGGCGCGCCCGTGGTGATCAAGGCCGACGGGCTGGCGGCCGGCAAGGGCGTGACCGTGGCGATGGACATGGCGACCGCGCAAGCCGCGATCCGCGAGATCTTTGCCGGGCGGTTCGGTGCCGCCGGGGCCGAAGCCGTGGTCGAGGAGTTCCTCGACGGCGAGGAGGCGAGCTTTTTCGCGCTGACCGACGGGGCCACCGTGCTGCCCTTTGCCTCGGCGCAGGACCACAAGCGCGTGGGCGAAGGCGATACCGGGCCGAACACCGGCGGCATGGGTGCCTACAGCCCGGCGCGCGTGCTGACGCCGGAACTGGAAGCCGAGTGCATGACCCGGATCATCGCCCCCACGGTCAGGGCGCTGGCGGATGAGGGGATGCCCTATTCGGGCGTCCTGTTCCTGGGGGTCATGCTGACCGCCGATGGCCCCAAGCTGATCGAATACAACTGCCGGTTCGGTGACCCGGAATGCCAGGTCATGCTGATGCGGCTGGAAAGCGACCTTGGCGAACTGCTGCTGGCCTGCGCGGAAAACCGCCTTGCCGCGGTAGAGCCGCCGCGCTTTTCCGGCGACGTGGCGCTGACCGTGGTGATGGCGGGTGCGGGCTACCCGGGCGAGCCGAAGAAGGGCGGGCGGATCGGCGGGATCGACGCCGCCGAGGCCACCGGGGCGAAGGTTTTCCATGCCGGGACGGCGCTGGACAGCGAAGGCGCGGTGACCGCGAACGGGGGCCGCGTGCTCAACGTAACGGCGCGCGCGGGGTCCGTGTCCGCAGCGCAGGCGCTGGCCTATGCGGCGGTCGACAGGCTCGACGCGCCGGACCTGTTCTGCCGCCGTGACATCGGTTGGCGCGAAGTGGCGCGCGAGCGGGGCTGAGCACGCCAGCCTTGCGTGCGGCGCTTTAGCCCAGCTTTTCTGCGATCAGCGCCTTGAGGTCCGCCTCGGCGCGCGCGCCGTAGTGGCTGATGATTTCGGCGGCGCAGATCGCGCCGAGTTTCAGGCAGTCGGCAAGCGGACGGCCCTGCGTGTAGCCGTGGAGGAAGCCGGCGGCGAAGAGGTCGCCCGCGCCGGTGGTGTCGACCACGGCGGCGATGGGTTCGGCAGGAACTTCGGCGGTTTCGCTGCCGCGCATGGCGCAGGCGCCCTTTTCGCTGCGGGTGACGACGACCGTTCCGATCTTGCCGCCAAGGTGGGCGACGCCTTCGTGGAAATCCTCGATCCCGGTCAGCGCGGCGAGTTCGTGTTCGTTGGCGAAGAGGATGTCGATCTGGCCCTGTTCGATCAGGGCGCGGAAATCATCGCCGTGGCGGGCAATGACGAAGGCGTCCGACAGGGTGAAGGCGACCTTGCGGCCCGCATCGCGCGCGGCGGCGATGGCCCGGCGCATGGCGGCGCGCGGTTCTTCGGGGTCCCACAGGTAACCTTCGAGGTAGAGCACGGCGGCAGACGCGATGGCGGCCGGATCGAGCTGGGCGGCGGGCAGGTATTGCGAGGCGCCGAGGAAGGTGTTCATCGTGCGCTGGCCGTCGGGAGTGACGAAGATCAGGCAGCGCGCGGTCGACGGTTCGCCGCTGCGGACCGGGGTGGCGAAGGCGACGCCGCCGGCGCGGATGTCATGGGCGAAGACTTCACCCAGCTGGTCATCAGCGACCTGGCCGATGAAGGCGCAGCGTGAACCGAGCATGGCGAGCCCGGCGAGGGTATTGGCCGCCGAACCGCCCGAAATCTCGCGCGCAGGACCCATCGCATCGTAGAGTTCGTGGGCGCGGGCGGCATCGACCAGGGTCATCCCGCCCTTGGCGAGGCCGAGCCGGACGATGTCCGCCTCGGCGCAGGGCGCCATGACATCGACGATGGCATTGCCGATCGCAATGACGTCGATCACGGGCTCGGTCATGTCGGGGATTCCTTGGGCTTTGGAGAGAATCCGGATGCCCTAGCGCCGGGCTGCCCCGCTCACAAGTCCGGCGGCGTTGACAGCGGCGCGGCAGGCGGCGATGCGGGCGGGGATGAGGTTTTTTCCCGGACTTGCGGCGTGTGGCGCCGTGCTGCTGCTGGCAGGATGCGTGCAGCCGGCGCTGCTCACCACGTTCTCCTCGAGCATCGTCGACCCCATGTCGTTGGCGCCGTAGAGCAGC
>CAYFJH010000089.1:0-1531 GCA_964343385.1 uncultured Novosphingobium sp. | reverse complement strand
CAGGATGCGGCGGGGGCGGCGGTGTGGGCAGCACCGGCACGCCCGCCCCGCGCCCTACGGCGCAGACGGTGCCGCGCCCCGTGCGCATTCCCGCGCGGCCGCCGGTGCGCCGCCCGCCGCCCGCGCCGCAGGTGCAGGCCGTGCCGGGCGTGGAGGGCGTGATCGGGGCGAGCGGGGCCGAACTGGTCCGCCAGTTCGGGCAGCCGCGGCTTGACGTGATGGAGGGCGATGCGCGCAAGCTGCAGTATTCAGGGAGCGCCTGCGTGCTCGACCTGTTCCTCTATCCGCCAGCGGCCGGGCGCGAGCCGCAGGCGACCTATGTCGAGGCGCGCCGCGCCAGCGACGGGCAGGACGTGGACCGGGCGGCGTGCATTGCCGCGCTGAGGGGGTCGGGGCGCAGGTAACCCGGCCTTAACGCTGTTGCCGTTATTCTCCGGGCCAATCCTGTGGGGCCTTGGAGGGCAGCCTATGACATATCAGTTCCGTGCGCTTGCCGAACAGGCGCAGGCCGATGGCCAGATTTCGGCTGCCGAAGTTCTTGGGCTGCGCCGCGATGGGTGGGCCGACGGGCGGATCGAGGCGGCCGAGGCCGACGCGATCTTCGTGCTGAACGACCATCTGGCCGAGCGCACGGGCGAATGGAGCGACTTCTTTGTCGAGGCGCTGACCGAATATGTGCTGGCCGGGGGAAGCCCGCGCGGTTTCGTCAGCGAGGAGCAGGCCGACTGGCTGGTCTCGCGGTTCGACCGTTCGGGGCAGATCGAAACGCTGGCCGAGCTGGAACTGCTGGGGCGGCTGTTCGACAAGGCCGAGCGCCTGCCCGACCGGCTGAAATCCTATGCCCTGGCCGAGATCGAGCAGATCGTCCTGACCGGTGCCGGCCCGACCCGTGATGGCGGCACGGTGGATGCGGCGCGGATCACCTCTGCCGAATGCCGGCTGCTGCGCCGGTTCATCTTTTCCTTCGCCAGCGAAACGCCGGGCGGGGTCAGCCGGGGCGAGGCGGAAATGCTGTTCCGGCTTAAGGATGCGACGCTGGGCGCGGACAATGCGCCCGAATGGGCCGAGCTGTTCGTGCAGGGCGTGGGCAACTTTCTGATGGGCCACAACCGCTTCGTCCAGATTTCAGATGCGCGCGCGGGCCAGCTGGATGCCTTCATGGGCGACGCCACGCCGCGCATGGGCGCGTTCTTTGGCCGGATGGCGAAGAGCGATGTGGGCGGCAGCTTTGCCGATGCGGCGGGCCGCGTGCTGGGCTTCGGCCGCAAGGGCACGCGGCGCGACCTGGCGGGCGAAGTGGCCGCCGATGCCAAGGTCACCGAGAGCGAATATGCCTGGCTGCAGGCGCAGGTTGAAAACAACCGCCAGCTGGACGAGCTGGACAAGGCGCTGCTGCGGTTTGTCGCGGCGGAAGAGCAGCGATGATTTTTTGTTGGGTGTGCGCCTGACATTCGTCAGGCGCTTGCGGCACCGGCACGAGTCTTTTGTTTTGTGCGGGAAAGCCATCCGGCTTTCCCTTGCGGCACCTGCC
>CAYFJH010000088.1:0-11918 GCA_964343385.1 uncultured Novosphingobium sp. | reverse complement strand
CGGCAGGGGCCGGGGCCGGCTGCCATTGATGACCGACAGGTCCGAATGGCACAGCCCCGCCGCCGCGATCCGCACCAGCACCTCGTCCCGGCCCGGCGCGGAAAGTTCGAGCGTCTCGATGGCCAGTGGGCGGCTCTGGGCAAAAGGATGCGCCGCTCCCGTTGTGCGCAGCACTGCGGCCCTGATCTGCATCACTAGATCGCCTCGCGCGGGTGGACGTCGCGGCGCGACCATTCGGTTGTGTGCCTGAGCAGGCAGGTGGTCAGTTCCGCTTCGCGCGGCTGGATGTCCTCGGTCCGCCCGACCAGGGTGACCGCCGCCACCCCGTCGCCCGACTTGTTGCGGACCAGCGCGGCGATAGCGAAACGGGTCCCCGACAGACGCACGTTGGTGGCCACGCCCGACTGGCGGATCTGGGGATATTCGGCAAGGAAGGCGGCGACCATGTCGCGCTCGTCCTCACCAAGGCTGCGCAGATAGGCTTCGACCTCGGCCGGGGCGCGTGCCGCCAACATCACCTTGCCTGCCGCCGTGGCGATCAGGGTGCGGCGGATATTGGTGCGCGCCTCGAAATCGGTTATCGCATCGCTGCCGGCCTCGGCCACCGAAAAGACATGGTCGCCGGCACGGACCTGGAGAAACGCGGTCACCCCGGATTCGTGGTGCAACTGCGCCAGGTGGTCATGGCTGACCATGCCGGCGCGCAGATGACCGCTTGCCAGGGTCAGGCCATAGACCGCCGGGCCGAGGTAGAACCGCCGGTTCAGTTCATAGAGCCAGCCCTTGGCCTTGAGCCCCTGGATGAAGCCGTAGACTGAACTGCGCGGCGCCTGAAGCGCCTTGGCCAGTTCGACGAATGTCATCCCCGGGTTGTAGACCACTTCCTCGACGATCTGGGTGACCCGGTCGACCGTGCGGTGATTGGCGGGTTCGCCCTTGCGGCGCACTGGCCCAGCGGCGGACCCACCATCGTGCGGCGCGTCCCCGGACTTAAGCCCTGCTGTATTGTCGTCCGCCATAATCACTTGTCCAGTCTCTTGTCTCAAGCGCGCTCCCAGATCGCGGAAATACCCTGCCCGCCGCCGATGCACATCGTGGCGAGGCCGTAGCGCCCACCGCTGCGCGCCAGTTCATGGAGCAGCTTGGTGGTCACGATGGCCCCGGTCGCACCGATCGGATGGCCGAGCGCGATGCCGCTGCCGTTGGGGTTGAGCTTGTCCGGATCGAAGCCCAGTTCGCGGCCCACGGCGCAGACCTGCGCGGCGAAGGCCTCGTTGGCCTCGATCACGTCGAGATCGGCCACGGCAAGCCCGGCGCGATCAAGCGCGATGCGGGTCGAGGGGACCGGGCCGATACCCATGTAGGCCGGGTCGACGCCGGCGATGCCGTAGGACACCAGCCGGGCCAGCGGAGTCAGGCCGTGCTCGCGCACCGCCTCGCCGCTGGCCAGCACGACCGCCGCCGCGCCGTCGTTGATGCCCGAGGCATTGCCGGCGGTCACGGTCCCGTTCTCACGGGCGAAGGCGGGGCGCAGTTTTGCGAAATCCTCAGGGACGGCGTTCATCCGGACATATTCATCCGTGTCGAACAGGGTCGTGCCCTTGCGCGTGGTCAGTTCGACCGGAGCGATCTGCGCTGCGAACCTGCCTTCGCGGATCGCCCGGGCGGCGCGAACCTGGCTTTCAAGGGCGATCGCATCCTGTTCCTCGCGGGTGATGCCATAGCGGGCGGCGACGTTTTCAGCCGTGACGCCCATCAGGTATTTATGGAAAGGATCGGTCAGCGCGCCGGTCAGGCCGTCGATCATCGCCGCATCGCCCATGCGCTGGCCCCAGCGCATCTGGGTGGCATAGAACGGAGCGCGGCTCATCACCTCGGTCCCGCCGGCAAGCGCAATGCGGTTGTCGCCGAGCAGGATCGACTGCGCGGCGGACAGGATGGCCTGAAGGCCCGAGCCGCACAGCCGGTTGACCGTGAGGGCCGGCGCTTCCTGAGGAACGCCGGCACCGATGCCGACGACCCGGGCGACAAAACCGTCGCGCGGCTCGGTCGGGATGACATTGCCGAAGACCACGTTCTCCACCGCATCGGCGGCAATTCCGGCGCGGGCAATCGCGGCACGGCCGACGTGGGCACCCAGATCGCCGGGGGTCCAGTCTTTCAGTGAACCGCCGAACGAGCCGATCGGCGTGCGGGCCGCGCCCACGATGAATACGTCAGTCACTTGGCTATGTCCTCAGTTTCGGAATGGCACCTCCCGTCTAGCGGGGAGGCCGCGCCCTGTCTGCGGGACAGGGTGCTAAGGCAATCAAGGGCGATCAGACCGTAGCGGAAGGCGTGGCAACCGTACCCTTGCGGGCCCAGAAATTGCTCACCGCAATCCAGAAGGCCAGCGCCGCAATGACGTTGACGCTGACCGTCGCGCCCAGCGCGAGGCTGATCGACTGGCCGCCCAGCTTGTCGTTGATGGCGCCGGTGATCAGCGGACCGAGCAGGGCGCCGAAGGCATTGGCGGCCAGTTCCTGCATAGCGCCGATCGAGCCCCGCATCTGCGCCGGGGTCGCGGTCATCATCGAGGCCTTGGGCGAGCCGTAGTGCGTGCCAAGCGTCAGCCCGAGCAGCGCGACGAGCACCGCCGCCACCGTCGGGTTCGGCGCGATCGAGATCGACAGCGCGATCGGCGCCGAAAGGGTCAGCGCGACCGAGGGGACGATCCACATCCGATCGACCCGGCCCTTGGCGATCCAGTCGCTCAGGAAGCCGGACAGCACCGCCGAGGCGAACTTCATGACGCCGGCGGCAAAGCCCACGACCGCGCCGGCCCAGGCCAGGCTGAAGCCCTGCTCGCGCACGAGGACCGGGGTGATCCAGACCCACACCGTGGCAACGTTCATCGCGACGATGGCCAGGCCGATCGAGTTGAACAGCACCGGGCGGCTGCGGATGAAGAACTTGAACACCTCCCACATCGGCGCGGCATGGGCCTGCTCGACGTTCTCGGCATCACGGACCGGCTCGGGGAATTTTCGCCACATCAGCAGGCCCAGCAGGACCCCCGGCACGCCGACGATCAGGAACACCTCGCGCCAGCCGTAATGCTGCGCCACGTAGCCGCCGATGACAAAGGCGAGGCCCGTGCCCACGGCAAGGCCCGAATAGACCATACCCATGGCGCTCGCCCGCATCTTGACCGGGAAGGAGCTCGACACCAACGACTGGGTGCCGGCCGAAGTGGTCGATTCCGCCGCACCGACGATGGCGCGCATCAGGAACAGGCTGCCGTAGCCGGTCGTCGCTGCGCAGAGCGCGGTGACAGCGCTCCACACGCCCAGCATGGTCGAAAGCATCTTCACCCGGTTGGTGCGATCCAGCAGGTAGCCGACCGGCAGCACGAACAGCGTGAAGCCGATCGCGTGGGCGCTCCCTGCGAGCGCGCCCATCTGGGTGTCGGTGAAATTGAACTCGTGCTTGATCGGTTCGAGCACGACGCCGAACACGTAGCGGTCAAGCGAATGCAGCACATAGACTGCGAAGAGGAACAGCGCCGCCGTCCAGCGCGTCCGCGTCCAGTTCGAACTTTCTTCCATCAGGTCAATCCCCTCTCGCACGCTTGGCGAGTAATCCGGACCGAGCCTTACGCAGTCACGGCCCGATCACAAGTTTGTTTATTTGAACTGGAACGCCGCAGTTGGCGCTGGTCGTTCCTAGCCTTCTGGGTGGGCAGGATTAGACCCTTGGCAAAGCTCAATGGCAGGACCACCGTAAACAGAGACTGCTTTCCCTATATACGATTGCCTTGCCGCAACTGCGCAAAATAGCTCGACATGGCCGCAGGTCAAGGCTAGTTCGGCGGTCGGCGGGGGGAATACCCCGGCTTGCGCCAGCGCGGGACACCGCCGGCACCCGCCGGTTTGCGGGCCCGCCCAGGCAGCGCGGGCAGGCCGAATCGCGAAAAGGACCAGATCAACCCTGGCCGGATCGCGCTGGATTGTCAGGTCGGAAGAGGGGGACGGATCAAAGCATGACGACAAGCCTCTCCCCGCGCGAGGACTATCGCCACTGGACCACGATCCAGACCCGCTGGGCCGACAACGACGTCTATGGGCACGTCAACAACACCGTTCACTACCAATGGTTCGACACGGCGGTGAACACCTGGCTCATCGAACAGGGCCTGCTCGACCCCGAACTGGGCGATCCGATTGGACTCGTCGTGGAAACGGGATGCCGCTATATCTCTTCCCTATCGTTCCCGAGCCCGGTGGAAGTCGGCCTGCTGGTTCGCAAGATCGGCAATTCGAGCGTGACATACCAGCTCGGCGTTTTTGCTCCGGGAGAGGGCGTTGCCGCCGCACAAGGCCATTTCACCCATGTTTACGTCGGCCGTGACAGCCGCCGGCCCACCGCGATCCCCGATCCGTGGCGCGAGCGGCTGAAAACCCTGCTGCCCTGAACGCGAATTGCCTGAACCCGAATTCCCGCCATTCCCGATTTCACATTTTCAATAGACGGAAATCTTCAACCATGACCACCGACACAAAGACCGAAGGCGCGACCATCAAGAAGGAACTGGCGACCGGCAAGTTCACCGACGAGATGCTGGAAAACATGCGCAAGCTGATCGGTGTCAACCTGCGCACCGGCGGCAGCGTCAACAATGAATACGCCACCCGCACCGCCATCGTGCGCTTCTGCGAAGGCATCGGCGACGACAACCCGCTGTTCACCGACGAGGACTACGCCGCGACCACCCCGTTCGGCGGGCTGATCGCGCCGCCGAGCTTCATCTTTGCCTGCATGGCCTCGGTCCAGGTCGGCTGGCCGGGCCTGGGCGGGTTCCACTGCGAAACTACGATCGACTTCCACAAGAGCATCAAGCTGGGCGACAAGATCGCCGCTACGGCCGAGTTCAAGGGCTGGGACGGCCCGATCGAGGCGAGCAACTTCGGTGGCCGCCGGATCAAGGACTACATCTCGCAGAAGTACACCAACCAGGACGGCGAACTGGTGGCTGAATTCATCTGCTCGCGGATGCGTTTTGAACGCGGTGAGATGCAGAAGCGCGCCGAGACGCGGAAGATCGAAGTTCCGCACCCGTGGAACGACGAAGACATCGCCGCGATCGAAGCCTCGGTCCTTGCTGAAACGCCCCGCGGGGCCACTCCCCGCTACTGGGAAGACGTCAACGTCGGCGACGAGATGGACGTGATCACCAAGGGCCCGCTCGGCCTGACGGACTTCATCGCCTTCATCGCCGCTGGTGCCGCGCCGATCCCGCGCATCGCCGCTCACGCTGTTTCGCTCAAGCGCTACCACAAGCACCCCGCCTGGGCCTTCCGCGATCCCAAGACCCACGCGCTGGAGCCGGTCTATTCGGTCCACTACAACGACTATGCAGCGCAGATGCAAGGCGCGCAGATCGCCTATGACGTGGGTATCCAGCGGACCTGCTGGCAGATCCACTCGCTCACCAGCTGGATGGGCGATGCCGGCGTGCTCAAGCGCATCACGGGCCAGTATCGCGCCCACGTCTACCTCGGCGACGTGCTCCGCCTCGGCGGCACGATCGACGCCAAGGAAATCGACGCCGACGGCAACCACATCGTCAAGCTGACCACCTGGGCCCAGAACCAGCGCGGCCAGAACTGCATGCCGGGCACGGCGGTCGTCGTCCTGCCTTCGCGCGGCGACGCGTAACAACCCGGGAGCGGGCCGCAGGCGCGGTCCGTTCCCTCCTTTTTTGCAAACAAGCGCCCAGCCAGACCAGGCAAGACGGCGCGCCAGAGGTGCCAAAAATGTCGTCAGTCCGGATGTCGTGGGGCGATGAGATCGCCGTCGAAACCGTCAACGGTATTCCCTACCGGATGTATACCGACCGTCCGCGCCGGATCGCGGAACTGCTCGCCTTCACCCACCGCTGGGGCGAACGTCGGCACATCATCCAGGACGACACGGTCCTCACCTTCGAAGGCATGCGCAACGCGGTTCGCGCCAAGGCAGCACAGTTGCTCGCGCTCGGCGTCCAGCCCGGCGACAAGATCTTCGTGCTCGGCTGGAACAGCCCGGAATGGGTCGTCAACTTCTGGGCATGCCTCCACGCCCGCGCCGTCCCGGTGCTTGCCAACACCTGGTGGTCGACGGTCGAGATTCAGACCGGCCTCGACGCCCTGTCTCCCGCGCTGACCCTTGCCGATGCGCCCTCGGCCGCGAAGCTTCCCGCCGGCACGAAGACCGCGCCGTGGGAAATCGACGTCGCCCCAGACCTCCCGCCCGAACCCGAAGACGAGTTCGTCGACAACGGCGATGAAACCGACACCGCGCTGATCATCTTCACATCGGGCACCTCGGGCACGCCCAAGGCCGTGGTCCTCTCGCACCGCGCGGTCCTCGCCCGCCTGCACATGACGCTGCACATCACGAAGAAGCTGCCGCAGAGCGTCAGCGAGGCGACCCAGGACGTTACCCTGCTGACCGGCCCGCTGTTCCACGTCGGCACGATGCAGGCGCTGCTGCGCGCGGTCGTCGTCGGCGATACGCTGGTCTTCTCGGCCGGCCGCTACAACCCGGCCGACGTGCTGAACCTGATCGAGCGCCACGGCGTCAACCGCTGGAACGCGGTGCCGACCATGGTCTCACGCCTGCTCGACCATCCCGACGCGGGCAAGCATGACCTCTCCAGCCTGCGCTCGATCTCGATCGGCGGCGCCCCGGTCCATGCCGAGCTGATGGCCCGCATCCGCACCGAGCTGCCGAGCGTCAGCCCGCGCATCCCGACCGGCTATGGCCTTACCGAAAACGGCGGGCAGGCGACCGCTGCCGCCGGCTCGGAAGACCTTTCCAAGCTGGGGTCGACCGGGCGGCCCCTGCCCTGCGTCGAAATCTCGTTCCTCGAGCACGACGACTATCCGGACGGCGAAATCCTGCTGCGCTCGCCCACCCAGATGAGCGGCTATTTCGGTCTGGCCGAAAGCCCGATCGACGCGGACGGCTGGCTCCACACCGGCGACCTTGGCAAGCTCGATGAAAAGGGCAACCTGTGGATCACGGGGCGCTGCAAGGACATGATCATCCGCGGCGGCGAGAATATCGCCCCCGTCGCCATCGAACGCGCGCTCGACCACATTCCCGGCGTTGTCGAATGCGCGGTGTTCGGCGTGCCCCATGCCGACCTGGGTGAAGAGGTCATGGCCGTGGTGGTCACCGAAGCGGATGCAGGCCTCACCGCCGACGCGCTCACCACCCAGCTCAAGGGCAAGGTGCCGTCCTTCGCGGTCCCCAGCCTGTGGCGGCTGCAGCACGAAACGCTGCCGACCAACCACACCGGCAAGATCGACAAGCTGGCTATCGCCCGCGCGGTCGCCGCCGAAAAGGCTCCCGCCTGACCCGATAAAGGGGGTGCCGGCTGCGGCGCCCCCGACTTTTTTACACGAACGAAATCGCGCCGCGGCCCGCCCAGGCGCCCGCCCCGCAGGAGACCTGCCCGTGCCCCTATCGCCGTTCCGCCACAACCCGTCGCCCACCCGCACCTACTACGGCGCGGGCTGCCTGGCGCAGCTCGCCTCGGAACTGAAGCGCGCCGGGTGCAGCCGCGCGGTGATCTTCTCAGGGCGCACGCTCGCGCGCAATGAACCCGGCGTCGCCACGATCAAGGCCGCGCTGGGCGATCTGTGCGCCGGCAACTACGACGGCGTTGCCGAACACTCGCCGGTCAGCGCGGTAAAGGACGCGGTCGAATTCCTGCGCAGCGTCGATGCCGATGCGATCATAGCGCTCGGCGGCGGTTCGGCCATCGTCACCGCCCGCGCCGCCGGGATCATCCTCGGCGAAGGCAAGGACCCGTCCGAGCTGTGCACGGTGTTCGAACCGGGCCAACCGCCGAAAAGCCCGCGCATCGCCGCCCCCAAGGTGCCGCAGTTCATTGTCCCGACCACGCCGACCACCGCCTATGCCAAGGCCGGCGCGGCGATGGCGACGGGCGAGGAAGGCCGCCGCATGGCGCTGTTCGATCCCAAGTCGCGGGCCAGCGCGGTGTTCTTTGAACCCACCTTCTTTGCTGCGACGCCCGAGCGCCTGATCCGCGAATCCGCGCTCGATGCCTTCAGCAGCGCGGTCCAGGGCCTCGAATCGAAGAGCCGCCAGCCCATCGCCGACGCGCTGCTGCTTCAGGGACTGCGCCTGATCCGGCGCGGCCTTGAGGAGATCGACACCGATCCCGACGCCCGCGCCAACATGATGCTCGCTGCGCTACTGGTCGGGCAGGGCACCGACGTGACTGCGGGCGGGATGTCCTCGGCCATCGGCCACACCGTCGGCGCGCGCTTCGGCGTTGCCAACGGCCTCGTGAACTCGGTGATGCTGCCCTACACGGTCGAATACAACACCGAGGTCACGGGCGACCAGCTGCGCGACGCGGCCCAGGTGCTGGGGGTCGATCCGGCCGCGCACGGCGGCCCAGCCCCGGCCGTCGCCGCCGCCTGCCGCAGCTTCTACGCCTCGCTCGGCCTGCCCGCGCGCCTGCGCGATCTCGGCGTGCCGGAAGACGCGCTGGAAGCCATCGCCGACGCCGCCGCGCTCGACTGGTTCTACACCCAGAACCCCCGCAAGGTGAGCCGCGAGGATTGCATCGCGCTGCTTAAGGCGGCGTGGTGATAGTGCGCCCCTGACATTCGTCAGGGGTTTGCGGCAGCGCGCTGACGAAACGAAGCAATTTACGGAGACTGTTCATGAGCGAAGCCAAAGTCCTGTTCGAACGTCGCGGGCGCGTCGGCATCGTCCGCCTCAATGACAACCCCACACGCAACGCGCTTGCCCGCCAGCTGGTCGCCGAACTGATCGCCGTGCTCGACGAAGCCGATGCGGACAAGTCGCTCTCCTGCCTCGTCCTCACCAGCAACGGGAAGGCCTTCTGCGGCGGGGGCAATGTCAAGGACATGGTCGAAAAGATCGACCCGATGTTCGGCGGCTCCCCGTTCGAGATGCAGGAAGGCTACCGCGAGACGGTGCAGGCCCTCGCCCGCCGCTTCATGACCCTCGATATCCCGGTCGTCGCCGCAGTGGGCGGCCCCGCCATCGGCGCGGGCTGCGACCTTGCTTGCTTCTGCGACATCCGCATCGCCTCGACCGAGGCCAAGTTCGCCGAGAGCTTCATCCGCGTCGGCCTGATCCCCGGCGACGGCGGTGCCTGGCTGCTCCCTCGCATCATCGGCTTTCCCCGCGCGATGGAAATGACCCTCACCTGCCGGATGCTCGATGCAGAGGAAGCGTTTGCCTGGGGTCTCGTCACGCATGTGGTCGACCCTCATGAGCTCGAAGCCCGGGCCATCGCCATGGCCGAGACGATCGCCGCATTCCCGCCGATCGGCGTTCGCCTCAACAAGCGCCTGATGCGCCGCGCGCAGGAAATGACCTTCAACGAATGCCTCGAACTGTCGGCGGGCTACCAGGCAATGGTGCAAAGCACGGCGGACCAGCTGGAGGCCGTGGCGGCGATGCTGGAAAAGCGCGCACCCGTCTTCACCGGCAAGTAACGCCTTTACCGGCAAGCTGGTTGATGATCCCCGCCGCCCACACCGGGCGGCGGGGATTTGCGTTTTGGCCGCGGCCTTGGCGAAAGCCGAACGCGGAACCCGGCGCGCGGCAGGTTCGGATACGCACCGATGATGTTGTTGTTGGCCGGACAGCAGACGTAGATCCCGACCAGCGGCACGAATTCGTGCGTCCACAGGTCACGCCAGCACACCTTGTGTTCGCGGCTGCACGAGATGCGCTCGCTCAGCCGTCTTTGGCCGAGGAGCGCTTCCACCGGCCGGATGCTCCGCCATCGGCGGTTTCGGCGGTGAGCTTGCGCCAGCGGGCGAACCGGGCGGGTTCCAACTCGCCTGCATCCAGCGCAGCCTGGACCGCGCAGTCCGGTTCGTGCTCGTGCCCGCAGTTGGAAAACCGGCACGCGCGCGCCAGCAGCAGGATATCGTCGAACACCTCGGCGACGCCCTCGGTCGCATCGGACAGGTGCAGTTCGCGCATACCCGGCGTGTCCATCAACCAGCCGCCGTGGGCCAGTCGGTGGAGTTCGCGGACCGTGGTGGTGTGGCGGCCCTTGCCGTCGACTTCGCGCACCGCGCCGGTGGCGATCCGGGCCGAGCCGGTCAGCGAATTGATCAGCGTCGACTTGCCCACCCCGGACGAGCCCATCAGGGCGACGGTCCGCCCCTTCCCGCACCACGCGCCCAGCCCGGCGGCGGCGGCAGGATCCTTGGCGTTGATGGTTTCGACCCGGATGTCCGGCTGTAGGCCGCGCACGGCTTCGGCGAAGGTTTCGGGTTCGTCGGCCAGGTCGGCCTTGGTCAGCACAACCACCGGCGTCACCCCCACGTCCCGCGCCATCACCAGATAGCGTTCGAGCCGCGCGAGGTTGAAGTCCTGGTTGCACGAGGCGACGATGAACAAGATATCGACGTTGGCGGCGATCATCTGCACCTTGCGGACATTGCCGGGCGTGCGCCGCTTGAACAGGTTGGCCCGGTGCAGGATGCGCGCGATCTGCGAGGTTGCGTCATTGACCAGCAGCCAGTCGCCCACCGTGGCATGGGCCTCATCGCCCGCCGCCCTGGCGATATGGGGCGAGATCAGCCGTTCCGATCCGGCACCGGCCACGGCAATCTTGCCGCGATGGACCGACATCACGCGAAACGGGGACAGGCCTGCCACATGGTCATCGGCAGTCACCTGCGCGCCGAAGAACGGAGTCCAGCCAAGGTCGGTCAGGCGCGGATCGGGTTCGGGCATAGTGTCTTCGGTAACGCCTTTCATGTGGCGTGAGGATGGCAGGGACAGCCCACACGAAGCTGCCCCGGCCACCTGCTGCCGGTCACGACTGGACGGCAGCCTTCGCCGGCCTGGCCTTTGCCGGTGCGGCCACTGCCACGGCGGCAGCCGCCGGGGCCTTTGCCGCTGCGGCACGGGCGACGACGGCGCGTTTGTGCCGCAGGTTTGCGGTGCGGATATTGGACATGATCAATCCCTGTCTGTTCGAACGGTTTGTCGAACGGTCTGCTTGAAAATCAGCCGCGGCGTTGGCCCGGTTGGCGACAAAGCGCTGATGCTGCCTCCTTGGTCATATCGCGCGTGAATTGACAAGAAAACGATCCGCGTCCGTCGCGGGCGATGCCAACCTGCGTTGATCCTGTCCCCATGGTCAGGACACCTCACGAAAGGACGGAACGATGAAGCTTGCCCTGGGCCTCGCCGTCGGGATCGCCGCGCCCGAAGGCTGCTGACGGCCTATTCGTGGATCCGGGCGAGGAGGCTGATGAGCTTCGTCACTTCGCGCGGCGTGAAACGGCTCTTGAGCCAGGCTTCGTGAACCTGGATCGCGGTGCGGGCCTCCGCCAGCACGGCCTCGCCCTTGGGCAGGAGGTGCAGGTCCTGCTTGCGCGCGTCGCTTTGCGAGCGGGCACGCACGAGGTAGCCACGTGCCTGCATCTTGTTGACGATGGCCATCGTGGTCGCCCGGTCCATGCGAAGGCGCCGCGCAAGATCGGTCTGGGCAATGCCGGGGTGTTCACTGACCAGCCACAGCACCGACACCTGCTTCTGCGTCAGGTCGAGGTGGCCGAACGTTTCCATGAAATGCCGGTAGACAGCCCCCTGGGCCAGCCGGATATGAAAGCCCAGGATGTCATCGAGATTGCCATGATCGTCCGGATCGTGGGGTGCCGGTTCGGTCGCTGGCCCGTTGTCATTCACAAGTTTGCAGCCCCCTCGGCCCGAGCGTCCCGGTGATCGTCGGCATCGTGCGTTAGCAAGCTCGCAGTGGCGCGGGAAGTGGTGAAGTGGTGGGCACTATGGCCCGCCACCCCCGCACTCAGTTCCAGAAGACGACGGTTTTTGTTCCGTTGGTGTGGACGCGGTCCTCGAGG
>CAYFJH010000087.1:9292-12219 GCA_964343385.1 uncultured Novosphingobium sp. | reverse complement strand
CGATCCGCTTTCGGCCACCACCGCGCCTTCGGCATCGATCACAAGCGCCAGCGGCGCGTCGCTCTGTTCAACGATGGTGGAATAGTGGAACTCGTGCCCGCGCAGCCTGGTCCCGGCGGCAAGGCCCGATATCGGCACCAGCAGTTCGGCATGGCGATAGCCAAGGTGCATCTTGCGCTGGGCATGGCTGGTGACGAGCCCCAGCAGCCCGGCCATCCGGTTCCGCTCACCACTCTTGTCGATCAACCCCTGCCCTAGCACCATATAGCCACCGCATTCGCCGTGAACGGGCCGCGTTTCGGCATGGCGGCGCAGGCCGGACAGGAATGTCGCGGCGGCGGCGATGGTCCCGGCGTGCAGTTCGGGATAGCCGCCAGGCAACCACACCAGATCGGCATGGTCGGCGGGCGCCTGATCGGCCAGTGGCGAAAACGGCAGCATCTCCGCCCCGGCGCGCCGCCAGCCTTCGATCAGATGCGGGTAGACGAACGAAAAGGCGGGATCGCGCGCCATGGCGATCCGCTGGGCCGGAGGGGCGGGCAGGTTGCCGCCGTCGGCTTGTGGTGCGGCACCAGCGGCAAGGCGAATGGCGTCAAGATCGACATGGGCGCGCAGGAATGCCGCGAAATCGGCAATCGCCCGGTCGAGGTCGGGATGCTCCACCGCCTGCACCAGCCCCAGATGGCGTTCGGGCAGGGTCAGGTCACCACGCCTTGGCAGGGCGCCCAGCACCGGAATGCCCACCGCCTCCATACCCTTGCGTACCAGCCGTTCATGGCGTGGACTGGCCACGCGGTTCAGGATCACCCCGGCAAATGGTAGCCCCGGATCAAGGCTGCTGAACCCCAGCGCGGTGGCGGCGGCGGACTGCGCCTGCCCGGACACATCCAGCACCAGCACGATCGGCCAGCCCATGCGGCGGGCCATGTCGGCGCTGGCACCATTGCCCGACGCACCCTTGCTGGCCACGCCGTCAAACAGCCCCATCGACCCTTCGGCCAGCACCATGTCCGCGCCCGCAGCCTGCCCCGCGATGGCAGCGATCAGATCGCCTTCCATCGCCCAGCTATCGAGGTTGAAGGACGACCTGCCACAAGCGGCGCGGTGAAACGCCGGATCGATATAGTCCGGCCCGCTCTTGAACGGCTGCACCGCCAGCCCGTCTTCGGTCAGGGCGCGTAGCAGGCCCAGCATCACCGTAGTCTTGCCTGTGCCCGATGCGGGGGCGGCGATCATCAATCCCGGAGTCTGGTGGCGCGCGCTCATTCGGCCGCACCGGCAAAGCGTGACGTGGCATCCTGCGGCCGAAAGCGGCGGTCATAACCGGGCGCGTAAAGGCTGCTTTCGGCAAAATCCTGTGCTGCCAGCACCCGCCCGACAAGGATCAAGGCGGTGCGCTCCATGCTTCCGGCCACGGCATGCTCGATCGTGTCGAGCGTGGCGCGCACGATCCGCTGATCAGGCCAGCTGGCGCGCCAGACCACGGCGACGGGGCAATTTGCGCCATAGGCCGGCGTCAGGTCCGCCACCACCTGCGCCAGATTGTGGACCGAAAGGTGAATGGCCAGCGTCGCGCCGGTCACGGCAAAATTGGTCAGGCTTTCGGCGGGCGGCATGGTGCTGGCGCGGCCCGGCGTGCGGGTCAGCACCAGCGATTGCGACAGCGCGGGCAGCGTCAGCTCCGCCTCCAGCGCAGCGGCGGCGGCGGCGAAGGCCGGGACACCGGGCGTCACGGTAAAGGGAATGTCCAGCGCGCGCAGGCGGCGCAATTGCTCGCCCATCGCCGACCACACCGACAGGTCGCCGGAATGCAACCGCGCCACATCGTGCCCGGCGGCATGAGCAGCAGCGATCTCGGCCATGATCTGATCCAGTTCCAGCGGCGCGGTGTTCACGATCCGGGCGCCCGGCGGGCAATGATCGAGCACGGCCACCGGGATCAGCGACCCGGCATAAAGGCACACCGGGCTGCCCGCGATCAGATCGCGTCCGCGCAAAGTGAGAAGATCGGGCGCGCCGGGACCGGCGCCGATGAAGTGGACGGTCATGTCGGGGTTCCCTGAAGGTTGACACTGGCAGCAATGGCGCAAGTCGCCATGCGATCGGGGGAGATGCGGCGCGGCGAGAGGAGGCGCGCGCCTGCGCCAGCGGCGGCCAGTGCCGATGCCTCTGCCACGCTGCCAACTGCGCGGGCGCTCAGGCTGGCGACGGAGCAGGTGGCGGTCGAGGTGGCGGCCAATGCATCGGGCGCCACGCCCGTCAGCGGAAGGCCCAAGGCTTCGGCCAGAGGGAGCAGCGCCGCGAGCTTGTCTTGCGCCGTGGCCAGATGCGTCACCGGCGGTTGCCCCTGCTCCGCCAGCGCGAACGCCGCGCGCAGCGAAGACAGGCCGACGCCTGACCGAAAGCCGAACCCGGCGACGATCACAGCGTCACGCTCCATTGCACCACCGGATAGCGCGCGCGCCAGCCGTGCCGGTTGCCCAGCGGTGCGGCATCAGCCAGTTCAATACGCAGCAAACTGCCACCCGTCTGGCCATGCCACCGGGCAAGCAGTGCTTCTGATTCTAGCGTCACCGCGTTGGCCACCAGCCGCGTTCCGGCGGGCAAACGCGCCCATAGCGTGTCCAGCAAGGCTTCCGACAATCCGCCGCCGATGAACACCGCATCAGGCAATGGTCCCGGCGGACAAGCATCCGGCGCGATCCCGACGACAACTTTCAGCCGGTCAACACCCAAAGCGACCGCATTGGCCCGCGCCCGGTCGGCGCGCACCAGATCGGCCTCTATCGCACAGGCCCGGTTGGCCGGGTGCGCCAGCAGCCATTCGATCCCGATCGATCCCGATCCCGCGCCAATATCCCACAGCAGTTCACCCGCACACGGGGCCAGCGCCGACAGCGTCAGCGCACGCACCGGGCGCTTGGTGA
>CAYFJH010000087.1:0-9282 GCA_964343385.1 uncultured Novosphingobium sp. | reverse complement strand
CGTCGGACGCAAACCAGTGGTCCGGTCGGCCCGCCGTCAGCGGCAAGGACGGGCCATGCCCGGCACACTCAATCCCGACCGAAACCGGATGGGCGATGTTGGTGAAGGACAGCGCATCCGCAGTTACTTGGCGTATCCGTTCGCGCGGACCGCCCAGCGCTTCCATCACGTGCAGCACTGACGGGCCAAAGCCCTGCCCGGTCAGATAGTCCGCCAGCGCGGCCACCGCCGGGCCATCGCGCAACAGTGCAATGACGCGCTGCCCTGGTGCCAGGTGGGGCTTGAGCCGATTTAACGGCGCGGCATGCAGACCAAGACAGGCCGCATCCTGAACCGGCCAGCCCAGCCGCGCAGCCGCCAGCGTGAAGGTGGAGAGCGCCGGGATCGCCACCCATTCGCCCGGATCGAGCTGCCGGGTTACGCTGCTCCCCGCCCCGAACCAGAACGGATCGCCCGACGCCAGCATCACCACGCGCTGCCCGCGATGTTGCATCAACAGGGCGATGCCATCGGCAAAGGGCACTGGCCATTCGATCGCGGGGCAGGTAATCGCGGGCAGCAGCGACAGGTGCCGGGCCGGTCCCATGACCAGTTCCGCCCGCGCCAACGCCGCCCGGCTCGCGGCGGACAGGCCATCCGGCCCGTCCTCGCCGATGCCGATGATCGTCAACCACGCTTGGAGAGCCGCGTCAGCCATGCCGAATGTCCTCCTGCTGGGCGGCACCACCGAGGCCAGCGCGCTGGCCCGACTGCTCGCGGCGCAGGGCATTGCGGCGACGCTCAGCTATGCCGGACGGACGGAAAATCCGCACGCTCAGCCGGTTCCGGTGCGGGTTGGCGGGTTCGGCGGCGTGGCGGGGCTGGCCGATTATCTGCGCCACCACCGCGTGACCCATCTGGTGGACGCGACCCACCCCTTTGCCGCGACGATGAGTGGCCATGCCATGGAGGCAGCCCGCCTGGCCGGAGTGCCTCATGTGGCGTTGACCCGCCGGGCGTGGCAGCCGGTTGCCGGTGACCGCTGGACCCGCGTTGCCGACATCGACAGCGCGGTCGCCGCGCTGGCAGGCCCGGCCCGCCGCATCATGCTGGCGCTCGGGCGGATGCATGTGGCAGCCTTCGCTGCCCAGCCGCAGCATCATTATCTGCTGCGCTTTGTCGATGTGCCAGACCAGCCGCCCTGCTTGCCCCATCACACCCTGATCGTTGATCGCGGGCCGTTCACCGTTACCGGCGACAGCGCGTTGATGCAGGCCCACGCCATCGATCTGGTGGTGTGCAAGAACGCGGGCGGCGGCGGCGCCGATGCCAAGCTGATCGCCGCGCGGGATCTGGGCTTGCCGGTCCTGATGATTGATCGCCCCGCCGTTCCGCGCCGGGCAGAATGCTATCGCCCTGAAGATGTGCTGGTGTGGCTGGCTCATGATACCGAACGCGGCGTATAGAAGATGGGGCCAGCCGCGCGTTCGATGATCCGCGTCAGGCTCGATCCGACGATGACCACGGTCCGCATGTCGGCCATGTCGGCGCGGGCCTGACCCAGCGGTACGATCTTCAATTGTTCGTCCGGCGTCGATACGGCGCGGGCGAACAGGATCGGGCGATCAGAACCGCACACCTCGCGCAGCAGTTCCAGCACGCGTTCGAAACCTTCGGGCCGGGCTTTCGACCTAGGGTTGTAGAACGCCATGGCAAAGTCCGCCTCCGCCGCCAGCCGCAATCGCTTTTCGATCAGAGGCCAAGGCTTGAGATTGTCCGACAGGTTGATCGCGCAAAAATCATGGCCCAGCGGAGCCCCCGCCCGCGCGCTGGCGGCCAGCATCGCGGTAATGCCCGGCAGCACCCGGATTTCGAGATCGCGCCATTGGGCCGGGCCAGCCTCCAGCGCCTCGAACACGGCGGCGGCCATCGCAAACACGCCGGGATCTCCAGAGGACACCACCACCACGCGCCGCCCCTGCGCTGCCAGTTCCAGCGCATGAGCGGCCCGGTCCAGCTCCACCCGGTTGTCGGACGGGTGCAGCGTCAGCCCCTCACGCGGGGCGATACGGGCGACATAGGGGATATAACCGATGACATCGCTCGCTCCGGCCAGAGCGGTGGTTACCTCGGGCGTTATCAGCGCCTCGTCTCCCGGCCCCAGACCGGCAATGGCAAGCCAGCCGCTCATGCTCCCAAAGTTCATGGTCGACGTCCTTGGCCATGAATCAACAGGATGGAAAAATAGGGCGTGACGCTGGTCGCTTCGCTCAACCGGGTGACCCGCTGGCCGGGCATGGCCGCATGTTCGACCAGCCAGGCCGCGTCCTCGCGTCCCGCCGCCGCCACCGCGCGGCGCAATTTGGGCAGGTTGCGTCCGATCTTCATCACCACCAGCGCATCGGTATCGCGGATGCGCCGCGCCAGTTCCCCTTCGGGCAGGGTGGCCATTGCGATGGTCAGCACGTCATCGCCCCAGGTGATGGGAATGTCGGTCGCGTTCCAGGCCCCGGCCATGCCGGTGATGCCCGGCACCACCGCCACCGGGACCACGCCCGCCAACCGGCCATGAAGATGCATGAACGAGCCGTAGAAGAACGGATCACCCTCACACAGCACAACCACATCCTCGCCCGCCTGCGCCAGTGCGAGCAAGCGTGTGGTGCATTCGGCATAGAAAGCGGAAAGGCAGTCGTTGTAGAGTGGGTCGGACAGCGGAATCTCGGTCGTTACCGGATATTCCATCGGGATTTCAATCACGTCGGCGCGCAGCATCCCTTCGACAATCCGCCGCGCTTGCCCCGGCCGTCCGGCCTTGCGGAAATAGGCAACATGGCGAGCGCCACGCACCAGCCGGTCGGCGCGCACGCTCAGCAGATCGGCCGCGCCGGGACCAAGCCCGACGCCGTGGATCGTTCCGATTATTGGCAGCAGGCTCATTCGGCGCGGCTTGCCAGCGCGTTTATTGCAGCAACCGTGATCGCGCTGCCCCCGAGCCGCCCCTCGACGATGCAGCACGGCACCGGCGGCGCGGCCCATAGCGCCGCCTTGGATTCGGCTGCGCCGACAAAGCCCACCGGACAGCCGATGATCGCCGCCGGGCGCGGGCAATCGGGATCTTCCAGCATGCCCAGCAGATGGAACAGCGCGGTTGGCGCGTTGCCGATGGCCACCACCGCACCCGCCAGGTGCGGCCGCCACAGCTCCAGCGCGGCGGCGGAACGGGTGTTGCCCATCGCCCGCGCCATGTCTGGCACTGGCGACGCATTGAGCGTGCAGATGATCGGATTGTTGGCCGACAGGCGTGCGCGGGTGATCCCTTCGGACACCATCCGCGCATCGCACAGCACCGGCGCACCAGCGGCCAGCGCGGCACTGGCCGTTTGTGCGAAGCCGGGCGAAAAGCGGATATGCGCCGCCAGTTCGACCATCCCGGCGGCGTGAATCATGCGCACCGCCACCGGCTCCTCATCGGCCGGAAAGTGCAGCAGATCGGCTTCGGCGCGGATCGTGGCGAACGACTGGCGATAGATGGCCGCGCCATCGGTTTCATAGATATGGGGCATCAAGCGGTTCCAAAATGGGCAAGAATGTCGGCCGGGCCAAGCGCGGAGCGAACCGCAGGCCCTCCGGCGCGCGCGTTCAGGGAAAGATCGAACAGGCCATCCCGGCCGGTCAGCGTGACATTGGCGGCGCGTGGGCGGGCACAGCCCTTGGCGCAGCCCGAAACATGCAGGCGCCCGTCGATATGCGGGGCAAGCCGCCGCGCAAGATCGCGGGTTTCAACCGACGATTGCGGACAGCAAGGCGCGCCCGGACAGGCATCGACATGCAACAGCGGATCGGCGGGGTTAATGAGCAGACCATCCACGCGCACGGCAGGCGCGTCTTCCACCAACAGCACGCGCCAGGACGTGAACCGCGCAGCCTTGGCCGACGATGTTTCCATGATCCCAGCCAGTACTCGCGCGTCCACCTGACCGAACGGCAGGCCATAGGCCATGCCGAGATCATGCAGGCCCGGCGCGATGCGAGCAGTGGACGGCGCGGGCAGAATATTGCCACTGGCCCAGCCAGGCAGGGCTATCCTATGCCGCGCCATGCGCCCCGCAGCCGCGCCGCCACTCATCTCAAACCAGTGCGCGAGCGCGATCAGCGCGTCCACTTCCTTGCCCGCGGCAACCGCAACGCCGGCAAGGCGGCCATCGGCGCGCAGGATCAGGCTGCCGTCCGCGCCGCGTTCGATGCGGAAATCTCCCACCTCGCCACTCAGGGCACAGGCCTGACCGGCATCGATTGCAAATCCCGCCTTGCCCGGCAGATCGGGCAATTCATTCAGCCGAGTCAGCAATTCGCCGACTATGCGGTGGCTTTCATCGCCAGCCCGCCAGTCCGGCGCGATCAGAATGTTTCGCCGCGTTTCGGTGGCGGGATTGGCGTGAACCAGATCCAGCGCCAGCAATCGGTCGAGCAGCGCCTGCCATCCATTTTCACTTACGCCGCGAATCTGGAGATTGGCGCGGGTGGTCATGTCGATCAGGCCATTGCCATGCACCACGGCGGCATCGCACAGGCCCAACACTTGCGCCCGCGTCAGGCGACCGAGCCGGGGCTTGACCCGCACCAGCAGCCCGTCGCCGGCCATCATCGGGTGCCACGCATCGGGGCACCAGCCCTTGACTGCAAAACTGCTCATGCCCTGTCCTCAAGACCGACCGAAATGGGCAGGCTTGCGAGGATGGAATTGCTCCGTGTCTGCCACAGCCCGGCGGCATGGAGCGCGGCAAAGCGGGCTTCCATCGCCGCCAGCGCGCCGGGATTCTCGCGCGCAAGAAACGCGCGAACATCAGCCTGGCCCAGCGTCGCATCGTGATAGAGGTCGAACAGATGCGGCGGCACGCTATGTGAAAGGTGCGCAAAGGCGCCCATATGATCCAGCGTCGCGGCCAGTTCCGCGCCCCCGCGAAAACCATGCCGCATCATGCCGGCGACCCAGCCGGGATGCGCGGCACGGGCGCGGACCACGCGGGCGATCTCTTCAGTCAGGGTACGCGCGACCGGATTCAGCGGGTCGCGATTGTCGAGATGATAGAGCGCCGCCGAACCGCCCGCCCCACTCGTGCCACCCGTCAGCGCCTTGGCAGCAGCAAACCCCGCCTCATGCGCGGCATAGTCGGCGGCTAGCAAAAGGTCGGTTTCGGGCAAGTCCTGAAGATGGACAAAGGCGTCGGCCCCCTCCACGCGCTGGCGCAGGCCGTCTGGATCGGGGATGGCTCCGATTGCATCAGAGGTCGCGTCGAACGCATGGTCCGATGCCGTCAGCCATGCCTCCCCCGCAGCGCGCCGGGCCTCAGCGGTATAGACCTCGGCCGCATCGCCAAGGCCAAGGCCATAGCTGCCGGGGGCCGGACCATAGACGCGCGGGGCCGCTGCCTGTCCCGCAAACGGGTTCCAGTCCGCCGGTTCGTCCCGCAAACATAGCGCGCGCACGGCCTGGCCAAACAGCATCGGCAGTGTCGGGAAAGCATCGCGGAACAGGCCGGAAACACGCAGGGTCACGTCGATGCGGGGCCGGTCGAGCAGCGCCAGCGGCAGGATCTCGACACCCGTCACCCGTTCGGATGTCATGTCCCACAGCGGTTTTGCGCCCAGCAGGTGCAACGCCATGGCGAATTCCTCGCCCGCCGTGCGCATCGTGGCCGATCCCCACAGATCGACCACCAGCCCGCGCGGATAGTCGCCATGATCCTGCAGGTGCCGCCGGATCAGCTCCTCGGCCAGTGTCACGCCTTGCGCATGGGCGGCGCGCGACGGCACCGCGCGCGGGTCTATCGCATAGAGGTTGCGGCCGGTCGGCAGAACATCGCTGCGCCCGCGAAAGGGGGAGCCGGAGGGGCCGGGCGGAACGCGCCGTCCGTCCAGCGCCGTCAGCAATCCGGCCCGTTCGGCGGCGCCCTGATCACCCCGCCCGAACACATGCAGCCCGTCACCGAACTGGCTGTCCTTTACATCGCAAACGAAGCGGTCGATCCGGGTGATCGCCTCGACCAGCGTGGCCGCGCCAGCGAGGCCCAGCTCGGCTTCCAGCCCCAGCACCCGCGCTTCGTCGCGGATGGTCGCCTGCAAACGGTCGCGGCGGGCCGGGTCTAGTCCATCGGCATTGGAGAATTCATCCAGCAGCGCCTCGATCCGGGCCAGCCCCGCGCCGCTTTCGGTTTGCACCAGTGGCGGCGGAACGTGCCCGATGGTCACGGCGCCGATGCGCCGCTTGGCCTGTGCCGCTTCGCCGGGATCGTTGACGATGAAGGGGTAGATCACCGGCATCGCCCCGGTCAGCGCCTCGGGCCAGCAAGCATCGGACAGCGCCACCGCCTTACCCGGCAGCCATTCCAGCGTGCCATGCGCGCCAATATGAACCAGCGCGTCCACAGCCCTTGCGCGCAGCCACAGATAGAACGCGACATAGCCATGGCGCGGGCAGCGGGAGAGATCGTGATAGTCCTCGTCGCGACTGGTGCTGCCACCGCGTTCGGGCTGCAAGGCGACCAGCGCGTTGCCGATGGAAAGCGTGGCAAAACAGAACGCGCCATCAGCGACTGCCACATCGGCTTCCGGTTCGCCCCACGCGGCATGAAGATCAGCGCGCAAGGCCTCGGGCAATGCCGCCAGCGCCTTGCGATACTCGGCCAGCGGCCAGTGCAAATGCTCGCGTTTCAGGAGCGCCGCTAGACCGGCCTGAGCGTCGGTAGCATATCCCGCCTCGGACAGATCGGTCAGGATCGCTTCGGCAGAGGCGAGCGCATCCAGCCCTACGGCGTGGGCCATCTGGTGAGACTTGCCGGGATAAGTCGACAGGATCAGCGCAACCCGCCGCTCGGCAACCGGCGTTTGGGCAAGTGCGATCCAGCCTGCCACGCGCGCAGTGATTGCCTCGATCCGGTCGGGATCGGCGCGGTGGACGGTGCGGGCAAAACCTAGTGCGGGATCGCGCGCACCCGCTTCCTTGAAGCTGGCGACGCCTGCAAACACCCGCCCGTCGATCTCGGGCAGCACGACATGCATAGCGAGGTCTGCGGGTGAAAGCCCGCGCGATGCGCCTGCCCAGCCCGCGCGGCCCGATGTGGCCAGCGCCAGTTGAAACACCGGCACGCCCGCGCCATCGAGCGGGGTAGTACCGTCCTCACCCCGCGCGGAAAACGCGGTGGCGTTGATGATCGCCACAGGACCAAGCCCGCGCACCCAGCGGTCCACCTGATCGCGCACCTGCGGGGCTTTCAGCGAGGGGACGAAGATCGACAGTGCGTCAAAGCCGTGCCGGTCGAACGCGGCATGGAGGGCGGCAAACGGGTCCAGATCGTGGGCGGTCAGGTAAGAACGATAGAACACGATCAGGACCAGCGCCCGTGCGGGATTGCGCGCAAAGGCTTCAGGATCGATCACGCCCTGGTCGGAATGCCACCCGCCCGCCATCGGCAGCGGCTGGCATGTTTGGGCAGGAGCGTCGATCAGCCCCGCCTGTCGTGACAGCACGGCAAGCGCCGCCTGCGCCGCTTCTGCGCCACCCGCATCGCACCACTGCGCAAGGTCGCGCAGCGCGGGCACCGGCACGGTCGAAGCCGCATCCAGCCGCGCATCCTCAAAGCCGTCGCCGGGCAGCACGGCCAGCACGATCCCGCGCGACCGGGCCAGCGCCTCGACCTGTTGCAGCCCGTAACTCCAATAGGGCGTGCCACCGATCAGCCGGATCAGGATCGCCTTTGCACCCGAAAGTGTCCGCTCGACATAAGTATCGACCGACAATGGATGCATCAGCGCCGCCAGATTGGCGAGCCGCAGCGAAGGAAATGTCGCATCGTCTGCACGGGCCTGATGCCATGCCGCCGCGAACGCCCCCAGATCGCTGTCCGAAAAGGACAGGACCACAAGATCCGCAGGCTCTTGCCCCAGATCCTGCGGGACGGCGGTTTCCTCCATCCCGTGCGTTTCGCGGAAAATGATGTGCATGGCCTGCGCCTACGCCAGCAGCACCGTGCGAATGGCATCGGCGTCGATATGATCGTGCTCGGCAATGGTGACCAGCGTGGTGCGGCGCGGTTCGTCAAGGCGCCACGGGCGGTCGTACTGGTGGCGCACCCGCGCGCCCACCGCCTGCACCAGCAGCCGCATCGGCTTGCCCGCAACGGCGGCATAGCCCTTTACGCGCAGGATCCGGTGATCGCGGGCCAGAGTCTCGATCTGCGCCACAAGCACTGCCGGATCGGCGATCTCGCCCCATTCGATAACGGTGCTGTCGAAGTCGTCGTGCTCGTGATCATCATCCCCATCGTGGTGCGATGGGCGCGCGGCGATGTCGTCCTCGGCGGCGGCGTCAAGGCCCAGGATCACACGCGGATCGACCACGCCTTCGGTCAGTTCGATCACCGGCACCGGGCGGCCAAGCTCTGCCGCGATGATCGCGCGTGCGGCGGCAACGCCTTCGGGTCCGGCCAGATCAACCTTGGTCAGCAGGATCATATCGGCGCAGGCAAGCTGATCCTCGAACACTTCGGACAGCGGCGTTTCATGATCGATGCTCGGATCGGCGGCGCGCTGGGCGTCAAGCGCGGCCACATCGGGCGCAACCCGGCCTGCCGCAACCGCCTCGGCATCGGCCAGCGCCAGCACGCCGTCCACCGTGATGCGGCTGCGGATCGCAGGCCAGTCAAACGCCTTGAGCAGCGGCTTTGGCAACGCCAGACCCGATGTCTCGATCAGGATGTGATCCGGGCGCGGATCAAGCGCCAGCAGCTTCTCGACCGTGGGAATGAAATCGTCCGCCACGGTGCAGCAGATGCAGCCATTGGCCAGTTCGACGATGTTTTCCGCCGGGCAATCGGGAATGGCGCAGGATTGCAGAATCTGGCCATCCACGCCCAGCGTGCCGAATTCGTTGACCACCACGGCCAGCCTGCGGCCACCGGCATTGCGGATCAGGTGGCTGATGAGCGTGGTTTTCCCCGCGCCCAGAAAGCCCGTAATGATGGTGACAGGCACCTTGGACAGGTTGGTCACACGCAATTCCCCCGCGCGCCAGAGCGAGAAACGGCGGGGCTTGCCGGACAAGTCCGGTCGGCGCGCGACGACGGGTGGGCGCGACAAAGCACCCGTTACCACGCGGCCGTGCAGCCCCAGCCACACAGCTTCGTCGCTCAGACGGAGAATTACCGTGCCGTGACCATCCCCTGGATCAGGCAAGAGCGACCGGTGCGCCGGCAGGTCTCCTGGCTCGCGGGTCACAGCTTGATGCACGCCTTCCCAGACTTG
>CAYFJH010000086.1:11976-12863 GCA_964343385.1 uncultured Novosphingobium sp. | reverse complement strand
ATGGGTGGCCGGGCGGGGGAGTGGGCCGGTGCCGCTTCCACGTAAGTGGAACAGAGTCTAGTCGGGTGCGCCGGCCTGCGGACTATCTGAAACACCATCGTCATTGCGAGCAATGACGAATGATTCAGTTTTGCCGCATCCTGATCGTCCTGCCTTCATCGCTGGCGCGGATGGCGGCTTCGAGCACTTCCTGCACGATGAGCATTTCCACCGGATCGTTGGGCGGCGGGCCTTCGTCGTGCAGGCTGGCGGCGAGCCGGGTGTAGAAGCTTTGCTGCGTGCCCCGGTCGAGCGTCAATGCGGCGCGGGTTCCGGCTGCATCCCAATGCCACAACGGTTCTTCATCGACGCCCCAGCCCGCATCGCCGGGCCGCATCCCACCGCCAAGCTGCGCTTCCTGCGGGTCGATCCCGTGCTTGGCGAGCGAGCCTTTGGTGCCGTGGACGAGGAACCGCGGTGCGCCGCCTGCCACCACCATTGAAGCGCGCAGCACGGCGCGGGCGTTCGGATAGTGCAGGATCACATGGGCATGGTCATCGCTGCGCCCGCCGGCCCGCAGCGCGGCAAGATCGGCGCTCACGGCGTCGGGTCGGCCCAGCACCAGCAGAGCCTGGTCGATCAGGTGCGGGCCAAGGTCGAACCACACGCCAGACCCGGCGCTGCCATCCTCGCGCCAGCGGGTCCGCACTTCGGGGCGGAAGCGGTCAAAGCGCGATTCGAACTCCGTCACCGTGCCGATCAGCCCGCCGGAGATCACCCGGCGCAGGGTGAGGAAATCGCCGTCCCAGCGCCGGTTCTGGAACACGGCAATAGTGCGCCCCGCCGCTTCCGCCTGCGCCACCAGCGCGCGGGCATCGCCAAGGCTCAAGGCCAGCGGCTTGTCGACA
>CAYFJH010000086.1:2607-11966 GCA_964343385.1 uncultured Novosphingobium sp. | reverse complement strand
TGGCAGCGCGGCGGACACGTCGCCCGCGCGGCTGCTGGCGACGGCGGTCAGCCCGAGGCCCGGCGCGGCGGCGATCAGCGGGGCGTGGAAAACCCGGCCCGCCATGCCGTATCCGACCAGCCCGACGCGGATGGTTTCGCTCATGTCATGCCCCTGTCCATTACGCCGTTTAGCAAGGTTTGCGCCCCGCGCGCCTTAGACTAGGATCAGCCCGATGACCAAACCCCGCTTCACCGCCGCCCTGCTCCCCGCGCTGCTCCTCGGGGCCTGCGCCACCGTGCCAGAAGCCGCGCGCACGGTCACGGTCGGTATCACCGGGATCAACGATTTCCACGGCAACCTCGAACCCCCGCGCCAGTCGGTGCTGATGCCCGACGGCAACGGCGGGACAGTGCAGGTTCCGGCGGGCGGCGCGGCCTACCTTGCGGGTGCGGTGCGGCAGATCCGGGGAAAATACGCCCACCACCTGACCGTCGCGGCGGGTGACCTCATGGGGTCGAGCCCGCTGGCCTCGGCGCTGTTCCTTGATGAACCGGCGGTGGAGGTGCTGAACCGGATCGGGCTCGACTTCGCCGCCGTGGGCAACCACGAGTTCGACTATGGCGTCCCCGAACTGCTGCGCAAGCAGACCGGCGGCTGTGCCAAACACACCCCGCGCGTGCCGTGCCAGCTCGAGCAGTTCCGCGGCGCGCAGTTCGGCTTTCTGGCCGCCAACGTCGTCACGGCGGAGGGCAGGACCCTGTTCCCCGCCACCGCGCTGAAATCCTTCGGCAAGGGCGCAGACAGGGTCTCGGTCGGCCTGATCGGGATGACGCTGAAAGGCACCTCGGCGCTGGTGGGCAGCACGGTGAACACGGCGGTGGCCTTCAAGGACGAGGCTGAGACCGCCAACGCGCTGGTCGAACGCCTGAAGCAGCAGGGCGCGGACGCGGTCGTGGTCGTCATCCACGAAGGCGGGCGGACCGGCGGCACGCCCGATCCCAATGGCTGCGAAGCGCTGAACGGCGCGATCCGCCCTATTCTCGACCGGCTCGACACGCGGGTCGACCTCGTCGTCTCGGGGCATACGCACTGGGCCTATGTCTGCGACTACGGCGTCTACAACAAGGACAAGCCCTTCCTCCTCACCAGCGCCGGGGTCTGGGGCGAGGTGGTGACCGACATCACGCTCGACATCGACCCGCGCGCCCACCGCGTCGTGGCCAAGCGCGCGCATAACGTGGCGGTCCAGTCCGAGGCCTATGTCAGCCCGCTGAGGCCCGTGCCGCTGACCGGCGCGGTCCCGGCCATCGCGCCCGATCCGGCCATCGCCAGCTATGTCGCGCGTTATGTCGCCGCCTCCACCGCCTTCACCTCCCGCAAGGTCGGCTGGCTGGCCGAGCCGCTGGAAAAGGCCGAGGGCAATGCCTGGGGCACCGGGGGCCGGCTCGGCAACCTGATCGCCGATGCCCAGCTGGCGTCGGCGGCGGGCGAGGGCGCGCAGATCGCCTGCACCAACCCCTTCGGCATCCGCCGTTCGCTGCTGACCCAGCCGGACAGGTCGGTCACGTATGGCGACCTCTACCTCGTCCAGCCGTTCGGCAGCGAGCTTGTCACCATGACCCTGACCGGGGCCGAGCTTAAGGCCGCGATGGAACAGCAACTGGACACCATCGCGCCGGAACAATTGCTCGCCTGCTCCGACGGCTTTCGCATCACGATCGACCGCAGCCGGGCCGAGCACGACCGCGTCACCGCGATGACACTGGGCGGGCGGCCGGTCGATCCGGCGCGGGACTACCGCGTCACGGTGAATTCCTTCCTCGCCAATGGGGGCGACAGCTTCACCGCCTTCGTGAACGGCCGCGACCGCAAGGTCGGGGTGACCGACATCGCCGCGCTGGAGGCTTACCTCAAGCCCGCCAACCCGGTGCGCAGCGCCTCGCGCGAGGTGCGCGTCACCGACCTGCGACCCGAGCTGAAGACCAATAACCTGAAAGCGCCGCCCGGTATTACCTACTAGGGCGCATTACCTACTAGGGCGCATTACCTACTAGGGCGCATTACCTACTAGGGCGCATTACCTACTGAAGATTACTCGACCTCGACCCCCGGTGCCGGGCCGCCGAAGGCCTCGCCGCCGGGCCAGTTCGGCGCGGCGAGGCCCATGACCTTGAACAGCTCGCCCATCTGGTCGGGCGCGCAGAGGCGCTCCTTGGCGTTCCAGATCGCGGCGGCGTGCTGCGGCGCGATCTGACCGAGCGCGCGGGCGCGGGCATCGGCCCCCAGCCCCTTGAGCCACGCCCCTTGCCCGATGGTGCCCAGATGCCGCGCCCCGCAATACTGCGCGATCCGCGCCATGGTGGCAAAGTCGACCAGCGCCGACAGGTCCGCCGCACCGGGATCGGCAAAGGGATCGACCTTCTGGTGGGCGCGCACCGCCTGAAGGGTCGATCCGTCGCGCACCTCGGTGTTGCCATAGTCGATGAACAGCGCCGCCCCGCCCTGGTTGGCCAGCCGGCGCGCGGTTTCCTGCACCACGGCGGCAGCGCCGGGGCAGGTCTCGATGATCGTGCCGACCGGGGCCTCGCGGCGGTCCTCGGGCACGGCAGCGTCCATCGGCTGGCTCCCCGCAACCGGCACGAACCGTTCCTGGTAATAGCCCACCATCCGCTCGCGCCAGCCGGTCTCGGTGCGGACCAGCTGCCGCACCGGCAGGGCATCGAGGAACTCGTTGGCGACCAGCAGCACCGTGCCGGTCAGCGGCACGGTCGACAGGTCATCGTGCCAGGTCGCCTGCGGGACCGAGGCCAGCTGCACGTCTTTCAGCGCCACCGAAGTCTCGATCAGGTGGACCATGGGCTCAAGCTCGAAGCGCTTCATCGTGCGCAGGATGTCGCGCGCAAGGGTCCCGCGTCCCGGCCCCAGTTCGACATAGTGGACCGGCCCGGGCCGCCCGGCGCGGATCCAGATGTCGGCCAGCCACAGCCCGATCAGTTCGCCGAAAATCTGGCTGATTTCCGGCGCGGTGATGAAATCGCCGCCCGCGCCCAATGGATCGCGGGTGGAGTAATAGCGGGCGTTCGCCTCGCCCATGTATTGCAGCAGGCTGATCGGGCCGTGGCTCAGGATCAGCCGGGCGAAAACCTGCGTCAGGCTGTCAGGCTCCGTCAGCTGCTGGCGGCGGCCAAAGCTCATCCCCGGAGCCTCAGGCCGGTGCCTGCGCGCCGGTTCCGGAGCCGGTGCCGGTCGGGCGGCGCAGCAGCGCAAGGACGATCAGCGCCAGGCCGAGCACGATCATCGGCACGGTCAGCCATTGGCCCATCGACATCCCCGTGCGCTGCGTGAATTCCTGAAGCTGGGCATCGGGCTCGCGGTAGAACTCGACCACGAACCGCGCGATCCCGTACCCCATCACGAATACGCCGGTCAGGAGGCCAGTGCGCAGCCGCGCCCGCGTGGTCCAGAACAGCACCATCAGGATCACCAGCAGCACCAGCCCTTCCAGCCCGGCTTCGTAAAGCTGGCTGGGGTGGCGCGCCAGCGGGCCGCCGTCGGGAAAGACCATCGCCCACGGCACGTTGCTCTCCACCGTGCGGCCCCACAGTTCGCCGTTGACGAAGTTGGCCAGCCGCCCGAACAGCAGCCCGAACGGCACCGCCACGGCCACATAGTCGCAGACCCCGAGGAAATTGAGCCCGCCGCGCCACGATACCCAGGCCATCGCCAGGGTGCAGCCGATCAGCCCACCGTGAAAGCTCATCCCGCCTTCCCACAGCTTGATCAGTTCGCCGGGATCGGCCCACAGGTGCGGGGCATAGAACGTGGCGTAGCCCAGCCGCCCGCCAAGGATGACCCCGAGCGTGCAATAGAAGAACAGGTCGTCGGCGTGGCGCTGGGCCATCGGCGCGCCGGGCATCTTCAGCGTCCTGGAGACATGCCAGTAGGCCAGCAGTATCCCCGCCAGATAGGCCAGCGAATACCAGCGCAGGGTGAAGAACCCGAGGTCGATTCCCCGCGAAAGGCCCAGGTCGAGCCAGTTGAGCGGCTCGTGCGCCGCGGCAGCGGCAAGAATGGAAAGCACTGGCAGGTTCCCCGAAGGCAGAAGATAACGCGCCGGTTCTGGCACAGCCGGGGCGCAGATGGAACCGCCTTGGGCCGCGCGGACCAAATCGGCGGTATCCATCGCGCGCGGAACTGCTAGCTTGGCCCGACCCGGAAGCGCGCTTGCAGACGCGGCGCGCCCGCCCCATCTTCCGGCCTCATTCGCCGTCAGTCTGAGCAGGTACCCCTTGAGCGCCCATCGCATCATCAATCGCCGCGCCATCATCGAGCGGCGCGGCCTCGCCGCCGCCATTGCCGACGCGGTGGGCGAGGTCGGGGCCGAACGCGCCCGCCCGCAAGTGGTCGATATGCTGCGCGGCGCGCTCGACAAGGGCCGCGACGAGATCGCCCGCCGCCTTGCCGAAAAGCCCGGCGCGGGGCACGATTGCGCCGCCGCCCAGGCCTTCCTGGTCGACCAGCTGGTCCGCCTGATCCACGACCACGTCATCACCGACGTCTACCGCTCCTCCAACCGCACCACGGGCGAACGCATCGCGATCCTTGCCGTCGGCGGCTATGGCCGGGGCGAGATGGCCCCCCATTCCGACGTCGACATTGCCTTCGTCACCCCGTCCAAGCAGACCTCGTGGTGCGAGCAGGTGATTGAGGCGACGCTCTATTTCCTGTGGGATCTGGGGCTCAAGGTCGGCCATTCGAGCCGCTCGCTCGATGAGATGGTCCGCATGGCCCGCTCGGACCTGACGATCCGTACCGCGCTGCTCGAAGGGCGCTATGTCTGGGGCGACCAGGACCTCCACGAGGAATGCTCGCGCCGGTTCTGGACCGAGGTGGTGCAAGGGACCGAGCGCCAGTTCGTCGCGGAAAAGCTGGCCGAGCGCACCGTGCGGCACAAGCGGCTGGGCGACAGCCGCTATGTCGTCGAACCCAATGTGAAAGAGGGCAAGGGCGGCCTGCGCGACCTCCACACGCTCTACTGGATCGGCAAATATATCCACAAGGTGCGCGACCCGTCGGAATTGGTCGACGTCGGCCTGCTGACGCCGAGCGAATACCGCGCCTTCCGCCGCGCCGAGAACTTCTTCTGGGCGGTCCGCTGCCATCTCCACACCATCACCCGCCGCGCCGAGGACCGCCTGACCTTCGACCTCCAGCGCGAGGTGGCGTCGCGGATGCAGTTTTCCGACCGTCCGGGCAAAAGCGCGGTCGAGCGGTTCATGCAGTTCTTCTTCCTTCAGGCAAAGGGCGTCGGCCACCTGACGGGCGTGTTCCTCGCCCAGCTGGATGAACAGTTCGCCAGGCGCCAGCCGCGCGGGTTGCTCGCCGGTTTCCGCAGCCGTCCGCGCGTGGTCCGCGGCTACAAGGTATTCGGCGGCAAGGTCGACGTGCCTAGCGACGACTGGTTCAGCCAGGACCCGGTGCGGCTGATCGAGATCTTCGTCATCGCCGACCAGGAACGGCTCGAAATCCACCCCAATGCGATGCGGATCGCCGCCCGCGACGCGCGGCTGATCGACGCCGAGGTGCGCAAGTCGGCCCGCGCCAACGCATTGTTCCTTGACATGCTCACCAGCCGGCACGACCCGGAAACGACCCTGCGCTGGTTCAACGAGGCCGGGGTGTTCGGCCGGTTCATGCCCGATTTCGGCCGGGTCAACGCCCAGATGCAGTTCGACATGTATCACCACTACACCGTGGACGAACACACGATCCGCGCGATCGGGCTGCTGGCAAAGATCGAAAAGGGCGAACTTGCCACCGACCACCCGCTCGCCACGGCGCTGATGCCCAAGCTCAATTCGCGCCGCGCGCTCTATGTTTCGGTGCTGATGCACGACATCGCCAAGGGCCGGCGCGGCGACCATTCGGTGCTCGGCGCGGAACTGGCGCTGAAACTGTGCCCGCAGCTGGGGCTCGATGCCGGCGAAACCGCGCTGGTCTCGTGGCTGGTGCGTTACCATCTGTTGATGAGCGCGACCGCCTTCAAGCGCGACCTTGCCGACTGGAAGACGATCAGCGACTTCGTCGGCACGGTCCAGTCGCTCGAACGGCTGCGCACGCTTTCCATGCTGACCATCGTCGATATCCGCGCGGTCGGGCCGGGGGTGTGGAACTCGTGGAAGCGCCAGCTGATCGGCGAACTGTACGAACTGGGCGAGGAACGGCTGCGGCTGGGCCATGCCGAGCACGGCCGGACCGAACGCATCGCCGCGAAAAAGCACGCCGTCGCCGCGCGGCTGGAAGGACAGGGCGCGCTGGTCGAAAGCGTCGGCGCCCAGCTGTCCGACGCCTACTGGATTGCCGAGCCGGAGGACATCATCGGGATGAACCTGGCGCAGATGGAACAGGCGAAGGGCAAGCCGCTCGACGTCTCGACCACCTATTATGCCGCGCGCGGGGCGACGCTGGTCACGGTCATCGCCGCCGACCATCCGGGGCTGTTCTACCGCATCGCCGGCGGCATCCACCTGGCCGGCGGCAACATCATCGACGCGCGCATCCACACCGCACGCAGCGGCATGGCGGTCGACAATTTCCTGGTGCAGGACCCGCTAGGCCGCCCGTTCAGCGAAGAAGCCCAGCTTTCCCGCCTGCGCACCGCGATTGCCGATGCGCTGGCCAACCGGGTCAAGCTGGTCCCGCAGCTCGCCGCCCGCCCGCTTGCCCGCCCGCGCGCCGAGGCCTTCGAAGTGCGCCCGCGCGTCGAATTCGACAACAAGGCCTCGAACCGCTTCACCGTGGTCGAAGTCAACTCGCGCGACCGGCCGGCCCTGCTCAACCGCCTCGCCCGCGCGCTGTTCGAAGCCCGGCTGATCGTCCATTCGGCCCACATCACCACCTACGGCGAACGCGCGGCCGACACCTTCTACGTCACCGACCTCTTGGGCGAAAAGGTGGACGAACCCGCCCGCCTCGCCGCGGTCGAGGCCAAGCTGCTCGAAGCCGCCGGCGAGGACACCGTCGAAGTCGCGATGGCATGACTGCGGGGGCGTAAAGCCGATTTCGCAATCGCCGCTTCCCCGAAAGGCCGAATCGCTTTAAGGACGCGCCGATATAGCTACCACAGGAGAACGAACTATAGCTCCCCCACCCCGGCGCATGTTGCAACCGCCCGTCAAGAGCGGACCGCGCTACAATCAGCTCATCCAGTCGGACAAGGTCCGCGTCATCGATGAGAACGGCGAAAACATCGGCGTGATGTACACCCGCGAGGCGATCGAACAGGCCGCCGAAGTGGGCCTCGATCTCGTGGAAGTGTCCCCGAACGCCGACCCGCCGGTCTGCAAATTTCTCGATGTCGGCAAGTACCGCTACGAGGCGCAGAAAAAGGCCAATATCGCGCGCAAGTCGCAGAAGACGCAGGAGATCAAGGAGATCAAGATGCGTCCGAACATCGACGACCACGACTATGACGTGAAGATGCGCGCGATGCACAAGTTCATCGGCGAGGGCGACAAGGTCAAGGTGACCCTGCGCTTCCGCGGGCGTGAGCTTTCGCACCAGCAGCTGGGCATGAACCTGCTCCGCCGCGTGCAGGAAGACATCGCCGAGGTCGCCAAGGTCGAAGCCTATCCGCGCATGGAAGGCCGCCAGATGCTGATGGTCGTCTCGCCGAAGTAAGGCGTTTCGCTCCGGGGCCTTCGACAGGCTCAGGCTGAGCGGAAAGCGCATTAAAGTAAGGGGCGCTCCGCAAGGGGCGCCTTTTGCGTTTGAGAGCCGGAGCGCCTAGGGCAACCCATGGCCAAAGCAGACCGTCTCGAACGCCTCGACACCCGCCGCGCGGAACTCGAAACCGAATACCGCGAAGCGCTCCTCGCCGCGCTCCACCAATGCGCCGCCGGATCGTGGGGGCTATTCGCCCACACCAAGGACAAGGCCGCCCAGGCCAAATGGGCGCCGGTGGTGGAATCGCTGTGCGACATGGGTGAGGAAATCGGCGAAAAGCGCCGGACGCTGGGCCTCGATGCCTTCGCTCTCCACGCCGAATTCGAAGCCTCACGCGGGCCGGTGCCGTCCACCGCGCCGGGCGAGCCGAAACAGGCCGCCGCATGGCTCAAGCGGCTGGAGCGGGCCTAGCCTACCCCCGCCACTCGCGCCGCTCTTCCACCGCGCGCAGCACTTCGTAGCTCACCTGCAGTTTCTGGAATGCATCCGCCGCCTCCAGATCGCCGGGCTTGACGTCGGGGTGGACCTCCTTGGCCTTGGCCCGCCACGCCTTCTTGACCGCCTCGAAATCCGCGTCCGGGTCAAGCCCCAGCGTTTCCAGCGCGCGCAGTTCGTCACGGCTGCGGGTGCCGTCGCCCGAGCCGGCCCAGCCGTAATGCGCCGCTTCCTTGTAGCCGCCGTTGTCCGCCGTCTCGCGCGCTTCGCGGGCGTCGGCTTCTTCCTTGGTCAGCCCGGCGAAATAGTCCCAGCCCGAATTGTATTCGGCCGCATGGCGCTGGCAGAAATACCAGCGATCCGGGCTGTTCGGGGCCTTGGGCGCGGGGCAATCGCCCTTTTCATTGCAGCCGGCGCGGTCGCACATCCGCACCGGGGCTGCGTCAAAGGAGCTGCCGTAGCCGCGCCAGCGGGGGAATCCCCAGTCATTCTGTCGGCGGGCCTTGGTCATTGTGCGCAGATAGGTTGCAAGGCCCGCCTCTTGCAAGGTGAATGGCTAAATTCAGTCAATCGTCACGGTCACCGCACGGCGGTTCTTCGACCAGCTGGCCTCGTCCGACCCCAGTGCGACCGGGCGTTCCTTGCCGTAGCTGACCGTGTTGACCCGCGCCGCATCAACCCCCAGGCTGACCAGGTAGTTCTTGGCCGCATTGGCGCGCCGTTCACCCAGCGCAAGGTTGTAATCGCGGGTGCCGCGCTCGTCCGCATGGCCTTCGAGCGTCACGCGCTTGGCCGGATAGCGGGCCAGCCACTGCGCCTGCGTGCCCAGCGCGGCCTGGTCCTCAGCGTCAATGTTGAACATGTCGGTGTCGAAATAGATCGTGTCCTTGCCCATCATCTGCGCCGCGAAATCGGCCTGGCTGCCCGGCGCGGGGCCCTGCGGCAGGGCGGCGGGCGGCGCTTCGGTGGCCGTGGTCGGCGCGGGCGGCGGGGGCAGTTCTGCGGGTGCCTTCTTCGAACAGCCGGCAAGGGCGAGGCTGCCCGCCATCAACAGCGCGGCGGCCTGCAGGGCGGGCCGGAATTCGATGCGGTGGGTCATGTTCGCTCCTTCGCTTTCAACAATGGTCTTCCGTGTGGTGCAATCAGGGCCGCACCGGGCCCCAGGCCGGGTCCGAGGCGTCCACCGGGGGCACCGAGCCGGACCACCCGGCGCCCGG
>CAYFJH010000086.1:0-2597 GCA_964343385.1 uncultured Novosphingobium sp. | reverse complement strand
ATTCGGCGCTTAGGCTGCTTCACCTTGGCGCAATATGTCAACAGATCAGGGACGAACCGGTCCCCAGGCAGGGTCTGAACCATCGACCGGGGTGGTAAGACGGCGCTCGTTGCGGCCGGTCAGGTCGACCTGCCAGATGGATGTTTTGCCTGAATTCTTCTCGGTGCGGAAGAACTGGATGATCCGGCCGTTGGGGGACCAGGTCGGCGCTTCATCCTGCCAGCTGTCGGTCAGGTAACGCATGCTGCCCCCGCCGGGCGACATCACCGCCACGCGCAGGTTCCCCGCGATGTGGGTAAAGGCGATCTGGTCCCCGCGCGGCGACCATTCCGGCGTCGCCGCGCGCCCGCCCAGGAAACTGATGCGGCGCTGGTCCGACCCGTCGGCGTTCATCACATAGACCTGCTGCGAACCCGAACGGTCGCTCTCGAACACGATCTTGCTGCCATCGGGCGAATAGGACCCGCCGACGTTGATCCCCGGCGCGTTGGTGAGCCGCTGCGGCGTGCCGCCGCCCGCCGCCGATACGCGGTAAATGTCGGTGTTGCCGGCAGAGGCCATCGAATAGAGCACCCACTTGCCGTCCGGCGACCAGCGCGGGGCAAAGGTCGGGTTGCGGTTCGCCGTGATCAGCCGCTGCGTGCCCTTTTCCAGGTCATAGGCATAAATGCGCGGCGCGCCGTTGAAATAGCTGAGATAAAGCAACGACTTGTAATCGGGCGAATAGCGCGGGGTGAGCGCGATGGACTGCCCGGTGGTGATATAACGGTGGTTCGCCCCGTCCGAATCCATGATCGCCAGCCGCTTCATCCGGCGGTCCTTCGGCCCGGTTTCGGCGATATAGGCGATCTTGCTGTCGAAGAACGGGCTCTCCCCGGACAGGCGCGAATAGACGAGATCGGCGCACTTGTGCGCGGCGCGCCGCCAGTCCCCCGGCGCAACCTCCCAGCCGCCCTTGACCAGTTGCTGCCGCAGCGAAACATCATAAAGATAGCAGCCGACCGTAACATTGCCCCCCGGCGCGGCGCGGACAAAGCCGTGGACCAGCATTTCCGCCCCCCGGCCCGACCACACCCCGAAATCGGGCGCCACCACCTGGCCGATGCTCGGCTGCGGCAGCGCGTCCGGCCCGGTCGGCTTGAACAGACCGTTGTTTTTCAGGTCCGCGGTGATGACCTGCGCCAGCGCCTTGCCCAACGCGGCGGTCGAACCGGCGCTGGCCTGGGTCGGCACGTCGGCGTCGGTCGGGAAGGTCGGGATGGCGATGCCAAGGTCCTGCCACGGCGTCTCGTCCGAGACCGAGCCGGTCAGCCCGCCCGGTTCCGCCGCGACAGGAGGGGGAGTCTGGGCGGCCAGCGGAGCGGCGAGAACCAGCGCGAGAAGCGGAACAGCGATCAGTTTCATTGCGACAACTTCCTGTCGAAGCGGAACGAGGTGACGTGGCGCCAGGCGGCGTAAAGATCAGCAGGCAGGTCAAACGGCGCGGCCAGCCGCACCGCGCGCACCGCCTGTTCGGCGTGGCGCTGGGCCTGCGGCCGGTTCGCGTCGGTAATGCCCGACTGGCTGACAACGCGCGGGGCCCCGGCAAGGGTTCCGTCCGGGCTGAGATCCCAGGCCAGCACGGTGACGATCTGGTCCGCCTCGGCCCCCTGCGGCGCGGCCCATTTGGGCTTCAGCTGCCGCGCAATCGCGCCCGACAGCGCCGAGCGGACGGCCGGGCCGATCTCCTGCGCGGGCGGGGTTGTCGCCCGCGCTCCGGGTGTCTGCCCCCCGGCGATGCCCTTGAGAAAATCGCTGCCGATCCGGCTTCCGCCGCCACCGACCGGCTTGGATTGGGGCTTGGACTGGGGCTGGGGCTTGACCGGGGTGGGCTGGGCCTTGGTGGCAGGCGTTTTAGCCACGGGTTGGGGCTTGGCCGGCTGGACCGCCGGGCGGGGCGGCGCGGCCTGGGGCCGGGGCGCGGGCTGGGGCCGGGGCGCCGGGCTGGGCGCGGGTTCCGGCACGGGGTTTTCCGACAGCACCGGCGCAATGGCCGGGGCGGCCTCGGCGTTCGGCTCGGGCGAGGTCGACCGGCTGGCGATCTCGTCCGAGAAGGTCACCGTCATCCGTTCCGGCACCGGAAAGGGCGCGGGCATCGGCGGTTTCAGCATCAGCCAGGCCACCAGCGCCACGTGCGCGGCCACCGCCAGCACGAGGCCGGCGGCTTCTTCCCTGCGCAAGGTGACGAGTGCGGCCATGGGCAGGGGTTATGGAGCCGTGACTGAACCGTTGGTGACCAGCGAGATCGAGTTGAACCCCGCGTGGTTCAATTCACCCATCACCGCCATCACCTCGCCGTATGGCAGTGCGCGGTCGGCCCGCAGGGTCACCAGCGGCGGCTTGCCCCCGCCAGCAGGCACCAGCCCGGCCAACCGGTCGGCCAGTTCGCCCGGCGCGACTTCGGCGGCATCGAGGAAGGTCTTGCCGTCCGCCGTCATCGAGATCGTCACCTGCTTCGGGTCGGCGGCCAGCGCCTTGGCCCGGCTGTCGGGCAGTTCGATCGGCACCCCGGCGGTCAGCAGCGGCGCGGTGACCATGAAGATGATCAGCAGCACCAA
>CAYFJH010000085.1:0-12898 GCA_964343385.1 uncultured Novosphingobium sp. | reverse complement strand
CCCCTGCCGATGGCGCTTGGCCACGAGGCCGCGGGCGTGGTGGTCGAGACCGGGCTTGGGGTCGATGACCTGGTGCCTGGCGATCACGTCATCATGGTGTTCATGCCCAGCTGCGGTCACTGCCTGCCCTGCGCCGAAGGCCGTCCTGCGCTGTGCGAACCGGGCGCGGCGGCGAACGGCAAGGGCGCGCTGCTGGGCGGGGACATCCGCCTGAGCGCCAATGCCGGTGCCGAGGCCGTGCACCACCATCTCGGCTGCTCGGCCTTCGCCGATCACGCGGTCGTCTCGCGTCGCTCGTTGGTCAAGGTCGACAAGGAACTGCCTTTTGCCGACGCCGCGCTGTTCGGATGCGCGGTGCTGACCGGCGTCGGCGCAGTGGTCAACACCGCCGGGGTCCAGCCGGGGCAGAGCGTGGTGGTGATCGGGCTTGGCGGCGTCGGTCTTGCCGCCGTGATCGGCGCGATTGCCAGCGGTGCGGCGCAGATCGTAGCGGTCGACCTCGCCGACGACAAGCTGGCGCTGGCGGCCGACATCGGGGCAACCCACACGGTCAATGCCTCCGCCCCGGATGCGGTCGAGCAGGTCCGGGCGATCACCGGCGGCGGCGCGGATTTCACCTTCGAATTCGCCGGCTCGGCCCGCGCGCTCGACAGCGCCTGCCGGATGGCCCGGCGCGGTGGGACCACGGTTACCGCCGGGCTGCCCGCGCCCGATGCGGTCCTGCCGCTGAACATCGTCAGCCTTGTTGCCGAGGAACGCACGGTCAAGGGAAGCTACATCGGCACCTGCGTTCCGGTCCGCGATGTGCCGCGCTTCGTCGCGCTCTACCGCGCGGGCCGACTTCCGGTCGACCGGCTGCGCTCGGGGACGATCCCGTTGGACGACATCAACGCCGGGTTCGACCGGCTGCGCGAAGGCTCGGTTGTCCGGCTGATCGTGGATCTGACCGCCTAGGCGAGGTGCGGCCAGGCGGACCGCGCGGCGTCAAGGAAGGCGCGGATCAGCGGATCGGCCGCGCGCGCCGACGGGTAGGCGATCGACAGCGGGATCTCGGCGCGGGCCAGCGGCGAAATCGCCAGCAGGCCCCGCTGCTCGCCGTCCAGCGCATGATCCTCGCGCACCAGCATCATGCCTGCTCCGGCAATCAAGGCAGAGCGGGCAAGGGTTGCATTGTCGAACCGCACCACCGTGTTGAGCGTCAGCCCCTTGTCCCCGAACAGCGCCCCCAGCATCGCGGTATAGGCCGAACTTGCCGCCGGGGTGAGCCAGGGCAGCGCCGCCAGCTGCGCCCAGTCGGCGGCGCTGATATCCTCGGCCCACGAATGCGGCCCGGCCACGCGATAGGGAACGCGGGCGAGTTCGTGATAGGTGAAGGTCGTCTCGATCGGCGCGCCGAGCATCATCCCGACGTCGGCTTCGCCACTGAGCAGCGACTGCCGCGCCCCGGAACAGACGCGCGCAATGAGGTCGACCGTTATCATCGGATGTTGCGCGCGCAAGGAAGTGAGGATTTCGCCGATCCGCGTGCCGGGCTCGCTGCTGGTGGCGACAATCAGGTGCCCGTCGGTACCGCCGTTGATCTCGCGTGCGAACGAGGCGAACAACGCTTCCTCGCGCAGCAAGGCCTTGGCCTTTTCGGCAAGCAGGCGGCCGGCATGGGTAAGCTCGAGGTTGCGGTTCGTCCGCGTGAACAGGCGCGTGCCCAGCTGCTCTTCGACCGATCGGACATGGGCGCTGGCGGCGGACTGGCTCATCGACAACCGCTCGGCCGCACGGGTAAGATGCTGTTCTTCGGCGACGGTCACGAATGTGCGCAACTGGACCAGATCGGTGAGCACGGCGGGGGCGATTTCCTTGTCAGATCGAAGGCGGAATGGATCGTGAAACGTGGAGGCCGCGTTCGGAAAATACAAATGGACTTGGCCTGTCATAGCCATCATGCAACCCGCCGTCGACCGACCTAGTCAATGCTGGCGCGATGATGTAGGCCAAAGTCGGCGCACTTTCCGGCCTGCCCCCGCAACAGAATAATCGTTGGAGTTTTCCGTGACCGCAGACCAGAGCCAGTATCCTCTTTCCGGCGTCACGGTGATCGATCTGTCGCACGTCTACAACGGGCCCTACGCCACCTTCATGATGGCGATGGCCGGCGCGAACGTGATCAAGGTCGAACCGCTGAACGGCGAAATGCTGCGCACCCGAGGCGATTCGGGCGGGGCGTCGCTGTCGTTCGCGATGATCAATTCCTCCAAGAAGCCGGTGACGCTCAATCTCAAGACCGAGAAAGGCCGCGCGCTCCTGCACGAACTGGTCAAGAACGCTGACGTGCTGGTCGAAAACTATGCCCCCGGCGTGATGGACCGCCTCGGCGTTGGCGCGGACGAACTGCGCAAGGTCAACCCGAACCTGATCTATGCCTCCAGCTCGGGCTATGGCAAGGAAGGCCCCTACCGCGACTATCTGGCGATGGACCTCGTCATGCAGGCGATGTGCGGCGTGATCGCCTCGACCGGCTATCCCGACCAGCCGCCGGTCAAGGCCGGCGCCGCGCTCTGCGACTTCCTCGCGGGCGTGCACCTCTATGGTGCGATCATGACCGCGCTCTACCGCCGCGAACACACCGGCATCGCCAGCGTCGTCGAAGTGTCAATGCAGGATGCGACCTATTGCTCGCTTGCCTCGAACCTGGGCATGTTGCATCTTTCGGGTGCCGCTGCCCCGGCCCGCACCGGCAATCGCCACGGCGGCCTCGCGGTCTCGCCGTATAACGTCTATGCCGCGAGCGACGGCTACGTCGTGCTCAATTCGCCCACCGACATCCACTTCCGCGCGATCTGCGGCGTGATGGGCCGGCCGGAAATTGCCGAGGATCCGCGCTACGCCACCCGCGAAGCCCGCGTCGCCCACATGTACGAGGTCGATGCCCTGATCGAGGAATGGACCAAGCACCATTCGCGTAACGACATCGCCACCCAGATGGTCGCGCTCAAGGTGCCCTGCGCCCCGGTGCGCGACCTGGCCGAAGTCGTCGTCGACGAGAACATGCACGCGCGCCGCAGCCTTGAATGGGTCGATCACCCGCAGATGGGCCGGGTCGTCCTGCCCAACTCGCCAATCGTGTTCGAGGACGTGGAGCGCCACAAGATCGAGCCGAGCCTGCCGCTCGGTGCATGCAATGACGAAATCTACGGCAAGCTGCTCGGCCATTCCGCCGAGGAGCTGGCCGAATTGCGGGCCGAAGGCGTCATCTCGTAAGGACGGCAGATGGCGGCCGGGAAAGATGTCCCGGCGGCGTTGCCGGACCAGGACCTCGCTAGGATGCATGGCATGACCGGACTTCAGGCTTCCCGTTGCGTCCGCACGCTGCTGGCAGCGGGGGGCGCGGCCCTGCTCGGGACGGGCGCGGCGGCACAGCCAATTCCGGCGAAGGAACCGGCGGCGCTTAATTATGCCGGGCCGGCCCGTGACATTGCAGCCATTCCCCCTTCCGAACGCGGCCTGCCGACCGTTCGCGCGGTCCCCTTCTTCAAGGTTGATGCCAAGCCTTTCGCGGTCGAGGGGCCTTCATTTGACCGTGCCGGCAATCTCTATTTCTGCGCCATCTACAGCGGCGCGATCCTCAGGCTGACCCCCGACGGCAAGCTCTCGACCTTCTTCAACGGGGGGAAGATGAAGTTCGGCGGGACCGCGGTGCACAAGGACGGGCGCATCTTCGCCTCGGACGTCGGCACCGGCGCAATCATCGCGATCAGCCCGGACGGCTCCTCGTTCGAGACGATCCTCGCCCCCTCGACCAACTACATCCCTAATGACATCGTGTTCGACGATGCCGGCGGGTTCTACTTCACCGACTGGCGCGGCACGGCGAACACGCCGACCGGCGGGGTCTATCACGTGGCCCCGGACAAGACCGTGACCCAGGTCCTGCCCAATGTCTCGATGGCCAACGGCATCGCGCTCAGCCCCGACAACAAGGTGCTGTGGACCGCGGAATACGCCGCCGAACGCCTCCACCGCACCGATCTCAATGCGCAGGGCAAGGTCGCCCGTTCGCACGTGACCTACAGCTTCACCGGGCGCGGCCCGGATTCGATGCGCGTCGATGCCGACGGCAACGTCTATGTTGCGATGACCAACCAGGGCCGGATTCTGGTATTCAACGCCAACGGCAGCCCGATCGGGCAGATCCTTGCGCCGGGGCGCGAGAACGGGAACTTCCTCAAGCTGACCAGCCTCGCCTTCATCCCCGGCACGCGCGACATGCTCATCGTCAGCTGGGATGAGAACGGACCCGGCGGCACGATGATCTTCCGCGCGCGCGGCTTCGCCAAGGGTGTGACGCTCTACTCGCACCGCTGACCCACTGTGCGCCCGCCCAAGTGCGGGCTCGGTGTTGAACGCTACATCACTTCATGTATTGATGAATTGATGAACGGCGAATCACCCCACGAAACCGCGCTGGCGGTCACGGCCCTCGGCGCGCTGGCCCACGACGGCCGCCTTCGCGCCTTTCGCCTGCTGGTGCGGGCGGGCAGCGAAGGCATGGCCTCGGGCGAGATTGCCCGCCAGCTGGGCGTTGCGCCCAACACCCTTTCTGCCAGTCTCGGCGTGCTCGGCCATGCCGGACTGGTGGAGAGCCGGCGCGAGGGCAAGTCGGTGGTCTATACCGCGGCCTATGACCGGATGACCGGGCTGCTAGCCTTCCTGATGGAAGATTGCTGCGGCGGCGCGCCGGAAATCTGCGCGCCGCTGGCGGGCGTGATGCAGCAGGCCGCTTGCGGCATGGCGGGAGCAAGCTGACAATGAACGTGTTGATCCTCTGCACCGGCAATTCGGCCCGGTCGATCCTGGGCGAAGCCATGCTGGCGCGGATGGGGGGCGGGCGGCTTTCTTCCTTCAGCGCCGGCAGCAGGCCCCGCGGCGTGCCCCATCCCGCCGCGCTGCGCCTGCTCGCGCGCGAAGGGTTCGACCCGGCCGCCTTCCGCTCGAAGAGCTGGGACGAATTCATCGGCCCCGCCGCGTCCGCCATCGACGTAGCGATCACCGTCTGCGGCAATGCTGCGGCGGAGACCTGCCCGGTTTTTCCCGGTGCTCCGGTCAAAGCGCACTGGGGCCTTGAAGACCCGGCCGACGTGCCGGGCGGCGTGGCGGCGGAAGACCGTGCCTTCGCCGCCACCTGGCAGGCACTGGAACTGCGCGTGGCGGCGCTGGTCGCGCTGCCGTTCGAAACGATGGACCGGCGCGAACTGGCGGCGGAACTGGCCCGCATCGGCCAGCTTGAAGGAGCCGCATGATGGCCACGATCGCACTGCCCGACGCATCCCCCGCACGGCTGTCGTTCCTCGACCGCTACCTGACCTTGTGGATTTTCACGGCCATGGCGCTTGGCATTGCGCTGGGCAGCTGGGTTCCGGTGGTGCCGCGCGCGCTCGGCGCAATGTCGGTCGGATCGACCTCGATCCCCATCGCGATCGGGCTGGTGCTGATGATGTTCCCGCCGCTGGCCAGGGTCAGATACGAGGCGCTTGGCGAGGTGCTGCGCGACGGCAAGATCGTCGGGCTGTCGTTCGCGCTGTGCTGGATCGTCGCGCCCGCGCTGATGTTCGCGCTGGCCGCGCTATTCGTGCCCGACCGCCCCGAATACATGACCGGACTGATCCTGATCGGGATCGCGCCGTGCATCGCGATGGTGCTGGTGTGGAACCATCTGGCACGCGGCAGCGCCGAATACGTCACCGGGCTGGTCGCCTTCAACGCGCTGTTCCAGATCCTGTTCTACGTGCCCTACGCCTGGTTCTACCTCTCGGTCCTGCCGCCGGTCTTCGGGCTTGAGGCGAACATCGTCGACATCGATTTCGGGACCATCGCCAAGGCCGTGCTGACATATCTCGGGGTGCCGTTCCTTGGTGGCTACCTGGTGCGGCGCACCCTGATCGCCCGGCGCGGCGCGGAATGGTACGAAACAACGTTCCTTCCCGCGATCGGCCCGATCACGCTGGTGGCGCTGCTCTATACCATCGTCCTGATGTTCAGCCTCAAGGGCGGCGAGATCGTGGCCCTGCCACTCGACGCACTGCGCATAGCGGTGCCGCTGGCGGTGTTCTTCGGGCTGATGTTCGTCCTCGCCTTTGCCGCCGGGCGCGCGGTCGGCGCGAACTATTCCGCCACGGTCTCGCTCGCCTTCACTGCCGCCTCGAACAATTTCGAACTGGCCATCGCGGGCGCCATCGCCGCCTTTGGGCTGGCCTCGCCCGTGGCTTTCGCCGCAGTGATCGGCCCGCTTGTCGAAGTCCCGGTGCTGATTGCGCTGGTCCGGCTCGCTTTCTGGTTCGAGAAGCGCTGGTTCTAAGCCGGTTCGCGGTCGGACCGCCGCACGCTTTCCGGCGCCATCGCACCCGCTGCTTCCTCTATCGCGGCAAGGAACTGGTCGGTCGCGCGGTGCCAGTTGTAGCGCGCCCCGTGGACAGCGGCAGCCTGCCGGTCGAGCCTAAGCGCCCGCTGGACCGCGAGCGAGAGGTCCTCGTCCAGCGCGCCGATCGTCGCCGGCATCGTGCCGTCATGGCCGCGTCCCTGCATGCCGACGATGTCGAGCGGTCCCGGCACCGGGAAGCCCGCGACCGGCAAGCCGCAGGCCAGCGCCTCGATCATCACCAGGCCGAACGTATCGGTGCGGCTGGGAAAGACAAAGCAATCGGCGGCGCGGTAGGCGCTGGCCAGTTCCTCTCCCGCCATGGCGCCGACGAAATGGGCATCGGGATAGCGGGCGCGCAGTCGTTCGAGGTCAGGCCCGGTGCCGATCACAACCTTGCTTCCGGGCAGGTCGAGCGACAGGAAGGCATCAAGGTTCTTTTCCGGCGCGACCCGCCCGACGTTGAGCAGCAAGGGGCGGGGCAGGGCGCGCAGCAGCGGATGAAGCTCGCCGTGCGGACGGAACAACCACTGGTCGACCCCGCGGCCCCACAGCCGCGCCGGACCGATGCCGCGCCCGGCCAGTTCCCCGGCCAGCGACGGCGTGGCCACCAGCACCGCGCGCGACGGCGCGTGGAAACGCCGCATCAAGGCCCACAGCGGTTCCGGCCCGACCCCGATCCGCGCGGCGGCATAGTCGGGAAAGCGGGTGTGGAAGGCGGTGGTGAACGGCACCTTCCGCGCCAGGCACCAGCCGCGCGCGCTCCACCCCAACGGGCCTTCCGTCGAAATGTGGACCACGTCGGGCTGAAAGGCGTCGAGCATCCTGCGTGCCCCGAACCGGGGGGCCAGCGCCAGGCGGATGCCGGCATCGCCGGGCAGCGGCACCGTGGCGAACCTGTCAGGCGTGATCAGTTCGACCTCATGGCCCCGGCAGTCAAGCTCGGCGACCGTGGCGGCCAGCGTGCGGACCACGCCGTTGACCTGCGGGAACCATGCGTCGGTGGCGATGGCGATCCTCACGACACGGCCTCCGCGCGGTGGGGCGCGGCGGCGCCCTTGTGCATTTCGTCGGACCAGTCGAGCAGGCTCAGCACGCCGTGGGCATCCTCGACCAGCGCAGTGCAGCTCTCGACCCAGTCGCCGTCGTTGTAATAGGTGACCTCGCCCAGCTCGCGGATCTCGGCGCAATGGATGTGGCCGCAGACCACACCATCAAAGCCCCGGCTGCGCGCCTCGCGGGCAACCGCGTCCTCGAAGCTGCAGACATAGGCGACCGCGTTCTTGACCCGGCGCTTGAGATAGGCGGACAGCGACCAGTAGGGCAGGTGGAACCGGCGGCGAACCGCGTTGACCACGATGTTGGCACGCAGCAGCAGGCCGTAGGCCTTGTCGCCAAGGAAGGCGAGCCAGCGGGCATAGAGCACGACCCCGTCGAAACTGTCGCCATGGGTGATGAGCAGGCGGCGGCCATCGGCGGTGATGTGGACCGCCTCCAGCGCGAGTTCGACCCCGCCGAACGACAGGCCGGCATATTCGCGGAGCATCTCGTCGTGGTTGCCCGCGATCAGCACCACGCGGGTGCCGCGATGCGCCATCTTGAGCACGCGGCGGACCACTTCGTTGTGCGAATCGGGCCAGAACCAGCCCTTGCGCAGCCGCCATCCGTCGACAATGTCGCCGACAAGATAGAGCGTCTCGCATTCGACCGCGCGCAGGAAATCGATCAGCAGCGCCGCGTTGCAGCCGCGCGTGCCAAGGTGGATGTCGGAGATCCACACCGTCCGATAACGCCGCTTGGGGCGGAAGCCGTGCGGTTCGGGCATGGCCAGCCATGGCGGCAGCGTCGTGGACGGCACCGGATTGCGGGGAGGAAGGACGAGCTGGTCGGTGTCGGTCTTGAGCATGATGCTCTCCGCCGTGGCAAGGGAAGGGTGACCTGCCCCTACTGACCGCTTTTGAAGTCAGCTTGATTACAGCCGCGCTAGAGCCAGATGGCCGGGGTCCAGCGGATATGCCCCGTGCGATGCCCGCCAGCGTCGCTTCCAGCCAGTTGCCGCGCAGCAGCCCGTAGATAACCACTGCCAGCACGCTGGCGCTCCCGCGGGCGAGGGCGAACCAATGGTGGTGAGGATCGAAAGGCCGGCAAACCCGGTGAGTATCAGTGCCTCGCGCATGTCTCCCACGGCCAGATAGACAAGCCCCGCACCGATCAGCAGCGCCAGCATGGGTTCGCGCATCACGTCAACGGCAATCCGAATGGAAGAACGGCCCTGCTCGCGGCGCAGTTCATTGCAGCCTTCGGCACCCAGCCGAGCCGTTGCTTCGGCACTGACAATGTCCGTCAGGTTTCCGGTATCTGCGTTGATCGCCGGGCGTCCAGCTTCCCGCGCACTATTTCGAGCAGCGCCTGGGTCACGGCCACGATGATGGGGCCAAGCACGACGCCATGCGTGCCGAACAGCAGCAGGCCGCCGATAATGGCCACGAAAGCCGCCATGGGATGGAGCCGCAGTCGCCGGCCAACGAGCGCGGGATAGACGAGGTTGTCGATCAGGCCGACCACAAGGGTTCCCCAGGCCGCCAGCATTGCGGCGTCTGCCCATTGGCCCTGCAGCGCGAGGATGGCCGCAGCAGGCCCCCAGACCACGAAGGCACCAAGGAATGGTGCAATCGCGAGCACAGCCATGAGGGATCCCCAGAATGCCGGCGACGGCAGGCCCAGCATCCAGAACATCAGACCGCCCAGCAATCCCTGCAACGCAGCCACGGCAAGGGTGGCATAGACCGAAGCAATGATCGTGTCCGCAACCCGGCCCGTGATCATCCCGAGCTCGGAACGCTCCAGCGGCAGTTCCCGCTCGACCGCAGCCAGCAGCCGGTCACCGTCCCTCAGTACATAGAAGAGGAAATAGAAAGTCAGTAGCAGCGTGACGATCCCGACGATCGATGCCTGAGCCAGCTGACCGCTCCATCGCGCCAGAAGTCCGGTCACGGTTTGCGCGATCTGCGAAAGGTTCAACCACGGGGCGACGGAATCGCTGATCCGCGCCAGTGCCGGATAGCCCTGCCAGGCGTGCTGGATGCGATCGGCGGAAAGGGCCTCGGCCACCGCCGTAGCCCCCGCAGCGACTTCGTTCGCAAGAGCAAGCGCGACGACGAGGGCCGGAAGTACGACAAGCACGGCCGCCAGCACCAGCGTGGCTATTGCCGCCAGGCTGGCGGATCGTGTCGCCGCCCTTATGCGTCGCTCGACCGGATGCAGCATGACGGCAAGCGTCAGCGCCCAGGTCAGCGCCGCAATGAACGGCTGGGCCATCAGTGCCATGGCGATGGTGCCGAAGACCACTGTGCTTGCCAGCACGACCAGGCGGATGTTGCACGATAGGGCGGACGGCGGAATTTCGTGCATCAGGCCAGCCGTTGCTGGCTGATGGCGAATATGCGGATCCAGAGCATCGGCCTCATCCCCCTCGTGCGCCCGCAGCAGGTGTATACCACCGCGCCATCGGCGCAAATGACCGTTACGGTACGCCGCCGCCTGACGATCACGAGCGAAGGGCATCCGTCCTCGATCGGCAAGAAGAGGCGAACATGCCCGCCACATATATTCCCGATCGGGAATATATGTTCCAATAGCGCCATTACCTTGCAATATTTTCCCGCTCGGCACCGCTTGCGGCGGTGAGCGGCGTTGGGACTCGCCGCATTGTCGATCTCGAAGCAGGCAAGCCAACGCTCCAGCTTGAAAAGGTGCAGCGCGTCGCCACGACACTTGGCTGCGACATCATCATAACACCGCCGGCGGGCGGCGCATGACCAACCGGCTTTCGGTCTGGTGGGATGGGCGCGTCACAGGCTTCCGGGTTCTCCGGAGGCTGGCTGGATGCAGCGAGAAGCATCAAGGCAAGCGCGGCCGGTCGACGGCTTAAAGCCCACTGCTTTTCGCGGGTTACATAGACTTTTCGGGACAAAGACGGAAGGGAGGGCTGGAGCGGGTGAAGGGAATCGAACCCTCGTATTCAGCTTGGGAAGCTGCTGCTCTACCATTGAGCTACACCCGCGCACCCGCTGGAAACCTTGGTTTCGCTGGCTGGTTGCGCCTGCGGTTGGCCGTCCCTTCGACGGAGGGCTCCGCAAGCGCGCCGCGATTGCCATAGTCTGCGCCCATCGGTCAACATGTGTTCGCGAAATAGAGTGCAGGCGATTTGCCGTCCGGTCCGGCAGCCCGATCTGGCAGCCCAGTCTTGACAGCGCTGCCACACGGCGACCAAACACTGCCGGGCCGATGCCGGAGCACCCGGGCGCCCGCCGTTCCACCAGCGGCGTGGATGCATCAATGATCGGGCGGCACGGCGAGGGAGAGACACGAATGGCAATGGCACCAACCGCAACCGAAGGCGGCAACCCGCAAGGCGGCGGCGACTATATCGACGCCCCCGAACTGCGCCTGTTCGTGGTCGCGTTGTTCTTCATTTTCGGCGGGATCACTTCGCTAAACGACGTGATTATCCCCAAGCTGAAGGAGCTGTTCACCCTCTCCTATGCCCAGGCCATGCTGGTCCAGTCGGCGTTTTTCGCGGCCTATTTCATCATCTCGATCCCCGGCGCGGCGCTGGTCAAGCGCGTCGGTTACATGCGCGGCGCGGTGATCGGGCTGCTGATGATGATGGCCGGTTGCCTGCTGTTCATCCCCGCCTCGGCCAGCGCCACCTTTGGCGTGTTCCTGCTGGCATTGTTCGTGCTGGCGAGCGGGGTCACTATCGTCCAGGTGGTGACCAACCCGCTGATCACGCTCCTCGGCAAGCCCGAATCGGCAAGTAGCCGGCTCACTTTCGCCCAGGCCTTCAATTCGCTGGGCACCACGGTGTTTCCCTATGTCGGCTCGATCCTGATTCTCGGCGGCCTTGCCAAGGTTTCGGCCGCAGACCTGTCCGGCCCGGCACTCGACGCCTATCGGGTCGCTGAAACGCAGGCTGTGGTGCGCGCCTATATCGGACTTGCCGTGGCATTGCTGGTCATTGCCGGCGTTGTCTGGATGAACCGCAACCGCCTCAAAGGCGAGCGCCACGACCAAGGCTCGGCGCTGCGCAGCTTCGACCTGCTGCGCCGGCCCCGGTTCGCCTTCGGGGTCAGCTGCATCTTCCTCTATGTCGGCGCCGAAGTCGCCATCGGTTCGCTGATCGTCAACTACCTGCGGCAGGCCCACGTCCTCGGGCTTGACGAGCAGACCGCCGGCAAGATGATTCCGCTCTATTGGGGCGGGGCGCTGGTCGGGCGCTTCATCGGCTCGGCCGTGCTGCGCCGGATCAGTCCGGGCAAGGTGCTCGCCGCTTGCGCCGTCGGGGCGGTCGCGCTGATCCTGCTTTCAGCCAATGCGACCGGCGCGCTCGCCGGCTACAGCCTGCTGGCGATCGGCTTGACCAATTCGATCATGTTCCCGACGATCTTCAGCCTCGCCTGCAAGGATCTCGGCCCGCGTGCGGCGGATGGTTCGGGCGTGCTGTGCGTCGCCATCGTCGGCGGTGCGGTGGTCCCTCCGCTGACCGGGCAACTGATCGACATGACCGGCTCTATCGGTTTCGCATTGGCGCTGCCTGCGCTGTGCTACGTGGTGATCGCCGCCTTCGGGGCCTGGACCACCCGGCACGCCTGACGCTTGCTGAACTTGATTGCCTGCCCCGGCGCTCATATGCGCCAGGGCAGGCCTTGCCTCGCGCGGGCAAGGCATCGGCAAGACAAGGAATAATGACATGGGCGGCTCCGGCGCAGACGACGAGATCATCCGTGAGGCACTCCATCACCGGCGCATCGATATGCAGGCCTGGCGGCGCAGCGACGGACTGTATGAGCTCGTCGGTCGGGTGATCGACACCAAGCCGCACGACCACCACCCGCCCGCGCCGAGCCGGCTGGTCCCGGCCAACGAGCCGATCCACGACATCTGCCTGACGCTGATCTACGACGAGGCGATGATCGTCCGCGACGTCCAGGCGACGTTCCGCGCCAATCCCTACACCATCTGCCCCGATAGCGCCGATGCCATGCGCGTGCTGGTCGGGCTGCGGATCGGGCCGGGGTGGAACTCGGAGACCCGCAAGCGGCTGGCCACGTCCGAACGCTGCACCCACCTTGCTGAACTGCTCGCCCCGATGGCGACTACCGCTCTCCAGGCGATGAGCGTGCGGCGGATGTCGCTGCCCGACGCGGTCGATTCGGCAGGGCGGCCGTTCAAGGTCGACAGTTGCTATGCCTACGGCGCTGGCCGCGAACTGGTCGAGCATCGTTGGCCTGCGTTCTTTGTGCCCGAAACGGAAGGGTGATCCGCAAGTCGCGCGATTTGAGCCCTTCCTCCGCTGACATCCAGCATAGGCTAAGCCGGCCATAGTGCTGAAATGCAGGCGGAATGGGGGTTTTGGAGGAAAGTGCATTTTGTTGCAAAAACCCGTTGACCGACTCGAGGTGCCTCCATATATGGCGCTTCACCGGA
>CAYFJH010000084.1:926-13175 GCA_964343385.1 uncultured Novosphingobium sp. | reverse complement strand
ACGACGGTTTAGCAAACCGTTGGTTTCAGCCACTCACCCACGTCTCCGGATCGCAGCGGCGAAGGCGCGCTATAGCGACGGGTTTTCGGGGCGGCAAGGGGCGCTGCGGTCTTTTTCAAGACAGGGCGCGCGCCGATCTTAACGGCCGGCCGCAAATCGGACTCGGGTCATCGCCCGTTCATTGCCGCGCGCGGAAAGATCGATTCAGTCTGGGACGGAACGGTCGAGGGAACATCAGGTCATGCAACAAGCTACCGGCAGGATTGCGCGCAGTCTCCTCGCCGCCTTTGCGGGCGGGTTGCTGCTGTTCGGTGCCATGCCCGCCGCCGCGCAGGTCCGTTCGGTCGATCCGGACAAGGCGATTGACGGCGATCTCGTCCCGCTGAATCAGCAAAGTCAGCCCGCTGCCGCCACCACCGCGCCGGCTGCCCCCTCGATCAGCGCCGCCCCGGTCGCCCAGGCCGAAACGGCCGCCGCCGCCGCCGCCGCCCCCGCTTCGGCTGCGACTGCGGAAACCAATCCGCAGACCGCAACCTACCACCAGGACGATCTCATCGGCGCGGCCGAAGGCACTTTCGGCAAGGGTGCCAAGGGCCTCGCCGACCTGATCAAGGGCCTCCTTGCCAAGCAGGGGGAGCCCAACGGCTACATCGTCGGCCGTGAAGGCGGCGGCGCGATCGTCGTCGGGGTGCGCTATGGCTCGGGCACGCTTTATCACAAGGTCGAAGGCCAGAAGCCGGTCTACTGGACCGGGCCGTCGATCGGCTTCGACCTTGGCGCGAATGCCGGCAATACCTTCGTGCTGGTCTACAACCTCTACAACACCGAGGACCTCTACACCCGCTTCGGCGCGGGCGAGGGGCAGGCCTACCTCGTCGGCGGCTTCCACGTCAGCTATCTGCGGCGCGGGAACACCGTGCTGATCCCGGTGCGGATGGGCGTCGGGCTGCGGCTCGGGGTTAATGCCGGCTACATGAAGTTCTCGCACAAGCAGAACTGGCTGCCGTTCTGAGGCCAGTTTTGCGGGCGCGCCCGAATCCCCTTGCGCGCCGCGCAATCCGGGGTAGATGGCGCAGCCATGCTTACCAACCTCCAGCAGCAGCCCGCTGACGCACTCCTTCAGCTGATCAAGCTTCACAATGACGACGGCCGGGCCGACAAGATCGACCTTGGCGTGGGTGTCTACCGCACCGACACCGGGGCAACACCGGTGTTCGCCTGCATCAAGGCTGCGGAAGAGAAGCTCCTCGAAACGCAGGTGTCCAAGGCCTACCTCGGCCCCGAAGGCGACATGGGCTTTGTTCACGCGCTGATGCCCTATGTCTTCGGCGCGGCCGATCCCACGATGGGCGGCCGGATCGACGGGATGCAGACCCCGGGCGGCACCGGCGCGGTCCGCCTCGCGCTGGCTCTGGCCAAGCGCGCCGGCACGGCCCGCATCTGGATGGGCACCCCCTCGTGGCCCAACCACGCGCAGATCGTCGCCGACCTCGGCCTCGAACTTCAGGGCTTCAAGCACGCCGGCAAGAACGGCCTCGCCGACATGGATTCGCTGCGCTTCGCCATCCAGCAGGCGGCAGACGGCGATGCCATCCTCCTCCACGGCTGCTGCCATAACCCCAGCGGGATCGACTATACCCCCGCGCAGTGGGACGAAATCGCCGGGCTTGTCGCCGCCAAGGGCCTGCTCCCGGTGCTCGACCTCGCGTACCAGGGTCTCGGCCATGGCATGGAAGAGGACGCCTACGGGATGCGCGCTGTCCTCGCCGCCGTGCCCGAGGCGCTGATCGCCTACAGCTGCGACAAGAACTTCGGCCTCTACCGCGACCGCGTCGGCGCCGTCTATGTGATGATGGCCGAGGCGGCGCAGGTTAAGGCCGCGCTTTCGAACGGCCACGCGCTGGCCCGCGCTGCCTGGTCGATGCCGCCGGACCACGGTGCCGCCGCCGTCCGCCTCGTCCTTGAGGACGAAGCGCTGGTGAAGCTGTGGCTTGGCGAACTGGATGAAATGCGCGACCGGATGCTCCAGGTGCGCGGCCGTCTCGCCGCCGCCGGCACTGCCGGCACGGTCGACCTGACCCCGCTCGGCAGCCAGAACGGCCTGTTCTCGATCGTCCCGCTCACCGCCGAACAGATCCTTGCGATCCGCGAAAAGCACGGCGTCTACATGGCAGGTTCCGGCCGGATCAACGTCGCGGGCCTGACCATGGGCAACATCGACCAATTCATTGCCGCCGTCGCCGACGTTACGGCTGCCTGATGTTTCAGGGCCTGCGCGGGATCATCCCCGCAGGCCCTATCCCCGCAAGCTCTGCATCCGCTTGAGATAGCGCGCCAGAACGTCGATTTCGAGATTGACCTGCGATCCGGCGGCAAGTGCGCCCAGCGTGGTCACTTCGGCGGTATGCGGAATGATGTTGAGCGCAAAGTGGCAGGAGCCATCCGGCTGGTCGGCCACTTCGTTCACCGTCAGCGAAACCCCGTCGACCGTGATCGAGCCCTTGGCCGCGATGTAGAGCGCCAGTTCCTGCGGAGCGGAAATCCCGATCCGCCGCGAATCGCCCTCGGGGCAGGTGCCGACCACCGTGCCCACCCCGTCGACGTGGCCGGTGACGATATGCCCGCCTAGTTCATCCCCAAGCCGCAGCGCGCCTTCGAGGTTGAGCGGGGTGCCCGTTTCCCACCGCCCCGGCACGGTGCAGGCCTCGGTCTCGCCCGAAATGTCGACCGCGAACCAGGCCGCGCCCGCGCTCCCGCCGCGTTCCACCACAGTCAGGCATACGCCCGAACAGGCGATCGACGCGCCGATGGCAATTGCCGCCGGGTCCCATGGGCAGGTGATCTCGGCATGGATGCCGCCCCCGCGCGTGACGCTGCGAATCTGGCCGATGGCGGTGACTATGCCGGTAAACATGGCGCGTGGAGTTCCTGTATCAGCTGCGGCTGCGCTCGTAGACTTCGCAGGTGTCGTTGCCAAGCATGCGCCGCTCGGCCAGCGTCCAGCGCCCATGCGCCTCGGCCAGCGACCCAAGCCCGATGTCGCCCACCCCCGGCCGGCCGCCGCCAATCACGATCGGCGCGCGGTAGATCACCAGCCGGTCGACCAGATCGGCCTTAAGGAAAGCTGCCGCCGCCCCCGCGCCGCCTTCGACGAACAGGTATTGCGCCCCGCCCATCGTGGAAATTTCCGCCGGCGCACCCAGCCGCTGCCAGCCATCAGGCGCGGCGCTCCGGCTCAACACCCACCGTGCCGGGCTGCGCCCTTCCAGCCCCGGCAGCCTGACGTCCAGCCGCGGCGCATCGGCGCGCAAGGTCCCGCCGCCGACCAATATCGCATCGGCCCGTGCCCGCAGCGCATGGCCATGCGCCCGTGCTGGCGGCCCGGTGATCCACCGCGATTCGCCGCTGACGAGTGCGATGCATCCATCCAGCGACAGCGCGAGCTTGAGTGTCACGTGCGGCCGCCCCAGCACAGTGCGCCACAGGTATCCGGCAAGGCTCGCCGCACAGGCCGCGCTCTCCACCAATTCCGCTGCCACCCCGGCCGCGCGCAGTCGCGCCAGTCCTGCCCCCGCCGTGCGCGGATCGGGATCGCCCCGGCCCACCACCACCCGCGCCACCCGCGCCTCGGCACATAGGTCGGCACAGGCCGGCCCACGTTCGCTCCGGTGCGCACAGGGCTCCAACGTCACGTAAAGCGTCGCCCCCTGCGCCGCCGGCCCGGCCTGCATCAGCGCCTCGGCCTCGGCATGGGGCCGTCCGCCCGCGCGCGTCCAGCCGCGCCCGATGACCTTGCCATCCCTGACCACGATTGCGCCCACCGCCGGATTGGGCGCGCTCAGCGGCACGCCCCGGCCCGCCAGCCGCGCCGCCGCCTCAAGCCAGCGCAGGTCCTCAGCGCTTGCCAAGGGCCTCGTCGCCGGGATTAAGTCCGATGGCCTTTTCCCTCGCGGCCTTCTCGCGCGCCGCCTCGGCGGCGGCCTTTTTCTCGATGGCGTCCACGTCCATGCCCGAAGCCCGGCCGATGGTCCGGTACATGTCCTTGACCCGCTGCTCGCGCTCGGCCTGTTCGGCGGCCAGCCTGTCCTGCAGCTTCTGGTTTTCGGCGTTGGTCCGGGCGATTTCCGCGTCGTTGCGGTCCGCGGACCAGCTGTTGATGAAGATGACCTCGGGCTTGGGCGGCGGCCCTTTCCAGCTTTCCTGCACGATCACATAGAACACGCTGATGGTGGTCGCCAACGCGGCGGCCACGAACGGCCAGCGCCGCCCGCCGGCCCGCCGCCAGACGTCGATGAAGTCGCCCACCGCGCCGGTGGGGTTCACATTGCGCCAGTAGGACGCTTTGCCGAGGGATAACATGGCCGCCTAGATAGGGGCTGGGACCGGTTTAACCAAGTGGCGTATAGAGCGAACGCCCGTGCCGCCGCAGCCAGCGGTTCGCCGCGTCGATCTCACCCTCGAATATTTCCGCCAGCAGCGCATGAAAGCGCGGCGAATGGTCGAAATGCACCAGATGCGTCACCTCGTGCGCCACCACCGACCGGCGGACGAAATCGGGCGCCATCGCCAGCCGCCAGTTGAGCCGCACCGTGCCTTTGGCGGAACACGAGCCCCAGCGCCGCTGCGCGCCTGTAAGCGCCAGTCCGGGCAGGGGCACCCCCGCCAGTGGCGCATAGTTGCCAAGGTCGGCGGCAAACAGCGCCCGCGCCTCGCCCTGCATCCAGCGCTTGAGCCGTGGGGCGAGCGATCCGCCCGGTCCGCCCAGCTGGATCGCATCGCCCTCGACACGCACCCGGCGCGGCCCGGCAGCATCGTGCACCAGCGTTCGTTCGGTCCCGCGCCACAGCAACACCGCGCCCGGCTCCACCGGCGCAGCCACCGGCAGGCGCACCAGCTGCGCCTCAAGCCAGTCTGCCCGCGCCCGCGCGAAATCCACCGCCTCGCGGGTCTGGGCCCACTGCGGGGTCGTCACCCGCACCGCGCTGCCATCGGGCGCCAGCCGCAGGGTCAGGCGGCGGGCGTGGGGCAGGCGGCGCACCTCGATCGGCAGGCTGCGCCCGGCCAGCTCCAGGCTCGGAACCTCGCGCGGGTTGCGTTTGAGCCAATCAAGCATCGTCGTCGTCGATCCGTTCGACCTCCATGGGCTCCTCGTCGCCCCAGTCGATGTGGTTCTCCAGCGGCCCGGCGATTACCTCGCTGATCACCCGTCCCACCACAGAAACCCCGGCGCGGCGCACCGCCTCGCGGTCGCCCGAGATGAGGTAATGCCACTCCGGCAGCGGCTGGTCGTTGGCGCGCAGCCGGTAGGCGCAGGTCGGCGGCAGCCATTCCAGCTTGCCCGCAAGGTCAGGGGTCAGCCGCACGCAATCGGGCACATACTTGCGCCGGTTCTTGTAGTCGCAGCAGCGCGCGGTCTTGAGGTCGAGCAGCTTGCACGCAACGTTGGTCGGCCAGACCCGCCCGCTATCGGCATCCTCGACCTTGTGCAAACAGCACTGCCCGCACCCGTCGCACAGTGCCTCCCATTCCTCGGCCGAAACGGCGGCCAGCGGGGCTTCCCAGAACTTGCGGGTCACGACACCCACTTGGCCAGCTCGGCCGCCACCGCATCGGGCCCCTTGTCGACCGGCAGCATCGCCACCGGCTTGCCCTCGCGGTCCATCAGGTAGGCGATCCGGCTGTGGTCCATCAAATATCCGCCGCCCGGCATTTCCGTGCCCTTGGCGTAATAGGCCAGGAACGCCTTCGCCGCCGTGTCCACCTGCTCTGCCGTGCCCGTCAGCCCGATCAGCTGCGGCCCGAACGCAGCGGCAAATTCGCCCACCCGCGCGGGCGTGTCGCGCGCGGGGTCAATGGTGATGAAGATCGACCGCACCTCGGCCGCCTCGCCCGGATGGGCCTTCGCAAACCGGTCAAATCCGCGCATCATCACGTTGACGTCGGTCGGGCAGGCGTCCGGGCAGAAGGTGTAGCCGAAATAGACGATGCGCCACTTGCCGGCAAAAACGGCCCAGCGCACCGCCTTGCCGTCCTTGTCAGTCAGCGTGAATTCACCGCCGATCTGCGCACCGGCCAGCGGCGGGGTTTCGCGCGGGGTGCAGCCAGCCAGCGGCAGGATGCAGGCCAGCGCGAGCGATGCGATCAGGGTTTTGGGCTTCATCATGGCGCGGCGGTTCATGCTCTGCTAAACCGGCGTCCGCAAGAACGGAAATCGCGTGGGGGCCGCGCTGCGACTTGGCCCGCCTGAAGGAGTAAAGCGTGTTGAGGGGTAAGCTGTTCGCCCGCGTGGCGGCGTCGGTGCTGGTTTCGGGCGCCGCTTCAATTCTGGGAACCATCGCGGCAACTCCGGCGGCTGCGCAAGGACAGGGGCCGGGCTACAAGTTCCTCGAAGCCATCCGCAAGCGCGAAGGGGCCGAGGTCGACAAGGCGCTCGGGCCTACCGGGGGCAGCACCCTCGTCAACACCCAGGACGTCGTCAGCGGCGAAACCGCGCTGCACATCGTCACTGCCCGGCAGGACATGGACTGGCTGCGCTTCCTCCTCGCGCGCGGGGCCGATGCCAACAAGGCCGACGCCAAAGGCCTGCGCCCGCTCGGCGTCGCCGCCGGGCTCGGCTGGGCCGATGGGGCCGAAGTGCTGATCCAGAAGGGCGCCCGCGTGGACGATCCCGGCGCGGTCGGGGAAACCCCGCTGATCACCGCCGTCCACCGCCGCGATATCGAGCTTGTCCGCGTCCTGCTCAAGGCCGGGGCCAGCCCGTTGCGCGCCGACAATTCCGGCCGCAGCGCCAAGGACTATGCCGCGCTCCTCGGCAGCGAAAGCGCCATCGCGGTCGAAATCGCCAATGCCGCCAAGGCTGCCGCCGCGCGCAAGGGCAAGACCTATGGCCCCTCGTTCTGAGGCCGGGGCGTTGTAAGGACAGGCAGATGAACGCTGACGACCTCACCCTCGATGACCTGCGCCTCGCCCTCGCGCCCGAAGTTGCGCGTGCCGCCGTGTTTGACGGGTGGACCCAAACCGCCATTGCCAACGCCGCCGCCGTCCTTGGAGTGTCGCCCGAAGTGGCCCGCATCGCCTTTCCCGGCGGCGCAATGGACATGATCGCGGCGTGGATCGAATCGATCGACGCGCGGATGGCGGCAGAACTTCCCGCCGCCCGCATCGGCAACCTCCCCATCCGCGAACGCATCCGCACCCTCGTTCAGTTCCGGTTGGATGCGCTCGGCGGAGCCGAGGAAGCCCTGCGCAGGGCGCTGGCGATCATGGCCATGCCGCAGAATGCCGCCCGCGCCGCCCGCCTCGGCTGGCGCAGCGCGGATGCCATGTGGCACCTCGCCGGGGACACCGCGGCGGATTACAACCACTACACCAAGCGCGCCACGCTCGCCGCCATCTATGCTGCCACGCTGCTGGTCGTCGCGCAGGACACCAGCGAAACCCGCAGCGAAACCCGCGCCTTCCTTGATCGGCGGATCGAAGGCGTGATGCGCTTCGAAAAGGCCAAGGCCCGCGTCCTGCGCCCCCGGGACGAGAGCTTCAGCATGGTCCGACTGCTCGGCCGCCTGCGTTATCCTGCGCGCTGATTGACCGCGATCAAGGTACGAATCCTCATCCTCCGCTCTGGCAGCGCAAAGGGGAGGACTCCATGCTTATTGAGAACCGCTTGCAAAAAGCCGCGTCATCTGGCAGCGCCGCTGCATGACCCTTGACCTTGTTCCCATCGGCCAAAGCGCGCGCATCGTCGCGGTTGACTGGTCGCGGCTGGTCGATGAAGAAGCCCAGCGCTTGCGCGCGCTCGGCCTCGATGTGGGCGCCCGCGTCTCCATCGCCCACCGCGGCGTCTTTGCGGGAAGGGATCCGCTGGCGGTCACCGTCGGCCGTATGACCGTTGCTTTGCGCCGGGTCCACGCTGCCGCGATGAGCGTGGAAGCCGCATGACCCGCCTGCGCACCGCCGCGCTCGTCGGCAACCCCAACGCCGGCAAGAGCGCGCTGTTCAACGCGCTCACCGGCGCGCGCCAGAAGATCGCGAACTATCCCGGCGTCACCGTGGAACGCAAGGCGGGCCGCCTCGTCCTGCCCTCGGGCGAGCCGGTCGAACTCACCGATCTGCCCGGCTCCTACGGCCTCCACCCGACCAGCCCGGACGAGGAAGTCACCGCCAAGGTCATCCTCGGCCACTTCCCGGGCGAGGCCGCGCCCGAAGTGCTGGTCATCGTCCTCGATGCCTCCAACCTCGAACAGCACCTCGTCTTCGCCCAGGAAGTGATCGCGCTGGGCCGCCCCACCGTGGTCGCGCTCAACATGGTCGACCTTGCCGAACGCGACGGCCTCGTGCTCGATCCCGCGGCGCTGCAATCGGCGCTGGGGGTGCCCGTCATCCCCACGGTCGCGGTCCGCCGCCGCGGCCTCGACGCGCTGGTTGGCGCCATCGCCATCGCCGAACACCGCGACCCCGAACACCACAAGCCGTTCATCGACCAGACCGAGCGCCGCGTCCTCGCCCATGCCATCGCCGACGCAGCGATTGTCTCCGAAACGCGCCGCCACCGCCTCCACGCCAAGCTTGACCGTGTCCTGCTCCACCCGTGGCTCGGCCCGCTGATCCTGTTCGCGCTGCTGTTCGTGGTGTTCCAGGCGGTTTTTGCCGGGGCGACGCCCTTCGCCGACGCGCTCGAAGCCGGCGTCGGCTGGCTTCACGACGGGGTCCAGCAGGCCGTGCCTCCTTCGCTCGCCCGCGATCTTGTCACCGACGGGATCATTTCGGGTGTCGGCTCGGTCGTGGTGTTCCTGCCGCAGATCGTGATCCTGTTCTTCTTCATCCTGGCGATGGAAGCCTCGGGCTACATGGCCCGCGCGGCTTTCCTGATGGACCGGATGATGGCCGGCGTCGGCCTGTCCGGCCGCAGCTTCATCCCGCTGCTCTCCAGCTTTGCCTGCGCCATTCCCGGGATCATGGCGACCCGTTCCATCACCGACCCGCGTGACCGCCTGACCACGATCCTCGTCGCCCCGCTGATGACCTGCTCGGCCAGGCTGCCGGTCTATGCGGTCATCATCGCCGCCTTCGTCCCCAACCGCGCGGTCGCGCTCGGCATCGGCCTGCAAGGACTCGTCCTGCTTGCGCTCTATGTTGCCGGCATCGTTGGCGCGATGGCCGTCGCGCTGGTCCTGCGCCGTTCGGTCACCAAGGGCGCGGCCTCGGGCTTCATCATGGAGCTGCCGAAATACCAGTTCCCCCACCCCAAGGACCTCGCCATCGGCCTGTTCCAGCGCGCGTGGATATTCCTGCGCCGCGCCGGCACGATCATCTTCACCGTCACCGTGGTGCTGTGGCTCCTGCTCAACTTCCCCCGCGCCAATGAAGGCCGCAGCCAGGTCGATGCCTCGATCGCCGGGCATATCGCCAACGGCCTCGCCGTCGTGGTCGAACCGATCGGCTTCAACCGCGACATGGCGCTTGCGCTGATCCCGGCCATGGCCGCGCGCGAGGTTGCCGTCTCCTCGCTTGCCACCACCTATGCCGTCGCCGATGCCGGCGATGACCAGTCGGCCCGCGCGCTCGGCGCGCAGTTGAAGCGTGACTGGACCCTGCCGATGGCGCTCGCCTTCCTCGCCTGGTTCGTCTTCGCGCCCCAGTGCATGAGCACCATCGCCGTCACCCGCCGCGAGACGAACGGCTGGAAATGGCCCGCCTTCATGCTCGCCTACCTGTTCGCGCTGGCCTATGTTGCCGCCGGGCTGACCTTCTGGGCCGCCACCGCCGCCGGGTTGTAGAGCGGGGGAAAACGTGGCGCGCGAACTGTTTTCGCTGCGCCTGATCCGTTACCCAACCAGCCATTCTCAAAGGGACACGATTCGATGGCAGGCAGCGTCAACAAGGTCATTCTGGTCGGCAATCTCGGTGCCGATCCGGAAGTGAAGTCGTTCCAGAACGGCGGGCGCATCTGCAACCTGCGCATCGCCACGTCGGAAAACTGGAAGGACAAGAACACCGGCGAACGCAAGGAGCGGACCGAGTGGCACTCTGTCGTGCTGCAGTCTGACGGCCTCGTCGGCGTTGCCGAACGCTTCCTGAAAAAGGGCAGCAAGATCTACATCGAAGGCCAGCTGCGCACCCGCAAGTGGCAGGATGCCTCGGGCAATGACCGCTACACCACCGAAATCTCGGTCGGCGTCGGCGGCGTCCTCACCATGCTCGACGGCGCGCCCGGCGCTGGAGGTCAAGGCGGCGGCCGTGGCGGTTTCGGCGGAGAATCCGGCGGCGGCTTTGGCGGCGGCCGTTCGGGCGGCGGCGGTCAGAGCGGCGGCGGCTGGAACCAGGGCGGCGGCTCCGCCCCCGGCAGCGCCGGCGGCGGCTTCTCCGACGACCTCGACGACGATATCCCGTTCTGAGCGATCACCGCCTCGACCGAACCCGCCAAATGCACCTCGCTCAGGCTGAGCCTGTCGAAGCCCCTCAAGCCTTCGGCAGCTTCAACCCGGCCAGCGCGGCAAAGGCCCCGCTGGCCTCTTCGCTGACGATCCCCGCCCGCCGCCGCGCTTCCTCCGCGTCCGGCCCGACGGCAAACGGATCGATCGCCAGCCCGAGTGACTGCGCCACGGCCTCGCCCAGGTCGAACCCGGTGCCCTCGTATTCGATCTCGTCGCAGTCGTTCTCGCTGATCTCGAATTCCTCGCCCTCGGCAAATCCCTCGTTCGGCGGGACAAAGCGCAGCACCAGCGGTTCGTCCACCGCCTGCGGCAGGTCCTCGCCCGAGATCGCACACGGCTGCACCCACTGAGCGATAAGCCGCCCCTTGGCCGTAACCGTCTTGCCGTCCGCCAGCAGCGTCAACACCGCCTCCAGCTTATCGATGCGGACCAGCGAAAATCGCGCAGCCAAAGCGCGCCGTTCGTCCTCGCTGGCGCTCAGCGTGATCGGCGCGGTCGAAATATGCCGCAGGTCGATGATCCGGCTGAACTCGCTCGGGGGCAGGGGGCTCATGGCAGCGAAATCCGCGCCGCCAGCAAATCCTCGCCCGAAACTCCGTCCAGCGAGCGGGCAAACCCGCGCAGTAGCCCCGCAATCGCCGACGGGTCGCCGTTGTCGCCCAGCGAGACATTGCGCGTGATCGCCTCCACCAGGCCTGCGTCGCCCTCTTGCGCCAAGGCTTCGCGCAGCGCGCCCAGCCGTCCGCCCAGCACGCTCACCAGGCGGCCCATGTGCTTGCCCACCATCAGGTCGCCGACCCCGCTCTCGCGCAGCTGGCCGTCCATGTCGTCGACGAACAGTTCGGTAATCCGCACCGATCCTTCGACCAGCGCGGGCTCGCGCTCCATCCGCAGCAGGACCGCCCCCAGCGTCAGGGTGATGACGTCGAACCGCCCGCCCACGCTATCGGCCACTCCGCCAACCGCATACCAGCGCGGGTCGCGCGCCAGCTCCACGGTCCGGTGCCACAAGGGCCGATAAGGCGAAAGATCGTCGCCGCGACGCCCGAACAGACGGGAGAGGAATGACATTGCGCAAAAAGCCTTTCTCGCGGCTGCCATTCAGCGGCGATTAAATACCCGTGGGCCAAGCGCAGCATTGATAGATTGCGCACACAGCCCTAAGGCTGGCGCGATATAGGCGGTGCGGGGCGGTTGGCAATGTTCATCGGCGGCACCGGGATTGGTTTGATCGGAGCGAGAATGCAGGTCTTCATGCGGGTTGCAATGGGCGGAGCCGTTCTGGCGGCGCTCGCCGGCTGTTCCTCGATCAAGGATCACCGCGGCTATCTGGTCGATCAGGCGCTGGTCGATTCGGTCCAGCCGGGGATCGACAACCGCATTTCGGTGGAACGCACCCTCGGCCGCCCGACCTTCATCAGCCAGTTCGGCGAGCCGGCGTGGTACTACGTCTCGATCGACACGAAACAGGCAGCCTTCACCCGCCCGCGCCCCCATGCGCAGCAGGTGCTCAAGGTCAATTTTGACCCCAAGGGCAACGTCCGCAACATCGAACGCACCGGCATGGAAAAGGTCGTGAACCTCGATCCCGATGGCCACGCCACCCCGACGCTGGGTGCGCACCGCTCGTTCCTCGAGGATCTGTTCGGCAACATCGGCACCGTCGGTTCCGGCCTGGGCGCGACGGGCCCCAACGGCGACAACACCGGCGGCCCCAACGGAAGCTAGGGCGGGCACCCCACCCTCGTCATTGCGAGCGTAGCGAAGCAATCCAGAGCGGATGCGCACAACATTCCAGCCCGCCACCTACATCATG
>CAYFJH010000084.1:0-916 GCA_964343385.1 uncultured Novosphingobium sp. | reverse complement strand
TCGTCGAACCTGATCCAGCGCGGCTGGCAGCACCGCGAGGGACAGGTCGAAGGCTTCACGTCCCGCCACGGCTGCAAGCTGCTCGTCTGGTTCGAACTCCACGCCACGATGGAACACGCGATTCTGCGCGAGAAACAGCTCAAGGGCGGCTCACGTCTAAAGAAGCTGGCCCTGATTGAAGCGCACAATCCACAGTGGCGCGACCTCTACCCCGAAGTCTGCGCCTGACCGCTCTGGATTGCTTCGCTGCGCTCGCAATGACGACTGACTAATTGATCTCGTCATTGCGAGCGCAGCGAAGCAATCCAGGGCCCAGCAGCACCCCCGTTAACCAGTCCGCAAAACTCCCCGCTTGAACCCGGCCACCAATTCCCCATATCCCGCCCCATGGACGAGAACAGGGCAAGCCACGGCATGATCCAGTGGCACGGGACCACCATCATCGGTGTGCAGAAGAACGGCCGCACGGTCATCGCCGGCGACGGGCAGGTTTCCATGGGCAACACCGTGATGAAGCCCAATGCCCGCAAGGTGCGCCGCATCGGGGAGGGCGGGAACGTCATCGCCGGTTTCGCCGGGGCCACGGCCGATGCCTTCACCCTGTTCGAACGGCTTGACCGCAAGCTTGAGGCCCACCGGGGCCAGCTGATGCGCGCCGCGGTCGAACTCGCCAAGGACTGGCGCACCGACAAGTATCTGCGCAATCTCGAAGCGATGATGCTGGTGGCCGATAAATCAATCACCCTGGCCATTACCGGCAATGGCGATGTGCTGGAGCCGGAGCATGGCGCAATCGCCATCGGTTCAGGCGTGGATCGCAAGCGGTATGGTAACGGTCAGCAAGGTTTTCATCCGAAACATCGCGCAAGCCGCCCGTGCATTCGGTGACGTCTTGACCAGTCATCTCGAAATGTAC
>CAYFJH010000083.1:0-13232 GCA_964343385.1 uncultured Novosphingobium sp. | reverse complement strand
TCCATCACACCCTCCATCCGGGCTCTCTTCGGCCCGCCTTTTGGATAGATATGTTTACGATGCAGTCAAGCGGTATATTTTTATGGCCATCCGCCGTTAGACTCTGTTTCAGTTCCACTTACGTGGAACAGACTCTAGGCGCGAAAGCCGGCCACGCCAAAAGGCCCCGCCGCTGGGCGACGGGGCCTTTGCCTGGCATCAAATGACTATGCGGCGCCAGAGATTCAGCGCGGGATCACCGCGCCATCGGCCATTTCCGTCGCGTCGAGCCGCGCCTTGTGCGGATCGGTCCCGGTGTAGATCGTCGCGTCGGGCCGGAAATCGAGGATCAGGTTGGTCCGCGCATTGTTCGCCGGCCACCGCGGCAGTCCTTTGCCCGATGGCCCATTGCCCGATGGATTCCCGGTCTTCGCGAAATTGGCCCAATAGGTGTTCATCATCCGCGCGACTTTCTTGTCGTTCGGGGTCAGCTTGTCCTTGAAGCGGTTTTCCACCGTGTCGAACACATATTCGAGTTCGGACGCATGCGGCGCGCCCTGCTTGGCCATGACCTTCATGCTGTCGGCAACATAGGAAAACCGGTAGACGAACGCCGGCGCGCCCTTTGCCGCAAACGCCCGCGCGGTAAGCCGCGCCGGTTCAGCCCAGACCCGGTCGGTGTTGACCATCGACGACAGCGCGGCCAGATCGGTCGTCCCGGCCGGATCATAAGCCGCCTTTGCCGCGTCCTTGCCCCGGCCAAAACTGGCCAGCAGCGCCTCCTTCGTATCGCCCGCGACAAACCCGCCGGGCACTTCGGCAGAATTCGAACCGATCATCAGCGGCACCTTCATCTGATGCCCGGCCTTGTAGGACTGCTCGGCGGTCTCGGTCACGAGCTTGCCATCCAGGATCGGCCCCGGATAGGTCGGCACACCGTCCGGCCCGTCGGTCGTGGCTCCGCCATCAAGCACCTGATCCGCGCTCAGCGCCCGCAACTGCGCCAGCGCGCCGGTGCCGTTCCCGGCCACGCCCATCTTTTTGGCAAAGTTGAGCCCGATCGTCTCGCCCGAGACCTTGTAGTCACGGTCAGCATTGTCGGCGCGCATGGGCCGTCCGGTCAGGATCCCGTCTCGCGCGCCCCCGCTCTCGATGATCGCCTTGTGGAACAGGCCGCGCGACAGCGGCGAGACCAGCAGGTTGTGCACCGAAACGCCCCCGGCGCTTTCGCCGAATATCGTCACGTTGCCCGGATTGCCGCCGAAGCCCGCGATGTTCGCCCGCACCCATTTGAGCGCGGCGATCTGGTCCATGAAGGCATAGTTGCCCTTGGCCTCTTCGGGATGTTCGGCCGACAGTGCCGGATGGGCAAAGAACCCGAACCGCCCGAGCCGGTAGTTGAGCGTGACCAGGATCACGCCCTGTTTGGCAAATGCCGTGCCGTCATAGGTCGGCAGCGCGCCGCTGCCGAACAGGAAGGCGCCGCCATAGATCCACACCATCACCGGCAGCTTTGCCCCCGGTCTGGCATTTGCAGGGCGCCAGACGTTGAGGAACAGGCAGTCCTCCGATTTTGCGTTCGCAGCGCCCATCGCCGCGGCGAACGGCGGCGTCACTTGTACGCAGTCCGCCCCGAATTTCGTCGCATCACGCACCCCGGCCCAGCCCTTCGCGGGCTGCGGCGTGCGCCAGCGCAGTTCGCCCACCGGCGAGGCGGCAAAGGGGATGCCCTTGAAACTGGATACGCCGCCAGCCGTCGCGCCGCGCACCGCCCCGCTCGCCGTCCGCACCGTCCGGGCCTCGGCGGGGAGGGCCGCCAGCACCGCGCAAGCCGAAGCCAGCATCGCAATCCGCTTCTTCATTGGACTCTCCACAGGGTATGTGTGCCGCAGGTTACAGGCGGCCGTGAAATCCCGGCCATGATATGAAAACAAGCCGGCCGCAGCAATCCAACTGCGGCCGGCCTGAGTATTTCCGGCAGAGCCGCGCCTTAGAACTTGGCGCCGGCACGCACGCCGATCAGGCGCGGGTCGGAGAAGGTCACCGAGCCCAGGAAGCCAGTCGAGGCGCTGGTCACCACGAGGTTGTTCTCCAGGTTCTGCACGAAAGCCCCGACATAGAACCTGTCTCCCGGCGCATTGTAGGTCAGCGACAGGTCGGTTTTCGTATAGGCCGGCATGGCGAAGTAGGCAAACTGCGCCAGATCGGTCAGATCTTGCTGACTCTTGAAGCTGATGCCCGCATCCGCCACGATCGTGCCTTCGCCAACAGGAATCGCATAATTGACCCCGGCATTCCACGACCATTTCGGACTGCGGCTCAGCGGCCGACCCGCGAAATTCACCAATTCGACCACTCCGGAAGAATTGACCGCCCCCGGAGTGAACCGGGTGTAACGCGCATCGAGATAGTTGATCGCCAGCCGGACATTGAAGTTCTTGGCAGGCTGGATGCGCGCATCAAGTTCAACACCATCCACCTTGGCGGCACCGGCATTCGTTGTGTTCTGGCAAGTACCGCAACCGCCGAAATTGCCTACCTGTGAAAGCTGGAGGCCACTGTAGTCATAGTGGAATATCGTGCCGTTCAGACGAAAATCGGGGCTGATCTTCAGCTTGAAGCCGGCTTCATAGGCCGTGAGTGTTTCAGGCTGGTAGTAGAGTTCATCCTGCGTGTAGACACAACGCGGCGATGAGGTAGGGGTCCGCAGGCAGCCATCGTTGAAGCCACCGGCCTTGTAACCGGTTGATACTGAAGCAAATACCAGACCAAGCGGGCTGTCATAGTCAATTCCGGCGCGCCAGGTAAGCTTGCTGAAAGTGCGGCTGGCGTTGTTGTCCTGGAACACGTCGCGGCTGACGAACGTGCCCACGCTGTAGGAATTGCCGATCGACGTATAGTGATCGAGCACGGTATTGCCAACACGTGACTTGAGATCGTGCGAATAGCGCATTCCGCCTGTCAGCCTTACATCAGGTGCGAGTTCGTAGGTCGCCTGCCCAAATACGGACTTGTTTTCGGCGATGGTCGGGTCCTGCGGAAAACCAAAGCGGGTGTTGGGACCAAGGAAATTGTTGATGAAGAACGCGATGCCCGACCTTTCCTTGAAGTAGTATCCGCCGACCTGAGCCTGCAGCGGACCGCTGTTGTAGGCCAGGCGCAGTTCGTGGGAGGTTTGCCAGTACTTGCCGACGAAATCGGCTGACACCGCACCGCCAACCAGGTTGGAAAACTCCTTGCGCCGGGATTCGCGATAGGAACCGAGATAGGTAAAGGTCACGGGGCCGGTGCTGTAATTCAGTTCCGTCATAGCCCCCTTCTCGGTGTTGTCCCGGAACGCCTGCTGCGCTTGCGCCTGGGATAACACCCGCGCGGCGTCGGCATCCGGATAGCGGAAGGTCGGGCGCTGGAACGTCTGACGAACTCCGCTGACGATGTTGGTATAAAACAGCCCGGTATCGACCGTGTTGGTCGGATTGCCCTTGATCGTGCTGTAGTCGCCGATCACCAGCAGGCTCAGGTCGTCGCTCGGCTTGAACAGCGCCGAGAGGCGGACCGCCTTGTTGTCCTTGAACGGATCGAGTGTCACGCCGTCCCCGGCGTTTCCGTCGATCAGATACGAGTTGCGCCGATCCATGTTGACCGCCGCGCGCACCGCGAAGGTATCGCCCAGCGGCACGTTGACCATGCCGGTCACGTTCACCGCATCGAAATTGCCATAGCTGCCGTCAACCGAGGCACCAAAGTCGAACTTGGGCCGCGCGCTGAGCAAGTTGATCACGCCCGCGGTCGAGTTGCGGCCATAGAGCGTGCCCTGCGGTCCGCGCAGCACTTCGACGCGTTCGATGTCGAAGAAGCTGACTTCCTGCGCCTGCGGACGGGCCAGGTAGATCCCGTCGAGCATGAACGCGGCCGAAGGATCGCCCTTTTCGGTGCCGTCGGTGCTGGTCACGCCGCGGATCGTGATCTGCAGGCCGCCGGCGCGCACGATCGACAGGTTGGGGACCGCATCGACCAACTGGGTCGGGTTGGTGATGCCGGACTTGATCAGCTCCTCGCCGCCAATGGCCGTCATCGCGATCGGCGTCTTGGAAAGCAGGGTTTCGCTGCGGGTCGCGGTGACGATGATGTCGCCGTTCGAGACGGCCGTTTCCTCGGCAGTCTGGGCCAGGGCCGGCGCCGCGCCGGCGGCCAGCATCGATGATGCCAACAAGAGCATTTTGAAATTCATGGGTACCGCCTCTCTACATTGTTGTAACCGTTTACGGCTTTGCCGCCGATATTCCGGTCGGGCCGCCCTCCGCATTGAACGGACAGGCGACTTGGCGTGATAAGCGGCGGCGCTGCCAGCGCTGTCAAGATAAATTTGACAGCGCTGGCATTTCAGTCCGACGCAGGGCGCCGCCGGGAATGCTTTGGCATAAAGTGTTGACCGCTATAGGTTCTGCAGCAACCCGCAGATATTTATCGGGATTCTGCGAAAGGCGGCGGCTCGTCCTGGGCTCAATCGACCGCCGCGCTCAATTTGGCCACCATGTCGGCAAAGGTCAGGCGGGTGTCGATGCGTGTATAGACCCGCATTGGCCGCCCCTCCGGTGTCGGCTGGTATTGTCCGGCCGGGCTCAGAATCGGCGTCGGTTTCACGACGTAACTGCTCGACGACGGATCGGACTGGAAGGACGATTGCAGCGCGGTCAGGGTCACGAGCGGGCTATCGCCAAGAATGTAGGTCTCCCCCAGCGTCGGCCGGCGGCCCGGCCGTGCCCTTTCCAGGCGCGCCAGCAATGCCTCGATCTTCCCCGCCAGATAGCGCCCCGCCGGCCCGGCCCGGCCCAATGCGTCAATTTCGGCATAGCTCATCAGCATCTGCCGGTAGGCGTCGCGGGGCACCTGCCAGATCTCTATGTCGCTCTCGTTGAACACGACCTGCGCGGCGGCAAGGTCGATCGAAAGGTTGTATTCGGGATCGCTGCCGCCGGGTGGCGGATCGGCAAGCCCGGCGTGCTCTCCGCCGCCGATCCACACCAGCTTGAGCCGCCGCCCGATCCGCGGCTGCGCCAACCACGCCAGCGCCAGCTCGGTCAGCCCCGCCCCCGCCGCATAGAACAGCGGCAGGGCGGTATCCTCGCGCAGCGCCTCGCGCACGATCGCTGCCGTCGCCGGGCTCGGCCGCCATCCGGCGCGGCTTTCCATCGCCGCTTCCGCCCCGGCGATGATCCGGTAGCCGCGCCGGTTCATCTGCCGCAGCAATTCCTCCGCCGCCGCCGCAGCGTTGCTCGCCTGCGTCGCCGCCGGGTCCCACGGATCGTGCAGGTGCAGGTGCGACCCCACGATCAGCGGAATCTCGACCGAGCGCGACAGCACATGCTGCGCCAGCGCGAACAGCCCGTCCGGATCGCCCGAAAAGTCATTGTCGATGATCACCCGCGCCCGCGCCCCGGCGCGCAGGTCCGCCCCTGCCGGACCGGCAAAAGCCGCCGCCCCCAACGCGCCGAGCAGCCCCCGGCGCGAAAACAGCATTCCATGGTTCAGCATCCGATGTCCCCCGGCAACTCCGGAAGCCATCAAGCCCGCTCGCGCGGCTCAAGTCAAACGCAGCTTACCCGGCCTTGCGGCGCACGGCGAACTCGGGCGGGAACAGCGCCTCCCCCGGCACCGCGCGGCCGAGCAGATAACCCTGCCCCTGTTCGCAGCCCAGTGCCCGAAGGAACGTCAGGTCCTCGGGCTGCTCGATCCCCTCGGCGGTCACCACCAGTCCGAGCGAACGCCCCAGATTGACGATCGCGCTCACCACCACCCGCGAATTGGGCGCATCGCGCAGCCCCAGCACGAACGAGCGGTCAATCTTGATCTTGGTGAACGGATAGGACAGCAGATAGCTGAGCGAGCTGTAGCCGGTCCCGAAATCATCCATCGAGATGCCCACCCCAAGCGCCCTGATCCGCTGGATCTGCTTGGCGACAGAGGCGCTTTTCTCCATCAGCACGGCCTCGGTGATCTCCAGTTCCAGTCGCTCGGGCGCGAGCCCGGCCGCGGCCAGTGCCTGGACGACGATCCCCGGCAGGTTACTTCCCCGGAACTGCAGCGGCGAGACGTTGATCGCCACGCGGATCGGCGCTGGCCAGGTCGCGGCCTCGCGGCAGGCATGGTTGAGCACGAACTGCCCGAGCACGTCGATCAGCCCGATCTCCTCGGCCAGCGGGATGAAGCTGTCAGGATAGAGCATCCCGCGTTCCGGGTGGTTCCACCGCAGCAGGGCCTCGAAGGCAGTGGTCTCGCCGGAATCGAGGTCGACCAGCGGCTGGTAATGCACGGTCAGCTCGCCCCGGCGCAGCCCGTCGCGCAGGTCGTTCTCCATCCGCGCCTTCTCGCGCGCGGCCTCGTCCATGTCCGGGCGGAACCGCTGGATCGTCCCCTTGCGCTCGGCCTTCGCGGCATAGAGCGCGAGGTCGGCATAGCGCAGCAAGGTCGCCCCGTCGGTGCTGTCATCGGGCGCGGCGGCGATCCCGATAGTCGCGCCTATGTGCAGCAGGTTGTCCCCCACCGCAAAGGGCTCGGCGATCGCCTGGACCAGCGAACGCGCGATGTTGTGGGCCTTCTCGGTGGTCGGCGCGCGCACCAGCACGGCAAACTCGTCCCCGCCCAGCCGGCACAGCAGCGAATTCTTGCGCGGGACCAGCGCACGCATCCGCCGCGCCGCTTCGGCCAGCACCAGGTCGCCGGCATGGTGGCCATAGCTATCGTTGATTGGCTTGAAATTATCGAGGTCGATCAGCGCGATCGCCACCTTGTCCTCGCCCGGATCGGCCAGCATCTCGCGCAGCCGCTCGCGGCAATGGGCCCGGTTGGCCAGCCCGGTCAGCTCGTCGTGCCTGGCCATGTGCGCGATCGTCGCCTCGGTCTTGCGCCGCTCGGTCACATCGAAGATCGACACGATTGTCGCCAGCCGCCCGTCGACCACCGATTGCCGGGTGGACAGCACCGCCTCCAGCACTTCGCCGCTCCGCGTGAACTGCTTCCAGAAACGGTCCTTTTCCGAACTGGTTGTCGCCAGCAACCGCCGCACTGCCGGCCATTCCCCGGCATCGAACAGCCGCTCGGCGGCCATCCCGGCCAGCTCGCCCACCGGCCAGTCGAAATGGTCCGCCGCCGCCCCATTGGCACCCTTGATCACCCCCTCGGCCGGATCATAGACCAGCAGCGGCACCGGGTTGTCCTCGAACAGCAGCCGGAAACTTTCCTCGCGCCGCTTGAGCTCGGTGATGTCGACGCGCAGCCCGATCGTGCCGCCATCGGCGGTCCGCCGCTCCTCGATCATGATGCAGCGCCCGTCAGACAGCCACTGCTCGTGCCGCGAATTGGCCCCCAGGAGCTTCGCCAGCCGTTCGGCCAGCCACTCCTCCTCGCGCCCCACCGCCTCGGGATAGTCGCCCCGCGCGATGCCGCTGCGCAGCGTCTCGGCCAGCTTGACCCCCGGCGCGAACAGGTCCGAACTCTTGTGATAGATCTCGGCGTACTTGCTGTTCCACAGGATGTAGCGCCCCTCGGGGTCGAGCATCACCACCCCGTGCGGCATCGCCTCGATCGCCTCGCGCAGCCGCTCCTCGGCTTTCAGCGCGGCGGCCCGGACCGCGTTCAGCTCATTTTCGGGGCACTCGACAGAATCCATGGCGGCAACTCCGGAAACCTTCGCTGCAAAAGGTAACCGCCAAAAGTTAATCATTGCTGCAACGCAGCAGACCCCTCGCCGTCGACGCGATCATGGCCTCGCCCGGCGCAGTTACGCCCGCGACACCGTGACCGCCTGCGACAGAAACGTGGCCGGGCCATAGGCCGTCAGGAACGCCACGTCGGCGGCATCGCGCCCGATCCCGATCTTGGCCATGGCCCCCTCGTGCGCCATTCGCGTCGCATCGACCAGGTGCCATTCCCCGCCCAGGAACACTTCGGCCACGGCATGGAAGTCCTGCGGCTCCACCCCCAGCGCATAGACGCTCGCCATTCGCGCCGGGATGCCCGAGGCGCGGGCCAGCGCGATGATCACATGGGCATAGTCGCGGCACACCCCCCGGCGGCACACGAAGGTTTCCAGCGCTGTGGTTTCCGAGGTCGAAACCCCCGGAACATAGCTGAAATGCTGGTGCACCCAGTCGCGCATCGCGATGATCCGCGCGCCGCCTTCCAGCGAGCCGAACTCGTCCATCACGAACGACTGGAACTGGTCGAACGGACAATAGCGCGAGCCCATCAGGTATTGCACCGTCTCCCCCGGCAAGCGGTGCGGCGGCACTTTCTCAAGATCGAGGCAATCGTCGACCAGCCGGTTGATAGAAACCACCGCGCTGTAATCCACGCTCATCTGCCCCTCGACGCTGATCCAGATGCGGTCGCCGATCATGTCCTGCGCCGGCACCCGGGCAAAATGCGCGTGGGTGCTGACCTCGATGCGGGCCTTCTCGATCACCTGCTCGGGGATCGCCGCCGCCTCGATCTGGAGCAGCACGTCGGTCCGCGTTTCGAAGAAGTATTCCAGCTTGGCCGTGATCGAGAGTTTCATGCGCTGTTCCATCTGCGGCCGGGTCAGGGCGCGCCTAGCACCCCGCGCCGCCGCCACCAACTCTGACAACGTCTCGGCATGAAAAGCGTCTCCCGAAAGACACTTACGCGAAACAGCGTATTCCGGATCGGACTCGGCGCCTGCAACTGGTCCGTTCGCGAAGCAATCCCGGCCACGTCAAGGAGCCGGAATCCCAGGCGCGAACGGGGGCAAGGCGCGGGATCGGTCCCGCGCATGGATGCAGGTCAGGCCGTGAAACGCTGCCGCACGGTTTCGGCAGCTTTCGAAAAGGCTTTTTCGATGAAGCTCCCCTCCCTGCTCCGCCTCGGCATCTCCGCATCCGCCCTGCTGGCAACGGCCCCTGCCGTCCACGCCCAGATGGCTCCGCTGGCAGACGAGGCCGATGGCAGCGCGAACGAGATCACCGTCACCGGCCGCCGCATCTCGGTCGCGTCCGAAACCATTGGCGAGGACAAGGTCACCGCCACCGTCGCCGTCACGCGCGAGGCGCTGCTGTCCGCGCCTTCGGGCGTTTCCGGGCTCAAGATGCTCGAACAGCTCCCCGGCTTCAACGTCCAGACCGATGGCGCGCTGGGGCTCTATGAATTCGGCAACTCGGTCCAGACCCGCGCCTTCAACCTCGACCAGATCGGCTTCCTGATCGACGGCATCCCCACCGGCCGCTCCGACGCCTTCGGCGGCAGCCCGGTGTTCCGCTATGTCGACAATGAAAACCTCGGCAGCGTGCAGGCCTCGGTCGGCGCGGGCGACGTCTCGCTGCCGTCCTATTCCTCGCTCGGCCCGGTCGTGGCCTACAATTCGATTGCCCCGCAGGAAGACCTCGGCCTGTTCGTGTCGCAGACCTTTGGCGACGAAAGCCTGAGGCGCACCTTCATCCGCCTTTCCACCGGCCGGATCGGTCCCTTCGCCGGCTATGTCAGCCGCACCAAGCTCAACAGTGACCTGTGGCGCGGCACCGGGACGATCGACCGCGAACACTGGGAAGCGCAGGTCAAGGTCGATCTCGGCGGCGACAGCTGGGCGCGGCTGAAATTCGTCTCGAACGACTTTTTCGACTATGACAGCCCGACACTGACCCGCGCGCAGTTCTATTCGGCCACCCCCGACCTTGGCGGCAACACCGGGCGCTTTCGCGGCTATATCGACGTTCCGGCCCCGACCGGCAGCTTCGCGCCGACCGTGGCCGGCGTGCCCTATTCCAACCCCAACTATACCTACACCTCGCCGCTTGCGATCAACATCCGCAAGGACAAGCTCTATGGCGCGACGGTCCACCTCGGCATGGCCCCCGGCGTCCATTTTGAAACCACGCTCTACTGGGAAAACAAGGGCGGCTACGGCGTCTCGCCCGAAAGCTACGCCAGCGTCCTCCCGCGCTATGTCGCCCAGTCCGCGTTGGGCTTCGGCGTCGTCGCCCCGCGCGGCACCGCCTACGGACGCTCGGGCGTGGGCGGGGACCGCTACGGCATCACCACCAAGCTGCACATCGAGGCCGGTGCCCACACCTTTGAAACCGGCGTCTGGGCCGAACTCGACGAATACAACCGCACCCAGCTGCGGACGAACACCGTCGACGGCTCGCCCGCCAGCGCGCCGCTCCTGAACGAGGTCATATACTACCGCCGCAACTACCGCTCCGAACGCAACATCCTCCAGGTCTTCGCCAAGGACACGATCTCGCTGGCCGATGACCGGCTCCAGCTCGTGCTCGGGGTCAAGGGCCTCGACATGGACTACCAGCACCGCGGCTACCGCGACTTTGCCGACTATTACCGCGTCGTCGGCGGGCAGAATGTCGCCGGCTATGGTCCGCAGTCCAACCGCGCGCACTACAAGGACTTCTTCCTGCCGCTGGCAGGCGTGCTCTACAAGCTCGACAGCCGCACCCAGCTGTTCGCCTCCTATGCCGAGAACGTCGCCCTGCCCAAGGGGATGGACGACATTTTCTCGGTCACGCTGGCAAGCAGCGCGGGCGTGATCCCGGCCCCGGCGCCCGAACGTTCGACCAACATGGAACTGGGCATCCGCACCAACCAGCCGGAATTCTACGCCTCGCTTTCCGCTTTCTACACGAAATTCCAGAACCGCATCCAGTCGATCACGGCCTTCCTGCCCGGCTCCTCGGGGGCGACCGAGACTTTCTTCAACAACGTCGGGCGGGTGAAATCCTACGGCGCGGAAATGACCGCGACCTACAAGCCCGCGTTCCTCGACGGCCTCGCCTATTTCAACCTCAGCGCCACCTACAACCACGCCACCTTCCAGGACAACATCGTCGGCACGGGGACCGTGCTCACCGCCGGCAAGTTCCTGCCCGACAGCGCGAAGTGGGTGGTGAACGGCGGGGTCACGGTCGAACCTGCCTCGTGGCTCGTCGCCAACTTCTCAGGAAAACACACCGGCACCCGCCAGTCGACGATGGCAAACACCCCCGGCTCGGCGGTCGCGCCGTTCACCGTGTTCAGCGCCTATGTCGACATCGGCGACGGCTGGACGGTCGGCCCGCTCAAGACGGTCAAGGCCAGGCTGAACCTCGACAACGTGTTCGACACCAATACCTTGGCCTTCATCTCGCCCGCGGTCACCGGCGACGGCGCGTTCCGCCCGCAAAGCCCGCGCACCTTCCAGTTCACCATCTCGGCGGAATATTGATGCGACCATACCGCAACGCCGCACTCGCCGCCGCGCTCACCCTCTTCCTCGCCGGACCCGTCGTGGCGGCAGGTCCGGCGCAGGCGATCAAGGTCAGCGCCCGGGCCAAGGCGCTCCACCAGCGCGTCCTGACGCTCGACACCCACCTCGACACCCCGGCCTCGCTGGCGATCGAGGGCTGGTCGATCGCCAGCGAACACGGCGTCACCACCGACTATACCCAGGTCGATGTGCCCCGCATGAAAAAGGGCGGCCTCGATGGCGGGTTCTGGGCGATCTACACCGCGCAGGGCCCGCTCGACCGCGCCGGGCTGGACAAGGCGCGCGACTTTGCCCTGATGCGCGGCATGGCGATCCGCGAAATGGCGCTGGCCGACCCGGCGCACTTCACCCTCGCCACCCGCGCCGACGAAGCCGCCGCCATCGCCAAGGCGGGCAAGCGCGTGGTCTTCATGTCGATGGAAAACGCCTATCCGCTGGGCGAGGACACCAGCCTGCTCAAGACTTTCCACGCGATGGGCGTGCGGATGGTCGGCTTCGCCCATTTCCAGAACAACCAGTTCGCCGACAGCGCGACCGATCCCAAGGGCGAACAATGGGGCGGGCTCAGCCCGCTCGGCGTCCAGCTCCTCGCCGACATGAACCGGCTGGGTATCATCCCCGACGCCTCGCACGCCTCGGACAAGGTCTTCGATGACCTGATGCGCCTGTCGAAGACCCCGATCGTCCTCTCGCACTCGGGCTGCAAGGGGGTGTTCGACCATCCCCGCAACATCGACGACGACCGGTTGCGCGCGCTCGCCGCGCACGGCGGGGTCATCCAGATCAACTCCTACGCCGCCTACCTCAAGAACGCGAAGATCAGCCCCGAGCGCGCCGCCGCGTTGAAAGAGCTGTTCGCCAGCCGCACCCCAGGCCCCATGGACAAGACCGCGCGCACCGCTTTCCTCGCCCGCCGCGCCGGGATCGACAAGCTCTACCCCGACACCGACCGCGCGACCTTCGAGGACTTCCGCGTCCAGCTGCTCCACGCGATCAAGGTCGCGGGGATAGACCATGTCGGCATCGGCATGGACTGGGACGGGGGCGGCGGCGTCGCCGGGCTCGACGACGTCACCGGCCTTCCCGAAATAACCCAGGCCCTGCTCGACGCCGGCTATACCGAAGCCGACGTCGCCAAGGTCTGGTCCGGCAACGTTTTGCGCGTCATGCGCGCCGTCGAGGCCGCCACCGCGAAAGGCTGAGGGTTCAGCCTTCCCCGCGGCTCGGCAGGGCGATGATCGCGGTGCCGGGCATGCAGTTCTGGCCGCGCTGGTTGTTGGCCCAGGTGGTCAGCGTGACCACATGGTTGCCGGCGGCGTCGACTTCCTTGGTCTCGATCCGCCCGCCCAGCTTGACCACGTCGCCGAGGTAGACGTGGGCGCGATACTGGCCGGTGATCTGCTTGAGCACGCCGGCATCGCCCATCCAGTTGGTGAGCGAATGGATCTGCCATGCGGTCCGCTGGATGCCGACGTCATAGGCGATCTGGGCGCCTTGCATCTGCGCTGCATAGTCGTTGTAGTGGACCGAATAGACCGGCTCCAGCGCATGGGTCTTGGGGTCGCGAAACGCCCAGGCCGGGTGCTTGTGATACCGCTTGAGCGACACGGCGTGCGCGGCGATGCGCGGGATCGGGGCCGAACCGCCGGCGATGAAGGCGATGAAGTCGGTGAGGCCAAGCGGGCCCTTGATGATCGTGTCGATCTCGTCGCCGACGTTGACGTCTTCCCAATAACGCGGAACCGCGCCGCGCGGGGCTTCGGCAAGGATGTGGGCCTCGATCTCGGCGATCTCTTCGTCGGTCCACGGGTGGGGGACTTCGATCTTCCGCGTCCCGGCGCGCTTCTGCATCTCGCCGCGCTCGAACCGCATCCGCGAACAGATGAAGTCCGCGATGAGCGCGCCATCCTGGTTGGTGTATTGCTGGAGGATATAGTCCTTGATCCGGCGGCCACCGAAGTTGCTCGCCTCGATCGGGCCG
>CAYFJH010000082.1:0-13312 GCA_964343385.1 uncultured Novosphingobium sp. | reverse complement strand
CGCCAAATTGGGCGTCGACCAGATCGTCATGGGTAGATTGCAAGGCTGCGGCTCCATTCCTGTGCTCAGGCGCCGCAAGCCCGGATCGGCAACCTGTCAGATCGGCAAACGGGTCGTCAGCTTGACGCTCTTCAGCGCAAAGCTGGACTCGATCGAACTGACCCCAGGCAGATGGAGCAGCACCTTTTTCAGGAAAGCCTCATACTCATCGATCCCCTGAACCACCACTCGCAATATGTAATCGCTCGATCCGCTCATCGAAAAGCACTCGACGATCTGGGGGTGTTCGGACACCTCCTGCTCAAACGCCTCCAGCGTCGCTTCATCATGCTGCTTGAGCTTGAGGTTGGCGAAGACATTGACCTGAAAGCCCAACTGACGCGCATCAAGCAAAAGCGCGCGCGCCACGATCACCCCGTCGCGCTCAAGCCGCTTCAGCCGCCGCCAGCACGGCGTATGCGACAGGCCGACTCGTTCCGCCAGGGCCGTGATCGGGAGCGTCGGCTCATCCTGCAGGGCCCTGAGGATTCTCCGGTCCGCGTCATCTATCGGCATATTCATCCTACTCAGTCGTGTAATTTTCCAGAATTTATCCTAAAATAGGGATAAATTACGCAACAATCAGGTCAACCCATTTCGCGCATTCCGGAGTAGAATGCACAGCGAGAGGATAACCGATGTCCAACCGCGTGCGTCTGCAACTCCATGTGCCGCAACCACCCGCGCGCCCCGGCGAAACGCCGAGCTTTGCGCACTTTGTGATTCCGCCGGCCGGCTCCGTCCGGCGCCCCGATACCGGCGCGGCCGAAGCGACCATGCGCGACATGCCCTTCGAGCTCGTCCGCGTGCTCGACGATGACGGCAACGCCTGCGGCCCGTGGGACCCGAAGCTGGCACCCGAGCGACTGATCGCCGGTCTTCGGGCCATGCTGCTGACCCGCACCTTCGACGAGCGCCTGTTCCGCGCGCACCGCCAGGGCAAGACCAGCTTCTTCATGAAGACCACCGGCGAAGAGGCGATCAGCGTTGCCCCGTCGCTGGCGCTGGCATCCGGTGACATGTGTTTCCCGACCTACCGCCTGGTCGGCTGGCTGATGGCCCGCGGATATCCGCTGGTCGATCTCGTCAACCAGATCTTCTCGAATGCCCGTGACCCGCTCAAGGGCCGGCAACTGCCGATCCTCTATTCGGCACGCGACTACGGTTTCTATTCGCTTTCAGGCAATGTCGGCAGCCGGTTCGGCCATGCGGTCGGCTGGGCCATGGCCTCGGCCTACAGCGAGGACGACCGGCTGGCGATGAGCTATATCGGCGAAGGCACGACGGCCGAGGGCGACTTCCACGAGGCTTTGACTTTCGCCTCGGTCTATCACGCGCCGGTCATCCTGTGCGTGACCAACAACCAGTGGGCGATCTCGTCGTTTTCGGGGATCGCCGGCGCGCAGGAAACCACCTTTGCCGCCAAGGCGATGGCCTATGGCCTGCCCGGCCTGCGCGTCGACGGCAACGATTTCCTCGCGGTCTGGGCGGCAACCCAATGGGCGGCCGAGCGGGCCAGCGCCAACCTGGGCGCCACCCTGATCGAATTTTTCACCTACCGGGTCGAAGGGCATTCGACCTCGGACGATCCAACCAAATACCGCCCCGCTGACGAACCTTCCGCCTGGCCGCTGGGCGATCCGCTGGAACGGTTGAAGCAGCACCTGATCAAGATCGGGGCCTGGGACGAGGAACGGCATGCCGCGCTTGCCGCGCAGCTCGACGCCGAGGTCCGGGCAGCGGTGAAGGAGGCCGAAGCCGTCGGCACGCTGGGCAAGTCCAAACCGCCCGCGACCGAGATGTTTGAAGGCGTTTTCGCCGAACCGGACTGGCGGCTGATCGAACAGCGCCGCGAATTCGAGGTCTGATACCATGGCAACGATGAACATGGTCCAGGCCCTCAATTCGGCCCTGGACGTCATGCTGGAACGCGATCCCAAAGTGCTCATCTTCGGTGAGGACGTCGGCTATTTCGGCGGCGTTTTCCGCGTGACCGACAAGCTCCAGGAAAAGCACGGCCTCAAGCGCTGCTTCGATGCGCCGATCTCCGAAGGCGGCATCATCGCGGCGGCCATCGGCATGGGTGCCTACGGCCTGCGCCCGGTTCCCGAAATCCAGTTCGCCGACTATATCCTGCCGGCCTTCGACCAGCTCGTCTCCGAAGCCGCCCGGCTGCGCTATCGCTCGGGCGGGGAATTCTGGGCACCGATCACGGTCCGTTCGCCCTATGGCGGCGGCATCTACGGCGGACAGACCCACAGCCAGAGCCCTGAGGCGATCTTTGCGCATATCACCGGGCTCAAAACGGTCATCCCGTCCAACCCCTATGATGCCAAGGGCCTCCTCATCGCCTCGATCGAATGCGATGATCCGGTCATTTTCCTCGAACCCAAGCGGCTCTATAACGGCCCCTTCGACGGCCGCCCTGACCAGCAGGTGAAGAACTGGGCCGACCATCCCGCCGCCCAGGTTCCCGAAGGCCATTATACCGTGCCCCTGGGCAAGGCCGCCATCGTGCGCGAGGGCGAGGACGTCACCGTGATCGCCTATGGCACCATGGTCCACGTCGCGCTCGCCGGCATCGCCGACAGCGGCGTGGACGCCGAACTGATAGACCTGCGCTCGATCGTGCCGCTCGACATCGACACGATCGTCGGCTCGGTGGAGAAGACCGGCCGCTGCGTGATCCTGCACGAGGCATCGCGCTTTGGCGGTTTCGGCGGCGAGCTTTCGGCGCTGATCCAGGAACGCTGCTTCCATTCGCTCGAAGCGCCGGTCGAGCGCGTCGCCGGATGGGACACGCCCTATCCCCACGCCTTCGAATGGGACTATTTTCCGGGGCCCGCGCGGCTCGCGGCAGCGCTCCGCCGCGCAATGGACGAGTGATCCGATATGGCCAACTACACCTTCAAGCTTCCTGACATCGGCGAGGGTATCGCCGAAGCAGAGATCGTCGCCTGGTATGTCGCTGTCGGCGACGTGGTCGAGGAAGACGCCCACCTCGCCGACATGATGACCGACAAGGCCACGGTGGAAATGTATGCTCCCGTCGCGGGCAAGGTCATCGGCCTTGCCGGCGAAGTGGGCGACCAGATCGCCATCGGTGCGGTGCTGGTGACCCTTGAGGTCGAGGACGGCGCCAGCGCGCCCGAGCCCGCCCCATCAGCGCCAGCGGCGGTCGAGGTGCCCCCTGCCCCGGCTCCCGAAGCGATCGCGGCTCCTGCCCCGGTGGCCGAGGACAAGCCCGCCGCACCGCCGCCACCCCGCCAGTTGCCCGCTGCGCCAGCCCACCGGGCCGTTCTGGCATCTCCCGCCGTCCGCCAGCGGGCCCGCGACCTGGGCATTGATCTGGCCGACGTGAAGCCGGCCGAAGACGGCCGCATCCGCCATGCCGATCTTGATGCGTTCCTACGTTACGACACGGCCGGTCACCGCCCCGCCGGGCAGACCCGCGCGGATGAACAGGTCCGGGTGATCGGGATGCGCCGCCGCATCGCGGAGAACATGGCCGCTTCGAAACGGGCGATCCCGCACTTCACCTACGTCGAGGAAATCGACGTCACCAAGCTGGAGGACCTGCGCGCCGATCTCAACGCGACGCGCGGGGCCAGGCCCAAGCTGACCATGCTGCCCCTGCTGATCACCGCGATCGTGAAATCGCTGCCCGCCTTCCCGATGATCAACGCCCGTTACGACGACGAGGCCGGGGTGGTCACGCGCAGCGGCGCTGTCCATCTGGGCATGGCGACCCAGACCGATGCCGGCCTGATGGTGCCGGTGATCCGCAACGCCGAACAGCGCAATGTCTGGCAGCTGGCCGAAGAAATCGTGCGCCTTGCCGAAGCAGCGCGCAGCGGCAAGGCGAAGTCGGAGGAACTGTCCGGCTCGACCCTGACGATCACCTCGCTCGGCCCGCTGGGTGGTATCGCCACGACTCCGGTGATCAACCGGCCCGAAGTCGCGATCATCGGCCCCAACCGGATCGTCGAACGCCCGGTCTTCCGCGACGGCGTCGTGGTCGCCGCCAAGCTGATGAACCTGTCGATTTCGTGCGATCACCGCGTGGTCGATGGCTGGGACGCCGCATCCTACGTGCAGGAACTGCGGCGGCTGCTGGAAACGCCCGCGCTGTTGTTTGTGGATTGAGGCCTAAGGGATTCGCCGGATACGGCGAATCCCGGTATGCCTTAGGACGCGTTCCTGCGCAGGCGGGCAGCGGCATGGCGTCCCCCGAGATAGCCGAACGCAATCGCCGGTCCCAACGTCGCGCCGCCACCGGGATAGGTATTTCCCATGACGCTGGCCGAAGTGTTACCGGCGGCATAGAGGCCCGCGATCACCGAGCCGTCGTCGCGCAGCACCTGGCCGTGTTCGTCGGTCAGCACGCCGCCCTTGGTCCCGATATCGCCAGGATGAAGCTTCAAGGCGGTGTAAGGACCCTTCTCGATGAGCCCCAGATTGGGGTTCGGCCGATTCGAAGGGTCGCTGTACATCCGGTCGTAAGCGCTTTCGCCGCGATGGAAATCCAGGTCCTTCCCTGTCCGGGCAAAACCGTTGAAGCGCTCGACCGTCGCCACCAGGCGCGAGATGGGAAGGCCGGTCAGCGACGCAAGTTCGCCCAAGGTTCCGGCCTCGTAATAGGTTCCCTGCGCGGTGAGCGCCGCCTTGCCTTTCTTGCCGCCAAAGGCAGGCTGATAAAGGTATCGGCCCGACAGCCGCCGATCGCCGATCAACCAGCTGGGTGTGCCATCGCACTCGATCATGGCCCGACCGACATCGTTATAGGACGCGGACTCGTTGGCGAACCGATCGCCCTGCTGGTTAACCATGATCCCGTGCGGCATCGAACGCTCGAACAGGACGATATTGCGCTTGCCCGCCGCATCGACGAACACGGGCGTCCACCACGCTTCGCCCATCATGGCCAGCGCCGCACCAGCCCCGCGGGCAATATCGATCACCGAGCCGGTATCGCCGTCCGAAGCGGCCGTCCATCCCGGTATTGCCTGGAATTTCTCGCGCCACTCCGTCCGCTGGGCAAATCCGCCGGCGGCCAGCACGACACCCCCGCGCGCACGGATTCGGACGGCCCGGCCATCGCGTTCGACCGTGGCGCCGACAACTGCGCCGTCCACCACGTCAAGGCCAGTCAGCGGCGCGGACAGCCAGACCGGAATCTCCGCGTCGAGCACGGCCCTGAACAACCTTGCCGAAAACCCGTTTCCGCCCGCCCGCAGCTTCTTGCCCAGGGCAAGGCCCGCAAGCGTCCGCACCACAACGCGCGCGCCCATCGCCATGCCTACAAGCGAAAGCAGTCCCCGGCTGAGCAGGCGCAAATCGGTGGGCAAAAGCGGCAACGGGAATTCGCCACGCTTGCCGTTCCAGCTTTCGAGCCACGGACCGAGCTTTTTGACATCGAAAGGCGCGGTATGCAGCGTGCGTCCGCCGACCATGCCGCCGGGAGCTTCGGGATAGTAGTCGGCTTGCGCGGGACTCTGCAGCCAATCGGCGCCCCTGGCGTCAAGAAATTCGACCGCTTCCGCCACGCCCACCAGAAAGGCCTGTCGGCGCGCCGGCGATGACGCCGGACCGACATCGACAATCACCGCGTCCATATAGGTCCGCGCCTTGTCCATACTGTCGACGTAGCCCGCGCGGGCGGAGGCGGGGTTGGCCGGAGCCCATACACCCCCACCCGACCATGATGTCGTCCCCCCCCAATAGGGCAGCGATTCCACGATCAGGGTCTTTGCCCCTGCATCGGCAGCGGCGAGCGCTGCCGTCAGCCCCGCCGCGCCCGTGCCGACCACCAGCACGTCAACTTCGATATCCTGCCGCTGCCCAGCCTGCGTCATGCGCTTCTCTCCCATAGCCGGTCTGGCGCAGCCCGGTTATATCCGGGTCATACGGACAGGTCCGTTTTTAACCGTGGCTTTTCATGCCTGTCCGACCGGTGCAGCCAGCTTTTCAGCCAGAGGCGCAGCGTCGAGGCCGTGGCCGGTCACCGTCGCCAGCACTGCGCCGAAATCGTCCGGCAACACGTCCGATCGCCACGCGACGATGCCGTCGGGGCGGATCAGCACAAAGGCCTTCTCGTAAAGCGCGGCAATCGCCGGATCGTCAATCTTCACCGCGTCGAGCGGGACGCCGGCCTGCTGCGCCGCGGCGATCACGCCATCCAGCGAAGCATCGGGCGCAAACGCGAAGAGCGCGAACGACCGGGCGAAAAGGTCCAGCGTCGACTTGCCGGGAGCGACCCAGGCATGCGGGGCGCGGTGGCCGGGCCGGGCGGTCTGAATGTAGTTCAGAATATCATCCGACGTCTCGGGCGATCCGTCGGCAATGCAGATGTCCGACTGGTAGCGGTAGCCGAGCGGGCCGCCCAGCGAGTTGAACTCGCGCGTCAGTGCCTTGGCAAGGTCCCGTCCGGTGCTGGCCAACAGTGCGGCGGCCTCTTCGCCGGGCGCACTGAACATCTCGCCCATGCCCTTGATCCGGTCGATCCAGTAGACCCAGTCCTTGTAGATCTCGGCGGCCATCAGCAGGATGCGTTCGACGCCCTGCTTGCGCTCGGTCTCGTAGGACTGCAGCAGGCCGGGGCCGCCCCATCCCTGGACCATCGCCTCAAGCCGCCAGACCAGTTCGAACAGATCGACGATGCCGGTGTTGAGGCCGAAGCCGCCGGTCGGCGGCGTGCCGTGCGCGGCATCACCCACCAGCGCAATGCGCTTGCTCACATAGTGCTCGGCCGAAACGATGCGATTGATCCACGGCAGCACGGGCGTCAGGAACTCGATGTCGAACTCCTCGTCCGCGATCTTGCGGATGTGGGCGCGCATGTCATCCTCGGTCAGCAGATCGGGCTGGACCATCAGCACGAAGCGGTAGCGGTCCACCCCGTCGAACGCCATCATCGTCGCGCCGATGCCGTCCTCGCCCACGAAGATATAGCGACCGTTGCGGCCGAACTTGCAGATCTCCTGCAGCTTGCGCGAACGGAACATGATCTCGGCCGACCGGCCAATCTCCGGCGGCAATTCACTGGCGGCATTGATAAGCGTGTAGGTCATGCTGCGCCGACCGTCGCAACCGGCGAGGTATTTCGCACTGAAGCTGTGCCGCGCGCCGCCGTTCACATCGACCGCCTCCACGGTCACGCCGCGTTCGGTCTCGACGATCTTCTCGACGCGGCAGAAGTGACGCACATCGACAGTCTTCTGCGCACGGGCGAAGCCTGTCGCGATCGGGTTGAACCATGCCTGCGGGCAGCGCTGCGCAAAGGTCGGACTGCAGTCAGGCAGGATCGTCGCGTCGTTGGACGCCCATGGAATGCGGGCGAATTCCTCGCCGTCGAGCTTGGTGAGGAACACTACGTCCTGCGGGTGATCGGTCGGCCAGCCACAGTCACGCATCACCTGCTCAAGCCCGAAGGCGCGCAGGATTTCCATGCTGCGAACATTGATGTGGTGCATGCGCGGGTCGGGAACCGTCCCGTCGCTCTGCTCAAGAACCAGCACGCTGAGCCCTCGCTGCCCCAGCGCCCCGGCCAGCGTCGCGCCCACCGGTCCGCCACCGACGACGATCACATCGTACTGGTGGCCGGACTCTACTGCTGTGGTTTCGGCTGACATCGCATCCCCTACTCTTAGAAACTCTGGACGAACGGTCGCGGCGGAACGGCATTCTGTCCAATAGCGTTTGTTGATTTGTTCATCCTCATCCGACATCGGCCCCTGGTCGCCGACGCCTCCGCCCGCCTAGACGATCCGTGCGCTGACCGGCGGCAGACCGTCGATATCGAACCGGCACTCGGTTCCTTCGACCGGAAACCGCAGCGGCCCGATCGATCCAGTCACGATCACGTCGCCGGCGCGCAGCTTCGATCCCCGCTCCAGCAGGAATCGCGCCAGCCAGCGCAGGACGTTCAGCGGGCTGCCCAGCACGTCGGACGACATGCCGGTCGCGATCTCGACCCCGTCTTCGCTATAACGACCACGGAGCTGGTCGATCGGACCGAGTTCGGCCGGCGGCAGACCCTCGCCCAGGACAATGCCGACATTCCAGACGTTCTCCGCCACAAGCTCCGCCGCGACGAGGCGCGAAAAATCGGCCTTGCGATCGTCGACAACCTCGAAGGCAGCATGGGCCGATGCGACATAGCCCAGCACTTCGTCGTCGCTGCCGTCCAACGGGGCATCGACATCGCGCGACAGGCGAAATGCCAGCTCGCTCTCGATCCCGAGGTGCACATAGTCGGCCCGGCGAAGTTCAGCGCCATCACCGACAATGTTCGCGCCGAGCACCTTGCCGCCGATCGGCGTGTCGATGCCGCAAAGCTGCTGCATAGCCTTGCTGGTCATGCCGACCTTGTACCCGGCGACCACGCCCTGGCCGCTGGCCGAAAAGGCCTCCACCATCGCATCCTGCGCGGCATAGGCCATGTCCATCCCCGTCAGGCGTTCGCGCCAGCCCGCAGGGGCCGGCAGGCGCGCCAGATAGGTCTGCGCCAGCTCGGTGCCCAGCTTCGATCCTTCGTCCGCCAGAATGGTGTCCATTGTCACTGTCGCTCATCCCAAAGTATGGCCGGTCCAACCCGGTTCCGGCCCAAAGCGCGTCCGGCCTAAAGCGTGCCGGGATACTCACCGCCATCGAGCAGTATGCTCTGTCCCGTCATGTATCCGGCGTGCCCGCTCGCGATGAACAGGCAGAAGGCACCGAATTCCTCGGGCCGCCCGATGCGGCGAACGGGAATGCCGGCCGCGACCTCGTCGATCACGGCATCGTGCGCCCGTCCGCTCGCGTCGGCAACATTGGCCAGGTAATTGGTCAGGCGGGACGTGGCGAAGCGGCCCGGCAGAAGATTGTTGATCGTCACGCCGTCCTGCGCGACCTCACGAGCCAGCCCGGCAACGAAGCCGGTCAGCCCGGACCTCGCCCCGTTGGACAACCCAAGGCGCGGCAGCGGCATCTTCACCGCCATCGAGGTGATGTTGATGATCCGCCCCCACTTGCGTTCGCGCATCCCCGGCAAGACCGTTTTGATCAGCTGGATCGGCGCAACCATGTTCACCCGCAGGGCATCGAACCAGGCCTCTTCGTCCCAGTCGCCGATCTCGCCCGGCGGCGGGCCGCCCGCGTTGGTGATCAGGATATCCGGTGCGGGACAGGCATCATGCAGGGCGCGCCGCCCCGCTTCGGTCGCCACATCGGCAACCACTGCGGTCATCCGGCGATGCCCCGCAGCCTCGAGCGTGTTTACCGCCGTATCCAGCCGCTCCTGCGACCGGCCATTGAGCACCACGTCCGCGCCGCCCTGCAACAAGGCTTCGGCGCAGGCCAGGCCAAGGCCCTGGCTCGATCCGCAGACAAGTGCGCGTTTTCCGCTTAATCCGAAATCAAACGTGTTCATTTCATTGTGCCGCCTGCAAACCGAAAGCCGGAATAACTGTGGCAAGGCCATAGCAGGATGCAATCCTGCCCGCCTTCACGAATCCTGCCGAAGTGCCCTGACCAGTCTCGCCTTGAGGGCCAGTCTCGCCTTGACCTCGGCGCGCACCGGCCGCCAACAACCCGGGCCGAAAGGAAACCTACGCAAGTCGCATGTCCTGCGGGCACCTTTCGGTCCGGGTCCGGAAGCCATTTGAACGCCCCGAATGGCTGGGCGCGCTGAATGGCCTGCCGAAACGCGGCGAAACGAACCGGCTGCCGCGCCCTGGGGTCACGTAAAACGCCACCCTCCCCGACATGCCCCCGCTTCACCGCCTGTGCCGCAAACGAGACGCACGCATGTGCGCCCCGCCAACCGGCACGGATCACCGCATCAAACCCCGACTTGCGCGGCCTTGAGCTTTTCCCACTCTTCCAGCTTGGAGCCAGCCATGCCTTCCAGCTTGTCCCACACATCCTTGCCGGCGGTGGGCACGACGATCTCGAGACGATGCCCGCTCGGATCGTTGAAATACCAGGAATCGATGATGCCACCGTGGTGCTCCGGCCCCACAACAGTAACGCCGTGCTCCCTCAAGCGTGCCAGCAGCACATCTGCGGCCTCGCGGCTATCCACCTCAAGTGCAAGATGCTGCGCCCAATCGTTCGCCACAGGAAAATGCGGTTCCGATTTATCAATCAATTCAAAGAAAGCAATATAACTTCCATCCGCCATTTCGAAGAAAATGTGGGTGTGCGGATCATACTTCTTGATCGAATCCACGACATCTGCATTGACCGCAGCCGCAAATTTTAGACCGATGACTTTAGTGTAAAAATCAACCGTCGCTCGTGCATCTTCGCAGCGATAAGCCACATGATGCAGCTTCTTGAACATGTAGCCCTCCATCCAACAGGGAAATCCCGGCTGGTCGAGAAGTGGATGGCACCGCCGTCGAAGTCGAATAACATTAATTGATTGGCGCATACGGCCGATGTATCGCCCGGCGAGATCGGCGAATTTCCGTCTCCATCCGTTAATTGCGGGGGCGGATCAGATCGAAATGCGAATATCAGGCCGACCGCCGGAAGGCGGCATTTGCGCGATCAATCCTGAGCCCGGAACCACGGGAAGGCCGCCGCCCGCACGAAAATTGCTGCGCCGCCCAAGCGCCCTGTGCGCGGGCGTGCTGCCGCGCCGCGCATGACTCCGACGCGGACCATGCGCTCAGGTCATCGCGGCATCACAAAACACTATTAGACCCGCCCTCCTGCGGATGCTGATGAATATCGGCGCAGAGCCGCTCTGCGAAGAAACATTTCCGGTCGCCGCCGGACCGGCACACGCGCCGGGGAATGCCGGGAACCGGGTCGTCAGTGCCGGCACCAGGCAACACGAAGTGAAAATGATGGACCGACCGGCAACTGCGCCACCGCGCGTCGCTCGCTCACCGGCCATCGCAACGTGGGGAGTTATTGAATGCTTGTAGCAGTTATGCCGGGTGACGGTATCGGGCCGGAAGTCACCGCCGAAGCGGTCCGCGTGCTTGATGCCGTAGTCGGCGACAGGTTGACCTACGAGACTGCGCTGGTCGGCGGCGCTGCCTACAAGGCCGAAGGCCACCCGCTGCCCCCCGCCGCGCTTGACCTTGCCAAGCGCGCCGACGCGATCCTGTTCGGTTCGGTGGGCGACCCCGACTGCGACAATCTGGAACGCCATCTGCGCCCCGAACAGGCCATCCTGGGCCTGCGTACCGAACTGGAAATGTTCGCCAACCTGCGCCCGGCCAAGCCCTTTCCCGAGCTTGCCGACGCATCGACGCTGCGCCCCGAAGTGACCCGCTCGATCGACCTGATGATCGTGCGTGAGCTGAACGGCGATCTCTATTTCGGCGAAAAGGGCATGCGCACCACGCCCGAGGGCCTGCGCGAAGGGTTCGACGTGGCCAGCTACAACGAAGCCGAAGTCGCGCGCATCGCCCACATCGGCTTCAAAACGGCGCGCGGCCGCCGCGGCAAGCTTTGTTCCATCGACAAGGCCAATGTGCTTGAAAGCTCGCAGCTGTGGCGCGATGTCGTCATCGAGATCTCGGCGGAATACCCCGATATCGAACTCAGCCATATGTATGTCGACAACGCGGCAATGCAGCTGGTGCGCGCTCCCGGCCAGTTCGACGTGATCGTGACCGGCAACCTGTTCGGCGACATCCTCTCCGACCTGGCGTCAATGTGCACCGGCTCGATCGGAATGCTGCCGTCGGCCGCGCTCGATGCCAACGGCAAGGGCCTCTACGAACCGATCCATGGATCGGCCCCCGATATTGCCGGGCAGGGCAAGGCCAATCCGCTCGCGACCATCCTGTCGGCGGCGATGATGCTGCGCCATTCCTTCGCGATGACAGCCGAGGCCGGCCGGATCGAGACGGCGGTTGCCAAGGCGCTGGCATCGGGCGCGCGCTCGCCCGATCTGGGCGGTTCGCTGGGCACGCAGCAGATGGGGGACGCGGTGCTTGCCGCGCTCCAGGACGCTTAAGATCGCAGGCATGTCATGACCAGCAAGCCCCTCACCCTCTACGAAAAGATCTGGGCCGCCCACGTTGTCGAACAACGCGCCGATGGCACCTGTCTTATCTACATCGATCGTCACTTCATCCACGAAGTGACGAGCGCGCAGGCGTTCGAGGGGCTGCGCGCTGCCGGGCGCACCTTGCGGCGGCCAGATCTGATGCTGGCCGTTCCCGACCACAATGTGCCCACCACACGGCGCGTGGATGCCCAGGGAAAGCGGCTGCCCGTCTTCGATCCGGAATCCGCGCAGCAACTGGCTGCGCTCGAACGCAATGCCCCGGCCCACGGGGTGCGCTATTTCGATGCGACCGCGCCGGAACAGGGCATCATCCACGTCGTCGGGCCCGAACAGGGCTTCTCGCTCCCCGGCACGACCATCGTCTGCGGTGACAGCCACACCTCTGCGCATGGCGGGCTTGGCGCACTCGCCTTCGGCATCGGCACGTCCGAGGTCGAGCATGTCATGGCCACGCAGACGCTGCAACTGACGCCTTCGCGGACGATGGAAGTGCGGGTCGAAGGGACGCTCGGTGCCGGGGTCACGCCCAAGGACGTGATCCTGCACGTAATCGGCCTGATCGGGGTTGCCGGCGGCAACGGTCACGTCATCGAATATACCGGCAACGTCTTTCGCGAGATGAGCATCGAGGGCCGGCTGACGGTCTGCAACATGTCGATCGAAGCCGGCGCGCGGGCCGGGCTGGTCGCACCTGACGACACGACCTTCGCCTACCTCAAGGGCCGCCCGATGGCACCGAAAGGCGATAAATGGGACATGGCAGAGGCCTGGTGGCGAACCCTGCAGACCGATCCCGGCGCGATCTATGACAAGGTCGTCGTCGTCGATGCCGCGGATATTGCTCCCTGTGTCACCTGGGGCACCAGCCCCGAGGACGTCCTGCCGATCACGGGAACGATCCCCGATCCGGAAAGCTTCCCCGATCCGGCCAAGCGTGATGCAGCACGCAAGTCGCTGGCCTATATGGGCCTGACCCCCGGCACCCGGATGCGCGACGTAACGATCGAACACGTATTTATCGGCAGTTGCACCAACAGCCGGATCGAAGACCTGCGCGCCGCCGCCGCCGTGCTCAAGGGACGCAGCAAGGCCGCGAACGTCAAGTGGGCGATCGTCGTCCCGGGCTCGGGCCTGGTGAAGCAGCAGGCGGAAGCGGAAGGCCTGGACAAAGTGTTTACCGACGCCGGCCTGGAATGGCGCGAGCCGGGCTGCTCGGCTTGCCTGGCCATGAATCCCGATAAGGTTCCTCCCGGAGAGCGA
>CAYFJH010000081.1:0-13398 GCA_964343385.1 uncultured Novosphingobium sp. | reverse complement strand
TCCTTGCACGCCGGTTCGATTCCGGCTCGGGCCTCCACTCCCTTGCCCACAAGGGCGTTGCGGCTGTGGCCGCACGGCCTTATGGGCGCTGATAATGCCGCTTTAGCTCAGTTGGTAGAGCATCGCATTCGTAATGCGGGGGTCACAGGTTCGAGTCCTGTAGGCGGCACCACTACTCCTCTGAAATCTCTGAAAAATTCGGATACCCGTGACGGCACTACCGTCCCAATCGCCCACTCCGCATTGCATCAGTCCGCAAACCCTCCCACCCTTGTCCGGCAAACAGTGCTGAGCCATAACTTTGGGTATGGGCTCCGTACATCCGTTCAAGAGACCACCGAAGAACCGGGGGCAATTCCGGGGGCACAGGCCTCGCCCTGAGGCACTGGCACATCGCCGGTCCAAGCGGCGCTGGCGCTGGGGTTACAAGCAGGCCATGCTCGCCACGCTGGGGGTGTCGGTAGGGGCGCTGATCGGCCTTAGCGGATTTCGATTGGTGAGTGGCGAGGCCGATGCCGCCACATTTGCGTGCTCCGCCCCCGAAGTACTGGACGGCGACACCTTGGACTGCGGCCAGCAGAGAGTGAGGCTTCAGGGCATAGATGCGCCCGAACTCGCAGGGCACTGCCGACCGGGCAGGAAGTGCGCGCCCGGCGATCCCTATGCCAGCACCGAGAACCTTCGCCAACTGGTTGCTGGCTCGACACTCCAGTGCCGCCAAACCGACACGGACGTCTATGGCCGCACTGTCGCACGCTGCTCGGCGGGCGAGACCGACCTGTCGTGCGCCCAGATCGACGGTGGCTACGCGATAAGGCGGTATGCGCTGATCTTTTGCTAGGCTGACGCCGACGCGGCCTAGCTAGGGCCGTCTTCTGGCTCCCGACGCAGAAGGTCGCTGGGATCGATGCTCAACGCCTCGGCCAGTCGGCCAAGCGCGCGCACGGACGGGTTGCGCTTTCCCCGTTCCAGTTCGCTGAGATAGCTGCGCTTCATGTCTGCATCGAGAGCGAGGGCTTCTTGAGACATGTGCCGACGCTTCCGCGCCTCGCGCACATTTTCCCCGAGCAGTCGCACCAAATCCATTGCGCCAACTGCCCACATCGTGGCAGTGAAGTCCGTCCCCTAGACGTGACATTTACGCGATGTTCCAAATAGACCTTGCCAATATCGACACGCAGCGGATTGGCCGGATGGGGGAGCTTGTTGTCGAGCTGGAGCTGCTGGCCCGAGGGTGGCTGGTAGGCGGAATCCGTAATAGTAGTCCCAACCGCTGACGCGAACGAGGTAGGCGATATATTCCTCCCGAACGGGTCGGCGCTTGCGTTTGCGCCGCGCAGTCATGCGGGTCGGTGGTCTGGCCGAAGCGTCGGCTTCGGGCATCGTCTGTTTGTTCTTCACCAAGGTCGCACCTCAGAAGGAACATAGCCGTCGATCATGTCCATCAGAATGATGCAGACCAGTGGTTGACCCATATTTCGGGGATTTGGTCTCATATCTGGCAATCGGCAGCATCTGCGGATAATAGGGCATTAGTAGGGCGCGGGCTTCAAAGCCCCTCCAACTGCGTCCAGCTCTTGCAGTGCGCAACCTCTCGGGATAAGGAGCCAATTCAGGCTCCTTCAAAGTCCTTAAAAGTCGTTCAATATCAAATAGTTAAAATTCGTAATGATGGGGTCAGGTGTTCGAATCACCTAAGCGGCACCACTTTCCCGTTCGCCAAGCTCAGATTTCGATTTTTCCCGGCATCGCCGTATCCACCCGTCCGATGAATTCGGCCGGGCCGAGGTTGAGCGCGCGAGCACTGGCAACGAACTCAACAAGGTCCAATCCCCGTTCTCCTGTTTCGACTTTGGCAACCAAGGAGGGCGGCTTGCCCAGGCGTTCGGCCAGATCGCGCTGAGTGAGTCCGGCCTGCCTCCGGGCATCGCTGACCACGTTGATCGCCACTCTATATGACTGTGACGAAACCCAGGCAGTCGGTAAAAGAACAGCGGATTATTCAAAGACAGTCTGTAGTTCGCCGGCACATTTCTTACCCCAGTTCATCACTGTCGACGGTTTCGGATGTCATGCGAACAGGACCGAAAGGTTCACAGCGAACAGACACACAACCGGAAAACCCTCTTTCGGACACTCAACCGATTTCAAGATAACGATTTATTATTATCTCGCTGGCAATCTGTGGGGTGCGTCAATCCGGCACGGCGATAACGCCTAATAGGGTATATTGCGGTCCAGCCCCGGAATCCCGAAAGGATATATTCCGGATCCGCGTGGAGATTAAATCTTTACGAGCACTGTTGCTACGTTTTTGACGTGAATATTATTTCCTTCAATTGTGAAGTATGTATACCAATTATTTAATAAGATTACGGTAATATTGCTATAAATTAGCGATAAGATGCCATAAGTCTTATTTTTTGGCCATTATTTACTCGCGTTCGGAGGGGCGTCATTATGAGCAGCAAGAACCGGATGCGGATGATTCACTTGCTCAGGTGGCGAGGGGCGACGGGATCGGGAAAGCGCGTTGGCGAGGTGATGCGCTGGAGCGCGCGCTATACGCCCGAAACGCTCGAAGATCAGATCCAAGACGCGAAGGTAACACGTCGGTGGATGCTGGCGCTGGAATATTGGTTGCTGCTCGCGCTTACACTCGCCGGGTTTATTTCGGTGGGGCTAGGATTGCGGACCCAATATCGGCGTGCCCAATGAAACTGGGCCTATCTGCACGGATTGTCCTGATCTTCATGCTGCTGGCCGCGGCTCTGCTCGCGACGGTGGGCGTGCTTTCCTATCGCAGTGCAAGCGAAAGCCTCAAGGCCGCCGTCATGTCGAAAATGCTCGCGGTGGGGCTCGAGAAGCAAGCGGTACTCGACGGATGGTTCGGCCAGCATTTGACCAACATCGGCCAGCTCGCGAGCAATGACGAGCTTGTACAAAAAACCGCGGACGTTATCGGCGGCGCGTCAATGACAAGCGAGGCGCACGCGCTGCTCGAGCATGAACTCGCAGAACGTGCCAATGGCTATATCGAGTTATTTATCATCGACCCGAATAGTGGAAAGGTATTGGCTTCAACAAATCCAGCCGAAGAAGGAAAATCAAAGATTGGTCATCCCTATTTTGAAAACGGAAAGACCAATATTTATTTGCAGACGCCTTATCAATCTACCGATCTCAAGGCTCCGGCTATGTCCATCGGTGCTCCGGTATACAGGAGAAATGGCCAGTTGTTGGCGGTCCTCGCCGCGCGGCTCGATTTCAGCGCGATGAGCACGATCACCCAGCGGCGGACGGGGCTTCACAGCACCGAAGATTCCTACCTCGTCAACTCGGCACGATTCCTGGTCACCCAGCCGCGCTTCATGAGCGAGCCCGCTATCCTCCGCCGTCGGATCGACACCGAAGCCGTCCGCGACTGCATCGCTGGGAATAGCGGTACGGTTCTCGCCACGGACTATCGCGGCATTCCCGTGATCTCGGTTTACCGCTGGATCGCCAAATACCAACTTGGCCTGCTTGTCGAGATCGACCAGGCCGAGGCACTCGCTCCGGCACTTGCGCTCAAACGGTCGGTGTTTTGGATCAGCGGCCTGGCGCTGTTCGCCACGGCGATTTTTGCACTGCTGCTGGCGCGCACAATCACCCGCCCGCTACGCCAGTTGCACGAGAAGGTGAAGCACTTCGCCGAGAAAAACAGCGAGCAGCCGCTATCGGAAACGAGCGGTAATGACCTCGTACTGCTTTCGGACGCGTTCACCGAGATGGAAGGGCGCGTAGAGCAGCGCACAAAGGAACTGGCCCACTCGCTATCGCTACTCAACGCCACGCTCGATTCGACAGCCGACGGCATCGCGGCCATCCAACTGACCGGCGAGATGATAAGCGTCAACAGTCAGTGCGCGGCGATGTGGGGGATTCCGGCCGACGTCATGGGGCGCGACAGCCGAGAAATGATAGCTGTGCTCTGCCCGCAACTTTGCGACCCGGAGAAATTCGTCCGAGAGATCGAAACGCTTTTCGCCAATCCCGACGACGAGAAGTTGGACATACTGAAGTTGGTGGACGGCCGTACCATTGAACGTTACGCCAAGCCCCAGCGCATCGATGGCAAGACCGTGGGGTTGGTCGTCAACTTCCGCGACGTTACCGAGCGCAATCAGGCGCAAGCCGAAATCGAGAGCATCCACAAGCAGTTGGTGGATGCCTCGCGCCAGGCCGGCAAGGCTGAGATTGCCACCAATGTTCTCCACAACGTCGGCAATGTGCTCAATAGCGTCAATGTTTCCGCAACCTTGGTGACCGACAGCATCACCAAATCCAAGATTTCCGGCTTGGCCAAGGCTGTCGCGTTGCTGGAGGAACATAAAGACGGGCTCGGCGACTATCTCAGCGCCGATCCCCGCGGAAAACTCCTGCCAGCCTATCTGGCCCAGCTTTCCGAGCAGCTGCAAGCCGATCAGCAAGAAAGCCTCAAGGAGCTTAAATTCCTTGGCCAGAATATCGAGCACATCAAAGAAATCGTAGCAATGCAGCAAGCTTATGCGGGCACCTCCAATACGGAGGAAGTCGTCAATGTTGGGGATTTGGTCGAGGAGGCCCTGCGCGTAAACATGGATCACAAGCTGGAGGTCGTCCGCGAAATCACAGATCTTCCTCCCGTCCGGATCGACAAGCACAAGGTACTGCAGATCCTGGTGAACATGATGAGCAACGCCAAGCACGCTTGCTATGACTCAAATCGGACCGACAAACGCATGACCCTGAAGGTCGGGAACGATAACAACCGGATCAGCGTGGCAGTGATCGATAACGGCATTGGAATTCCGGTCGAGAATCTAACCAAGATCTTCAATCATGGTTTTACAACCAAGAAGGACGGCCATGGCTTTGGGCTTCACAGTGCAGCGCTGACCGCAAAGCAGATGGGCGGGTCGCTGCGAGCACAGAGCGATGGCATCGGCCAAGGAGCCACATTCACCCTGGAATTGCCGATCGAGCCCCTGGAGATCCTGTCATGACCTTACAAATCAGCACCGCCAACCGCCGGATATTGGTGGTCGACGACAATGAGGCGATTCATCAGGATTTCCGGAAGGTTCTTGGCTCGGAAGGCGAAGGTGGCGCTGCGCTCGCCGCGACCGAGGCGGCGCTGTTCGGCGAGGCCCCGGCGGCGCGACAGGGCTTCGAGCTCGATTCGGCCCATCAGGGCGAGGAAGCGCTGGCGATGGTGATGCGTGCGCTCGAAGAGAACCGGCCTTATGCGCTGGCGTTCGTCGATACACGGATGCCGCCCGGCTGGGACGGCGTCGAGACCATCGAGCGGCTCTGGCAGGTCGATCCGCAGCTCCAGATCGCGTTGTGCACCGCTTATTCCGATTATTCGTGGGAAGCGCTGTCGGCGCGACTTGATCTGGCCGACCGGCTGCTCATCCTCAAGAAGCCGTTCGACAATATCGAAATCCGCCAGATGGCCAGCGCCCTGGCCATGAAGTGGCAGATGACAAAAGATGCGGCGTTCAAGATGGATATTCTTGAGAAAGCCGTGGAGGAGCGGACCAAGGAGCTGTCAGACGCTAATATAATCATTCAGAATAGTCCAACGCTCCTTTATCGTCTGCGCGGAGAACCTTCATTTCCGCTCATCTATATATCCCACAACATCACCAAATTTGGCTATGATCCCGCCACATTGCTGGCATCCCCGAACTGGACGGAAAAACTCATCGATCCCGATGATCGGGACAAGGTAGGCGCGGCGATGGCGCGCGTGATGGAGAAAGAAGCCGAGGGTGCCTCGATCGAGTTCCGCCTGCACACCGGCGATGGTGCCGTCCGCTGGGTGGAGAACCGCTACATCCCGGTTCGCGATGCAGAGGGACGGCTCATCGAAGTCGAAGGGATCATCATCGACATCACCGAGCGGAAGGCGGCGGAAGAAAAAATTGCCCTTCTTGCCCGCACCGATGGACTCACGGGCCTGGCGAACCGGGCGACCTTCATCGAACGACTTGGCCAGGCCTTCGCTTCGGCTCAGCGCGGCGCCATTCCATTCGCGATCCTCTATCTCGATCTCGATCATTTCAAACCGGTGAACGATTCGCTCGGCCACCCGGTCGGCGATCTACTGCTGAGGGAGGTGGCTGATCGCCTCAGAAGCTGCACGCGGGGCACCGATCTGGTCGCCCGGCTGGGCGGCGACGAGTTCGCAATATTGCAGGCAGACATGGGTGACCCGACTAATGCGGGTACGCTGGCGAAGAAGATCCAGCACGCGCTTGCCCTGCCTTACCGGCTGAACGGTCATGACCTGCACATCTCGGTAAGCATCGGCATCTGTCCCTATGTTCCGGGCAGCGCGGGGCCGGATGCCATGCTGGTCCAGGCCGATCTGGCACTCTACCGATCCAAGGAAGAAGGCCGCAACCGATACCATTTCCATTCGCACGATCTCGACCAGCAAGTGCTCGATCTGATCACCGCCGCCGACGATTTGAGAAGGGCGATCGACCAGAGCGAACTGGAGCTTCACTACCAGCCCCAGGTCGAACTGTCTTCCGGAACGATAGTCGGCATGGAGGCGCTGGCCCGCTGGAACCACCCAACTCGCGGTCTGCTTGCTGCTGATGTCTTCATTCCGATTGCCGAGAAGACGGGGGCGATCAGGGCACTGGGACGTTGGGTGCTCGACCAGGCATGCCGACAAATGCGGCAATGGCGCGATGCTGGAATCGCGCCGCCTGTGATCGCGATCAACCTCTCGCCCGCCGAGCTCAAATGCGGTCGCGAGTTTGTGCATGATGTCGCCGAAATAATCGCGAAATGGCAGCTTGAGCCATCCGATCTGGAATTCGACGTGACCGAGGCGACCTTGGCCCAAACAAAATGGGCGCAAGACGACATTCTCCCGCAACTGCGTGAACTGGGCGTAAAGATCGCCATCGATGATTTCGGAACCGAATATTCGTCGATCGGATATTTGCGGACCTATAATGTGAATCACCTCAAGATCACACGGTCTCTTATCAGCAAGGCCATCGAAGATCCCCGAAGCGCGGCAACGATCTGCGCGATCATCAATCTTGCGCGTGAGGTTGGCATCGGGGTGATCGCCGAGGGCGTCGAAACCGAGGAGCAGCGTGATCTGCTGGCCTCGGCAGGCTGCGCCACCGATGCGCAAGGCTATTATTTCAGCGAAGCCGTGGCGGCGGCGCACGCCAGCGAACTCCTGCGCAAGGGCGGCTTTGCGTTGAACGCCCCGAAGGACGGTCTGCGCTTGATCCGCAAGCGGGCGTTCCCATGAACGAGCTATCCAGCACCGCCAACCGCCGGATATTGGTGGTCGACGACAATGAGGCGATTCATCAGGATTTCCGGAAGGTTCTTGGCTCGGAAGGCGAAGGTGGCGCTGCGCTCGCCGCGACCGAGGCGGCGCTGTTCGGCGAGGCCCCGGCGGCGCGACAGGGCTTCGAGCTCGATTCGGCCCATCAGGGCGAGGAAGCGCTGGCGATGGTGATGCGTGCGCTCGAAGAGAACCGGCCTTATGCGCTGGCGTTCGTCGATACACGGATGCCGCCCGGCTGGGACGGCGTCGAGACCATCGAGCGGCTCTGGCAGGTCGATCCGCAGCTCCAGATCGCGTTGTGCACCGCTTATTCCGATTATTCGTGGGAAGCGCTGTCGGCGCGACTTGATCTGGCCGACCGGCTGCTCTTCCTCAAGAAGCCGTTCGACAATATCGAAATCCGCCAGATGGCCAGCGCCCTGACCATGAAGTGGCAGATGTTGCAGGATATGGCGCGCAAGATGAACAGTCTGGAGGAAGCCGTGCAGGAAAGCATGCGCAACCTGCAGAAAATATCCCACCTGGCCGAACATGATGTGTTGACCGATCTGCCCAACGGCGTCCTCCTCAACCATCGGCTCACGCAAGCTATCGCCCTGTCGAGTCGTCACCAGAAGCATCTGGCGGTCGTGTCGGTCGGTATCGACGGATTCCAACGTATCAACAGTGCCCTGGGCGGCGTAATCGGTAATGAAATACTTCAGTCGGTAGCCAAGAGGTTGGTAGACAACGTACGAAAGTCGGACCCGGTTTTCCACCGAAGCGGCGACCAATTCGTGCTTGTACTTGAAGATGTAGCGCATCCGGATCAAACGGTCAGCATTGCCGAAAAGCTGCTCGAGGCAATTCGCGTTCCGCACCATATTTCCGGGCATGAAATCAAGGTTACCGCAAGTATTGGTATCAGCATTTATGCGAACGATGGCGACAATCCGGAAGTCTTGATCAAAAAAGCGGAAACAGCGATGCGCAATAATCATGAAAACAGGCATGGCGATGCTTTTCGTTTTTTCGAGCATGACATGAATGTGCGGACCAATGAGCGTCAACACATGGCAGGCAATCTGCTCAGAGCTCTGGAACAGCACGAATTCGTCTTATATTATCAACCGAAGATCAATCTTTCGTCAGGCAAAATTACGGGTGCCGAAGCACTCATCCGCTGGCCTATTCCGGGGCAAGGTTTTGTCCCCCCCGCGCAGTTCATTCCTCTTGCCGAGGATTGCGGCCTGATCCTGCCCCTCGGTTGGTGGCTTCTGCGCGAAGCCTGCCGCCAAGCGCGATCCTGGCAGGATTCGGGTTTGCCGGCGTTGCCCATCGCGGTGAACGTCTCCGCGCTACAATTCCAAAGCGAACATTTTCTCGAGGGTGTCCGCGAAATCCTGGCAGAGACCAGCCTTGAGCCACACCTCCTCGAGCTCGAAATTACCGAAGGCATTCTTATGGAAGATATCGAGGCGACGATCACTGTTTTGAAGGCACTCAAGAATTTAGGTGTGCGGGTCGCGATCGATGATTTTGGCACCGGCTATTCAAGTTTGAGCTATTTGAAGCAGTTTCCAGTGGATACTTTTAAAATAGATCAATCGTTCGTGCGCGACATTACCACAATTACCGACGACGCTACCATTGTCAGCGCCATCGTCAATCTGGGAAAAAGCCTTCGGTTGCATGTTGTCGCCGAAGGAGTGGAAACCAGGGAACAATTCACGTTTCTCAAGGCCCATGGCTGCGAGGAGGGGCAAGGTTATTATTTCAGCCGGGCGGTATCTGCCAAAGAATTCTCGAGTCTAGTTATCAACGGCATATCCCATTGCTCTGAAATACCACTTTCTCGAAATTCCGGACATGGATAATGCACCATCAAACGCCGGGACCAAACACCTAGTCCGGCTGGGCCGCCGCCGGACGCCGTTCGCGCTGGAATCCGTGGAGGCCGTGCCACCATTGCAGCGCGATCACGGCGCCTTTGGCCGGCTGGAGCATGGCCAGCATCATCACGACCGCGAGCGGTAGCAGGATCGCGGCGAGGACGCCGGGAGACAGGTCAAGATCGGTAACGAGGGCGATGATCACCGGGGCGAGGAGGTGGCCGGTCAGCAGGATCGCGATATAGGCCGGGAAATCGTCGGCGCGCTGGTGGCTCCACTCCTGCCGGCAGGACGGGCAGGCGACGTGTGGCTTGAGCCAGCGGGCGAACAGGCCAGCCTTGCCGCAGCGCGGGCAGCGCGAGCGGATGCCGCGCAGCGCCGCAGCCCCGAAGCTGGACGGGAGAAAATCGGCGGGCTGGGACGGGTCGCGAGTCGCGGGCTGGGTCACCCTATGGTCATTGGCCGGACTGCGCGGTGGCCGCAAGGTCTATCCGGCGACGCGGCCGGGCAGAACAGGCCGCGATACCATTGGGGTTGGACAGGAGATGATGCCGCATGCAGATCGCCCGCATATCAACCATCGCCGCCGGAATGGTCATCGTCACGGGGACGTTCATCGGCACCGCGGTGCGGGTGCTGGGCGGCGCCTGAGCGTTCAGGTCTGGCTGCGGCGCAGCTTGACCGCCGCTTCGTTGAGCTTGGCGCGGTCGTTGCCGATACGCCGGATCAGATCCATCGCCTGGGCGGTGGTCAGGCTGTGCTTGCGGGCGAAATAGCGCAGCTCGTAGCCTTCGCCGCCCGCGACATCGCGGCGGTCCGTGGTGCCGCGCCTTGCCTTGTCGTCCGCCATGGGTCCTCCTGAACGGGCCTGCAGCTCTTGCTTCAGTCCGAACGCGTCCTGGGCGGGGAAGTTCCCCGTCTCGGTCATTGGTACAAGGCGTGGACCAAGAGGCTGGACAGCGAAGCGGCGTTTTGCAAAGGGGCCTGATGCCTTATCGCACCTCGCTCGCAATCCGCCTCGCCGGATCCACCCTCGCCCTGGCGATTGCCGTCCCGCATGCGGCCCTCGCCGAAGAGGCCGCCGCGCCCGAGATCGTGGTGTCCGGGCGCGGGCTCGATCTTCCGCCGGCAGCGGCGGCCTATAATACGGTCGAGATCGGGCAGGAGCGGATCGCGGCGAGCGCGTCCGGCCGGATCGAGGACGCGCTGGGCGCGGTTGCGGGGCTTCAGCAGTTCCGCCGGTCTGACAGCCGTTCCTCCAACCCTTCGGCGCAGGGCATCACCATGCGCGCGCTGGGCGGCAATGCCAGCAGTCGCTCGCTGGTGCTGCTCGACGGGGTGCCGCAGGCCGATCCGTTCTTTGGCTACATTCCGTTGAGCGCGATCGACCCGGCGCAGCTGGCCGGGGCGCGGGTGACGCGCGGCGGCGGGGCAGGAGCCTTCGGTTCGGGCGCGGTGGCCGGCACGGTCGAACTGGCGAGCGGGGGACCGAGCGAACTGGGGCTGGCGCGCGGGTCGCTGCTGGTCAACGACCGGGGCGAGACCGACCTGTCGGCGGGCATCGCGCCGCGCCTTGGGCAAGGGTTTGCCGTGTTGTCGGGGCAGTGGAACCGGGGCCAGGGGTTCTGGACCACGCCCCCGGCCCAGCGCAGCGCGGCGAGCGTGCGGGCGCGGTTCGACGTGTGGTCGGCGGGCCTGCGCGCGGTGACCCCGCTGACTCCGGAGATCGAGCTGCAGGCACGGATCGGTGCGTTCGACGACCACCGGACGCTGCGCTTTGCCGGGGCCTTCAACACGTCGTCCGGGCAGGATGCGAGCCTGCGGCTGGTCGGGCGCGGGGCCTGGGCGTTCGAGGCGCTGGGCTATGTCCAGGCGCGCAATTTTTCGAGCATCGTGATGAGCTCGTCGACCTTCCGCAAGACGCTTGACCAGTATGCGACGCCCTCGACCGGGCTGGGCGGCAAGTTCGAGCTGCGCCCGCCGGTAGGCGGGGCGCATGTCCTGCGGCTGGGCAGCGATTTCCGCATTGCGCGGGGGACCGCGTCCGAAACGGCGTTTAACGCCAATCTGGCGGCCAATCCGGTGACCGCGCGGCGCAGCGCCGGCGGGCGCAACAGTGACGTCGGCTTCTATGCCGAGGACGACTGGTCGCTGGGGCCGGTGGTGTTGACCGGCGGGGTCCGGGCGGATCGCTGGACCGTGGCAGCAGGCATGTTCCGCGAGGCCAACGCGGCCGGGACGGTGACCACCAACACCCTGTTCGCGCCGCGCAGCGGGTGGGAAACGTCGGCCCGCGGCGGCGCTTTGGTGAAATTGTCGAATGCTCTGTCGCTGCGCGCTTCGGCCTACAGCGGAATTCGGCAGCCGACGCTGAACGAACTTTACCGACCGTTCCAGGTCTTTCCCGTGCGCACCCAAGCCAATGCCGCGCTGGGCAACGAGCGGCTGGAAGGGTTCGAGGTCGGGTTCGACTTCACCCCGGTCGAAGCGGTAAAGATGTCGGTCACGGCCTATGACAACCGGGTGAAGAACGCGATCGCCAACGTCACCATAGGCACCAACCTGCGCGAGCGGCGCAACGTCGATGCGGTCCGGTCGCGCGGGGTCGAGGCGAGCGCCGGGCTGAATCTGGGAACGGTGAGCCTTGACGCCTCGCTCGCCCTGACCGACGCCGAAGTGCGCGCGAGCGGGACATCGCTGCTGCTGGATGGCAAGCGCCCAGCCCAGACGCCGCGCGTCGCGGCGAGCGCAACGGCGGCCTGGGCACCGCGTCCGGACTGGCGGATAGCGGTGATGGTCAAGCACACCGGGGCGCAATACGAGGACGATCTTCAGACCGACCTGCTGCCGGCGGCAACTACGCTCGACGGATTCGTTGCAGTGCCGCTGCGCGCCGGTTTCGACCTGGTGCTGCGGGCGGAAAACATCACCGATGTCGCGGTGGTGACGCGCAACCAGGGCGGCTCGATCGACTATGGCGCGCCGCGCACGGTCTGGGCCGGGGTGCGGGTGAAAATCAGGTAGGCCCGTTTCAGCCTGCCGGGGGCCCGTTTCAGCCTGCCGGGGGCCCGTTTCAGCCTGCCGGGGGCCGGGCGGGCAGGGCCACGAAGCGCAGCAGCACGAAGCAGCCCACCGCGCCAGCCGCGACCACCAGCCCGAGCGCACGGGGGGTGCCATCGGCGAGCAGTCCGACAAGGCCCGAACCGGCAATGCCGCCACCATACTGCGCCGCTCCGACCAGCGCGGAGACGGTGCCGGCCTGCTTGGGATAGGTTGACAGAGCGCCGGCGATCGAATTGGCGACGATGAAGCCCGCCGTGCCGAAAAAAGCGCCGACCGCCACCACCAATCCCCATAGTCCGCCAATGCCGGTGAACGCGGCAGCGCAGACAAGCAGGCCGGTCAGCGCGGTCAGCAGGCTGCCGAAGCGGAGCATCCGCTCGGTCCCGAAGGCCGCTACAAGCCGGACGTTGGCGAAATTGGCGGCCATGATCGCAAGGATCGAGGTGGCGAAGAGCCAGCCGTAGTCCTGCGGCGGCACGTGGTAATAGTTGATATAGACCGCCGGCGATCCAGCAATGAAAGCGAAGGTGCCGGTGTAGTAGCTGGTGCCCGAGGCGGCGAAACCGAGCAGCCGGCGCGAGCGCAGCAGCCGGCCATAGGCGGCGAAGGCCTGCCCCAGTCCATCGCCCGAGCGCTTTTCGGGCGGAAAGGTTTCCGGAACCATGGTGAGCGCGGCGAGGGTGGCCAGACCGATGCAGACCAGCCCGGTGAAGATCGCCCGCCAGCCCCACTGGACAAGGATCGCCCCGCCCGCGAGCGGCCCGACCATCGGCGCGATGGCCATGACCGCCATCAGGGTCGACATCATCCGGGCAGCGCGGTCCCCGGCATAGAGGTCGCGAACCATGGCTCGGGCCAGCACCACCCCGGCCGATGCCCCAAGCGCCTGGACCACCCGCGCGGCGATCAGGAGCGGAACCGAGGCGGCCAGCGCGCAGGCCGCCGATCCCAGCACGAACAGCACCAGCCCGGCCGCGATCGGGCGCTTGCGGCCATAACGGTCACCCACCGGCCCCCAGAACAACTGCCCGAAGGCGAAACCGGCGAGGTAGCCGGAGATGGTATATTCGATGTCGCCGTGCCGTGCGCCAAGGCTACGCGCCATTTCGGGCA
>CAYFJH010000080.1:0-13538 GCA_964343385.1 uncultured Novosphingobium sp. | reverse complement strand
GGTTAGAGCAGCGGAATCATAATCCGCGTGTCGGGGGTTCGAGTCCCTCCTCCGCTACCAATTTCCTGTCTGCCAACGCCTGTTGGCGATTGAAAAAACCCCTGATTTCCGCTAGTTTAAGGACAGTCGTTGGTTGTCAGCGATTGCCTTTGTCTGCCTGCAGTCGTGGAAGATGGGGGCCTAATTTGGGGGCCTTGCGAGGCCCCCGTAGAATCGAGGCCCCCAATGGCGCTGACTGATACCGCGATCCGAAATGCCAAACCCAAGGAAAAGCCCTACAAAGTCGCTGACTCGCAAGGGCTGTATCTGCTGGTCAACCCAAGGGGCAGCAAGCTGTGGCGGGTCAAATACCGAATGAATGGCGCGGAACGTAAGCTGGCGCTTGGGGCCTACCCAGAGATCACACTGGCCGAGGCCCGCGCGGCGCGGGATGCAGCCCGCAGGCAACTTGCCCACGCGGTTGATCCGAATGTTGCCAAGAGACAGGCTCGGATTGAGGCAAGTATGCGGGCGGGCAACAGCTTCGCCACTGTTGCCGAAGAATTGATTGCAAAGCGGGAGCAGGAAGGCGTGTCCCCGCGAACGCTCGAAAAATATACTTGGCTGCTGAAATTGCTTGGCCCGGAATTCGGGCGCAGGCCAGTCGCGGAGATCACCCCGGCAGAGCTGTTGCATGAGTTGAAGCATCACGAGCGCCGGGGACGGTTGGAAACAGCCAAACGGATGCGTTCGTTTGCCAGCCGCGTATTCCGATATGCCGCCGCCACCACGAGAGCCGAACGCGATCCCGCGCAGTTGCTTTTGGGGGCGCTCATTCAACCGAGGGTCAAGCATTTTGCCGCAATCACCGAGCCAACGGAATTTGGCGCGTTGCTGCGCGCGATTGAGGACTATTCAGGCGACCCGGCAGTGATGCACGCGCTCAAGCTGACACCGCACCTGTTCCAGCGCCCCGGCGAGCTGCGGCAGATGGAATGGGCCGAGATCAACTTTGATAAAGCGGTCTGGACGCTTCCGTCTGATAAAATGAAAATGCGGCAACCCCATGCAGTGCCGCTATCCCGGCAGGCGCTTGCAATTCTGAAAAGTATGCAGGGGCTAACCGGCAAGGGCAAATATGTGTTCCCCTCGATCAGAACACGCGCGCGGCCAATCTCCGAAAATACGATCACCGCTGCATTGCGCCGCATGGGTTATACCAAGGAGCAAATGACCACGCACGGTTTCCGCACGTCAGCATCCTCGCTGTTGAACGAATCCGGCAAGTGGAACCCAGACGCCATCGAGAGGGCATTGGCGCATATGGTTTCGGGTGAGATACGGCGCATATATAATCAATCTGCATATTGGGCCGAGCGTGTTGCAATGGCGCAGTGGTGGAGCGATTATCTGGACGAGTTGCGGGAGGGTGGAAACAGATGACAGTTATCCCCGGTGAAGGATGGAAAATCTTCGCGGTCGGGGATGATTCCGAAAACGTGCCGCTTTGGCGGGCATTGGCGCAATTCACGTCGGACGACTTGGACGACGGGTTGAAAGCGAACGCGGTTGTTATCAGGCAGGCGAAGTCGCCTTTCGCGCGATATTATAATCTGGCATTCGTCATCAGCATGATTTTCGGGTTTCTGTTCGTCATTTGCCTGATCGGCCTACTGCTTTCAGTAACCACCAAATCAGCAAACCTCTTTTCTTCGCTCACACTGGCCACCCTCACCGCAACGGCGGCACCGCATCTCTGGCGGCAGCTCTACCAATACGGCTTCAAGACCCCGGACGCGCCTCTTCGCCTGCCACACGCGGCAGACCGGTATTATGACGAATTTCTAGGCTATCTACAGAAAGCGTCAGGCCCGCGCGCCTACTACATATCCCGATTTGGCAAGAAGAGGGTGTTCCTTAACCGGAGACAGTTTTTTGGCAGGCTGCGCTATTTTCTGTTCTCCGAACACAGCGCGGATCGGGCCTTGGTCATGCGCTTTAGGACCGGCCATTCGCTTCCCGGCGACATTTTCCTGCACCGTGATGACGTTGATAGAATGCTCGCCATGGGAAAGCCGAAGCGCAAAGGCGGGCCGGGCCGGAACAGCAAATACCGTTATGCCGAGGCTATTATCGCCCTGATCGGCGATCCACGGTTAGGTGTTCTGGACCTGAACGACCGGGCGGCATCGGTCCGCACGGTCACGCGCCGATGCATTTGAGGAGATGCTATTGGCATCTGCTCAGACCCGCAGAAATGCTGGATGCACCCGTGCGTGAGGTGTGTATCTGAATTGCTGGCTCGATGCGTAGCATCGCAGCCATCTTTCGCCTGCTTCCTGTAGCTGAAATCAAGCATCGGCTTTGCTCCAGTCTACGGGTTCGCCATGCCTGCGCTGGGCCAGCCAGCTATGGATTTTCCGCTTGGCAATCGGGTCGGCGGTGGGCCGATCTATTTCCCGTGCAACCGGCGAGTCTTCATCGCGAAGGCCATGCTCCGCTACCCATGCGTCAAGCACATCGTCGATGGCTTTGCGCAACCGTTCTTCAATGCACTTGGTTTCGATGGGGTCGAGATGGGCGCAAACGCCTTTGGCTTCGAGTAGCGATCCCATTGGGAAAATAAGGTCGCGATTGATGAATGTGGCGGGGCCATCGATCTGCAAACGGTGATAGAATCCGGAAAATACCTCCAGCACTGGGCGTTCTGAATCCAGCCATTCATAGATGGCGGCGCGGCGGGTCTTGCCGTCGTCATCGTCGGCGGCCAGCATCTGGATCAACCGTGTGGTGTCTTCGGCATATCGTGGGTTGAGGCGAACCGTCACCTTCTGACCGAACGGGCTGCTTTTGAAAAAAGACATAGAATCTCCGTGGCGCGAAACGCGCAATTGCATGAACAAGGAATAATCGGTGGTGGGTCAGCAGCGCCGGGCAGGCAGGCTCTGGAGCCAGACTTCTATATCACCAGCGCACCAACGCCTCAGATGTTCGCTCGGGATTGCGCCAAGCGCTTGATGGACTCGGTAGTCAGCAGGGTTCGCCTGCCGATCTTGATTGCATCAAGCCTGCCGGATTTGAGCAAGGTGTAAACCGATGACCGCCCGATGCCGAGGGTCTTGGCGGTGTCGCTGATAGAGATTGCCAGTAGTTCCATGTGCGTCTCCTTGGTTGCCGACTCGCGGCGAGAGACATTCCAAGTTGCACAGGGTTGCCAGTGGGTCGTCCAGTAATGGGAAGCCCGCAGAAATCTGTCATTATTCGCCAAAACGGAAATGTCTGGCGCTGATCAAGAATGCAGAGAAAGGGCCGAAAATCGGACGCGCGGGTCAGTGTCCCCGGATAACAAGCAAGTTTTTCAGGTGATCGACTATTTTCTCTGCGTAGGGGGACAATTGATCCCCGCGCGGCACGTCGCCGGACTCGTCGGCGTTGGCTTCGAACCAGTCGGCAAGCTGTTCCTTGCCGCCGACGAGCTTGAGGCATTTATCGCGTCGTGGCCGGAGGTGGACCCGGAAACGGGCCTAAGCCTGCGCGGGGATGAACTGCTGATCAAAGCGCGCGAAGCCATGATCAGCGCAGTGCATACGTTTAACAGTGCGGGCCTCACTTTCCGTGCCGAACTGTTCATCGTCAGCGCCATCATCGCATGGACCTATTTGATGCACGCATGGTTCAAGCGGGAAGGGATCGACTACCGCTACACCAAGAACCAGAACGGAGAAAAGGTTGTTCAGAAAACACCGAGCGGCGCGGAAAAATATTGGGAGTTGGGCCAGTGCCTGAAACATGCCCGCGCGCCGATTGAGCAAGGGGCAAAGGACAATCTGAACCTGCTTCTGGAGATCAGGCACGAGATCGAACACCGCTCGACAAGTCGTATTGACGATGCGCTCAGCGCCAAGCTGCAAGCCTGCTGCATCAACTTCAACGATGCCATCAAGAGCATGTTCGGCGCGCAATATGCCCTCGAACGCCGACTGCCCATCGCCCTGCAATTTGTAACCTTCAGCCCCGACCAGCGCGCGATCTTGAAGAAAGCCGGAAGCCTGCCTCGCAACGTTGAAACCATGATGGAAAATTACGAGCAGAAGTTAACGCCGGAACAACTGGCTGACCCAAGGTTCGCATTCCGGGTATTCATGGTTCACAAGACAGCCAACCGAGCACCGGGTGCTGACCTTGCCGTAGAGATTATTCAGCCGGGTTCCGATATTGCTGAGAAGTTCAACATGGCGTTGAAGGAGGTCGAGAAGAAGAAATACCTACCCCAAGCCATTGTGGATGCAATGAAGGATGAGGGCTGGGATTTGTTCAATATGCACAGCCATACCCAACTCTGGAAACGCCTCAACGCCAAAGATCCCGCGAAGGGATATGGCGCTATCGCGGTTGGTCAGACTTGGTGCTGGTACGAGACTTGGTTGAACCGCGTGCGTGAGGAATGCCAGCAGTATCCAGCGCGATACAGGTCCGTGCAGGTGGAAATGCCCGAGCAAGTTCAAGCCTAAAATAGTCCGAGGAGCAGATTGCGCTACCGGAGCAGTTGGCCATTTGCATCGCGGGGCACGCCCTTGCGGTGCCTCAGAACCCAAGCATTATTCTCTATTTTCCGTATCCTCGTGGCAGTCTGGTCGCTCAGGTAGCAATTCCGGCTTGCGGGCATAAAGCCGATCCATGAGGTAATAGAGTGCGTGACACGTCACGACTGCCAGATGCGCCGTCAGCAAGCCAAACAATACGATAGGCACGCCACGGAAAATCTCGCGATCCACATGGAGGGTTCGCTTGCCCAAGGCTAAATCGAGGTCGGTCACGACCGGCATCCCGCTTGTGAGAATGACGATGGTGATCGACAGCAACGTCGTAAAAAGCGACAAGAACGCCAGATAACCGAAGATCGTGCAGACATACTCACGGCGCGTCAGCTTGACGTCCTCGTCGTCAGGCGCAGATTTCGGAAGGACAGCCGGTCCCACATCCATCGGCGTATCCAGGTCGCCCAGCTTCGCTGAGAAGGTAGCCACGGCTAGCAGGCCAGCCACATAGAAGCCGGTCAGGACCGATGAGAATGACCCGAGCTTGTCGATAAAGCCGTCTTTGTGGAAGAAGTTGGAGTTTGAAAAAACGAGGAACGGCAGAGAAAGGAACGCAGCGAGCGTGAACGTGACAAGCAGATTCCGCTTCAGCAGCAGCCCCCCACGCGCATTTCGCAGGCGGAGGTATCGCAAGGGCGTGAAGAGAATGCGGTTTTCCATGTCACACCCGCTTCATCACTCCGACCATCTGCCCGACCAGTTCGTCAACGATGGTCGTGGTGCACAGGGAAAGCTCCTTGGTGACCGTCACCTCTTCCGCCTTCACGAATAGCACCTCTTGCGCGGCTTGGTCACGCTCGACCTTGATCGTCCGGTGCCGTTCATTCTCGAAGGTCACATCGACATCGAAATGTTCCCATCCCTCATCCTGAGCGCCCTTGATGTAGTCGCCCAGCTTGTCGAAAAAGCCCTTATTGTCGATGGTGGTCTTGTCGATTTTGATTTTCATCCTCTGGTCCATCGGATGGAAAATGCCTTCGGCATCCACAAGGTTCGGGTCTGCTGGTCGGATTAAGGTCAGATAATTGATGTGCCCGCGCTTTAATGATTCGGCCAAGGTGGCAGACTTGATCCCGGCACTTTTGATCGTGCAATAGGTTTCCGCTGACTGCCCTCGCCTGTCGGTGTAGTCGTATGGGTATTCGCGCAGGGCCGAGGCGATGATTGGCTCGATTGCTGCGAGGCTGATGCCTGGCACCTCCTCCAGCGCAGATTTGTAACGGCCCGCAGTCTCCGGCTTTGTCGAAATCACAAAATGAGCCGAAAGGGATTGCTCTTCGTCTGCCGCCTTCGTTGCCGCGCGCACCGTGACAACCCGACTCTTCTTGTCCTTCTTGCGATACATCGGGTCGGCGGCGTTGGGGCTGCCTCGGTGGAATAGCAGCACCACAATATTTCGCTTTTGATCGTGAACAGCCTGTAGCAGTTCGACCTCATCGCCGTTGGCCGTGACAGTCGAAGCCTTATTGTTTTGAATAGCCCGGTGAAGTGCTTTCAAAACGCTCGGCAATGCGTTGCCGTCAACGATGTTCAACCGCGCAGCACCCTTATGCCGGGCATTGAACGTCAAGTCGTATCGTTTAACGAACCGCGATAACTTACCAAGCAGCATTGACGATCACCCTCCCTAACTGGCTTCGAATATCTTGCACGAATGTAATCGTCTGGCACGCAATGAATGAAGGGTCGCCCGCTCGTCCTAAGCAATCTGACTGGCTATCTTCACGGCACGCTCGCAAACCGTGGCCATAACGTGCACAAGGTCAGCCATTTTTGAAATTGATTTTCCGAAATCGCCATCAATCGCGGTTGCAACGGCATCACACAGTTGCGTCACACGGGTCCGCACGAATGGCGCACCGAGCTGCGCATCGGCTGCAAATCGCTCCCAATGGCGAACCTCTATGTCGTCAAGAACGGCCTTCCCCCCGATCTTCATCGCCAGCTTTGGCGACAGTTCAGGGTAGAGGACGGTTGAAAGCAGGTCATAAAGCGGAGCGAGCGTGATTGCGCCGTCCTTGTGCAGCAAGCTGAAATTCTTGGCGTGAGCATCCGCATTGCCAATGATCAGGTTGAAGATGGCGGCATCGAGCAGTCGCAGAATGTCGCGCGGCGGACGCGTAGCCGCGCGGCGCAGCAGAGCAAAGCAATCGGGAAAATTCGGGCCGCCCTCACTGGCATATTTACGGTGCGAGGGGACACCAAGGGCTTGCGCGAAATCCTCTTGGTGGAGGCGCGTCACTTCACCCGCTGGCCCGGTTGCGCGATCATAGCGCGTGATAAGTAGGAATGACCGATCCCCAACGGTGCGCATTTCGACCGGCGCAACATCCAGTCCGACCGCGTGCGCCAGCGACATGCAGAAATATTCGTTTTCTGTGGTGCCCGCGAACCGGGCAATGGGCGGCTTGAGAATGTGGCTGGTCGGTTGTCCTGGCGCGGGCAGAGCAATCTGGCCATCGATCACCAGCACCGGCAGCTTGGATTGCGCACCTGCCAGTGAAAGCCGCAGCCCATCTTCCCCCGCCAACATGGGGCGCATGGGGAGATGGTCGAGCAACAGGACGAGGTCATCGTCATTGAGCAACTTCGGGGCGGCGGCACTGGGCAGTGCTGGCGTCTCGCCTTCCGGCAGAAGCGTCAGAGCGCCCGCGACTTCGCCGCCAAGATATTCGAGTAGCCGAAATTCATTGTCGGCAGAAACGCCAAGCGCACGGGCAATCGCGGTGCGTTGCCCTTCCTCTGGCAAGATTCCGCCGAAAAATGGCTGGCAGGCGCGGCGATTGAACGGCTCAGCCAGCTTGGGAAGGGAGAAGGACAGGGCCGGTGCCGTCGCATCGGCCAGCCATGCCGTATCATAAGCGAATTGCGTATCACCATCAGGACCAAGATAGAGACAGCCCGTGACGCGCCCATCCCACCAGACCGAAAGCCGGTTGCTCATGCGCCACCCGCAGGCGGCGTAATCACAATGTCGCAGCCAAGTGTCGTGATGACGCGCAGCACCTTTTCGAGCTGGAGCGTTGGCTTGCCTGCTTCGAGATCGACAATGAAGCGAATGCCAACGCCGCTTACCGCCGCAAGCTCTGCCTGCTTCAGCTTTTGCGCCTTGCGTTCGCGGCGCACGATGAGTCCAAGAGAAGTGCTGTCCATATTACCGAGCGGGACATTATCGGATATGATGGCAATTTGCAAGTACGGAATTACCGAGCGGGAACATATGCTGAGCGATTGCAGATATTGGCAAGTTTATTCCCGATCAGGAATATTGTTCGAGCGTGCTCGCCTCTTCTTGCTGGTCTGCGGAGCGGCTTGCATGTCGGATGCGGTGGATAATCGCCCTAATCACCGCAGAATGTGCGGCGAATAGTGTCGGCGACCGGCTGTTTTCTTGTTTGACAGCTTCTCGGGCGTCCCCTTCGGGCCGGGCTGCACTGCTGTCGCAACGAAACCCGCTTCGCGGTTTCCGCCCATTCGGGTTGCCATCCCTGACGCGGGATAGGGCTGGCAAGCCCGCCCCTGACGAGCGCCGCTAGCGGCGCGACCTTACCCTGTTTCGCGGAAGAAAGAGGCTCTGCCTCTCTCTCCCAGCAAGGCCATGCTTTGGTGGCCGTGGCTCGCTTCGCTGCGCCCGCACCACCCACCGGCACCAGACCTTGCCCCCTCTCTCTCCGCCCCTCGCCGGGTCGGCAGGGGTCATGCGCGGCATGACCCGCTGCGCGGATCGGAAGGGAGCAAAAAGCCATGACCAAGCAGAGCACCAAGCAAGACCCACATAGCCGCATCACCGACCGCATTCTGGCCGAACTCGAACAGGGCACCCGCCCATGGCTGAAACCGTGGAGCGGCGGCGATATGGCCACATCGGGCAGGACACGACCGCTACGCGCTACCGGCCAGCCCTATCGCGGAATCAATGTTCTGTTGCTGTGGATCGAAGCGCAGGCATCCGGTTTTGTCTCGCCGAACTGGATGACATACCGGCAGGCGCAAGCCTTGGGCGCACAGGTTCGCAAGGGCGAATGCGGCGCAAGCATTGTCTATTACGGCGACAGCAGCAAGGCTGTGCGCGACGAAGCCAGCGGCGAGGACAAGGCGCAATCGTTCCGTTTTCTGAAAACCTACACCGTCTTCAATGTGGCGCAGATTGGTGGACTCCCCGAGCGGTTTCATATCGTGCCCGAACCCATGCCCGAAGCGGAACGCATCGAGGCCGCCGAGGCGTTCTTTGCCAGCATTCCCGCGACCGTGAACCACGGCGGCGACAAGGCATATTATATGCCGTCAGCCGTCATCTGATCGAGGGCCTCCATTGTCTCCGCCAACACGCGCCGCAACGATATGAGGCTTGCACCCAGCGACATTTCTGGCCTCTCCGCCATCAGCATCATGGCTTTGAGCACCGCATTGGATTCGCGCGCCAGCAAGATCAGATGCACACCGCTTGGCGCGTTTGTCCCGTTCAGCCAATTTTTCGCGGTGCGATCACTAACCCCGGTCCACTTCCTAATCACCTTCGCGCCGTTGCGTGTCGATCCGAACTCGACCTTCAAGGCCGAAGCGATCACTTGAGCAAATTCGGAATCGGTCAGCGCGTCGCGCCCGACCGGAAAAGAACTTCCCTTCTTTGGAAACATGTTGCCTCTCCTTTGATGCTACGGAGGAGAGCAGGCAGCGAAGTAGTGCCCGGGCAACACCAAGGCATGATGATGGTTATTGAGTGGAGGACACCAGACGATAGACGCTCCGAAAATCAGCCGCCAAAGCGGGCGGCCGAATATGTTCGTATGTCTACCGAGCATCAGAAATACTCGACCGATAATCAGGCAGCAGAAATTCGCGCCTATGCCGAGCGGCGCGGCTTCGAGATCGTCCGTACCTATGCTGACGAGGGCAAGAGCGGCCTTCGCATAGACGGGCGAGCATCTTTGCAGCAGCTTTTTTCAGACATCGACAGCGGCAACACCGATTTCGAGGCGATCCTTGTTTACGACGTGAGCCGCTGGGGCCGGTTTCAGGACCCCGACGAAGCAGGTGACACTGCGCATTTCCTGCGTGGCATGATGCAGGTCGTTTCGGGCCTGGCTGATCCTGTCATGGTCGCTGCGTCGTGCGGCTTCTGCTGCTGAGGCGATACGATTGCCGATGCTGTCAGGAGTCATCTGCATCGCCGGATGGCCAGCCATGTCCTTCAGGCTGTCGCTAATCGCACCCATCCGCTTGGCCATTTCGGTTAGAGTCGCGCCATAGTCGGGAATGACGATGTCGGCGCGTTCGGCGGCAAGGTGCTGAACCGCTCGGCGCATCAGGGCCAGCTCTCCTTCAAGCCGGGCGAAAGCCTCGGCGGCGGGATCGCCTGCGGCCTCCGGGGCGGGAGGATCGGGTTCCGGCTCAAGGTCCAGCTCCATGTCGTCGGCGTCGTTGATGTGCATTTCATTTCTCCTACAGGCCCATGCCGATTGACCGGCTCCGATCCATCGAGATGGAGGCGGCAAGGTCGCGGGCCAGATCGCGACCGAGTTCCGTCTTGATGCCAAGCTCGCGGGTGCGGCCGCGCAGCAGGGATTCGACCTGCGCGTCGCGCTCCAGCCCCTTCGCCATGTCCGTCATACGATTGGTGAGCCTCTGCGCGCCCTTGCTGTCGCCATCGCGCTGCATCGCTTGCCGTGCTTGCCCCAGCCGCTGCCAGTCGCTGACAAAGCGGTCTGCACGCTGCATCGGATCGACACGGATTTCGGCTTCGAGCTGCATCACGCGGATCGCGCCCTGGCTGCGGCCATCGGCAGCTTCACGGGCCAGCGAGGGCTGGCGTTGCAAGGCGCTGGCGAGGTCGGCTGTGCCATGGGGCCGGATCGCGTCGAGCGCCTTTCCGGCCTTCTCCAGCGCGTCGCGCTGATGTGGCAGGACCGGCAATCCCTGCTCGCGCATCTGCCCGATGTCGTTGGCAGCACGTGCATAGCGCTCGACCACCCGGCGCTGGTCGGACAGGCCAGCCTGATCGGTGGGCAGCGCTTCAAGCCGGTTGGCCTGCGGACGGAAGCCCGCGAAGATCGACTTCGCCCGTTCCGGCAACTGCCGGGCGATCTCCACGATCCGCTCGCGGAAAGTGATCCCGCGCCGTTCGGCGAACTGCTGTTCGGGCTTGTAGTCGCTGGCCATATCCTTGCCGCGCTCACGGCTCAGCGTGCGGACAAGCTTTGACTGATCTGCGAAGTCGTCGCGCCCATAGTGCAGGGCAAGGCCGTCACGGTGGCGCGACATGCCGACATAGGCACCGTGGCTGTCCATGCCCGGCGTCGCCAATACATGCGCGCGGTCCACTGTCATGCCCTGCGCCTTGTGGATCGTGGCGGCGTAGCCGTGATCGATGTGCGCATAATCCTTGGTGTCGAAAGTGACGTTGCGGCCATCGTCGGTTCGCACGGCCATGCGCTGCGACCTCACCTGTTCGACGGTGCCGAGTGTGCCGTTCTTGACGCCCAGGCCCCGCTCATTGCGCAGGAACATGATGCGGTCGCCGCTGGCGAACTGACGCTTGCCGAGTTCGGCGCGGATGGTCTCATCGTTGCCCAGCTCACCACTGTCGCGCAGCTTTCCGCGTGCCGCGTCGTTGAGTTCGCGCACCTCGTCATTGGTATGAGTGAGGATGATCCGCGTATCGCCGGGGCTGGCCTGCCGTTCTCGATCCCAACGCTCGATCAGCTCGCCGCGTGCGGCTTCCCGCGTCGCGGTGTCATGAACCATGCCCCGTTCGCCATAGGCCTGAATGGCAAGACCGGTGCGCCCGGTGGCAAGGTGCCGGGTGGCCTCCTGCTGCCAGCCGTCATGCTGGCGGCGCACCTCACTGATTTCGACGCCGCCGTGCCGTTCATGGATCGCACGGAAGGCCGCTCCGGCTTCGATGGCTTGGAGCTGCTGCGGGTCGCCGACCAGGACAACTTTCGCGCCTGCATCGACGGCATGGGAGAGGACGCGCTCCATCTGGCGCGTGCCGACCATGCCTGCTTCGTCGATCACCAGCACGTCGCGTGACGTGAGCAATTCGCGGCCCTGGCCCCACTGATGTTCAAGGCTGGCGATGGTGCGCGAGGCAATGCCTGAACCGTGCTCCAGCCCCTCAGCTGCAATGCCGGACAGCGCGGCACCGCGAACGCTATAGCCTGCGCTTTCCCATGCTTCGCGCGCAACTGCCAGCATCGCGCTCTTGCCGGTCCCGGCATAGCCAACAACGAGGCTGAGGCCGCGACTATCGGTCACATGCTCGAATGCCGCGCGCTGCTCGCCGGAGAGCACAAGCCCGCGTTCCGCCGCGCGCGCCAGCGCTCCTTCTCGGCCTGGGACTTCGACCCGATGCCGCTCGCGTTCCGCCAGCAATTCCGATGCGCGGCCAAGCCGCTGCTCGGTCTCGATCATCTGGCGCGATGTGAACCGCTCTTCGCCACGTCCGTCCTTGCCAAGCGCGATCAGGTCGGACGATCCGCGCACCGCGCTCATGGCCGAATCGAACTGCTCCTTCCCGTCGCTGTGCCGATGGACGAACATGGCAAGGTCGCGGTTGGTGAAGGTGGCCTGGCTGTGCGTGATCGCATCAAGTGCTACGGCGGGGTTGGCGATGATCCGCTCGCCATTGCGCTGCGCGACGGCGCGATGTTCCTCGATCCGTTCGGCCTCAAGCCCGCGCACGCCCATGCGCGATGCCGCTGGGCCGATTTTGTCCTGAGGCTCCAGCGCAATGCCCTGCGCCTCCAGACTGCGGTGATCGACGCGCGCGTCGATGTCCAGTTCGGCCAGCCGTTGATTGACACGATCGGCCCAGCGCTCGCGCCACTGCTCGACCAGTTCGGCCTTGTTCCACTCGCGCACCTTCGCGCCGAAACCGTCTTCCCCGACTTCGCGCATGGTGAGCATGGCATGGGCGTGGGGTTTGGGCTGGCCGTCCTTACCGATATCCCAATGGACATTCAGATCGGCAATCATGCCCTTTGCGACGAACTCGGCTTCGACAAACTCGCGGGCCAGTTCGATGCCCTGTTCCTTGGTCAGCTCTCTTGGAATCGCGAATTCGACCTCGCGGGCTAGCTGCGCATCCTTCCGCTTTTCGGCAGCCTCGACGGCGTTCCAAAGCTTCTCCCGGTCTGCTAATTCTGCGGGTGCGGCTTCGGGCAGCATCACTTCAGAATGGACGACCCCGTCCTTGTTGGTGAAATCATGGTCGCGGTCGAGCCGTTCGTCGTGGAGCCGCTCGGCCCCACGATAGGCCGCTGCCGCCACGGCGCTGCGCCCGCTCGACCGGCTGATGACTTTAACGGAGAGATGGAAGATCGCCATGATGGCAATCCATCTACGCCACCAAGCGCACGTCGGCACGACGTATAAGCGCGCCCTCCCATGATAAAATCCTGCTCGGGACTATTCAGTATCAGGCTGTCTCGATGACTCTACAGCATTGGGAGAGTGTCTATATTATCATCAGTGTATCACCTCTCAACGGAGAACTTCGATGCGCAAACCCCGTGACTTCGATTCGGAACTGAAGGCGCTCGCCGATAAGGCGAAGCAACTCAAAGAACGCCGCGTGCAGCAGCTCGGCGAACTGGTCATCGCCACCGGAGCCGATGCCAGCGACGCGGAAGCGCTGGCCGGTGCGCTGCTGGGTATCGTCGAAACCGCAGACGCTGCGCGAAAGGAGAACTGGCGCAAGCGCGGCGCGGCCTTCTTTCAAAACAAGGCGCGAAAACGCGGCGAAGGAACTGAACGCCACGCGGACGGCACTCTTCCGCTTGACGGCGGCGCGGCATCGGCTTGAGGCAGTCATGGCCCGCACCGACATGCGCGAATGGCAGGTCCAGCGACGCGAACGCACGCGGCAACTGATCGAACTGGGCAGCCTCGTCGTGAAAGCCGGTCTGGTCGAACTCGCCGACGATGATCGCGCCACGCTCTATGGCGCGTTCCTCACCG
>CAYFJH010000079.1:0-13615 GCA_964343385.1 uncultured Novosphingobium sp. | reverse complement strand
GCCATTCCGACCATCCCGACGACCTCGTCCGCAAGGGCCGCGACATCGAACGCCGGGTGCTGGCCACCGCCGTCCTGCTCCAGCTTGAAGACCGCGTCTTCCTTGATGCGCATAAGACAGTGGTGTTCAAGGCGTAATACCACATCCCGCTGATGCTGACCCATGAGGATTGCCATTTCCCGTCTGCTGGCAAGGAACAGGCGAAGCCGCGATGTGGTTCATCGCGGCGAGGCTGCGACGCAGTCCTGCGCGCGGGAAATGGCAACCGAAGGCGGCTTCTGGCGGCCCTCATGGGTCAGCATCAGCGGGATGTGGTATAAGACCTCAGGCCATTTCCTCGGTGCTGACCTGCACCCGCATCGCATCGGGATAGCGGTTGCCGGCCACCGCGCCGGGGGCAAAGATGTCCTCCACCGCCGCGATCAGCGCCGCGTCCGGCCGCCAGTCGGCCCGCGCGACGTTCTCGGCCTGGTGGTCGGCATTGGCCGTGCCGGGGATGACGTGGACGTGGTCGCCCCGCGCCAGCACCCAGCCGAGCGCCAGCTGCGCGCCGGTCACCCCGGCACCCTCGGCCAGGGCGACGAAGCGGTCCACCAGCGCGAGGTTGCGGACGAAGTTTTCGCCCTGGAAACGCGGGTGGGAACGGCGCAGGTCGTGCGGCGCCATCGCCTCGACATCGCGGACCCGCCCGGTCAGCATCCCGCGCCCGACCGGCGAGAAGGCCACCAGCGCCGTGCCCAGCGCGCGCGTCGTCTCCAAAATGGCGATTTCCACGTTGCGGGTCCACGGCGAATATTCGGTCTGCATCGCGGACACGGGATGGACCGCGTGGGCGCGGCGCAGCGTGTCCGCGTTCATCTCCGACAGGCCGATCGCGCCGATCTTCCCCTCGGCCACCAGCTGCGCCATCGCCCCCATCGAATCCTCGATCGGCACGGCAAAGTCCGGGCGGTGCATGTAATAGAGGTCGATGTGATCGACGTTCAGCGCCCTGAGGCTCTTTTCCGCCTCGCGCCGGATGGTGGCCGGGTGACAGTCGATCCGGCGCGGGCCGTCGTCAACGATGATCCCCATTTTCGAGGCGAGCAGGAATTCCCCGCGCCGCGCGCCCAGCGCACGGCCAACCAGCGCCTCGTTGCGGCCCAGCCCATAGATCCGCGCCGTGTCGAAATGGTCATAGCCCAGGTCAAGCGCGCGCAGCAGCAGCTCCTCACCCTCGGCCTCGGCCGGGGGCACGCCATAGGCATGGCTGAGCCCCATGCACCCATAGCCGATCGCCCCGACTTCGCGTCCGGCCAACATGCGCTTCATCGGTCTGTTCCGCCTGCAGAATGAATGTCCAACAAGCCGCCGACCTTGCCCAGGAACAGGCCAGCGTCAAGCGGATCAGACCGCCGGAACCACCAGCACCGCGCGAAAATCGTTGACGTTGGTATAGGTCGGCCCGGTCTTGATGAGATCGCCGACCCGCTCGAACAAGGTCCCGCTGTCATGTCCGGCGAGGCTTTCCGCCGGGTCCAGCCCCGCCGCCTGCGCCCGCGCCAGCGTGTCGGGGGCAGCGATCGCCCCGGCCCCGCCGCCGCTCGCGCCGTCCTCGCCGTCGGTGTCGGCGGCCAGCGCCCAGACTCCGGCCCGGCCGTTCAGCGCCAGCGCCAGCGCCAGCGCGAACTCGGTATTGCGCCCGCCGCGCCCGGCCTTTTTGCCGGTCAGCGTCACCGTGGTCTCGCCGCCCGAGAGCAGCACCACCGGCTTGCCGCGCCCGGCCTCGAGCAGTTTCAGCGCGCGCGCCGCCATCTCCTCGCCCAGCTCGCGGCTTTCGCCTTCAAGATCGTCGCCCTGCAGTTCGACGGCGACGCCCGCCGCCCGCGCCACCTGCGCCGCCGCATCGAGGCTTGCCGCCGGGGCCGCGATCAGCCGCACGTCGGACGCCGCGACCGCCGCCGGGCTGGCGGGACGCACCAGTAGGTCATAGGCCGCCGGGCTGATCTGCCCGCGCAGCATTTCGGCCAGCGGCGCAAGATCGCGTGCAGCATCTGGATCGGCGATCGTCGGGCCCGAGGCAATCGCCGCCGCATCGTCGCCGGGAATGTCGCTGATCGCCAGCGTTACCACCCGCGCCGGCGCTGCCGCCGCCGCCAGCTTGCCGCCCTTGATCGCCGAAAGCCGCCGCCGCACCGCGTTCATCGAACGGATGTCGAGCCCGGAGGCGAGCAGCGCGCGGTTGACCTGCTGCTTGTCCGCCAGGGTCAGCCCGTCCGCCGGCAGCGACAGGACCGAGGAACCCCCGCCAGAAATCAGCGAGAGCACCAGGTCGTCAGGCCCCAGTCCCTTGACCGAGGCAAGAATCTCGCGCGCCGCGGCCTCGCTGTTGACATCGGGCACCGGATGGGCCGCCTCGCGCATCACGATGCGCTGTGTCGGCATGCCGTAACCATAGGGCGCAACCACCGTGCCCGACAGCGCAATAGTGCTCCACGCGGCCTCAACCGCGCGGGCCATCGACCCGGCAGCCTTGCCCGCGCCCACCACCACGCAGCGCCCGGTGGGCGGCGGCGGGAGGAAGCCGGCCAGCACCCGCTGCGGATCGGCGGCGGCCACCGCAGCATCGAACATGCTGCGCAGCAATTCGCGGGCGCACGCATCGGTCCAGACCCCGGAACGGCCGAGCACCTGCGTCATGCACAGGCTCCGGCACCGCAGCGGCCGGAGAGGCACAGGGTGCGACGTCCGGCAACGGGCGCCGGTCCTCGCGAATCTCCGCAGCGCCTCAAACCAGTGCCACCGAACATCGTCCCTCCTTGCCAATCGGGCGCGCTCTCATGCGGCTGTTGACCGCTTTCCGCTTTTTGGATAGAGTTTTTTACCAATCAGCGCAACAGCCTTTATGATAACCTTTTTCCGCATCCCGAAACAACCTGGATGCGCGCTTGCTTCCATAATCTGCGCCGTTCAGGAATGAACTTCAAACCCATGGATTTTTGCATAACCTGATCGAGTCGAAGCCCGCCCCGAATTCCGCCGCATGCCCCTTCCGGTCCATCCGGCAAAGTCTGCAAACGAAAAACGGGCAGGTCTTCTAACCAAAGGCCAGAAGGCCGCACAACCGTTGATTGCCGCGCCGGCCTCGCCGCGCCGGTGCCTGGAGGGAGAGCCATGTTCCATCAACTCATCACGCCTGTCGCGGGAAGTCTCGCACTGTCGTTCGTGGCCGCGAGCATTCCCATCGCAGTCGTGCTCGTCCTCCTTGGCGTCCTGCGCCGCCCGGCCTGGCAGGCCTCGATCGCAGGGGTGATCGCCGCCCTCCTGCTTGCCATCACGATCTGGCAGATGCCGGTCGGCCTGGCCCTCGGCTCCATCGCGGCCGGTGCCACCTTCGCCGCCTGGCCGGTGATGTGGATCGTGGCCAACGCCCTCCTGCTCTACAACATCTCGGTCGCCTCGGGCCGGTTCGACCAGTTCCGCGCCTGGATGGTCGAACACCTGCCGAATGACAGCCGGGTCGTGCTGGTCGTCGTCGGCTTCGCCTTCGGCTGCCTGCTCGAAGGCGTCGCCGGGTTCGGCGCACCGATTGCGATCACCAGCGCGCTGCTGGTGGCGCTCGGCTTTCGCGCGATCGACGCGATCGTCTTTACCCTCATGTTCAACACCGCGCCGGTGGCCTTCGGCGCGCTTGGCTCGCCGGTCACCACGCTTGCCGCCGTGACCCAGCTCAACGACGTCACGCTCGGCGCGATGATCGGCCGCCAGCTTCCGCTGATCGCGCTGATCCTGCCGTTCTACGTGATCGGCGTGTTCGGCGGCCTTCGCGCCATCCGCGGCGTGTGGCCCGTGCTGCTGGTCGCCGGCAGCTCGTTCGCCTTCGTCCAGTTCCTCTCGTCGAACTACCTCGGCTACGCCCTCACCGACGTGCTGTCCTCGCTCGCCTCGCTGATCGTCACCCTCGCCTTCGTGAAGGTGTGGAAGCTTGAACACGATCCCGAATTCGCCCTGAGGCCAGCCCCGGAACTCCACCTCGGCGCCGCCGAAAGCGCCACTGCTTCGGCCAAGCCCGGCTGGCAAGGCTGGGCGCCGTGGCTCATCCTTTCGGTCACCGTGATCGCCTGGGTCCACCTCAAGCTCAACCTGATCGGCGAGCAGAAGATCGAATGGCCCGGCCTCCACAACCAGGTCTTCATCACCACCTACGGCAAGCCCTATGCCGCCGTATGGTCCTTCCAGCCGCTCGCCACCGGGACGGCGATCCTCGCCTCCACCATCCTTACCGCCCTGCTCGTCCGCCTGACCGCGGCCCAGTTCGTCACCGCGCTCAAGGGCACGATCAAGCAGGTCCGCCTGCCGCTCGTCACCACGATGATCATCGTCGGCCTTGCCTACCTGATGAACTATTCGGGCATCGCCTATACCCTCGGCGTCGGCATCGCCTCTGTCGGGGTCTTCTTCCCGCTGGTCTCCGCGTTCCTCGGCTGGCTCGCGGTGTTCCTCTCGGGCAGCGACACCTCGGGCAACGCGCTGTTCGGCAACCTTCAGGTCGTCGCCGCGCGCGAGCTTGACCTCAGCCCGGTCCTGATGGCCTCGACCAATGCCTCGGGCGGCGTGCTCGGCAAGATGATCTCGCCGCAGAACATCGCCACCGGCACCTCCACCACCGAATGCCGCGGCCAGGAAGGGGCGATCCTTGCCCGCACCTTCAAGCACAGCATCATCCTGACCCTGGTGCTCGGGATCATCGTCATGCTGCAGCAATACGTCTTCCCGGGGGTGATCCCGCAATGACAAAAGTCCTGAGCGCAACCGCGCTGGCCCTCGTGCTGGCCGGTTGCGCCACCACCCGCCCGGCGGACCGCGCCTATGTGCAGCAATTCGTCCGGGCCGAGGCGGAGGGCAAACCCTTCGCGCCCATCACCGACACCCAGCCGGCTGCCGACATGGCCGCCGCCTACCGCCTGCAAGCCGCCCTCGTCGCCGCCCACGCCCGCCGGGGAGACGCAGCGGCCGGATACAAGGGCGGGCTGATGTCCGCCGCCTCGATGAAGGCGCGGAATGTCACCAAGCCCCTCGTCGGCGTGCTGTTTGCGTCCGGCGCGGCTCGCGGCGGCGATGCGATTTCCCTGTGCGGCTACCGCAAGGCCTCGTTCGAAATGAAGCTCGGCTTCACCTTCGCGCGCGGCGTCAACCGGCTCCCCGCCAATGTCGCCGCCCTCACCGCCGCCGTCGGCAGCGTCGAGCCGGTCATCGACCTGCCGGACATCGGATACCGCGACCCCGACAACTACGGCGCGATCGACATGGTCGCGGCCAACGTTTCCGCGGCCGGCTATGTGCGCGGACGGTCCGCCCCGCCCGCCGTCACCGATCTCGACGCGCTCAAGGTCTCGCTCGCCCGCGACGGCCAGCCCATCACTGCCGGATTGGGCCGCGAATCAATGAACAATCAGTGGGAAAGCCTGCTCGCCGTCACGCGCGAGATTCTCGCCACCGGGCGCACCATTGTCCCCGGGCAACTGGTGATCACCGGCAAGATCGGCGACCGCGGCTGGCTGGTGCCGGGTGTCTACCGCGCCGACTACGGCCCGCTGGGCGTGGTCGGTTTCACGGTGAAGCAGTGCGCGTAAGGCATCCGCGCGCAGTAGTTTCGACGAATTTCAGCGCCGCGCGCGCGCCGGGCGGACCTTGCCGGCGGCGACGAGATCGCTGCGGGCCAGCCGCCGGATCGAGGCTTCGAGCCGGCGCTCTTCCTCGAAAATCTCGCGCTGGGTGTGCATCGCGGTGGTCATGTGGTCGCCCGCCGCTCCGCGTGCGCCCTCGGCGTCGCGGGCCATGATCGCTTCATAGATCGCCTGGTGCTCGCGCAACTGGCTGTCACGCTGGCGGCGGTGTTCATAAAGGTTCTTGCGGTTGAGATAGACGTTCGAGCGCAGGATCGTCTCGATGCTGCGCATGAAGTGCAGCAACATCAGGTTGTGGCTCGCCTCGTAGATCGCGAAGTGGAACTCCGCGTCGGTGCGGGCGATTTCCTCGACATCCTGGATTTCATGCGCGGCGAGCATCGCGGCGAAGCAGCGGGTGATCGTCTCGCGGTCGACTTCGGAGGCCCGGTCGGCGGCGAGGCCGGCGGCGGCAGATTCGACCACGGCGCGCAGTTCAAGGCAATCGAACCGCGCCTCGGGCGTGTCCATCAGCTGGACCAGCGGATCGCGCATCGACTTGCCGATGTCGCGGCTGACGTGGGCCACGCCCTGCGCATTGGTCGCCAGCAGGCCCTCGGCGATCAGCTTGTCGAGCGCCTCGCGCAGCGAAGGGCGCGAAACGTCGAGCTTGGCCGAGAGGTCACGTTCGGACAGCAGCCGCTCACCAGGTTGCAGCGACCCTTCGAGGATCATCTGCTTGATGTGCTCGGCAATGGCGTCGGCCAGCTTGGCGGGCCTGATCGAGGTCGTGTTCATCCAATGTCCGTACGCTATCCTGAACCGTTACCATAGCCAGACTTCGGCCGGACCGCAAAGCCCGGCGCCAATCCATCATCCGGTCGTGACGAGCAAGGCCTCGAATGCCCCCACCGGCGGCAGGGCGAACCAGGTTCGCACGGTATCGCCCGTCCGGCGCAGGCCCTCGACGGCGACGCCGTTCACCAGCGCCCGCATCCCGCCGGGGGCCGGTCCGGCGATGCCGATGCTGAGCCCGTGCAGCGCGGGCGGCGCGTCATAGCGCCCGCCGCGCTGGCCGGCATAGTTGATGACGTGGAGCAGCCAGTTGCTGTCCCCGCTGCGCAGAACGGTCAGTTCGGCCGCGCCCGCGCCGTCGAGGACGAAGCGCTGGAGCCGGCCATAGCGCGTCACCAGCGCCGAGAGGAGTTGCTGGTTCACCGGCAGGTTGTCGCGGTAATACTGCCATTCGTTGAGGAACGGGATGTGGGCGACGTGGCCCAAGCCATGCTGGCGCAGCGACAGCCCCGGCACCTCGCGCGGCTTGGTGCCCGGCACGATATAGCTGTATTCCGGCGGACCCCAGCGGATGTCGGGCACGAACGGCAGCAGGTTCTGGCTGCCGTCGCGCGCCGGGCCGCCAAAGTAGAAGGCGTCGATCGGGGTGAAATTCTCCGAGTGGCGCAGCGTGCCGTGCGGCGAATCGAGCGTCCAGCCCGAGGCCTTCTGCGGTTCGCCATAGGAGGCCAGCGGGAACGAGGCGAGCGGGATGGAATTGCGGCGATGGCCTTCGGCGTCATAGCCGGCGGTCATGCCCGAGGTCACCAGCAGGCCGCCGGCAGACACGAAACCATCGAGCGCGGCGGCTTCGGCGTCCGACATGCACACCACGTTGGGCGCAAAGATCACGTCGAAATCGGACAGTTTCGTCTGTCCGCTCACCACCTTTTCGCCCAGCACGAACTGGAACGGCAGGCGCGCATCGACCAGCATCGAATAGGCCCCGCGCGTGGTGCCGTTGCGGTAGCTGCCCCACGGCGTCGCCGCGGTGAAGGTTTCGTTCGCCTCGGAATCGTAGAGCCCGATCCGCGCGGCGGGGGCGGTATTCAGGTAATGGGCGGAATTTGCCGCCTCCCATTTGAACAGCGCGGACAGCGGCGGCAGCCAGGTTTCGTCGTCCTGGTCCTTGAGCGTCCCCATCAGGTAAAGGTCGAGCCGCCCCCCGCCGCCCAGCATCTGGGCAAAGCGGTTGACGTGATAGTGCGGCGTTTCCGTGACGAAGCGCCACGGATAGTCGATGTGCGCGGTCGAGGTGGACGAGAACGGCTTGCCTTGGCCTTGCGCCTTGGCACGGCGGATCTGCTCGCCCGACTGGTACTGCCATTCCGGCGCGGGACGGCGAATGCGGCGCTGCAATTCGCCGCGGCCGACCTCCTCGTAGTCCTCGCCGCGGAAGATCGGCACGCCGGGGATCAGTTCATCCGCCAGCGCGTGCATCCGCTTGAAGATATCGCCGATAACCCGCTTCTGGAATTCCAGATAACTGCGGTAATTCGGATCGGTGAAGTTGAACTGCACCGGGAAGTCGCGGTTCATCATCTTCTGGAAGGCGGTGCGGCAATTGTTGCACACGCAGAAGCCTCTGGCGCGACCGGCATAGTCGTTCACGCCGAACCCGACGCCGTTGAAAAACACTCCGTCGGGCTTGTAGGTGGTCAACGCTTCGCGCAGCATTTTCAGGGCATAGTCCTGCAGCCATCCGCCGTTGGGGCAGGCCTGATAGGTCCCCGCAAATTCGGTCGGCGCGCCGTCCGGATAGATGCCGAACCAGTCGGGATGGGCATCATAGACGGGCTTGAGCGCCTTCGAGGTGTCGAACCGGCCAAGGTAGGCCAGCCCCTCGGCGTGGCTTGCCGCGATCATTTCCTTGACGAAGTCGTTCTTCAGATAGGGGTTCTTGTACTGGAGCGGCAGCTTCGTCGGATAGAACGCGACGATCCCGCCGATGTTCGACACGATCGCGGTGCCGCCGAAGTCCTTCACCGCGCGGGCAATCTCACGCGGGTCCTGCAGCGCGTCGATCTCGCGCAGGTTGGTCTGGACGATGCGGTAGTCCTTGTCCCACCAGCGGCCCATCGCAGGCCCGCCGCGCCCAGAAACCGTCTTTGCGGCGGCCATCGTCCCGCCTGCAAAGGTCAGCCCGGTCAGGCTCATGCCTTGCAGCACGCGGCGGCGGGAGGTTCCCGAATCCAGACTGTCCATCGTCACTTCTCCCAGCGAGTTGTCTTGTGATTATTCCGCGTCCGGCGCGATCGGATGCGCCGCCATCAGTTCGAGCGCGCGCGCCATCGCCGAATGATCCCAGTCCGCGCCGCCATTGGCAACGCAGGTGCTGAACAGTTGCTGCGCTTGCGCCGTATTGGGCAGCGCCACGCCCAACGCCTTCGCGCCCGACAGCGCAAGCCCCAGGTCCTTCTGGTGCAGCGCGATGCGGAAGCCCGGCGCGAACGTCCGGTCGACCATCCGCTGCCCATGCACTTCGAGCACGCGCGATGCCGCGAACCCGCCCATCAGCGCCTCGCGCACGCGGCCCGGATCGACCCCGGCCTTCGACGCGAACACCAGCGCCTCGGCCACGGCCTCGATGTTGAGCGCGACGATGATCTGGTTCGCCACCTTGGTCACCTGCCCCGCGCCGGCCTCGCCGACGTGGGTGATGTTCTTGCCCATCAGCTCAAGCACCGGACGGACCGCGGCGAAGGTTTCGGCCTTGCCGCCGCACATGATCGTCAGGCTGGCGGCCTTGGCACCGACCTCTCCGCCTGAAACCGGCGCGTCGAGCCAGTTGCAGCCCAGGGCCTCGATCCGCGCGGCAAAGCCCTTCGTCGCGATAGGATCGATCGAGCTCATGTCGACCACGGTGGTCCCCGCGCGCAGCCCTTCGGCAACGCCCGAGGGGCCAAACAGCACGCTTTCCACATCGGGCGTGTCAGGCAGCATCAGGATCACCAGGTCGGACGATGCCGCCACGTCGCGCGGGCTGCCGCTGACGAAGGCCCCGCCTTCAAGCAGTTCGGGCGGCGGCGCGGAGCGGCTGCCCAGCAGCGACAGCTCATGCCCCGCCGCCTGGAGATGCCCCGCCATCGGACGACCCATGATCCCGACGCCGATAAAACCAATCTTCATGACCGTCCTTCTTGGATAAGCGATTTTCAGAATTTCACGCGGGCACCGACGCCGACGATCCGCCCGCGCAGGTCATAGAACTGCGAGTTGGCCGCCGCACCCTTGATCCTGAATGCCATAATGCCCTCGCACCCATATGTTCGCGGTCGCCGTTGATAGCGCCGCCGGTTGTCCAGTTGGATATTATAACAAACCTAATGATGGAATGGCAAACTTATATTGCCGTGCAACGCAGATGGCACCGGCAAAAAGAACCCGGCGAGCACTTGCGCACTCGCCGGGCCATGGGGCTGAGGAGGAGGGTTCAGCCCTTAGAACCTGGTCTTGACGCCCACCGTGAAGTAGCGCCCGACGATGTCGTAGATGCTCCGTGCGGTCGGGATGTTCAGGCCGGCGACCGGGCTGATCAGGAACAGTCGGCCCTTCTGGTTGAACGCGTTGTTGACCGTCGCATAAAGCTCGGGCTGCCCCGGCGATCCGCTCCAGCGGTGCGAGATGTTGAAGTCGGTATAGAACGTCGCCGGCACGCGGTTGTCGATCCACTGGAACTGGTCCGACCGGTTATAGCTGCCGATATAGCGCTCCTGCACGCTCAGGCTGAGGCCGCTGCTGGTATAGGCGATCTCGAGGTTTCCGCGCAGCTTGGGCAGTGGCAGCGGATAGAACCCCTGGATGAAGTCGGCGTTGCCGGCAAAGTCGACCACTGCCGAGCTTGACGAGTTCTGCTGGCGGTAATGGAACAGCCGCGTCGCCACCAGGCGGAAGCCCAGCGTCCCCGCAGCCACCGGCGTGCGGTAGCCCGCCTCGATATCCAGCCCGGTCAGCTTGGTCCGCGCGAGGTTGAGGTTCTGCAGCCGGATCTCGGTCGGGAAGTTGGCCGAGGTCGTGTTCGCATAGGGCAGCGGGCGGCTGATCTGCGCGCAGACCTCGTTGGTCCCACCCGAGGTTTCGCACAGGTCCGCCATCTGGATGTAGGTGAACGGCTGAGCGATCGCGTCCTTGATGTTGATCTTGTAGAAGTCGATCGACAGGTTGAACCCCGGCAGGAAGCGCGGGCTCAGCACTGCACCAACGGTCAGCGTCCGGGCCTTTTCCGGCGTGAGGGCAAGGTTGCCCGAAGTGATGACGTTGACGTTCGACGAGGTATTGGTGTGCCGGTCGGTCAGCGGGCTGGTGGTCTGCTGCTTGCCCGCGAACAGTTCATAGAGCGAAGGCGCGCGGATATCCTGCGAATAGACCGCGCGGAACCGGATGTCGGGCACAGGGGTAAAGCTGCCGCCGACTTTCCAGGTCGTCACCGCACCGCTGGTGCTGTAGTGGGTGTAACGCACCGCCCCGTTTAGATCGAGCGAGCCGATCGCGGAATCCTTGAGCACCGGGACCGCGACTTCGCCGAAAAGTTCTTTCACCGTATAGGCGCCCGCGCCAACGCCCACGTTCACCCCGGCATAGCGGTTGGCGGTGGTCGCATTGCGGATGCCGGTGAAGTCGGCCGGGATCGCCGGATCGGCGTTCGAGGTCTGGACGATCGACTGGCGGCGGATTTCCCCGCCGATCGCGACCGTGACCGGACCCGCCGGCAGGCTGAACGGCTCGGTCGTGATGTTGGCCGCGGCCAGGTCCATCATGTTGACCGCGCGCCACCGCGAGGTGTCGTGGACATACCGGATCGCGCTCAGGCTGCTCGATCCCTCGCCCATGATGTTGAGCGGGACGCAGTCGTTCATCAGCCCCGGGTTGGTGATCGTGACGTTGCAGACGATCTGCCCGGCCGAATTGCGCACCGCGTCGATCGCCGCGAAATACTTGCGGTTATCAAGCTGATAGGCCGCCGTGTCGAACCGGCTGAAGCCGTGCGTATAGTATGCTTCCCACTTGGTGTTCGAACCGATCGTGCCGCTCAGCCCGGCGTTGACGATGAAGTTGCGGCTCTTCTGCTCGTTGGAATTGAGCGGCCAGTCACGGAAGGCGCGGACCATGCGGAAACTGCTGCCCGGTGCCATCAGCGCCCTGACAGAGGGTGCCAGGAACGGGTTATCATAGGTGATGAACGAGCCGCCGGCGGGCGAGCCCGGGGTGGAGTTGTGATCGGCGTTCGCGCCGGTGTTGTAGCTGCTTTCGACGAAAAAGTTCACGGCATCGCTCAACGCGAACGAAAACCGGCCGAACAGCTGCTTGGTGGTCAGCGTGGGCGCACCGGTCCGGCCGATGGTCGGGTTGAGCACGCCGTCGCTGTTGATCCCGTAACCGGCGCGGCCAGGGATCGCGGTCCCGACGTTGAACGGGGCCAGCGTGCCGCCGGGCAGGAACTGCTGGTTGGCCAGCAGCCCGGCGTTGATCAGGCCGCCATAGCTGGACGCATTGTTGCGCGCGTTGGCGACATGGACATAGGGCGCGGCCACGGTGCCGAACCCGCCGTAAGTCATCCCGCTCAGCGTCGATTCCCCGCTCGAGGTCGCACGCGAGGACCGGTCGGTGATCCCGTCCGAATGATAGTATTCCGCGCTCAGCAGCACATGGGCGCGGTCATCCATGAAGCCGTGCCCGGCTGCGACGCCGAACTTGTACGACGCGTCGTCGTGGTAGGTCGAAACGCCACTTTGCGCATTGATCTTGAGGCCCTTGAACTGGTCGTCGAGCACGAAGTTGACCACGCCCGAGACCGCATCCGAACCATAGGCCGCCGAAGCGCCGCCAGTCACCACCTCGACCCGGCGGATCAGCATCTGCGGGATCAGGTTGGCGTCCGTCGCGCCGTTGCTGCTGGTCGGCGGCACGCGGCGGCCGTTCATCAGGATCAGCACCCGCTGCGGCCCCAGCGCGCGAATATCGAGGTAGTTGCCCGAACGCACCTTCGACGCACCGGTGTCGGCCTGCATGTTCTGGTTGATCGACCCCTGGAACTGCGGCAGCTGGTTGAGCGCGTCAGGCACGTTGCTCGGTGCCTTGCGCGTCAGTTCCTCGGCGTTGAGCACGGTCAGCGGCGTCGGCGCGGAATAGCCCTGCTTCTGGATCCGCGACCCGGTGACGACGATCTGCTCGGAGGCCGGCGCTTCGTCGGCAGCGGCGGGCGCGGCGGCCTCCTGTGCATGACCGGCAACGGAAAGCGCGAGCAGCGATGCCCCGGCGCAATAGCGAATGATCTGTCCCAGCTTCATCTCGAATATCCCTCTATCCGGCATGGGCGTTTTCGCCCTGTTATCCCTGCAAAACCGCTTGCGGCGCGGAACGACCGTTCAGAATAGGGCGATGGCTCTGACAGGCATGCCCGTCGCCTCCGCGATTGGTGCTGCCCCCACCACCAGCAGCGCGCCGACCGGCGGCACCGCCTTCAGATTGGTCATCCCCTCGATCCCCCAGCGCCCGCTGCGCAGCCAGAACTGGTGGACCGGATAGGCCGGGACGTTCGGCCCCGAATCGATGGTCATCGCATCGACCGCAATGCCCTTGACCCGGCGGCTCCCGACCAGCCAGCGCGCCGCGTCGCTCCCGAATCCGGTCGACCGGTGGGTATGGTCGGCCCGGTTACGCGCGCTTTCGGCAAAGGGGTCCCAGCCCGAATGGACCGCCACGCAGCATCCATCCGGCAGGCGGCCATGACGGCGCTCCCACGCGGCGATATCGGCAGGCTCGACCTGCGCATCGCGATCACGCCGCGCGCGGGCGGAAATGTCGATCACGGCGAGCGGCACCACCAGGTCCTCGACCGGAATCTCGCCAAGGCTCGCCAGAGTCTCGCCAAAGTGGCTGGGTGCGTCGATGTGCGTGCCCGTATGCTCGATCAGCGACAGGCGGTGCATCTTCATGCCCACCTTGACCCCCGACCCATCGACCGATTCCATCGCGATGCGCGGGCGCGTCGGGTCAAAGTTGAACTGGCGGGTGAGCTTGTGCGTCAAGTCGGCCATGCGCAGCGAGCGGCCGCCAAACCGGACCGTGGGCGATGCCTTGCCCGGAACCACGGCGGCCTCCGCCCCGACCGTGCCATCCAGCCCCGCCGCAAGCGC
>CAYFJH010000078.1:5005-13642 GCA_964343385.1 uncultured Novosphingobium sp. | reverse complement strand
GGCCAGCAGCGCGACGCGGGCCTTGGCGGCGGGAACGGGGGCATCGGCGGCAGGCACCGCGCGCGGCACCCAGGCCGGGGCAAGGCTCAGCATCGCGGTGGCGGGGGCCAAGGCATCGACCTTTCCCATGAGCGGCGCGACCGGGCGGACCAGCCGCGCCAGCCGCAGGGCAAGGCGGAAGCGGGCCGGATGGGGCAAGACCCATGCCAGCACGCTGCGGAACAGCCGGTCGCGCAGCGGGCGCTTCCCGCGCTGCGCAATATAGGCCCGCGCATGGTCGACCAGGTGCATGTAGTTCACGCCGGACGGGCAGGTCGTCATGCACGACAGGCACGACAGGCAGCGGTCGACGTGCTTGATGACTTGCGGAGTCGGCGTAGCCTCGTTCTCGAGCATCTCCTTGATGAGGTAGATCCGCCCGCGCGGGCTATCGAGTTCGTCGCCGAGCAGGACATAGGTCGGGCAGGTCGCCGTGCAGAACCCGCAGTACACGCACTTGCGGATCACCGCCTCGGACGAGGCCATGGCCGGATCGGCGAGGGCTTCGGGGGCAAAGCGGGTCTGCATCAGAAGCGTCCAGTCTCGAACACGCCCGCCGGATCGAAGGCGCGGCGCACGCGCTCCTCAAGCCGGGCGAAGCCGGGGGCAGGGGGGTGGAAGGCGGGGACAGTGCCGCCATCTCGCAGCAGGGTTGCGTGGCCTCCCGCCGCGCCAGCGGCAGCGCGCACCTCGGCGGCGTGGCCGGACAGCGCCGCCCATACCAGTCCGCCGGCCCAGTCCATCATCCAGTCGGCCCCGCACGCCGCCAGCGCTGCAACCACCGCCGGGCCGCGCGAAGGCGCAACGTTGATCCGCCACAGCGCGCGCTCGTGGCCGAGCGGGGCCAGCGTGCGCAGGTCGGCCCAGAATGCGCTGGCCGTATCCGCATCCGCCCGCACCGCACCGCCGCAGGCGTCCAGCAGGCTGTCCAGCATCGCGCCGCGCGCCCGCACCGAAGGCTCGAACCCTTCGAGCCGCAATGCGGTGAGCGCCGGGGATGCCCCATGCGCCGGGCGGTGCGCGGCGCAGGCGACGTCGGCCTGGCTCCCCATCGCGGCGGCCATCGCGGCCACGGCCGCGGCAGGATCCAGCCCGGCGATCAGCCAGGTTCCGCTGGTTTCGGGCCGCGGCATGACCTTGAGCGTCAGCTCGGTCAAGGCGAACAGCCGTCCCCATGAACCGGCGGCCAGTTTGGGCAGGTCATAGCCGGTCACGTTCTTGACCACCCTGGCCCCCGCAACAAAGGCCTCGCCCCGGCCGGTCACGGCGCGAAAGCCAAGCATGTGATCGCGCGCGCCGCCCGCCGAAACGCGCCGCGAACCCGCAGCGCCCGCAGCAACGACGCCGCCGATGGTCGCCCCCGGCTTTGCGCCCAGCATCACGGCATGGTCGAACGGTTCGAACGCCAGCATCTGCCGTTCGTCCGCCACCAGCACCTCGATCTGCGCCAGCGGCGTGCCCGGACGCACGGTCAGGACCAGTTCGGGCGGATCGTAGTCGACCACCCCCGACAGTCCCGACAGGTTCAGCGTGCGCGCTTCAACCCGGCGGCCAACCCCGGCCTTTGTCCCGCCTCCGGTGATCAGCAGCTTGTCCCCGGCGCGGTTGGCGTCGGCGATGGCATCGGCGATGTCGGTTTCGCAGTTCGGCTGGGTCATGGTCAGAACCGCGGCAGTTCGGGATGGGGGAGCAGGCCGTGGTGGACATGCATCCGGCCGAGTTCGGCGCAGCGGTGGAGCTGCGGAAACACCTTGCCCGGATTGAGCAGCGAGAGCGGGTCGAACGCGCATTTGAGCAGGAGCTGCTGCTTGAGGTCGGTCTCGGTGAACATTTCAGGCATCAGGTCGCGCTTTTCCACGCCCACGCCGTGTTCGCCGGTGAGGACGCCGCCCACCTCGACGCAGAGCCGCAGGATGTCGCTGCCGAAGGCCTCGGCCCGGTCCAGCTGGCCGGGCTGGTTGGCATCGTAGAGGATCAGCGGGTGCAGGTTCCCGTCGCCGGCATGGAACACGTTGGCGACGCCCAGCCCGTATTGCGCGGACAGGGTGGCCATCCGTTCGAGCACTTCGGGGAGGCGGCGGCGCGGGATCGTGCCGTCCATGCAGTAATAGTCCGGCGCGAGGCGGCCGACCGCCGGGAAAGCCGCCTTGCGTCCCGCCCAGAAGGCAATCCGCTCGTCCTCGTCGACCGAGGCGCGGACCGAGACCGCGCCGTTGGCCTGCGCGATCTTTTCCACCGCCGCGATCAGGTGGTCGCATTCGGCAGCGGGGCCGTCGAACTCGACGATCAGCAGCGCATCCACGTCGAGTGGATAGCCGACGTTGACGAAGGCTTCGGCGGCATGGATCGCCGGCTTGTCCATCATCTCCATCCCCGCAGGAATGATCCCGGCGGCGATGGTATCGGCCACGCACTGCCCCGCGCCCTCGACGGTGGAAAAGCCGATCAGCAGCGCGCGGGCGGTTTCGGGCCGGGGCAGGATCCGCACGGTCACTTCGGTTACGACGCCCAGCAGTCCTTCGGAGCCGACCACGACGCCCAGCAGGTCCAACCCCGCCGGATCGAGCTGCCGCCCGCCGATGCGGATCACTTCGCCGTCCATCAGCACCATCTCGCAGCCGAGCACGTTGTTGGTGGTGAGGCCATATTTCAGGCAGTGCACTCCGCCCGAGTTTTCCGCCACGTTGCCGCCGATCGAGCAGGCGATCTGGCTGGAGGGATCGGGCGCGTAATAGAACCCGGCATCCTCCACCGCGCGGGTCACGGCAAGGTTGGTCACCCCCGGCTGGACCACGGCCACCCGGTCGGCATAGTCGATTTCCAGCACCCGGTTGAACCGCGACAGGCCCAGCAGCACCCCGTCCGCCAGCGGCAATGCCCCGCCCGACAGCGAGGTGCCCGAGCCGCGCGGCACGACCTTGACCTCGTTCGCGTGGCACCATGCGAGGATCGCGGAAACCTGCGCCGTGGTTTCGGGCAGGACCACCACCATCGGCGGCTGGCGATAGGCAGTCAGGCCGTCGGATTCGTAGGGGCGCAGGCTTTCCGCGTCGGCAATCACCCCTTCGCCCGGCACGATCGCACGCAGCGCCGCGACGATGTCATCGCGCCGCGCCAGCGTGGCGGCATCGGGCGTGGGCATCACAAGGGACATCGTGGGCGTTCCTCTCGTGTCCCGACCGTAGGGCAATCGCCCGGGCGGTGTAAACCTGTCTTGGCCGGACCAAATACGTACCGAGCCGAATTTGCGGTCGGCGAGCCTCTCACGCCCGGTTGACGTCTTCCAGCGGCGCGGAGGTCTGCGGATAGCCTAGCTCTTCGGGAATGCAGATCCACTGGACCCCGCCGCGCCATTCGATCCACGGCACGATCTCCTTCACCGGATGGGCGCCGGCGTCGGCGGCGGCGGCGGCGAAATCGGCGTGGAGGGCAAGGCGCTGGAGGATGCAGCGGGTCGGAAAAATCGCGCGCAGTTCGCCCGCCTCGGCGCGGGCCAGCACCTCTGCCGGGGCGAACCATTCGAGGTGGTTGTTCTCGGTCCCGTCGACGTCGAGCGCGAGCGCCCCGGTGCCAAGGTCGGCCAGATAGAACCGCGTGTCATAGGCGCGCTCGAGCCGCGGGTTCCACCGCGCGAAAGCGATCAGCGCGCCGAGGTCGAGCGTCCAGCCGAATTCGTCCAGCACGGTGCCAAGCTGCCCGCATTCGAGCAGGCGCGCCCGCGCGGTGGCGGCCTCCCCGGCGCTGACGGCGTGCGACAGGCCCAGTGCAAGGCCCGCTTCCTCCAGCGTCTCGCGCACCCCGGCAATCCGCGCGGCGCAGTCCACCGGGTCGGGATGATCGGGAAACAGCCGGGCAGCGAGTTCGCGGTCAGCATCGTCGACCCGGCCGCCGGGAAAGACGATGGCCCCGGCAAAGCGGACGCTGGCCGAACGCACCAGCATCAGCACCTCGATCCCCGCGCCCCCCCCCTGTCCCGCGCTGGCCGGCGCCCGGCGAAAGGTGATGACGGAGGCCGCCGGGATTACGACGGCGCTCGCGCTCTGCGGGGGAAATTCGATCATCGGCAGGTTCTTGCCGGAACGGCAGCGGCTGGCAAGGTTCTGCCGCGAAAACTGTCGGCGGTCTTTACAAAACGAAGGGGTGGTGCAGGCGGGAAAGGTAAAAAAACGTGTTAAAACAGTTACTTTTTGAATTTGGCACGGGACGTGCTATATCTTCGTGTACCCCAAGCAGTCTCGAATTGAGGCGGGGCCGCATCCTGGTCTCCGCGGCTCCGCCTCCCCGAGAAAGTTCTAGCGTCACCCGGTCCCACCCGGAACGCAAAAAGGCCCGCGAACCCTGGTCGGTTCGCGGGCCTTTTGGTTTGTGCGGGGGAGTGGGCTGGTGCCGCAAGGAAAGGCCGGATGGCCTTTCCGCACTAAACCAAAGATTCAAGCTTGCTTGACGCCGGCCACCAGTTGCTGAAGTTCGCCGGCCTCGAACATTTCCATCATGATGTCGCTGCCGCCGACGAATTCGCCCTTCACGTAGAGCTGCGGGATCGTCGGCCAGTCCGAGAACGCCTTGATCCCCTGGCGGATTTCCATGTCCTGGAGCACGTCCACGCTGGTATATTCGACGCCGAGGTGGTCGAGGATGGCGATGGCCCTGCTCGAAAAGCCGCACTGCGGGAACAGCGGCGTGCCCTTCATGAACAGGACGACTTCGTTGCCGGTGACGATTTCGGTGAGGCGGGCGTCAGTAGCGGCTTGGGGGGTGTCGGACATGGGTGCGCGGGGCCTTGTTGAAGCTGGAAGCGAGGTTCTGCCCTCAGGTGGGAACAGCCGTGGTCAGTTGCAAGGCGTGGAGGTCACCGCCCATGCGGCCCCCCAGCGCCTTGTAGACCAGCTGGTGCTGGGCGACCCTGCTCTTGCCCGCGAAGGCCGCCGAAACGACGTGCGCGCTGTAATGGTCGCCGTCGCCGGCAAGGTCGGTGATCGCCACCTCCGCATCGGGCAGGGCGGCGCGGATCATCGCCTCGATCTGGTCTGCGGCCATTGCCATCGGCTGGCCTCAGGCCTCGCCCAGCAGCGCGCGGCGGGCTTCGATCAGCTTGGCGTCGAGCGCGGCGCGCACTTCAGCTTCGTTCGCATCGACCCCGGCGCCGACCAGGTCGCCGAGCAGCTTGCGCACCACGTCCTCGTCGCCCGCTTCCTCGAAATCGGCCTGGACCACCCCCTTGGCATAGCCTTCGGCTTCGACCGCCGACAGGCCCATGCGTTCAGCAGCCCACTGTCCAAGCAGGCGGTTGCGGCGCGCGTGGATGCGGAACAGCATTTCCTCGTCGAGGGCATATTTGGCTTCTTCGGCACGTTCGCGATCTTTGAAGCTGGTCATGGTCGGTCGAATCCCTTGATCACAAAAATATCGGTGCTGGGTGCAGCCTAGGCCCGGCCAGCGCGCTGTTCAATGGGCGTTCAGGCCGCGACGGCGACCCCCTTGGCAAGAAATGGCAGCGCGGTCCGCGCGCCCTGTTCATAGGTGGAAATTGCCGCGTCGCGGGCGAGCGTCAGCCCGACCTCGTCGAGTCCGTTGAGCAGGCAGTGCTTGCGGAACGGATCGACCTCGAAGGTGAAGCGGTCCTGGAACGGGGTGGTCACGGTCTGGGCTTCAAGGTCGATGTGGATCGGATCGGTCCTGGCCACTTCGAGCAGGCGGTCCACCGCTTCCTGCGGCAGGGCCACGGCAAGGATGCCGTTCTTGAAGGCATTGCCGGAAAAGATATCCGAATAGGACGGCGCGATCACCGCCTTCACCCCCATGTCGAGCAGGGCCCAGGCGGCGTGTTCGCGGCTGGAGCCGCAGCCGAAGTTGTCACCCGCGATGATTATCGGTGCGCCCACGTATTCCGGGTCCTCGAACACGTTGCCCGGTTCCTTGCGGACGGTTTCAAACGCGCCACGGCCAAGCCCCTCGCGGGTGATGGTTTTCAGCCAGTGCGAGGGGATGATGACGTCGGTATCGACGTTCTTGCGCCCGAATGGATAGGCCTTGCCATCAATCTGGCGGACGGCTTCCATCAGTCCGTCTCCGGCGCGTCTTCGGGGTGGATCGGCGCGGCGGTCGGCTTGTCGGCGTCCTTGCGGCGCGAGGCATAGAGCAGGGCGGCGGCCAGTGCGGCCGAGCCGATGGCGGCACCGGCCATGGCGGCCCCGGCTATTGCGGCGTTGGCGGTCCACGCGCTTTTTTCGGTCTTCTTGGTCATGCCTTCCCTATGTGCCGTGCGGTTGCCGGTTTCAACCCGGGGCGGGCGGATTTTCGCGGGGAATTTGCGTTTTCAGGCCATCAGCGGGCGTGCCGCAGGCCATGCAGAACCGGAAAAACGCCATCTTGCGCCGGTCACACGAAGGGCAGTGATCGAACAGGGTCATCCCGCAGTGGACGCAGAAATTGGTCTCGCTGCCGTCCATCGCGGCGATGGGCCGGTCGCATCCCGGGCACTGGCGCGCGGCCATCTTGCGAAAGGCCTCGTCGTGGCTGACATTGGCGCGGCGTTCGGCCTCGGCCTGGGCTTCGACCACCTGCCGCCGAGCCAGGTAGGCGCGCATGTTGCGGATCAGGAATACGCCTGCGCCAAAGGTCAGCGCGATGCCCACCCCGTAGCGGACATAGCCGCCATAACTGGGAAGGTAGGGCACCAGTTCGACGAAAAAGACGAACACCGCCGCCAGCACGAACCCGCGCGCAAGCGGCCAGTAATCGCTCTCGCGCTTCTTCACCACCAGCCACACCGCTGCCGCCAGCATCGGCAGCGCCACCGCCAGCCGCAGCAGGAACACGCGCAGTTCCTGCCAGAACCGCGCCCGCTCGCGCGCCGGGGCGGCCAGCATTTCCGCGCGGTTCTCCGAGGCGTTCAGCGCGTCCTGCCGCTGCATCAGCGGCGCGCGCTCGTTCTCCAGCGCGTCGATTTCGGTCTGGAAGGTCCGCTCGCCGGCCTTGAGTTGTTCGAGCAGGCGGGTGCGTTCGAGCACCTCGGGGTCCTGCGCCGGGTTGGTCGTAGCGGTGCGCGCAGCGATCCACGCCTCGAAGGTTTCGGTGCCGGTCTGCGAAGCCTTGCGCGCCTGATCGAGCTGGAGCTGGACGATGGTCCGCCGGTCGTCGATCTGGCCAATCCGCTGGGCGATCTGCCTGCGTTCGGCCGCGAAGCGGAGCTGCTGCGCGCTTGGCGTGTCCGGTTCGGCCAGGGCGCGCTGTTCGACCTGCGGCAGGTCGCCGATCACCAGGTTGCCCAGCCCGACAATGAACCCGGCGAAGACCACGGAGACCAGCCATAACACTATGGCATAAGCCTTTTCCGGCGCGCGAACCGATTTCAACATGAACTGCCCCTCCTGACCGGGGAAGGCTACCGGAGAAACGGTGCCAAGGCCAGCCAGCGCTCCCGCTTGGCTGCCAGCGGCATGGCAGCATAGGCCGGGCTGGACGAAGGCAGGTCGATCAGCGTCAGGCCTGTGCCTGCCAGCGCCCGCCGCCCGATCCGCGCCGCCGTGCCGCCGTTGAAGCCCACCGCGCGCAGGTTTGGCAGGGTTGCGACGAGGTCGCGCAGCGGCGCTTCCTCCGCCTCGCGGATCGCCGCATCGAGGCTGCCCGTGCGGACCGCCGAGGCGATCACGTCCCACAGCCCCACGCCCGCGCAAAGCAGCGCCGTCAGCCGCGCGTCATAGGGCAGGGCGGGGAGGTCGCGTCCTGTCACCGCGCCTATCAGGTCCCAGAACCGGTTCTGCGGATGGGCATAGTATTGCCGCGCAGCAAGGCTGGCTTCGCCGGGCAGCGAGCCGAGGATGAGCACGCGCGCATCCGCCCGGACAACCGGTGCAAAGGCCGACCTGCGCGGAGTTTCAGCCGACCGGGTGACCATACTGGCTGTAGATTTCGAGCACCTGCTCGGGCCGAATGCCTTGGTCCTGCATCACTGCCAGCGGGTGCCGATCATCATGGATGCGCAGGACGGGGCGCTGGCGATCAAGTTGGGGGAACATGTGGCAGCCGATCGGGTTCGCACCGACCAGACCAAGCAGGTCATTGCACAGGTAACTGGCCCAAGGACCTTCACCGGCGAAATCGGCATCGTCGAACCGGTCGACATAACGTTCGAAGTTTTCGCGCGACAGCGTTCCCCAACAGCCCAGTCCGAACGAATTTTCAAGCCCGTCCACCGGGATGTCGAGCACGCACCGCACGAGAAAATGACGCCCGCTGAGAATGCAGAAGTCTTCCGAAAGGAAGTCGCCTTCCATCCTCAGGTTAGCATTCGGCTCATATTCCGCCGCGCCCTGCCATGGATCGGGAGCGAAAGCGGCGAGGTCGAACATGCCGCGATGGACCGTGCTGCATCCGGAACATTTCCATTCCGCGCCCTGGAGAATGCCGAGCGCGTCCTGTCGACGACGCCGGAACGGCCAGATCATCCCACCAGTTCGCGCACGTCGGTCAGCCTGCCGGTCACCGCCGCCGCCGCCGCCATCGCGGGCGAGACGAGGTGGGTGCGCGCGCCCGGACCCTGGCGGCCGGTGAAGTTGCGGTTGCCCGAGGGCAGGTTCGAGATTTCGTCCCTCGAGA
>CAYFJH010000078.1:0-4995 GCA_964343385.1 uncultured Novosphingobium sp. | reverse complement strand
GGCCGACGAAGTTGCGGTTTGAGGTCGAGGCGCAGCGTTCGCCCGCCGGGACCTTGTCCGGGTTCATGCCGAGGCAGGCCGAACAGCCCGGCTCGCGCCATTCGAGGCCGGCGTCAATGAACACCTTGTCCAGCCCCTCGACCTCGGCCATCGCCTTGACCAGGCCCGAGCCGGGGACGACGATTGCCCACTTGACGCTGTCGGCCTTGTGCCGGCCCCTCAGCACGGCGGCGGCGGCGCGAAGGTCTTCGATGCGGCTGTTGGTGCACGAACCGATGAAGACGTTCTGGATTTCGATTTCGTCCATCCGCTGGCCGGGTTCGAGGCCCATGTAGTCAAGGCTCTTGCGCGCGGCGTCCTGCTTGGACGGATCGGCAAAGCTTTCGGGCGCGGGGACCACGCCGCCGATGCCCACGGTGTCCTCGGGGCTGGTGCCCCAGGTCACGGTCGGCTGGATGTCGGCGGCGTTGATGACGACCGACTTGTCGAACTTTGCGCCCGGATCGGTCGCCAGGCTTTTCCACCAGGCCACGGCCTTGTCCCAGTCCTCGCCCACCGGCGCATAGGGCCGGCCCTTGAGGTAGGCGAAGGTCGTCTCGTCCGGCGCGATCAGGCCGGCGCGGGCGCCGCCCTCGATGCTCATGTTGCAGACCGTCAGGCGGCCCTCGATCGACATGTTCTCGAACACAGGCCCACGGAACTCGATCACGTGGCCGTTGCCGCCCGCCGTGCCGATGGTGCCGATGATGTGGAGGATAAGGTCCTTGGGCGTCACGCCCGGCGAAAGATCGCCTTCGACCCGCACTTCCATCGTCTTCGACTTGGCGAGGAGCAGCGTCTGCGTTGCCAGCACGTGCTCGACCTCGCTGGTGCCGATCCCGAAAGCCAGCGCGCCCAGCCCGCCGTGGCACGAGGTGTGGCTGTCCCCGCAGACGATGGTCGCGCCGGGGAGCGAGAAGCCCTGCTCCGGCCCGACGACGTGGACTATGCCCTGCTCGCGGTCGGTCGCCCCGATGTAGCGGATGCCGAAGGCGGGGGCGTTCGATTCCAGTGCGGCGAGTTGCTGCGCGCTTTCGACGTCGGCGATGGGCAGGCGCTTGCCCGCAGCATCAAGCCGCGCCGTGGTCGGCAGGTTGTGATCGGGCACGGCCAGCGTCAGGTCAGGCCGCCGCACCTTGCGCCCGGCCACGCGCAGCGCCTCGAACGCCTGCGGGCTGGTCACTTCGTGGACGAGGTGCCGGTCGATATAGATCAGGCTGGTGCCATCGGGCTGGGATTCCACCACATGGGCGTCCCAGATCTTTTCATACAGAGTGCGCGGTTGTGCTGTCATGATGCCGTCGAACTAGGCATCGCAGGCCCGAAAAACAAGCGGAAAGGGGCACTCCCGTATGGGAGCGCCCCTTCTATTTACCCGTCCTTGGGCAAGCTGTTACCAGCGGCGATCGTCACGGTCGTGGCGTTCGACCTGGAGGCGGACCTTCACCCGGTCGATGCGGATCTGCAACGTCCGGAACTCGCGGTTATCAAGGCCATTGCGGTTGAAGCTGCGGAACTGGCCGGCAATCGCCCGAACCTCGCGGCGCAGGCCATAGGCTTCGCGTTCGGAGATGCGGTCACGGTTGTCGCTGCGGTTGATCCGCTGCTCCAGCTGGTTGAGCTGGCTGCGGATCGCCTGGGCGCGGCCCGGAGTGCCGCGGTCATAACGGTCGTCCCGGTTTTCATAACCACGGTCGTAACCACGGTCGTAGCCACCGTCGTAACCCGGATAACCCTGGGCCGATGCGACGCCTGCGGTGCCAACGGCAGCGATGGCGATGAGGGCCGGGGTGATAATCTTGGTCAGCTTGTGCATGACGTACTCCTTTGTCGAACCTGTAGTGGACCCTGCGTCCATACGTTCAGGTTTTACGCAATTTATATGAACGGCGCGAAAACGGGCCGTGCAGAATCTGTCATAAGTTGTCGCGGATCGTCGCGCGCTCGGCTATGACATCGCCATGTCGACAACCCCATCAACTGCTGGCGCCGTCCTCATCGTGATCGCCACTTTTGCCGCGATGGAAGGCGTTGCCTGGGCCAGCCACAAGTATGTGATGCACGGGTTCGGCTGGGGCTGGCACCGCGACCATCACGAACCGCATGACCACGTGCTCGAAAAGAATGACCGCTACGCCCTCGTCGGCGCGGCGATGAGCATTTCGATGTTCGCTCTTGGCAGCCCGCTGGTCCTCGGGGCGAGTGCATGGGGCCCCGGAACGTCGATCGGCCTTGGCATTCTCATCTACGGTGTCGTCTATTCGCTGATCCACGACGGCCTGATCCACCAGCGCTATTTCCGCTGGGTTCCCCGCCGGGGCTATGCCAGGCGCCTCGTCCAGGCCCACAAGCTCCACCACGCAACCATCGGCAAGGAGGGCGGGGTCAGCTTCGGCTTCGTGATTGCGCGCGATCCGGCGGCGTTGAAGGGTACCCTCAAGGCGCAGGCGCAGCAGGGCATCGCCGTGGTGCGCGAGGCGGCGGGCGACTGAAAGAACGAATCGTCCCGGGCCCGGAATTTTCCCCAACGGGAATAGGTTGGCGTTATTCCGGCCGCGTCCAGATCCACGCTCCGCTGATTCCGCAGGCGATCACCGGGGCCAGCATCCACGGCCAGTCGAGCAGAGCCAGCGACAGCACGATGCTCGCCGCAATCGCGGTCAGCGCGCCCAGCTTGGCTTTCCGCGAAATCGCCCGGCGCGTGCGCCACTGGCGCAGCGGCGGGCCGTAGCGCGGGTGATCGAGCAGGCGCTGCTCCCACACCGGGTGCGACCGCGCGAAACAGAACGCCGCCAGCAAAAGGAACGGCACCGTCGGCAGCAGGGGCAGGGCGATGCCGAGAATGCCGAGGCCGATGCTCAGCAACCCGCCCGCCAGCCAGAACGGACGGGCAATGCGCCTCATGCGGACGCCCTTGTCATGCGCATTGGGCAATCCGCGCCGCGTGTTCGCGGATCAGCGCGATCATGTTGGGCACGCCCTGCGTCCGGTTGGACGAAAGCTGGTTCCTGAGGTCGAACGGTGCGAGCATGGCGGCGATGTCGGTCCCGGCCACTTCGGCGGCGGGCTTGTCCTGTATCGCGGACAGCACCAGCGCGACGATGCCCTTGGTGATCGCCGCGTTCGAATCGGCGAGGAAGTGCAGCCCGCCGTTTGCCGTCTGAGTCGGATAGACCCACACGCTCGCCGAGCAGCCGCGCACCTTGGTGCTGTCGGTCTTGAGCGCATCGGGCATCGGATCAAGCTCGCGCCCCAGCTCGATCAGCAGGCGGTAACGCTCATCCCCCTCAAGGAACTCATACTCGTCGCGGATGTCATCAAGGGAGCGCATGGCCGGGCCTCTAACAAGCCTTCCATCTTCCGTCATCCTGAACTTGTTTAGCTGCGCTGGCCTTCGGCTCAGGATCCATGTCACGTTCGGTTCGGTGCTGGCAGTGCAGGCGCAAACCGGCAGCACAGGCTTTTGCACCATGCACTGCGCTGGCGGCGAAATGGATCCTGAAACAAGTTCAGGATGACGATCCATTCATTGCGGTCGGCAACATCCCACCCATGGCCCGCTGATTGCACTTGCTTTCCGGCATCCGCGGGGCTATCTGGCCATCAATCCAGACATTGACATCAACGTCCGGGCTGGCGCCGAAAGGGGCCGGCGCGAGGCTCCGTTGTTGCAGGTTTGGCCCTGATGGAGTTTTCGTTTGTCCGATCTTGCGCGTCTTGTCCAAGTCATCGAACCGGAGGTGAATGCCCTTGGTTTCGAACTGGTGCGCGTGCGCCTGTTCAAGGGCGGCGAGATTGGTGACGAGGAGCAGACGCTCCAGATCATGGCCGAACGTCCCGAGACCGGACAGCTCGTGCTCGATGACTGCGCCGCGCTGTCGCACCGTATTTCCGACCGGATCGACGCGCTGGAAGAATCGGGCGAAGTGCTGATTGCGGATGCCTACCGGCTCGAGGTTTCCTCGCCGGGGATCGACCGTCCGTTGACCCGGCTCAAGGACTTCGCCGCATGGACGGGCCACGAAGTGCGGATCAACCTCGTCAATCCGGTCGAAGGCAACCGCAAGAGCCTGCACGGCGATCTTGCCGGGCTTGAAGGTGAAACCATCCTGGTGGACGACCGCAAGTCGGGCCGGTTGGCGTTTCCGTTCAGCGACGTTCACGCCGCCAAGCTGGTCCTGACCGACCGGTTGATTGCCGCAGCAAGACCCATCGACACCACCGGTGCCGAACTGGAAGAAATCGACGACGAAGACACGGCGGGCGATGCCGCTGTGCTCGAGCAACAGGAAGACTGACGAAATGGCCAGTGCGATTTCCGCAAACCGTGCCGAGTTGCTGGCGATTGCCAACGCGGTCGCCACCGAGAAGATGATCGACAAGTCGATCGTCATCGAGGCGATGGAAGAGGCGATCCAGAAGTCGGCGCGCAACCGTTACGGTGCCGAAAACGACATCCGCGCCAAGCTCGATCCGCGCACCGGCGACCTGCGCCTGTGGCGCGTGGTTGAAGTGGTCGAAGTGGTCGAGGACTATTTCAAGCAGGTTGACCTCAAGCAGGCCGAAAAGCTTCAGCCGGGCGCCGCAGTGGGTGACTTCATCGTCGACCCGCTGCCCCCGGTCGACCTTGGCCGCATTGACGCCCAGTCGGCCAAGCAGGTGATCTTCCAGAAGGTCCGCGATGCTGAGCGTGACCGCCAGTACGCCGAGTTCAAGGACCGCGCCGGCGAGGTTATCACCGGCGTGATCAAGTCGGTCGAATTCGGCCACGTGATCGTCAACCTTGGCCGCGCCGAGGGTGTGATCCGCCGCGACCAGCAGATCCCGCGCGAAGCCGCCCGTGTGGGTGAGCGCGTCCGCGCGCTGATCCTCAAGGTCGAGCGCCAGAACCGCGGTCCGCAGATATTCCTGTCCCGCGCGCACCCCGAATTCATGAAGAAGCTGTTCGCGCAGGAA
>CAYFJH010000077.1:8410-14138 GCA_964343385.1 uncultured Novosphingobium sp. | reverse complement strand
TGGTGGACGCACTTGGGCTCGAACCAAGGACCCGCTGATTAAGAGTCAGCTGCTCTACCAACTGAGCTATGCGTCCACACCGGGCTTGCCGGAGTTCCGCGAGGGGGGTGACCCGCTCGGGAGCGCTCCCTATAGCGGCGGATTTCGTGGAGGGAAGGCCTTTTTTACACGTTCGGTGATTTTTTGTGGGTGGGGCTCAGGAGAGGGCGCGGGGGCTGGAGCGGGTCCAGTTCTGGACCGCCATGATCGTGCCGATGCAGATCATGTTGGTCATCATCGAGGAGCCCCCGTGGCTCATGAACGGGAGCGGGATGCCGACCACCGGGGCGAGGCCCATGACCATCATCAGGTTGATGCAGACGTAGAAGAAGATCGTGAAGGTCATTCCGGCGGCGAGCAGCTGCGAAAAGCGGTCGGGCGCGTCCTTGGCGACTTTCATGCCCCAGTGGAGAATCCAGGCGAACGTACCGATCACGAACAGGCCGCCGACCACGCCCCACTCCTCGGCCATGGTGGCGAAGACGAAGTCGGTATGCGATTCGGGGAGATAGTCGAGGTGGCTTTGCGAGCCGTTGCCGAAGCCCTTGCCGGAAAATCCGCCTGAGCCGATGGCAATGGTCGACTGGAGGATGTGGTAGCCGGTGCCGAGCGGGTCCTTGGCCGGATCGAGGAACACGAATACGCGCTGGCGCTGGTAATCGTGGAGCAGGGTGAAGAAGGCGGCCGGGGCGGCGATCAGCGCGGCGAGGCCGGCGGAAACGAACCACCACATCGGCACCCCGGCGAGGAACACCACCACCGTCGCGCCGATGGTAATGGCAAGGCCGGTGCCGAGATCGGGCTGGATGATGACGAGGCTGGCCGGGATGGCGAGCAGGGCGGCGGCGGGCACGAGCGCGCGCCAGCTGGCGGTCATGGTGGGCGGGAGATCGTCATAGAAGCGGGCGAGGACCAGGACGATGATCGGCTTCATCAACTCGGACGGCTGCAAGGTCATGAAGCCGAGGTTGAGCCAGCGCTGGCTGCCGCCGCCGATGCCGCCGATCAGTTCGACCAGCACGAGCAGGATGATGACGATGCCATAGATGGGGTAGGCGAGTTGCTTGACGGTCGCCCGCCGGACCTTCGAGATGACAATGGCCATGGCGAGGAACACGAAGAAGCGCAGGAAGTGGGTCAGCGCCCACGGCCGCAGCGAGCCACCGGCGGCGGAATAGAGCACGGTCGCGCCGAACGTGACGAGCGCGGTTAGCGGCAGGATGACCTGCCACGGCTGGCGGGCGACCGGCTCAGGCAGGATAGAACGGAAGGCCATTCAGATCGCCCCCGGGTCGGAACGGTTGTCGGCCGGGGCGGGCGAGGGGCTCGCCTCCGGGGCCGGGCGGGCACCGGGTTGGGATTCCGCTGCCGGATTGGGCGGTTCCTCGTGGACGGTGTCGGGCGTGGTGCCGGCGTTTTCCACCGGCGCTTCGGTATTGTCGGCCTTGATGATCGCCTTCTGCACTTCCTGGTCGTCGCCGACCTGCGGCGCGGAAGTGCCGTATTGCCGGGCGTAGGCTTGATACTTGGCGGCCATGCGCTCTGCCGCCGTGCCGCCCCAGATCTTTTCGAGCGTGAGCAGCGTGTCCCACGCCTTGCCCGGATCAAACAGGTAGGTCAGCACGTCGCGCGCGATCGGGGCGGCTGCGCGCGCGCCGAAGGTGCCGTGTTCGACGACGACCGACATCGCGTAGCGCGGTGCATCGGTGGGTGCGTATGCGATGAACAGCGAATGGTCGCGCGACTTCCATTCGCCGACATGGCCGCGCGCGGTGAGGGCGCGGACCTGCGCGGTGCCGGTCTTGCCGGCCATGCGGACGTCGCCGAGCAGCAGCTTGCTGCCCGCCCCCGTGCCGCCGGCGTTGACCACGGCGAACATGCCGTCGCGGGCGACGGCGAGCTGTTCGGGCGTGAAGGGCAGGGCTGCGTTGAACGGCTTGGGCTGGCCGAACATCAGCGAAGGCAGGAGATTGCGGCCCGAGGCTATGCGCGAGGTCATCACCGCCAGTTGCAGGGGCGAGACAGAGACGTAGCCCTGGCCAATCGAGGCGTTGAGCGAATCCGCCGCGGTCCATTCCTGCTTGTAGCGGCGCATTTTCCATGCGGCGTCAGGCACCGTGCCATAGCGCTGGGCCGCGCCGGGAAGGTCAAACTCCTGGCCGAGGCCAAGCAGCTTGGCGACGGGCGCGATGGCGTCGTAGCCGACACGGTGCGCCATGGACCAGAAGTAGGTGTTGCAGCTGTGCTCGATCGCGCCGCGCATATCGACCGAGCCGTGGACTGCGTCGCAGCGGAAGAAACGTGAGCCGAGGCGGTAGCCGCCGGGGCAGTTGATCCGTTCGGCGGGATCGACGCCGTGCTGCTGGAGGGCGAGGGTTGCCATTGGCTTCATCGTCGAGCCGGGCGGGTAAAGGCCGCGTAGCGCCTTGTTGAGCAAGGGGATGTGATCGTCCTCGTTCAACATTTTCCATTGCAGGCGGCCGATCCCGCCGACGAAGCTGTTGGGATCGAAGGCCGGCATCGAGACCAGTGCGAGGATGCCGCCGGTCTGGCAGTCCATCACCACGACGGCAGCAGATTCGAGGCCGATGCGGCGGGCTGCATAGTCCTGCAGGCCGCCGTCGATGGTCAGCTTGATCGCCCTGCCGGGCACGTCCTCGCGCGTGTCGAGGTCGCGCACGATGCGGCCCGAGGCGGTGACTTCGACGCGGCGCGCGCCGGGAGTGCCGCGCAAGGTCTGCTCGAACTGCTTTTCGAGACCATCCTTGCCGATCTTGTAGCCCGGCGTGATCAGCAGCGGGTTGCGGTCTTTCTCATAGTCGGCGGCGGATGCGGGGCCGACATAGCCGATGAGGTGGGCAACCGACGGCCCGGTGGGGTAGAGCCGGGAGAACCCGCGCTGCGGGACGACGCCCGGCATATCGGGCAGGCGCACCGATACGGCCGCGTATTTTTCAGGGTCGAGGCGGGACGCGACTTCGACGGGCTGGAAGCCGCGCGATTTTTCGAGCTTGTCGCGCAGGTCCTGGAGTTCGACCGCGGTGAGGCTGAGCAGCTGTCCGAGCTGGGTCAGCGTGCGGTCGACGTCGACCAGCCGTTCCGGGATCAGGTCGATGCGGAAATCGGCGCGGTTGGAGGCGAGCGGATTGCCGCCGCGGTCGAGGATCCAGCCACGCCGGGGCGGGATCAGCGACAGGTTGACGCGGTTGCTTTCCGACAAGGTCTGGTAGCGCTCGTTCTGGAACAGCGCGATATAGCCCATCCGCGCCGCCAGCAGCACGCCGATGCCGCCTTGCAACGCGCCGACGATCACGGCGCGGCGTTCGAATGAGTTGGCAAGGGTGCCCGACGAGATGTGCCGGCCGATCGACTGGCTGTTCTTGCCCTGGCGCAGCGGCCAGATCATGAAAGCACCCGGAAGCGCCACAGGCGGAAACGGTCACACCCCGCGACGAAGCGCTCGCCCAGCGGGAAGACCAGCACCGAGAGCACCAGCTGCGGGATCAGCACGCCCACGTAAGGCCCGCGATCGCCGATGTGGGCAGTGACCGACGACAGCAGCAGGTAGCCGACGATGAATGCCGCCGCGACGGCCCATTCGAGCAGGTAAGAGCGCCAGGGGAAGCGCTCTTCGATGACGTCCATCGCGATCATCGCGGCCGACCACAGCAGCATGGCGCTGCCCATCGGCTGGCCACTGAACAGATCATCGACAAACCCCAGCGGGAGGCCGGCCCAGACCGGAAGCAGGCCAGGGCGCAGCTGGCGCCAGGCGAGCAGGAACAGGAAGCCGAGCGGTGGCATGACCGGGGCCGAGGCGATCACGGGCAGGGTTTGCAGCAGGGAGCCCAGCATCACCACGAGCCATGGCAGTCCCTGCGCGACCACGGGAGATGGTGCGCGGTTGATCCGTGGGGCGGCTGCCTTCGCGCCGAGCTGCATCAGGTGCCGGCCTTCTTGCGCGAACGGGTGGCGGGCGGTGCGGCGGGCACGGGAATGAGCGCCTCGGGCATGCTGACCGCTTCGGCGAAGACCGGCTCGACCGCGACGAATTCGCTGGCAGTGGGGTCGCTGAGCACGCGGGCGATGGCCCCGTCGCGGGTGATCTGGGCGACGACGGCGACGGCGGTGCCCGGGTGATAGAGCCCGCCCGAGCCCGAAGTGACGAACACGTCGCCGGGCTTCAGCGGGTTGATGCCAAGGCTGAGCAGGCGCAATTGCAGGGTCCCGTCGCCCTGGCCGCTGGCGAAGGCGGCTAGGCCGTCGCGGGCGCGGCGCACCGGGACGACGCTTTCAGGGTCGGTCACCAGCAGGACGCGCGCGGTCGACCTGTTCGCTTCGAGCACCCGCCCCACGAGGCCGGTGGCCGAGCGCACTGGCATTCCCACCGTCACGCCTTGCTCGCGGCCGGCTGAAATGGTGGCGTAGCGGCGCAGGCTCGACGCGGTCGAATTGATCAGGCGGGCGAAGGCGACCGTTGGCACGGCTCCGGTTGCGCCGGCTTCGCGCAGGCCGAGGAGGGCCTTGAGGCGGTGGTTTTCCTCTTCCGTGGCGCGTGCTTCGGCGAGGCGGACGCGCGCGAGTTCAAGTTCGCGGGTCATCCGCGCATTGGTAGCGCCCCACGTGGCCCAGCCGTAGAGCGTGGCCCCGGTGTTGTGGAGGACGCCTCGGCTGGCGGCGACCGCCCTGCCTGCGGGTGCGGTCACATCGGCAGCAACGCTACGTGCGCCGGAAAACGCGTTCTTGTCGAGGATAGACACCAGCAGGACGCCGCCGCCCAGCAGGGCGCCGGCGAGGGCCGCGATATAGCCGAAGAACGTCCCGTATTGCGCCCGTTTGGAAAAGCCGGTGCGCCGGGTGCTCGGCGGCGCCATGCCGATTCTCCTTCAATTGCGGCGGACTTGGGGGGGCCGCCGCTAAAACCTGTTGGCTCAGGCCGTCATCAGGACGCCGCGATAGATCGGGTCTTCCATGGCCCGGCCCGTTCCCAGCGCAACGCACGACAGCGGATCTTCGGCGACCGAGACCGGCAGGCCAGTTTCCTCGCGCAGGAAATCGTCCAGCCCCTTGATCAGCGCGCCGCCGCCGGTGAGCACGATGCCCTGGTCGACGATGTCGGCCGCGAGTTCGGGCGCGGTGTTTTCCAGCGCGATGCGCACGCCTTCGATGATGGCCCCGATCGGCTCGGACAGCGCCTCGGCGATGTTGGCCTGGGTGATGGTGATTTCCTTGGGCACGCCGTTGACGAGGTCGCGGCCCTTGATGTGGATCGTTTCACCGATGCCGTCAGCCGGGATCATGGCGATGCCGTAGTCCTTCTTGATCCGTTCCGCCGTGGATTCGCCGATCAGCAGGTTGTGGTGGCGGCGGACGTAGGAGACGATGGCTTCGTCCATCTTGTCTCCGCCGACGCGGACCGAGGTGGTATAGGCGAGGCCGCGTAGCGACAGCACGGCGACTTCGGTGGTGCCGCCGCCGATGTCGACCACCATCGAGCCGACCGGTTCGGTCACGGGCATGTCGGCGCCGATCGCGGCGGCCATGGGTTCGAGGATCAGGAAGACCTGGCTGGCCCCGGCGTTGGAGGCCGCGTCACGGATCGCGCGGCGTTCGACCGAGGTCGAGCCCGAGGGAACGCAGATCACGATTTCCGGGTAGCGGAACATCGAGCGTTTGCCGTTCACCTTGA
>CAYFJH010000077.1:5450-8400 GCA_964343385.1 uncultured Novosphingobium sp. | reverse complement strand
AGCTGCGGCGGTTGTGGACCTTGCGGATGAAGTGCTTGATCATTTCCTCGGCGATTTCGATGTCGGCGATGACGCCGTCGCGCAAGGGGCGGATCGCCTCGATATTGTCGGGGGTCTTGCCCATCATCATCTTGGCGTCGTCGCCGACGGCCTTGACCCGCTTGATCCCGTTGATCGTCTCGATCGCGACGACCGAAGGCTCGTTCAGGACGATGCCGCGATCCTGTGCGTAGACAAGGGTGTTCGCGGTGCCGAGGTCGATGGCAAGGTTTTGCGAACCGAGCTTGAAGAATCGGGACAACAATGAGGACATCTAGGGATTTTCCGTGATTCTATCTTGGTCCGGTGACCGATTCCACGGGTGCGAAAAAGGGTGGCGGAGGTGTGGGTTGCGGCTCCTTAGCGCAGAGCTTGGACAAAGGCCAAAATTTTGTCGCGAAAGCGGGTGAAACCTGTTCCCCTCGTCTCGAATTCCCGGCGTTTCATCGTTAGGGTCGTTTGCCTGATGCCGATCATTCGCCGCCTTCCCGAAACGCTGGTCAACCGCATCGCCGCGGGCGAGGTGGTCGAACGCCCGGCGTCCGCGCTCAAGGAACTGGTCGAGAACGCGGTCGATGCCGGGGCCGGGCAGATCGACGTGCGGATTGCGAGCGGCGGGCTCGACCTGATCGAGGTGACGGACGACGGCTGCGGGATGGGGCCAGCAGACATTGCGCTGGCGCTGGAGCGTCATGCGACGTCGAAATTGCCGGATGAGGCAATCGAGCTGGTCGCGACGCTGGGGTTCCGGGGGGAGGCGCTGCCTTCCATCGCCTCGGTCGCGCGGCTGACGATCGAGAGCAGGCCGCACGTCCTTCGACAGGCTCAGGATGAGCGGGGGACAGAGGGATGGCGCAGGGTTGTCGATCACGGAGAACTGGCGGGCGAGGGTCCTGCCGCGCTGCCGCCGGGGACGCGGATCCGGGTGGAGGACCTGTTCGGGCGGGTCCCGGCACGGCGCAAGTTCCTGCGTTCGCCGCGCAGCGAATATGCCGCCTGCCTTGACGTGGTGCGGCGGCTTGCCATGGCGCGGCCTGAGGTGGGGTTCACGCTTGAGCATGACGGGCGGCGGGTGCTGGCGGTGCAGGCGGGTGAGGGGCTGGCGAACCGCGTCGCCCGGCTGATCGCGCGCGAACTGGCCGATGATGGCGTCGCGGTGGAGGCGGAGCGCGGATTTGCCCGGTTGACCGGCGTGGCGGGCCTGCCGACATTCAACCGCGGCGTGGCGGATCACCAGTACCTGTTCGTCAATGGCCGTCCGGTGAAGGACCGGCTTTTGGTGGGTGCGGTGCGCGGGGCCTATGCCGATATGCTGGCGCGGGACCGGCACGCGGTGCTGGCGCTGTTCCTGGAGGTTCCGCCCGAAGAGGTCGACGTCAACGTCCATCCGGCCAAGACCGAGGTGCGGTTTCGTGATCCGGCCTTCGTGCGCGGGTTCATCGTTTCGGGGCTGCGCCATGCGCTGGAAAGCGAAGGGCGGCGCACCGCTCAGACGCCGGCTGCGGGGGCTATGGGGCGGTGGCAGGCCGAGCCGCTGGCGGCGGAAGTGCGGCCGCCTTCGCTGGGATCGCTGTTTGCGCCGCGGGTGAGCGATGGCGGGCAGGTCTGGCGGGGGTTCGATGCAGCGGTGCCCGAACCGGCCGGGCGGGCCGAGGCGGCCACACCGATCGCCGAGCCGGACAGGGACTATCCGCTCGGCATCGCGCGCGGGCAAGTGGCGAACACCTATATCGTGGCCGAGGCGGCGGACGGGTTAGTCCTTGTTGACCAGCACGCGGCGCACGAACGGCTGGTGCTGGAGCGATTGAAGGCGGCGGGGGCGGGCGATGCCGTGGCGGCGGCGCAGGCATTGCTGCTCCCCGAAGTGGCAGAACTGGACGAACCGGCGTGCGACCGGCTGGAGGAAAATGCCGAGGCGCTGGGCCGGCTGGGGCTGGTGCTGGAGCGGTTCGGGCCGACCGCCATGCTGGTGCGCGCAGTGCCCGCGCCGCTGGCGAAGGGCAATATCGGCGCACTGGTGCAGGACATTGCCGACGACCTTGCCCGCAATGGCGATGTGCTGCTGCTGGGCGAGCGCCTGGAACACGTGCTGGCGACGATGGCGTGCCATGGATCCGTTCGGGCCGGTCGTGCGTTGGCAGTGACGGAGATGAATGCCTTGCTGCGCGAAATGGAACGCACGCCGCGGTCCGGTCAGTGCAACCACGGGCGCCCGACCTGGGTCAAGCTGGCCCATGGCGACATCGAGCAGCTGTTCGGGAGAAAATGATGCAACTACGGGCCGCACTTCTGATCGTGGCCCTGCCGTTGGTCGTAACCGCCTGTGACAAACCGATGAGCCCGGCCGAGCAGGCGCGCGAGGATGCGCGGGCAATAGCGATGGTCGAGGCCGCGCAGCACGCCGTGCCGCCGCCGAACCCGATCGAACCGCAGCCGATCACTTCGGCCGATATGGAGCACAACCGGCTTTACGGCGCGGGCTGCACTCTGGTGCCGGCGGCCCAGCCCGGCGGCAGTCCGCTGGTGGTGGCGACCGGCCGGCGCGCGGTGATCAAGATCGGCAGCAGGTTCGTGACCTTTGCCGTCGACGCCGGGAGTGCGCCGCTCGCACTGGGCGCGCGTTCGCATTACGTTGGCAAGGAGCAATCGCTCCATCTCCAGAAGGCCAGCGGCGACGGGACGCGGCTGGGCGAGGAATCGTTTCGCTGGGACGGCACGCTGACCGTGCGCGATGCCCATGACCAGCTGATCTTCACCAGCACCGGCGAGATCGTCTGCGGCGGGTGATAATGGGGTTCAGTCGAACGGTGCGGCGGGGTCGCGCACGCGGATCATGCTGGTCGCCTGATAGGTGATGACAGGCTCGCCGTTCTGGTTGAACCCTTCGATCCCGCTGGTGACGAGGCCCATC
>CAYFJH010000077.1:3406-5440 GCA_964343385.1 uncultured Novosphingobium sp. | reverse complement strand
CCCATCCGGGGATTGGTGGTGCTTCGGCGCTTGGACAGGACGGAGGCGCGGCAATGGAGCCGGTCGCCGGGATAGACCGGCCGCCGCCAGCGTAATTTGTCGACGCCCGCGCCGCCCATCACTTCCTGTCCGCCGAGCACGTGGTCGACCAGCATCCGCATGGTCAGCGAAGCGGTGTGCCAGCCGCTCGCCGCGATTCGGCCAAATGGGGAGGCGGCGGCGGCCTCGTCGTTGAGGTGGAAGTCCTGCGGATCGAACCTGGCGGCGAAATCGAGCACATCCTCGCGCGTGACGAGGAGTCCGCCGTATTCGAGGACGGAGCCGACCGCGATGTCTTCGTAGAAGGTGCGCGCTTCGGCCACGTCAGTGCCTCAGACGTTGAACTTGAAGTGGAGCACGTCGCCGTCCTGGATGACGTATTCCTTGCCTTCCTGGCGCAGCTTGCCGGCATCCTTGGCCCCGGTTTCGCCGCCCAGCGCGATGTAGTCGTCATAGGCGATGGTTTCGGCACGGATGAAGCCGCGCTGCATGTCGGAGTGGATTTCGCCCGCCGCGTCAGGAGCCTTGGCGCCCTTGTAGACGGTCCACGCGCGGGCCTCCTTGGGACCGACGGTGAAGAAGGTGATAAGATGGAGCAGGTCGTAGCCCGAGCGGATCACGCGGGCGAGGCCGGTTTCGTGGAGACCCATTTCCTCAAGGAAAACGAGCCGTTCCTCTGCGTCCATGCCGACCAGCTCGCTTTCGATCGCGGCGGAGACGATGACGGCGTTGGCACCCTCGGCCCTGGCCTTTTCAAAGACGCGGGCGGAAAATGCGTTGCCCTCGGCCGCGCTCTCTTCTTCGACGTTGCAGACGTAAAGCACCGGCTTGGCGGTGAGCAACTGGGCCTGCTTGAAGACGCGCAGTTCTTCCTCGTCCTTCGGCTGGGTCAGGCGGGCGGGCTTGCCCTCGCGCAGGAGTTCGAGCGCCTGGCCGAGCACCGAGGCTACGATCTTCTGCTCCTTGTCGCCCTGAGCGGCCTTTTTGACGGCGGCCGGGACGCGCTTTTCCAGGCTTTCGAGGTCAGACAGCATCAGTTCGGTCTCGACCGTTTCGGCGTCCGAGATCGGATCGACCTTGTTGTCGACGTGCTGGATGTCGTCGTTTTCAAAGCAGCGCAGGACGTGGACGATGGCATCGACCTCGCGGATGTTGCCGAGGAACTGGTTGCCGAGCCCTTCGCCCTTGCTCGCCCCGCGCACGAGGCCGGCGATATCGACGAAGCCCAATTGGGTCGGGATGGTCTTCTGGCTGCCGGCGATGCGGGCCAGTTCGTCAAGGCGCGGGTCAGGCACGCCGACGTTGCCCACGTTCGGCTCTATCGTGCAGAACGGATAGTTCGCCGCCTGCGCCGCCTGCGTCTCGGTCAGCGCGTTGAACAGCGTCGACTTACCGACATTGGGCAAGCCCACGATCCCGCAACGAAAACCCATTTTCTACTCCGAATGTGTGATTGGGGCGCGCCATAGCCGCCGCACGGGGATTTGGCCAGTTTCTCGCGGCGATTGCGGATTTTCACCGAAAATTCAAACCTGCCGGTGCAGGTTCCGCGCCTCTTGCGGGGAGTGTTGCATGAAGTCCGGTTTCAAGATCGCCACCATGGCGGCACTGCTCTGCGCCGGGGCCTGCGCGCCCGGCCCCGACACCCTGCTGGACCGTGCCCGCGAGGAATATGCCGCGCACCAGTTCAATGCGGCGCAGCTGGACCTGGCCGGAGTGCTCAAGGCGCGGCCGGGCGACGGGGCGGCGCTGGAACTTCAGGCCCGCACCGCGCTGGCGCTGGGTGACGGATTGGCGGCGAAGGCAGCACTGGACCTGCTGCCTGCGGTGCGGCGGCCGGCCGATTTCGCGCTTCTGGCCGGCGAGGCGGCGCGCTCCGCCGAGCTGCGTGGTCGATTGCAGAGAAGCTCGAATCCGGCTCTCCGTCGACTGGGACAGGCCCCGTTCGTTGCGCCGCAGCGGCGTCGCGTCCATCTCCTCCGAATCCCCCTCCCG
>CAYFJH010000077.1:2226-3396 GCA_964343385.1 uncultured Novosphingobium sp. | reverse complement strand
GCGGTGCGGCGGCCGGCCGATTTCGCGCTTCTGGCCGGCGAGGCGGCACTGCTGCGCCGGAACCCGGCCGAGGCACTGTCCGCCGTGGCCGGTGCCAGCGGGAGCGAGGCCGAGCGCATCCGCGCACAGGCGGCGTTGTTAAAGGGGGACAACGCGGCGGCGGCCAAGGCCTTCGCGGCAGGGGATTTGAGCGGCCCACCAGATGCCCGCCTGCTGGCCGATTATGCGCGGTTCCAGCTGCATCAGGGCGATCTTGCCGGAGCCAATGCCCTGGCGGTGCGGGCGCTCAAGGCGGACGGCACCTCGCTCGACGCGCGGTTGATTGCGGCGCAATTGGCAGTGGCGGGGGGTGATCTGGGCCGCGCGCTGGCGCTGTATGACGCTCTGGGCAAGGATTGGCCGGGCAACCTTGCCGCGCTGACGGGCAAGGCGGCGGTGCTGGGCGATCTGGGCCGACTCAAGGAAATGGACGAAGTCCTTGCGGCGGCAAGCCAATCGGGCGTGGGTGAGGCAAACCTTGCATGGCTGCAGGCGCGCGCGGCAGCGGCCCACGGCGACTGGAAGCGCGCGCGCGAGGTGTTGCAGGCGAATGAAACGGCGCTGGGCGGGCGGCCCGATGCGGCGCTGCTTTACGCGCAGGCGCTGGTCAAGCTGGGGCAGCCCGAACAGGCACGGGCGCGGTTGCAGCCGGTGCTGACCGCTGCGCCGGGCAACATGGCGGTGCGGCGCACACTGGCAGAGGCGGCGCTGGCGGCCCACGATCCGCGCGGCGCGGTCGAAGTGCTGCGGCCACTGGCCAGCAATGCGGCGGCATCGACCGCCGACCTGAGGCTGCTGGCCGAAGCGGCGCGGGCGGCCAACGATCCCGATGCCGCAGCGCTGGAAAAACGCGCGAAGTTTCCGGGGCCTGAAGAACTGGCGCGGACCCTGGCCGATGCCGACGTGGCGATGAAGGCGCGCAACTGGGGCAATGCGATCGCCGCCTATGAGAAGATCATGGCGGTGACAGACGGCAAAAGCCCGCTGGTGCTCAACAACCTGGCTTTTGCCCAGGACCAGGTCGGCAACAAGCAGGTGGCGCTGGACTATGCGCTGCGGGCGCTCCGGGTTGCGCCGGACAACCCGTCGGTGATGGATACGGCGGGATGGCTGATGTTCCAGACCGGCGGA
>CAYFJH010000077.1:0-2216 GCA_964343385.1 uncultured Novosphingobium sp. | reverse complement strand
CATTGTTGCGCGCCGCCGCCAGCAAGGCACCGGGGAACACGGTCATCGCAAATCATCTCGCCCGCGCCGAGCAGGGATGACCGCGACACAGCTTGCGCTCCGATTAACGCGCCCAGCCCACCGCTCATCGCGCCCGTCCTGCCGTCCTTGGCGGAACGGGGAGGGCGGACCTGTCGTTTCCTGGCTGTCGATCCCCTTGGGAGATGCAAGATGAAGAAGTACCTGACCAGCAGTATTGCCGCTGCGATGGCGCTCGGTGCCATGGTAAGCGCGGGGCCTGCGGCGGCGCAATACAGGGACAGCGACCGGGATGGGCGTCCCGATCGCGCGGAATGGAACCGCGACCGTGACCGCGACGGGCGGCCGGACCAGTACGACCGCTATGACAATCGCCGCGATCGCCACGTTGGCCGCGACCGGTATGACCGGCCGCGCACCTGGCGTTACTATGGCGGGAACTATGGCTACAACGGCTATGATGGCCGGTGGCGCTCGGGCCAGCGTTATCCCTATTGGCGCGACAACAGCAACTATATCAGCGACTGGCGGCACTATGGCCTGCCCGCGCCGCGCCGGGGTTATCGGTATTACCGGGCCGACAATGGCGACGTGGTGATGGTCGCGATCGCCAGCGGGATCATCGGGTTGATCATTGGCGGCGCGCTGGCGCGCTGATCCACAGGCCGGACGGCAAAAGGGCCGCTCCCTTGCGGGGGCGGCCCTTGTTGCGTCCTGTCGCTGCGGTTCAAATGGCGGCGTAGCGCGGTGCGTTGCGGCGGCGGCGCTGGATGAGATGCAGCGCGATGGCTCCGCCGGCGAGCAGGCCGAGCATGCCCGGTTCGGGGACTGGCGTGCCACCCGAGCTGGTCGAGGTGAGGCTGCCTGAGCCCGAGGCCGAGGAGATGCCGGGGACGCCGGTGATCGACTGGTAGCGGACGTAGAAGTCCGACAGGGTCAGCGACGACACGGGCTGCGCGAAGCTGAGGGTGAAATTGCCCGTGCCGGTCTGACCGACGGTCAGGCCGCCGCTGCCGCCGCCCGCGCATGAGCCGGTCGCGGCGTCCTTGAAGCAGACATCGACCGAGCCAATCCCGTTGGGATAGCTCGAGTTCAGCGTGGTGTAGCTGAACGCGCCGGTGCTCGAGGCTGAGGTGATGTTCGGGTTCGTGTCGAACGCGAAGCTGGAAATGCGCGAGCCGGTCACCGGCGCGGAGCTGGTGTTGGCGACGCTGTAGCTGAACGTATAGTCGTTGCCCGAAACGCCGGTCAGGGTGAAGGTGGTCGAACCGGTCAGTCCGTCGATCGACGTGCCGCCTGAGAAGCCATCATAGTTCAGTGTGTAGTTGGAGCCGACGTCGCCGGAATCGAGCGTGATCGAATCGGCCATTGCCGGAGCGGCGGCAATGGCCAGGCTGGCGGCGGCAAGTGCGTGGACGAATTTCATGGGCAGTCCCTTCTTCCCCGAAAGAGAGAGTTAACCAATTACGTCCGCAAGGGCCGTGCCAACGCTGGATTTCTGCGGTTTGTGATGGTTAATGCGGTTTTGGCGGAAGCGATTTGTAAGGATCTCCGACGTTTTCCGCCGGTCCGCTCAGCCCGCCTGACGCAAGGCAACTTCGTTCATGAAGCGGGCGTCGTCGTCGCTGGCGAGCCAGGCGGCTTCTGCCGAAATTGCGCCGAGCATACCGGCAAGGTCGTCAATCTCGGACTTGGCATAGTTGCCAAGGACATAGCCGGTGACCCGGTCCTTATGTCCGGGGTGGCCAATGCCGATCCGGACGCGGCGGAAATCCGCGCCGAGGTGCTGGTCGATCGAGCGCAGGCCGTTGTGGCCGGCCGTGCCGCCGCCGCGCTTGAGCTTGACCTTCATCGGCGCAAGGTCGAGCTCGTCGTGGAAGACGGTGAGGTCAGCGGTGGTGAGCTTGTAGAAGCGCAGTGCCTCGGACACGGCGCGGCCGCTTTCGTTCATGAAAGTGGCGGGTTTGAGGAGCAGGATCTTGTCGGTGCCGATCCGGCCTTCCTGGGCCCAGCCCTGGAACTTCTTCTGCACCGGTCCGAAGCCGTGCATGTCGGCAATGGTGTCAACCGCCATGAAGCCGACGTTGTGCCGGTGCATCGCATATTGCGGACCGGGATTGCCGAGACCGACCCAGAGCTGCACGACACTTCTCCAAACAAAAACCGGGCCACATTGCTGCGGCCCGGTTTCTGATGGA
>CAYFJH010000076.1:0-14328 GCA_964343385.1 uncultured Novosphingobium sp. | reverse complement strand
CAATGACTTGAGAATCCCCGGCTTCTGATCGAAGTTCAGGAAAAAGCGCAAGTTGGCCGTCGTCAGGCCCGCATAGCGCAACTGTGACGCGGCAATATCGGACACGACCGTCGATCCGGACTGATAGCTGGCGGACAGCCGCACACCCATCCCCTGCCGCGCCATACCAGCGCGCAAATCGAGCTTGTGCCGCCGGGCGCCCCCGCTGTTGCCGCTGGCGTCACCATGCAAGAAATCGAGTGGCGCGACGCCGCTGGCGATAAACGCACGGTCGGTGAGTTGCAGGGCGTAGGTCATGTCGATGTCCCACCGCCCGGTGCCGTCGCTCGGGGGTGGCCCACCCGGTCCTCCCGGACCGCCACCAAGACCGCCGGGTCCACCGCGTCCGGGACCGGCGCCACCGGGCGTGCGCCTGGGTCCGCCCACAACAGCCGGTTGAGCTTGGCCCGTGGCGGGCGAACCGGTTCCGCCTGCGCTGGACGAACCGCTACCCCCCTGCCCCGCTGCTGCGCCTTGCCCGCGCCGCATCTGCTGTTCGAGTTCGTCAAGCTGGGACCGTTGAGCGGCGATCGGTTTGCCGAAACTGCCACGATAGCCGATGCTGAAGCGCAGGCTCTCGCCCTGCGTCCGCGCATAGTTGATCGCGCGAGCATCGATCGACAGCAGCCGGTTGCTGGCATCGCGCCGCACCCGGTCAGGAAAGGCCGCCTCGATCGCGTCAGTCAGCAGCGGAAACTGCGCGGTGACATCGCGGCTGCGGTTGCGGAAATATTCAAGGTTGAGGTTCAGTCCATCGGGGCTTGCCCGACGCCAGACGAGCCCCAGCTTGATGTCCCGCTGCTTCTCACCGCGCAGGTCCGGATTACCGCCACTGATCCTGCTGGCCAGAACCGTCTGGCCGCTCTGGAAATCATAGACCGAAACATTGGGCGTGACGATCAGGGGATCGCCCAGATTGGCGAGCGTCGGCGCCTTATCCTCCGCGATATACTGGATGCTGGCCGAAAGCCGATCGGTGATCATCCAGTTCAGCCCGGCACCATATTGGTAAAGGCCGTCGAAATCCGAGAGCGCACTGTAGCCGCCATTCACTTGCAGGCTGATGTCGCCCAGAGCGCCCAGCACATGGTTCTTGCGGCTGGTCAGCGGGATAGAGAGGGTGGCCAGCACGTTGCCGGTATCGCGCGCAAGATCGGCCGCGCTGCTCACGCCGCTGTTGACCGAGCGGCTGTCGATGCCGCTGTGGGTATAACCCAGTTTCAGGCTCACCGTCGCCGCGCCGGCGGGCATGGCGAACGGCGTGCCGCTGATCGTTCCGGTCGAAGCGACCGACTTGCTGCGGGTGCGGCTGGTGTCGTCGCCTGGCAAGGTAAGGAAGGCGGACAGGTCGCCGGCGAAGGGGTTGGCCGTGCTGTTGCTGACAGCCGCCTGAAGACCCGACAGCGCGATGTCGCCGCCTGTGCGCGTAGTGGTTGCACTAAAGCTCGCGTCATTGGTGAAAGTCCATTGCCATTTGCCGATCTTGCCGGTGAGACTGGCATTGGCGGCAAGGGCAAGCGTTTCACTGTGCCGCTGGATTGCGCCCAGTTCGTCGAACGCGAGATCGAGCTGCTCATCGGCAGTGGAACGAGCGAAACGGCTCGCGGCAGGCACAGCCACGGTTCCACCCTGCAGTCCCAGCAGATCGTCGCTGATCTTGCGCGACGCCTCGACGCCCAGCGACAAATTGGTGCCGCCTTTCAGTTCCTTCGCCCAGTTGACCGAGCCAAGCGACTGATCGCTGGCCCCCTGGAGCGTGCGGAACCGCGCCTGATCGACCGGCGACGTGACCAGCGAGACACCGCGCTCGTCCTCGGTCACGCTACCTGCCCGCTCATACTGTGCGAACAGGCTGAGGCGGCTGCCCTTGCTGATCCGCGTCAGGTTGGCGTTCACCTCACCCTTGGCGAAGGTGCCGCGATCCGGCGTGCCGACTTCGATCTCGGCATCACCCAGCGTGATATCCTCTTTCAGGATGATGTTCACCACCCGCTGGTTCGGCGGATAACCGAACTTGAGTGCCACCTCCTCGGGATACACCTCGATCTTGCGGATAGCTTCGGGCGGGTATTCTCGGATTTCCCTGAAGTTGGAGATACGCCGTCCGTTGAGCAGCACGACCGGACCCGATGCACCGCGCCCACGGCCGGAACCTGTCCGGGTGGAAATCTCGTCCAGCACCTCGCCGACCGAGGATGCGTTGAGATTGTCGACATCCTTCTCGTCCAACTCGTCGAGCGGGGTCACGTCGGTTTCAACCGAGCCCGGCAAGCGTTTGCCGGTAACGATAATTGTATTGGTATCCGCAAGTGCCAGATCGGCTTCCTGCGCAAAGACCGGAATGGACGTAGCGACAAACGGAAGCGTGCAGCCGATGGCCATTGCGCGGGATATCTTGATGGTCATGGCATCTTCCATTGATGAGCGACATTGCGAAGCCCGATCGACGGAATCTGCTTCTGGTCCGGCATTTACCGGACGCACTCATACGCAGGCTGAATCGGCCTGTTCAGCTTCGGTTTGGGCAGCGACGCTATGGGTGAGCATTGGTTATGTCGCGACCATGGGCAGGGATAATATGCATTGCGCCTCAGGATAATCCCGCAGTCCATCAGGGGCCGCCTGCTACTGGCCGCGCTGCTCTTCACCGCGATCGCTCTCCTTTTTGCGACCCTCTCGATAGGCGAAGTGCTCGACCGCTTTGTCCGGCGCGGCCTCAACGAGCGACTGGACGCGCAGATCGCGCTTCTTGTGCGCACTGTCCGGGACGATGGATCGATCGACCGGCAGATGCTTTCGGAGATAGGTCCGTTCACACGGCATGAACGCGGTTGGGGGTGGCGCATCCAGACGCCGACCGAAACCGTGACGTCACGGACGATCATGCCCGTGGAAGATTTGCGCCAGCGTTCCCGCCGCAATCGCGATCGTGACCGCGAAGATGATGGTGGACGCGGCGAGCCTGACACGGAAGAGTCGCGTGACCTCTTTGCAAGAACCCTGCGTCACCAGACCGCTGGCGGGATGGTCGCGATCACCGTTGCAGCGCCAAAAGCATTTGCAGACCGTATGCGGAGCACGGCGGTGACTCCGTTACTGGTTTCCGTGGCGGCGCTGGGCGGCTTCCTGCTGCTTGCGACCCTGCTGCAACTGCGCATTGGCCTCCGGCCGCTGTCTCGTCTCAAAACCGCGCTAGGTGACGTTCGCGCAGGGCGTATCGAGCGGGTTCCGGTCGATCAACCAGTGGAATTGCGTGACGTGGTGGGCGAGCTCAATGGCCTGCTGGATGAAAACGAGGCAGCACTTTCCCGTGCCCGCAGCCATGTCGCCAATCTGGCGCATAGCCTCAAAACCCCGCTGGCGACGCTGAGTCTCAAACTCGCGGAAGCAGGCCGCGACCCAGTCGGCGAACTGACGGAACTCACCGCACAGATCGATCGGGCGATCCGGCACCATCTTGGCCGGGCACGCGCGGCTTCCCCCGGCGCGCCGGGCCAGCGCCATGTCAATCTGGCTGTAGCGGCCAGCGAACTTGTCGTCGCCATTGGTCACATTCATGCGGAACGCGGCATCGCGGCCAACATCGCAATTTCTCCCGATCTTGCCGTCAAATGCGATCCGCAGGATCTGGACGAAATGCTGGGCAACCTGCTCGACAATGCCTGGAGATGGGCGAAATCCAGAATTGAAATCGGTGCCTCCAGAAACGGGTCCATGATCGCGATTACGATCGACGACGACGGACCGGGGCTGTCCGATCAAGCGATCCTCAAAGCGCTCATTCCCGGCGAGCGCCTTGACGAACAAGGAGATGGCCATGGATTTGGCCTGCCGATAGCCCGCGAACTGGCCGAGTTGCATGGCGGCTCACTCGAACTCGGCACATCGCCGTCGGGCGGACTGCGAGCGACCCTGTCGCTTCCAGCCTGATCACTGGATATCGAAACGGCCGGGCTACGGGCGAAAAATAAGCGCCCGTGTTCCATTGGGAGCAGAGAAACGTCATGTCCGTCCGGACGTCAGGCAATAGCCGCGGCCGCGAATGGTTGTGATCATTTCCGCGCCGATCTTTCGGCGCAGCCTGCCGACGATGACCTCAAGCGAGTTTGAATCGACATCGGCGTCATATTCATAGACCCGCTCGAGCAGTTCACCGCGTTCGACAACGGCGTCCTTGCGAAGCATCAAGACCGAGAGCACCCTATATTCAAATGCCGTCAGCCGCAGTGGAAGACCGTCCAGCTCGAAGTTGCCCATCTGGGCATCGAAGACCAGCGACCCGCAGGCGATGCGCGATGTCGCATGGCCGCTAGATCGGCGCACCAGCGCGCGCAGACGCATGACCAGTTCCTGCACGCGAAACGGCTTGATCAGATAATCATCCGCGCCGGCCTTGAAGCCTGCCACCTTTTCGGACCAACCATCACGCGCGGTCAGTATCAGTACCGGCAGGCCATGCCCCTCGGCTCGCCAGGATTGCAACACGGACAGGCCGTCCATTTTGGGCAGACCGAGATCCAGCACCGCCGCGTCATAGCGCTCGGTTGCGCCAAGATGCGCGCCGTCCTCGCCGTTGGCAGCGATGTCGACTGCAAAATTTTCGCATCGCAGAGCCTGTGCGATCTGCCCCGAAAGCGCGGTATCATCCTCGACCAGCAAAACTCTCATCGCATGGCCATTGCCACAGAACGCCAAACCGAAGCTGAACAGGACGGTTCAGCGCCAGTCGACGTGGAGTCCGTAATATCGAAGCAGCAAAGGAGAATGATCATGTTCACGTTACCCGAACGATTCCGCACTCGCACCGCCGCCGTGCTTGGCGCTGCAACGCTGCTTGCAATTGGCGGCGGCCTTGGTGCTGCCACCATGCGCGCGGCTACCCCGGTGATAGCCATGGCACCATCCAAGCCGGTAGGCATCGCGAGCCTTGCGGGATTGACGCAGCCACTTTTCGGCGAACCCGTTGTCACCGTGTCGGGCAAGGTCGCCGAAACCTATGGCAGCCGTTTCGTACTTGCCGACGTCACCGGAAAGGTGCTGGTCGAAACCGGGCGTAGCGACAGCGCGCTGGCGTCCAACGGCCAGACCCTGACCGTACAGGGCGATTATGAAGCAGGCACGCTGCATGCGCGGTTCATAGTGGGCGCGGACGGCACGGTGACGGCGCTTCACGGCAGGCATGGCAGCCATCGGCACCACGGTGGCGGCGATCATGGGCGGCACCTCGATGCGCGCGGCGGCCGGGCGGAGTCCACAGTTGACCAGCCCGCACCCGCGCCACCAGCCAGCCCGGCACCCTGAGTTGCGCCATCTCAAAATGGCGCGACTTCCAGCGTAGCCGCATAGTTTACTCGGCGCGGCACCATCGGACGCGGCGCGGGCGGAGTTGTAGCGGATGCCTCGGCGGAAGCCGGGGCAGCACCAGCGGGCGGCGCGACTGGTGCTTCCTGTCTGGCAGGCCAGCTCGCGCCAACCCACATCATGCCAGCTAGGGGCCAGGCGATGCTGACTTCACCCGCCGCATCGGTCTTTACTGTCATGTCTTTCACATCGGCCCGGAAACGGCCACCGCCCGGAACCACCGTCACATCGAGATCAGCCACTGGCTTGCCATCCAGTAGCGCCCGGAACCGCGCGGGAGCACCCAGTTCATAGCCGGTCGGCGAGGACAGCGGCAGTAGTTCCAGCCCTTTGCCCGTCGGAACCGGAAGTGCGTCGCCAGACTGCCCGGCGGTCACATAGGCATCAAGCCTCGATTCCATGCGGCTGGTTTTCACTTCCGTGGCACCAGCAGGCAGCGACGCGGCAAGATCGACCTCGGTGCCGCGCCAGCGCTTCTGCTCGCCGTTCAGCATGTAGCTGGCCATGATCGATGCCGAAACCAGGGTGGCGCGATAGGTGCCGGGCTTGGCCAGCTTGACGTCAAAGGTGCTGCGGCGCTTGCCGGTCGCGGGATTCTCCACCGCCACGGGCTGTCCGTCCGGCCCGGTCACGCTCAATCCGTCGAGCTTGATGGGCAGATGGTCAAAATCAAACAGCCCTTCCGAAACCGCTGCATCAAAAGTGACATACGGCGCTTCGCCTTCCACGCTTGTGGCGGAAGGAAGCAACCACTGACGGTGTGCCAGCGCCGGAGAGACCGGCAGCGCCGCGGCGACGATCGAAGTCATGAGGAAAGCCTTGCGAGCAAGTTTCATATGCAGTCTCCAGCAGTCAGTTCAGGGTTCGTCACGCCATGCGGCTATCGCGCGGCTGAAATGTTTGGAAAGGCCATGCCGCTCGCGGCACAGAAGCAGGCATGGCACGTCGTGGTCGTCGGCCATGCGCAAGGCAGCATCTCGGCCCATCACCATCATCGCCGTGGCCAGCGCGTCGGCCCGCCAGCAATCACGGTCGAACACGGTGGCGCTGGCAATGCCGGAACGCACCGGGCAGAGCGTCACCGGGTCGACGGTGTGGCAATAATCGATGCCATTATGGCGAAAGCTGCGCCGGTAATCGCCCGAAGTCGCGACTGCCCAGCCATGCAGCGCGGCCATGACAGACGGGCGCTCGGTCCCCATAGGCTGCTCAAGGGCGACCCACCACGGCATGCCGTCAGGCCGGATGCCCCAGCCCTTCAACTCGCCGCCGATCTCCACCAGCGCGGACAGAGCGTCGGGCGCGGCCTGCACTGCGGCCATGACCGCATCGACGGCATAGCCCTTGGCAATCCCGCACAGATCGAGGGAAAGCCCTGTCCGGGCGGTGATCGCCTCACAGGCGACGTCCAGATCGCGCCAGCTGCAGCGGGTTCGGACCAGTTTATCCATGTCCTGCGCATCGGGCAGTCCATCGGCTACCGCGCGTGCGCTGAAACCCCAGCGCGAAACGGCCTCGTGCAAGGCAGGGTCGAATGCGCCGCCGGTCAGCTCCGCCACGGTCAGCGCATGGCCCAGGACGGTCAGCATCGGTTCGGGCACGGCAATGCGTGTTCCCGCCGGGGCGCGATTGAACCGCGACAGCACCGACCCCTCGCGCCACGGACTCATCTGCGCGTCGATGGTTTCCATCATCGCTTCGCAGCGGCTGCGCAATTTTGCCAGCCAGACGCCCTGACCCGCTTCCGGCGCGCCGCAGACTACGTCTACCCGCCAACTGGTGCCGAAAACCTCGCCCGCCATGTGCAGCCACGTGCCGTCCGGCACGTCCAACCCTGCCGGAGAATCCGGCGGGATAAACAAGCGCGGCTCAATGCGCGGGAGAAGTTGAACCAGGGTCATGTCCGCGATCAGCGAGAGGTGAGCCGGACCGTGCGCAGCTCGCCAACGCCGACCGTCGTGGCCGCGATCGAACCACCGGGACGCCAGTTGAACGGTGCGCGCACCACTTCACGCCCACCGCCTTCGCGCGCGGCTTCGATCACCAGATTATATTGCCCGGCAGGCATGCGCGAAATTGGCGATGCGGCTGCGGGCAGCGTTACCGTATTACGCCCGGGCGCGCGGGTTGCGCCCGAAACGCCATTGGCCGGCAGCGCCATGTCGCGCCCGCCGCGCCGCCACCAGGTGCGCACGTCGGGCAGCCATTTCTTGCCGGCGCCGTCCTTCTTCTTCTCGTCATACCACACCAGCAGCGGCGCCACTACGCGACCGCTGGCGTCCTCGATCCAGCCCGCGACATAGGGTTTGTGGTATTCGGCCACAGCGATCCGCGGCAGTTCCACTTCGACCACGAATTCGCGCGGCGCAGCTATCGCCGGGGCGGACACCCCAGCCAGCAACAGCGCGGCGAGCGCGAGTTTCACACGGTTGGTCTTGCTCGAAACAGACATGGTGGCTTCCTCAAACATGGATGAAAATTGCGTAGAGCAGCAGCGGAACGGCAAAGCCAATGCCGGTCAGCGGCCAGGTGGACGGGCGCTTGCCCGCATGGATCCACAGCAGCCCCAGCCCGGTCAGGCTGAACAATACGCAGGCGATAGCGATCACATCGATGAACCACGCCCATACGGGCCCGGAATCGCGCCCCTTGTGCAGGTCGTTGAGCACTGCAATCCAGCCGCGATCGGTGCGCTCGTAAGTGGCGGCACCGGTGGCCAGATCCACGCTGAGCGAGGCATCCACGCCCGGGCTCGGCAGATCGATAAAGAGTTCGCCATCCCGCGCTTCGGGGATGGCTTTGGCCGTCGCCACGCCGGTCTCTTGCTCCAGCGCTTCGGACAACGTCGGCGGCATCGGCACACCGTCCTTCGCCTGTCGCAGCAGGGCCAGCGTCGCGGGCTTGACCGCAAGGTCGTCTGCCGTCGTTACCGGCTCGGATTCGATGGAAGAGGCGTGGTTCAGCGTCACGCCGGTCACTGCGAACAGGAACAGCCCGCCTAGGCAGATCGCCGAACTGATCCAGTGCCACTGGCGCAGCTGCGATTTCCAGAAGGCGGAGTGCGACTTGCCCGTTTTCGCCTTGTAAGCGGGGGCCATTACAGATCCACCCACTTACGCATCAGGCTGTGGAAGCTGGAAGTCATCCCCAGAATGCCGGGATGCTTGTCCCCGAGCTCGGCGCGACACAGGGTGATCGAGCGATCGAGCCGGTAGAGCAGCTCACGCTCTCGATCCTCGCGCACCATCGATTGCGCCCAGAAGAACGAGGCCCAGCGGCTGCCACGTGTGACCGGCTCCACCCTATGGAGGCTGTCGGCGGCGTAAAGCACCATGCTGCCGGCGGCCAGCTTCACCCGCTGCTCGCCGTATGTGTCCTCGATTACCAGCTCTCCGCCGTCATATTCATCGGGTTCGCTCAGGAACACCGTCATCGACACATCAGTGCGGATGCGCTGGCGGGCAGCCGCCATATAGCGGATGGAATTGTCGACATGGACATCGAAACCCATGCCCTCGTCATAGCGATTGAACAGCGGCGGGAAGACCCGCAGGGGGAGCGCGGCTGCATTGAACGTCACGTTGCTGCCCAGTGCGCGCAGGATGATCTCGCCCAGCGCCCTCGCCTCCGGTGCCTCTTCCGGGATCTGAAGATTGTTCTTGGCCAGCGCTGACTGGACGCCGGAGGTCACATTGCCGTCCACCCATGCGGTTTCGGCAAGAACCTTGCGGAGATGCGCAACCTCTTGCGTGTTCAGGACAGCGGGAATTTCAAGCAGCATGGCGTCATCACTTCAAAACAGCTCGGGAGCAGCCGGAAAACCGGCTGCTCCCTTGGCTCAAAACAAGGTTGTCCCGGTCAGAACGCGACCCCGAGGCTGGCAACGAAGCTGCGCCCGGCCGAGGGCACGACGCGGTTCTGATTGACCTGGGAATAATAGAGCCTGTTCGTCAGGTTGTAGCCGTTCACCGCCAGACGGAACTTGCCGAACGTATAGGCGGCGAGCGCATCGAAGGTCGTGTAGGACGGTGTGATCTGCGTATTCTCGGCATTCAGGAACACCTTGGACTGATAGACCAGACCGCCGCCGAGTTGCAGACCCTTCAGCGCACCTTCCGATGCCGAGTAGGCAGCCCACACCGACGCGGAGTGCTTCGGAACATAGCGGACCTGGTTGCCCAGAACCGCCGTATTCACGAGTACGGCATTGGTGCCGGTCGTGCCGGTAAAAGCGCCCCGAATTTCCGAGTCGATATAGCTATAGTTCGCCGACAGGCGCAGCTCGGGTGTGATACCGCCGCTCAGGCCAAGTTCGAACCCGCGCAGCCGCTGTTCCGGCTCGGCGGAATATTGCCGGAAGCCCGTGATCGGGTCGGTCTCGGTCGTATTGCTGCGATCGAGCTGATAGACGCTGCTCTGGACAAGAAGCCGCTTGCCGAACAGGGCAAGCTTGACACCCAGATCATAGGTCGTGGTCTTCTCAGGTGGGAGGTCCGCCCGACTGATGGAGGACCCGTTGGTCAGGCTCGCCAGGGAATCCCCGTTGCCGATTGCGTTCGCCTGCGGGACGGCGGATTTGCTGTATGTGAAATAGGCGCTGATGTTCTCGCTTGGCTCCCAGATTAGGGATGCCTTGGGCGTGAAGATGTTGTTCATGCTCTTGTTGGTTTCAAAGCAGTTGCCCGATACCTGCGTCACGCCGTTGCAGGCCGTGGCCGCAGCCGTGAACAGTTCCTGATTGCTGGTGAAAATCTGGTAGCGCAGACCAAGATCGACCGAGAGCTTTTCGGCCAGCCAGACACGATCGTCGATGAACACCGAGATATCGGTGCCGCGTAGGTCGCGGCGGCTACTCACAGTTCCCGGTATCACCGATGCGCCGCTGTTAATGGGGGCGAACAGGGTCTTCGTGATCGCCGAGCCGTTGTTGTAGGTGATGCGGTCGCTCTGCTGCCAGGAAACGTCCCACCCGATCAGCACCTCGTTGCGGATGCTGCCCAGCGGTTTGGTGTAAAGCAAGGTCGAGACATTCTGGATGCCCTTGGTCTTCACATCGATGCCGCCGCGCGGCGTGATATTGACCACCGGTACGGTCAGCGGATTGCCATCGAGAAGCGCGGTCGTGCAAAGTGCGGCAGTCGCAGCCACTGTCGTGGACCCGCATCCGGGGATCGTCTGGCGGAAGAACCGCTCATAATGACCGAGCTTGGTGTCGCTGGTGATCTTGAGATACTCACTCGCGTCATGCGCGAATTTGAGCGTCAGCGTATCGACGTTGGCATCATCCTTGTCGGACTGCGCAAACCCGTAGAAGGTCGAGCGCGGCACGCCCAACTCCGTCACCGGGCGCTCGATGTCATTAGGGTCGAGCGAAAGCGCGATCGGCACGCCGTAATCGGGGATGCGCTCTTCCTGCTGATGTAGGTAGGTCGCGGTAAAGCGCGTATCCGTACCGATTCCGAAGGCGATGGACGGCGCGATTGCCCAGCGTTTGGAATTGACGAAATCGCGGCCCGGCGTATCGTTTTCATGCGCCATGAAATTGATGCGGATGGCCGCCGTGTCGGACAGCGGTTTGTTGGCATCCACCGTAATGCGTCGGTAGTTGTCCGAGCCAGCGGAGAGGTCGATGGCGAACGCTTCTTGCGTGTTCGGAGTCTTGGATGAGGTGTTGATCGCCCCACCCGCAACACCCCGCCCAAGCGCAGTGGACGAGGAACCCTTCAGCACCTCGATCTGTTCGTAGTTGAAGGCGTCGCGCGTGAACTGACCGAAATCGCGCAAACCGTCGGTGAAGATGTCATTGCCCGCTGCCTGGCCACGGATGAAGAACTGGTCGCCATTGACGACACCGCCCTCGCCCACCTGGGTGGTCACGCCGGCAACATTGCGCAGCGCCTGTTCGAGCGAAACGATCCGCTGTTCCTTGATGATTTCGGGAGAGACCACGCTGATCGCCTGCGGCACGTCGATGATCGGACCACGCACCGTGGGAATGCCGACATCGACCTTCTGACCTGTGACCGTGATGGTTTCACGCGATTCCGTGTCGGCGTCCGCTGCAGTTTCGGCCCAAGCAGGGCACGCCATCAACATGGCCGCCGCGATGGAAGCGACCCCCATGGTCGCAACGCGCGCTGAATCGATATCCTTCATGAGCCCCCCAAAAGGTTAAGTGAAATCACGCAAAGGCCACGACGCGGTGCCCCGTTGCACGTGCCTGGATGCGTGAAAAGTGGTTGAGCGCGGCACAGGAGCGCCGCACGATTCGAAGACTTCATCTTCCAGGGCGCTAGCTAGTGCGAGTCATTCGCAGTATCAAGGGGAAAAGATGATTTGTGAACTTTTCATGAAATCAAACACTCGGCTGGACGTGCCGAATGGAAATGGGCAGCGTGGGCGAGTTCCATGATCCAAATATCCGGGGTGTCGCCGAGGAAAACACCCATCCGATCACAAGCTACACCGACGCCGGTGAAGGAGCATGGTCGGCTGGGTCCCGCCATGCGGCCAGGCCCCTTCTCGCGGGCCGTCCGCGCTTGCCTCAAGTCCCGCTCTGGCGTCCCTCCCAGATCAGTGCGGCTGAGATCACTGTGGCAATCGGGGGATAGCAAAAGTTGTAACACCCGCACTCTGGACCAGCGTTAAAGTTGCGCGGTGGCGAACGACATCGTAGGCGGCCCCGCTGAAGGTACCTGGAGCAGCTTCGGCGTGAATGACCTCGAGGACATATTGCCCACGCCATGGCATAGCGATCATCAGCCTGCCGTCCTTGTCAGCCCGCTCGGACCTCGACCAGCCATTTGGCGCATAGATGTTGACCGCCGCCGAAGGTAACGGCTTGCCGTGGAGATAAATCCACACGGCACCGCCAGTCGCCGCAGCGATGATGTCGAGATCGAGGCTGGGCGTCGATGCGGGGCCGAAGCGCGCATAGTACATTGGCTTTGCAAATCCGATGCCGTTGGCACGCCAGTCCTTGACGGCATAATCGCCCTCACGCGCGGTCAGCCCTTCGCTGCCAGCCTTGACCGACAGCAAAAAACCCTCCGGCCGAGTTGCCACGGTCAGCGGCTTGTTCCCGGCGAAGGCCTCGACCGACGGCATTTCATCCATACGACCGGGCGACCGCTCTATTAGGCCCTCGTTAAATTCGCCGAACCGGACCACCGCGTTTCCCTCGTCGGGCTGCTCGATCCAAAGATAGTGCGCGTTGGCGGCGGTGGCGCTCAGCAGGGCAGCAGCGCTCAGGACAAGTTTTTTCATGCGAGTTTCCTTAGAAAATGAGGGAAAAAGCGCGTGAACCGCCGGGATGCAGTGCCAGCCCGGCGGTCCCCTTGCGTCTTCAGAATTTGCGGGTGAGCGACACTGAGAACCGGCGCGGCGGTCCGGGCAGGATCAGATTGTCATTGCTGCCATGGCTCGAGACAATATAGTCCTCGTCCAGCGCATTCTTGAGGTTGAACGCGATCCGCCAATCATCGCTTTCGTAAAAGGCCGCAAAGTCCACCGCCACATAGGACGGCAGGACCACAGCGTTCGACAGCGAAGCAAAGCGGTCGCCGACATAGCTGACGCCACCGGCAACGCTGAAGCCGTGACCCAGTTTTTTGCTCAGCCATATGTTGCCGGAGTGTCTTGGCGTCAGTGAAGGTGTCTTGCCCTGCACCGCGATTGTTACGACCGGTGACTGCGGCGAAGTGACCGTGGCCAGCGATCTGATCATTTCGCCATCGAGATAGGAATAGGCTGCGTTCAGCGCGAACCCGCCAGGCAACTGGCCGGCGGCCGTCAGCTCAAGCCCGCGCACGCGTTGCACGCCGACATTGATCTGCACACTGGGATTGGACGGATCGGTATTCTTGATATTGCTGCGCTCAAGATTAAACAGCGCCGCAGTCACACTCAGCGCGCCGCCAAGGAAATCCAGCTTGGCGCCGACCTCGTAGTTCTGGGTGATTTCCGGCTCCGCGCTGAAGCTGGCCGCACCGAGACCGCCTATCTCCGATGTCGGCTGGAACGAACGGCTGTAGGAGAGGTAGAAGGAACTCGCCTGCGTGGGTTGCCACACCAGACCGGCGCGCGGGCTGAACTGCTTGTCGACCCGATCCAGATGATGTCCTGTGGTCAGATTGGTCGTCCGCTGATCATATTCGTCATAACGCAGCCCGGCCAGCAGCTTCCAATGCTCGCCAAAGGCCAGTTGCCCCTGTGCATAGACGGCCCGGGCCTCAAGAATGCTCCTTTCGGGCTGGCCTGCCGTGATCTGCACCGCTGTAAATTCCGGCGCATCGGGCAGGACCGGATCGAAGATATCAACCCGGGCGAAGGTCGGTGTCCTGAAGGATTGCTGCCACTTATTCTGCCGCCCGATCTCCACGCCGAGCAGCCATTCCTGCTCCATGCCGCCGATTTCCGTCTTCACGATCGCGTCGGTCTGATTGACCCAGCCCTTGTCCTTGCGGAAAATGGCGCTGTGCTGCAATCCAACCGTGAGCGCCACCGGATCGACACCGCCATTGGGCAGAGTGTTGTTGCGGTCGAGCGAATAGTCGTAATAGCGGGTTGTGTTGCGCAGTATGAAGCCATCGGAAAACCGATGCTCGATGACGCCGCTGATAGCATTAACGTGGCTTTCGGTGGTGTCGTCCTGGCGGGCGTTGGCCGACCCATAATATTGCGAGGCCGCCACATCCACCGGCAGGCCGTTGAGCGAGGGAATACCGAAATCGGTGACGCGCTTGTCGCGTGCATACTCATAGCGCACCCAAGCATGGGTATCTTCACCCAAATCCACAGCGAGCGACGGTGCGATCGTGTGCCGTTCGAGGAACTGCTGATCGCGATAGCTGTCCGCATCCTCAATCGCGCCGGTCACCCGGAATGCGATTCGATTGCCCAATGGTACATTGACGTCGCCCTCGACCC
>CAYFJH010000075.1:0-14424 GCA_964343385.1 uncultured Novosphingobium sp. | reverse complement strand
CCTGGTGGACTTTGCCCGGATCGTCGAGGTGTTCGATGCGCAGAAGGTCAGCTTCGTCTCGGTGACCCAGGCGTTCAACACCACCAGTTCGATGGGCCGGCTGACCCTCAACGTGCTGCTATCTTTCGCCCAGTTCGAGCGCGAGGTCACCGGCGAGCGGATTCGCGACAAGATTGCCCTGTCCAAGGCCCGCGGCATCTGGATGGGCGGGCATGTCCCGCTGGGCTATGATCTGGGCGAGCGGGTGCTGGTGCCAAGCCCGACCGAAGCCGACACCGTGCGGCACATCTTCCGCCGCTATCTTGAGCTGAGATCACTGCCTGCGCTGGCGAGCGATCTCACCGCGGCCGGCATTCACACCAAGCGGCGGACCTCGCGCGCGGGAACCGTCCACGGCGGCATCCCATTCAACTGCTCGGGGCTGTCGCATATTCTCAAGAACCGGATCTACCTTGGCGAGATCGTCCACCGCGGCAAGGCCCACGCCGGTGAACATCCGGCCATCGTCGACCGCTCGCTGTTCAAGGCGGTGCAGGATCAGCTCGCCGCCAACCATCATAGCCACCGCACCCGCAAGACTCGCGCCGGGGCCTGCCCGCTCACCGGCAAGATCGTCGATGGTGACGGCCAGCCGATGCGGGCCAGTTTCAGTTACGGGCGGGGAGCGAAGACCTACCGCTACTATGTCAGCGAGTGCCTGCTGCCGACTGGCAAGCCGGCCAGCGGCGGTAACCTCCAGGGGATCCGGCTCCCGGCGGTGCGGACCGAGACGTTGCTGGCCAAGGCGATCGGCGAACTGTTACCGGAGCCATCTACCCCCGATGTCATCTTGGCGGCCGTCAGCAACGTGGTGGCCACCTCGACCGAACTCAGGGTCAAGCTCAATCCCGCTCCGCTCACCAGCGAGACCTTCCCGACCGAAACCCTGCTCGGCCGTGTCCATGACCAGATCGATCCCGAAGCCCGCCTTGATACCGGCCAGATCACCTTCAGCCTCACCGTCCTCGCTGCCCGAAGGGGCAAGGTTGTAGCGGACGGCCCCGCCCGGCGCCGCAGCGGCGCGGACACCGCCGCCCTCGCCGAGCTGATCCGGGTTGCCCATCGCAAGCTGGCCGAGTGCAACGCCTCGCCGCTGGAACTCGGCGGTCATGCGGAAATGCGCGCGCCCATCGATGCCTGGAGCCGGCAGCGGATCGCCATCGGCCTGCTTGCGCCGGACATCCAGAAGGCCCTGCTGCAGGGGACCATGCCCCGCGGGCTCGATCCCGACGAACTGATCGGCCTGGACCTGCCACTCGACTGGCATGAACAGCGCCGGGTGCTGGGGATGGCCGGGTAGCAGCGCGGACGCTTTGCCCTGCGACAAAGCTGCGGGTGGACTTGATGCCAACGTCATGGCGTGGTCAGGCCATGAACGACGACGAGCTCATCGCCCAGCTCTGCCTCCGCATCGGGATGATCATGGAGGATGTCTGCGGCGAGGCGGTCATGGCGCGGGCAGACCGCGGCGAGGAACTTCTTGCCCTCGTTGCCAGGCTTGAGCAGGCGAGTGGGCGGATTTCTGCGCTGATCAGCGCGGCAAGGGTGCTGACCGACTGCCCCTGAACGTGGCATCTGCCGCGAGGGCGCTCATGTCAGTTCCAGGGTTTTGCCAGCCCCTGACTGACGAGATAGTCGCCGGCATCCTTGCCGTTGATGGTAAGCCGGGCAAGGGTCCGACCGTACTTGTCCTTGCCGTGGCGGCTGACCTCGATCCTGCCACCAGCAAGGAAGGATTGCAAAGCAGCGCGCGACCTGCGCCCCGCTTCGAAGTCGCACCAGGCATTGGTCGAGCGATAATCCTCGCACTTCGGTGACCCCTCAAGCTCCGGTGCGTCGATATTCTCGATCCTGATCCGCTCGGCCCCGCAGCGAATGGTGTCGCCGTCATGGACGCGCAGGAGATGACATTCCCCGCTATCAGTGGATTCCGCGCTGGCTAGGGCCGACCACGGCACAGATCCACTGCGGGTCACGACCATTCCAATTCCGAATACCGCGAGCCCGACCGCGCTGAACAGTGCCGCGTTCTTCAACCGTCGGGCACGGTTGGCCCTTGCCGTACGCTGGCGGTAGACCTTGCCCATACCGATTGGCGTGGCGCGAAATGGCTTTCTGAACCTCACTGTCCTCTCCTGACCGCGGGCAGCTCATTTCGCACCCGACGGAATGCAGCTTGGCGCGCTGCCTGTCATGCTTGGCATGCGACCCTCGCGGGTCAGACTGTTTGCCGCCGCGCAAAGCCGTGGAAATTCTCGGCGTCGGCGCTCTCGACATGGACGGCATGAACCCGCGAGGCCGGCGATCCTTCCTGCAGCCGAGCCGTGAACTGGTCGAGCAGATGGGACGGCCCCATCGCCTTTACTTCGACTGTGCCGTCCGAGCGGTTCCGCACCCAACCGTTCACACCCAGTTCTCGTGCGACGCTCACTGTCCATTCCCGAAAGAACACGCCTTGGACTTGGCCGCAAATCACGACCCGGCAGCACTGCACCGTTGCCGGCTCCTGTTCTCGATCGCGATCGGACATGCCGTGAGCTACTAACACGAGCACAGGCGACTTCCATACTTCTGTGCACGAAGTCCCGTAGGGACAATGCGGCCTCGGCGGTTTACGCGACGGACGCGCTGGCCGGATGCTCGATCCTTGAGAAAGGCCGTTGGCCGCTGCACAACGGCGACTCTTGTCGGCGGTCCGGTAAGTCTGGTTTCAGGTTGGGGAAGGCCCAACCCGGCGTTCATTAATCGACACTAAACCCGGCGGCTGAACGGCAGCTAAGTTGGACGTGTACGAACCCGCTGGTGTGATTCGGCCTGCAACATTGACCCCGTTCTTGGGGTAGTCGGCGAGCAAAATTGACCCCCTGAACGGTTGCAGTTCACGCTCTGGCGCTTGCATGCAAAATGCTTCGGCGTGCTGAACGCCCAAGCGCAATAGGTTCAAGCCCGAAATCCCCCGCCCATTCACCAACCTTCACAGCAATCCGTTCGCTTCCTCCAAGCGATACAGTTCCACCTCACCGAAATCTTTGGCCAATGCCTGTCGTCCCACCGAAATGAAGCGGCAATGGCGGTAGTCCTCTACTAGCAGGGCAGCGGCGAAGCTTTCGGTGCAATAGACCCCGCCAACCGGGGTCACCGGCTCGATCCGCGCGGTGCGGTTGACCTCGCCACCGTACCACAGGCGGTTGCCGGTGATGCGATCGCTGCCGTGCCACACCGGGCCGAAATGGACGCCGATCCGCATGCCCGCGACCGTGCCCGGAGGATGAAGCTGCGGGGGAAGACCGGTTAGGCGCCGTTGCAGTTCCAATGCGATCCGCGCGGCGTTTTGCGGCGTATCCACGATTGCATAGATCGCATCGCCCCAACTGTTGCGAAATTCGACGTGATCGCCGAATTCGTTGAGCACCGCGCCGATCCGGCCCATCACCTCGGCCATGAAGAGCGGCAATTCCCGTTCGCCCAGCCGCGAAAAGCCCTTGTAGTCGGCAAACAGGATCGAACGGATCTCACGTCGGGTTCCGTCGCCCGCCACGGCGTGCGGGGGAAAGCGCAGATCGCGCGGCACCGGCCCAGCGGGGATCGTCTCCGTCTCGCGCCCCAGCGCTTGCCACAGCTTGATATCAGCCACGGTGCCGGCCAGCCCAGTCTGTGACAGAGACGCGACCCTGTCGGACACGACCGCAACCTGCACCGCCGGGACTTTCAGCGCCTGCGCCCGTAACACCGCAAGCCCCATGGCAAGGCGGGTGTTGTAGGCGAATTGGTTGTCGTCGCCGACATAGGCACCCGGCGTGGCAAAATGGATCGCCGTTGCCGCCCTGTGGCAGGCGCGATAGCGTTCGAGCCAGGCCGCCCCGCCGCAGGCCACCGATTCCGCGATGAAATCGTCTTCGGCAAAGGGGAGGACGACGTGCAATTCGGCCCCGCGCGCGAGCAGCGTCTCGGCGATCAGGATGTCCGCTCCGCACGCCAGCGGTCCGAAGCCGGCCGAGGGGGCAAGCCGGTCAAGCACCGAGCCAATGCGAGCGGCCAGGGCATCCTCTTCCGTGCTGCCCGCATTGAACATATGCCCGCAAAATACCACGATGGCCCCCGCCGTGGGCACAAGGGGCGCGCCGTCGCTGGCCATCAGCGTCCGCATGCCTGGATCGGGGTGGTCATAGGGCGTCTTCGCGGTGGGTATCGGTAAAGAACATGTCGGTTGTTGCCGTCCCCGTACGCGCCTTGTCACCAGTTCCGCTAAGGCTAATCCACCAACTGCGCCAAAGCCAGCGGAAGTGCTTGCCGCCACGAAGTTACGTGGGAGGCCCGGCCGGGCATGGCATGCCGTTCAACGGAAAATCTCAAAAAACCGCGTTTCGCCGATCTTGACGAAATGGGTCCGGGCGTAGGCTGCCAGGGGATAGCGGAAGCTGTTGGGCGATGGGGCCAGCTTCCGGGCCAGCGTTGCGGTTTCATACTTGGCGACGATGATGGTCAGTTTGCCGCGCTGCGCATTCATGGCGCCGATCGCGCGATCCTGCAGCCGCGGAGAACCCAACTCGATCCATTGCGCCCAGTCGACGGGCAAGGGATTGCGCTGGTCTGCGCCGACCCACCAACCGGCGAAATCGGGCTGAATGGCATATGGTTTCCCGGCCAGGACAGTCGCCGCCTGCAGATCCTGCAGGACAAGATAGGTAGTGCGATCAACCAGCACGCCCTTGCCGCCGGGCAGGATGCCATCAAGGGGCCATGTCAGCTCGGTCGCCGGCCGCTCGAGATAGACATATTTCAGACGCGCCCTGTCGAAGTTGCAGAGGCACAGGACCGTTAGCGCAACGATAAGGATTGCGGCGGGCAACCTCAGCGCGAAGGTACTGGCGGCGTTGGCGCTATAAAGCGCAAGCAGGAACGCTGCGGCTATGGCCGAGGCGAGGGCTGGCGTATTGTAGCCGATGGACATCGCCGTGGACCAGGCCACCACCACGCCGACAATTCCCAGCCGCCAATGGCTGGCGCTTTGGGTCCGGTCGGTCGCAAGCCCGAGCGTCGTGCCGCATAGCAGCCCGAACAGCCCGAAGGCCGGCGCACCTATGTAGCGGCCTTGCGTCATGGCCATGCTGGCTTCGGCCAGCAGAAGCGCCGTGACCGCCAATCCGCAAAACGAGAGCAGCCCGGCATTGGTCGCGGAATTTCCCGGCCCCGCCGGCCTCTTGCACATCGTTACGGTGAGAAGGCCGATCAGCGCGCCAGCGGCAAAGGCAGGCTCCCACAGGTATTTGAGGAAGCCGGGGGTGATCATGTCGCCCTGCGTGGTCAGTTGCGCCCACGCGTCACCCCCACCGCCCGACAGGACGACTGTCAGAGCATAGGCCAGCGGCGCTGCGACTATGGCCAGGCAGGCAAGTCCGCGTTGGCGCTGCTCGACCAGCAACACGATCGGCGGAGCGCAAAAGACGAAGTTCTGTTTGCACAAGATCGCCGCGCCAAGCAGCGCGTAGCCGATGAATCGCGCATTGCCCCTGCCGGCAAGGCAAATGCCGAAGCCGGCGGTCAGAAGAAAGAGCCCGTCGATGGTGTGCCAGGCCATGACCGGGAAATAATGCGCCGACAGGACAAAGCCCGTCAGCCCGGCGCAGACCCTGATCGCAAGCGGAAGCCTCACCTCGAGAATGCGTGAGCAGATGGCGACCCAGGCCCACGCGATGACTGCCAATTCCACCCAGACGAAACAGCGTGAAATCAGATAGGTATAGTCTCCCCCCCAGGCCACGAATGGGGCATGAAGATAGCACGAACCGGCGAGGTGAATGGCGTTGAAGTCACGATGCGGGATCTCCCCGCCCAGAATGCGCCGCGCGCATGCCAGGACAAATCCATCATCGGTAGGGTTGAAGCCGAATGCGGAATAGCGCCAATGGGCCAGCCCGCTGACGGCCACGACGAAAAGCACCCCCACCAGTCTATCGCGCAAGCCGGGAATCCTTGGCACATTCATCCGCTGCGTTCCTCAGGGCCGTTGTTGCAGTGCGATCAGAAGTTCGGGTGTGATCGTATCGTCGATGGGCTGGCTGGTGCGAACCTCGAAGTCGCGAATGGCAAGGCGCGTCTTCGCTCCGGCCTTGCCGTCGATGACGCCGGGATCGAACCCGCGGGCATAGAGCGCTTCCTGCACACGGTAGACGAGGTCCTGACGGATCACCCCGGGATCGGCGAGGAAGTAAAGCCGGGGGTAGCCGGAAATGCCCAGGGTCTGATCAGGCGGGCAAGTCGCAAACTGGCCAAGCTCAAACGCGACCGGCAGGGCCAAGATCAAAAGCGTCCGCAGGGCATGGCCGGCCCCGGTCAGCATTTCCCGGCACCGCGGTCTGCCGGCATGGCATCGGTTCCCACGATTTCCAGTCCGCCGGCCGCGCCGATGCGGCAGACCAGCGCCCGCGCGGCGGCCAGGTCATAGGGCGGCCGCGCCAGGAAATTGAGCAGCAGGTGGCTGGCATAAATATCCTCACGCTGCGGCGCGGGCCAGAAATCCCGCACCTGCCACAGCCGGATGTCGCCGTGTGACCCGCCTGAGGCGAGGGTCCGTCCGTCGGGACTGAAACGGGCGGTGAGAGCAAAATCGCGGTGGCCAGTCAGGAAAGCGACCAGCTTGCCGTTCCGTGCATCCCACAGGCGCAGGGTCTGGCGGTCGTCACTCTGCGATCCCGACGCGAGCAGAGCGCCGTCCGGGCTGAACGCAAGTGCCCAGACCATCAGGCCATAATGCCCCATGAGATCGTTCTGCGGGCCGCAGGCGTGCAAGGCAAGACAGGTCCGGATATTCCAGACCTTGATCCGGCCATCGCCGCCGCCGGAAACGAGGGTTGCACCGCCGGGCGCGAATGCCACCGGCCGTGCCGCTTCGGAGTGCCCGGACAGCACAGCTACAGGGGCTACCTGTCCTGCCGGGGTGGCCGACCCGACGCCCCACAGCCTGACGAGGTGATCATTGCTAGCCGAGGCAAGCAGGCGGCCGTCGGCGGAGAGCGCCACACCGCCCACCGCATCCGACTTGCCCTTGAGCACGCCGAGGAAGCGCAGGTCCGGCAAGGTCCACAGCTTGACCGAACCGTCCCAGCTCGCGGTGGCGAGGGTCTTGCCGTCGCGGGATATGACCAGGTCGAAAATCCAGCGATCATGGCCGAGGACCGGCCCGCTCACCATACGGCGTCGGCGCCAGTCCCAGACAACGATCTTCCCATCGCGGCCTGCCGATACAAGGAAGCCGCCGTCGGGCGTGAAGGCAAGCGCGCGAACACCGTCTGTATGGACAGGGGGCAGGGCGGCGCCAAGCGGCTGCAACGTCGGCGCGGACCACAGGCGAATGGCCTTGTCATCCCCGGCACTCGCCAGCACGGCACCGCTCGGCTCCCATGCCACCGCCCGTACCGCGCCAGAGTGCGCGGCGGTCGAGGCCGCGTCAGCCGGACGAGGCAGAGTCCAGACCTGCATGACATGGTCTTCGGCGCTGCCAGATAACAACGAACGGCCACCGTTCGCGAAGGCAAGACCCGTGATCGGCCGGACGTGGCCGGTCAGGGTCGCAACGCGGTTCATCGCCGTCACGTCCCACAGCAACAGGCTCCAGTCATCGCTGCCGCTGGCCAGCAGCCGGCTGTCGGGGCTGAAGGCCAACGCGCCGACCAGCCGCTTGTGGCCCGTCAGCACGGTCTCCGCCGCTTCGCCGCGCAGCTTGGAAAGATGGATGGTGCTGTCAAACAGGCCGATCGCCATCCACTGGCCGTCGGCGCTGAACGCAAGGGATTCCGGCGCTTCGGGGTAGGTCGTGAGGGGGCGGGCCAGTCGGCCGCTGGCGCTGTGCCACAGCATCAGGGTTTTGCCGGCTCTACCGTCGGCGATGGCGCCCAGGGTCCTGCCATCGGGGGTGAAGGCCAGTCCGTGGAAATAGTTCTGATCCTGCCCCAGTAGCCGGCCAGGACCGCGGGCCACCCGATCCTTGCCGATCTCCCAGAGCTGGACCCCGGGGCCGTCTCCGGCGGCTGCCAGCCGGCCTCCCCCCGGTGCAAAGGTCACGGCCCGCACAGCTGGTCCGCCAGCGCGCAGGAGGGTGGGAGCGGAAGCGCCCTTGGGCCAGAGCGCTACGGCCCCGGTGCGCGAACCGGCCGCGATCATGCCGTCGTCGGTCAGGGCAAGGGCACCGATGGGGCCCAACGGCGGTCGGGCCACTGCGAGGGGCGTTGGGGCCCCGGCCGCCGCAAGCGCGATCGTGCCGTCCCCGCGCGCCCAGGCGACGAGTTTGCCGTTGGGCGATGCGGCGAGTGTGCCGGCGAAGCCGGGGACGGCCAGCCGGGTCCCGGTAACCGCGCTGGTCGAAATGGAGCTGACGAAATCCTTCTTGCGTTGCAGCTCAGGATCGTCGGCCGGCCCCGCCCCGGCTGAGCCGTCCAGTTCGCCGGCCATCAGGCTATATTTGATCCAGGCCGCCCCATAGAGGGCGGCGGTGCGATCGTCGTTCTGTTGCGCCGCGCCTTGCGCCTTCTGCAACATCAGCTGCGCCAGGCGCGCATTCTGGCGCTGTTCGGCCAACAGCGTTTCCCGGTGGCCGCGATACCAGACGCTGCCGATCACCGCGACGATCAGGGCCGCCGCCATTGCCGCCAGGGTGGCGCGTGCCCTCTGGCGGCGCCGTTCGCGGCGCATCAGGTCATCGAAATTCAGGCCCAACACGCCGGCTATGAGCTTCATCTTGGCGCGGTGAACGCCGTCGCCCCCCTTGCGCAGGTCGGCGGCGATCGGCTCCGCGCGGTTTTCTCCGATCGCGCCGGTTTCGGTGACGTCGTAGCGAACCGCCTCGGGAAAGCATTCAAGCTCGCCCAACTCGGGCTTGTCCGAAGCGTTCGGCTCTCCCGACACAATCAGGCACAGGATGCGGTCGGCGCCGCCGGCCATCTTGAACCGCTTGATCTCCTCGTTGACCCAGTTCGAGGCGGCGGCATGAGGGGAGCAGATGACGATGAGATATCGTGAGCCGCGCAGGGCCTCGCCGATGTTCTCAGACAGGCTGGCCGAGGTCGGCAGCTCGTCGCGGTCAATGAAGACCGGGCTGATCCGCGCCGGTACAGTGCCATCGCGGCTTGGCCGTCCAACCAGCCGGCGCGGTACGCGGTACGTCTCCAATGCACGATGGAGCCATCGACCCCAGCGTGAATCGTGGTGGCTGTAGCTGACGAATGCCCAGTATTTCGGCGAAGGTTTCTCCGGCCGCGCGCCCATTATTCCCCCTTTGGCCCGCAGGATAGCCGCGTTTGGCATCGGGAGATACCGGCTTCTTCAGCGTGCAGATCGACTTGCGGTTCATTATCCGTCGTGCATCCCCTCCGTTGACGTCGCGTCCTGAGACTTCGCGGTGCGCAATTGCTGGCCGGAGCCTTGCCTGCCGAAGTTTCGAACTGCGATCATCTGGGCTACTTGGCTACCCGGTGCGCAAGTGAATGTAGGGCTGCTTTCGACAGGCTGATTTTCGCTCGCGAACGGTGGCTCTGTTGGCGTTCTGAGCCTGCTTACAAAAGCCCGAAGCGTCCTTCGGCCGGGTTGCGCGTGAACACCGTGAGGTTGAGATCCTTGAGCTCGCTTTCCGGCGGATGCTGATTTTCGATAATGATAACCTGGCTTTCACCGCCATGGTGCGCTTTGAGGTAGCTGTAGAAGCGCTCTTTCAGATCCGTACCCTGCAGCGCGGTGTCCTCGTCCCCCTCAGGCTTGAAATAGGCAAGGAGCGGGGAATCCAGCAGCAGAAAGCCCGGATGCGGTAGTTCATGCTCCTGGCAATATTCGAGCAAGGCGATCGAAACGGCGGCATGCGTGATCGCGCGCAGCCCCTTGCCGCGACTGCCTCTCGGTTTGCCGTCGATGACGAAATCACTAGCATCCTTGTCATAATGGACGCGGCATTCGCCAGGAAAATTCCAGGCCTTGAGAATCTGCTCGACCTTCAACGAGAACTGGTGGGCAACCACCTCGGAAAATCCGACCATGACCTTGGCCTTCTCGGCAGGCTCGGGCGCCACATCATCCAGACCGGCGCGGCGTGCCTCGAGCTTTTCCAGCCGATCAAACAGGGCCAAGGACCCGCGGACCGCTGACCGGGTCTCAATGATGTCAGTGAATTTGGCGCGGGCCTCTTCCACCTCGGGCGCCATGGTTTGCCGTATTTCTGCGTCAACGTTCGCGTAAGCATGCTCGACCGTCGCCCACAGCGCTGAGAGGCTGTCTTGCTCCGTCAGCAGGTCGGCTACCGTCGAGGCGAGTTCCTCCGACAGTTGCTCAATCTTGCTGATTTCGGCCGTCGCCGCTTCGACGATCTCCGCGACATTTCCCTCGCAGTCGGTGTCGGCATGCTGCGACTCGGGCCCCGCTCCGCACAAGGGGCAGGCCACTCGCTCGACATAAGCGAATAGCGTTCCGCTTTCCTGGATGGCCCTCAGGCGTTCCCGGTCCACGCCATAGTGCTCCCGAAGCAGCGCGAAGCGGGCGAGCAACTCACGGATCTCGTCGCGACGGTCGTCGATTCTGCGCTGCTGCTTCGCCAGCTCGCGGCGCTCCCCCATCTGCGCGTCGAGTGTCCGCTGCGCATTCGCCACGCTGTCCCGGTGTTCTGCCGCGGAGGCCTCGAGCCTTTCGAGCTGCGCTTCCAACTCGCCTTTTTCTTCCCCCATGTCGATGATTTCCGATGCGAGGTCTGCAATCAGCTCGTCGAGCAAGCCGATCTGGCCGGTCTGGTCCTGCTCGTCGGGCGCGGCTGACACGACGGCGGAATCATCGATACCGGTCAGTAGCAGCTTGATCGTGGCGAGTTCGGCCGTCTTGAGCGTGAACTGCCCACCCCAGAAAGGTGAGCCCTTCTGCTGGATTTCCCCTTCTTGCACGATCACCAGACGCGCTAGGTTGCGGAAGCTGAGGCTATTCGTCTTGCTCTTCGTGCTGCTCTTCAGGATCCGCTTTCCGAGAAGGCCGATCTTCGCGAGCAGAAATCCCGACACATTGTCGACGCGCTCATGGGCATGCGATTGGCGCAGCTTCTCTGTCGCGTCGCCCTGACGTAGGGTAAAATCCCCGCCTGAGATCGCGCGTTCGAAGGTCCAGGATTCGCCTTGGGTGCTGGATAGGCCGAGCTCGATCGCGCTGTAACCTTCCCGTTCCGGGATCACCTTCAGCTCGGAGCCGCCGAGCATAAAATCGACTGCCTCGGCCAGGAAGGATTTGCCGGTGTCCGACGCGCCGCAGATCACGTTTACGCCCGAATAAAAGCGGATGTCGCTGCGCTTGGAGGGGCCTGAGAAACCCAGTTTGTCGAGGCGCAGATATCCGCTCACGTAGCAGGTCCCCGAAGCTGCCCGGGCTGGAACTGGCTCGTCCATTTTGCGAAGAAGCGCCGGGTAATTGCGCGGATTCCATCGGTGGTCATATGGCCGAATGCTTGCACGGCCCAATTTGCCCGGGCGCGCAACTCGATAGAGTAGGGCGCGCTCAACGCTGCCATGTAGGGCGCCGCAGAATCTCCCGCGCGGTAGAGGATCCCGTCCGGGCTTGCCACCCGCTCGACCAGCCCGCGGCTTGCCATCAACAACAGCCCCATCTCTATGATTTCCCTGCGTACCAGGAGTTCGCCGGCGCGCATCGGCAGGGCCGCGTGCAAGCTTTCCGGCCCCCCGGCATCGCCCGAATGGACCACGAGATAATCGAGCTCGACCAGCCGCTGCAGGTCACAGCCGTTGGGATGCGCTGCCTCTAGGATCGACAGCGCGCGGACGCCGGTTTCCAAGGGGCTGTTGAACGGGCTCAGCTGCTTACGCATCGGCCGACATCCAATGCAGACGATCCAAGTTCGCAAGCTGATGACAAATGCCCTGCCGGTCCTGAACGCGTGTGGCTGGGGCCAGCGGATTGGATGTCGAGGCGACCTGGGCCGCTTGCGACACGGTCGCCTTCATGCGTTCGAACCCCGAAGAATGCGAACTCTCGCATGTGTCGACGACGCCTTGGAAGACTTCCTCCTGCAGGGCGTCGAACGTGCCCTCGGGCACCGTGTCGCGCGAGAAATTCCTGAGCGCCTCCGCGCTGTAGAAGCGTTCGCGCTGTCTGCTGAAATCCCTTTGCAGCGACTGCTGTACAGCGAGTGCGGCGAGATTCGGCACCTGTTCGCCCAGATGATCCCCATAGGCATCAAGGAGCTGTCGGATATACCGGCTCTCATGCGCTGCGGGCTCCGCCGGGGGAACATGTGGCGCCGGGCGCGGCGGGAGGCCGCCGCCGAAACGGATCGCATGAAATTTGGTCGTCTCATGCTGCGCGATCAGCTCCAGCACGTTCTTGGAGCCGAAGATCGAGAAGTCGAAGGCATCAAAATAGGAGAGGAGGTCGCCTGTGAGGGCCACGTCCGCCGTAACCGTGATTTGATGCGTGCACTGCTTTTCCCAAGCCTGCCTAACGCTTTCCCTGAGTTTCTTCGGATCGAGGAGAAGCTTTGCCGCCGTAGTGCCTACATCTCTGCTCGCGGCGAAATAGTGCCTTCTCGGGACCGTATATTCGCCCAGCCATGAATAGTAGATGATCTTCCCGATTTCGACATGGATGTCTGCAGGGCGCAGCGGATGATCGTAGCGCTTGCACTGATAATTGTCCCAGGGCGCGCTGAAGCCCGCGACGTCGGTGAAGCCGGCGACATCGAGGCCCATGTCTCCGGCGCCCGCGAAGCGCCGCACCATGGCATAGCTCGTGAGCGAACTCGCCCACTCCTCGGTGAACCCCTCCCAGTCGTCCGGGGAGAAAATCTGGACGCGGGCGGCCTTCGGGATCGGAAGCCCGGCCTGAACATGATCTGCGGAAGCGGCGTGCACCATATCTTTCGGCACAATCGCTTTGAAATCGGAATTTTGAACCAAAGTCGTCTCTGCCTCCCCCGACCGTGCGTTGTTAGAGCGCAACTGATTGACAGTGACAAACAATTTTAGAGTTAGATCGGATTGACGGATGCCAGCCCGCTTATGCCGTATCGTCATTAAATGGCCGGAGGCCCTATCAGTCCGCGCGCGGGCGCGAAGCCGCTCATCCTAGAGTTTGTTGGTCCTCAGCCACTGACTACACAGCCAGCGGCTCAGATGCTGTGATTTCGGCCTATGAACGAACGTCAGTTACCGATGAGCTGGCAATGCGTCGGTAATGACCGCTTCGTCGGCGTCAGTGGAAATCCCGCGACTTTGGCAGGATCCTGACATCGCGTGGATGGCCGTTCATTTGTGGACGCTGGGGGTGATGAATCTCGTCGCCGCGAGACGGGAGAAGGTTGATGGGCTCCTGATCGGCGAGACTATCGAGCAGACCTGTCCGGTCAACAATCCGCGCCACCATCAGGTGGACCACGCCTTCGTCGCTGTGCTGGATCTCGGCATCGATCAGCATCAGGCGGGCGGCCATGACCGCGCGGCGCTGGCCTTCCAGATCGCGTGACCACAGCAGGGCGTTGGCAATGCCGGTCTCGTCCTCGATCGTGATGAAAACCGCGTTGCCCTTGCCCGGGCGCTGGCGGATCAGGACCACGCCGGCCACCTTCACCTTGCGGCCATCCGGCGCGGCATTGGCATCGGCGCAGGTGATGATGCCTTCCCGGGCAAGCCGCCCGCGCAGGAACTGCATGGGATGCCCTTTCAGCGACAGGCGCATGGTCTGGTAATCGGCCACAACTTCATCGGCCAGCGGCATGGCGGGCAAGGCCGCATCCTCTTCCGTGGCCAGTTCGGGGGCCTGCACCGCAGCAAACAGCGGCAACTGGACGGCGGGCGTGCGCCGCGCCTCCCACAGGGCATCGCGCCTGCCCTTGCCCAGCGAGGCGAAGGCATCGGCATCGGCCAGTTTGCGCAAGGCCGCAGAAGGCAGGGCGGCGCGGTGTGCCAGATCCTCCAGCGATGCGAACGGGCCGGCCGCACGGGCCGCGACGATGGCTTCGGCCCAGCTTTCGCGGAACCCATCGATCCGCGAAAAACCAAGGCGCAGGGCGAGCGCGTTATCCTCGCGCCGTTCCAGCGTGCTATACCATTCGCTGGCGTTCACGTCGGCGGCGCATACCTCCACTCCATGCTCCTGCGCATCGCGTACCAGTTGGGCCGTGGCATAGAACCCCATCGGCTGGCTGTTGAGCAGGGCGCAGGTGAACACCGCCGGGTGACGGCATTTCAGCCAGGACGAGACATAGGCCAACCAGGCGAAGGCCTGAGCATGGCTTTCGGGGAAGCCATAGTCACCAAAACCTTTGATCTGTTCATAGCAGCGTGCGGCAAAATCGCGCTCATAGATCTCGTGCACCCGTCCCCGCGCCAACCCACCGCCCAGAGCAAGGTCCAC
>CAYFJH010000074.1:0-15249 GCA_964343385.1 uncultured Novosphingobium sp. | reverse complement strand
TTGCTGATCCGCTGTACTCAGACCGACATGAGCAGGCGACGTTTGAGGCGATGCAGCGCTATGGTGACGCTCACGACGACCAGCGGCGTCGCGAGCGCCAATATCTCGGACGCCTGTTTCAACCTGCGATGAGGCCGAGACGGCGCGGACCGCAGCAAAGCTACGAGCCGCCGCCGAGCTATAGGACTGCGATTATTCGGGAAGCGCGTCGCGTGTGATGACCCACAATTTCTTGGTGAACGGGCCCTTTGACGTCCAGGTGATGTGCTGACCGGACGAGAGGCCGATCACGTCACCCGCCTTGAACCAATGCTTCTTGCCGCTGTCGGTCTCGACCACATCCACCTCACCCTCGAGAAGCAAAATGGTCTCATCGCCGAGCGTACCGGTATAGGGCGTGATCAGCGTGCCCTTCTCATCGACGGAGCTGCCTGCAATTCCCTTGCCGGACCGCCAGACGCCGCTCAGAAAGGTGCCAGTGGAACCTTCTGTGCTAATGAAGTAGAGTTCGCCCGCAACCAGCGCGCCTTCCTTGGGCTCGGTGAAGTGATAATCCTGCCAGTCTGCCGGATTGTCGCTGACATGGCTGATTTTGAGGTCCAGTGGCGGATTGTCCGTCCCCTCGGTGCCATTCCAGATGCACCAATATTTCTTGAAGGACGGTCCCTCAATGTCCCATTGTACTTCGAGGCCCTTCGGCGAGCTGATGATGGAGCCCGGGCCGACGTGATAAGTCTTGCCGGTGGCAACCACGGTGAGCGTCGCGCTGCCGTCGATGACACAGGCGACCTCGTCGCCGAGCGGTGCGGAATAGAGGATCTTGTGCGATCCGTCAGAGGACGCGCCGGGAGCCGTCGGCCCGGTCCGCCAGAAGCCGGCCTGCAGCGACCCTGACGTGCCTTCCGGCCGAATGATTGCCACTTCGCCATGAACCTGCCGGCCAAAGCGCGGCTCCACCCAATCGAACGGTGCCCATTGATCCGCCGCCAAGTTCTGGACACCGCCATGTACCGTGTGGCGCGGCTCGACCTGCGCATCGAGTGCTGAGCTACTCGCCATATCCTCATCTCCTTGATTTGCATCTGTCATGATCGTCGGGTGCGCCGCCGCCACGAGAGAAGCCGGCCTGGGCTGCAAGCCTGACGCAAAACCGAGGCATTCCCTAGAGCCATGCCTGGTCTTTTCTATGGTGCCAGATCGGTCACTCGTTTGAAGCCAGAAACAGCGAGGCTCCAAAGACGCGGCTTGCCACTCGCCTCGCGGTACAACCGCATTTATTATCTCGGCGCGCTAGGTGTTTGGTCCCGAGTTGCCATCGCGCGATGAGCCTCGACCACGATGTTGGCCAGAGCAACGCAGAACAGATTCCGCGGCGAGGCGGGACCAGAGCGCATACATTCATGCCCTTTCTCGCCCTTTCACCTGCGGTCGATTCTCTTATGCCCAAGCGATTTGGGAGGCGCTAACCTGTGCCATGCGATCAACCTCCCGCCGCGGTCGTGGCGTGCGTTTGGCGGAGCAGAAGGGGCGGGTACGCTGCACTTGGCTCAAGCTGAAGGCGTAACCATCGGCAGTGCCTGTGAGGGATCGCGACAATATTGGAATTCATATGCGCATTCTTCCTCAATTACCGAGGCGCCATTCGAATCGCGCCATCAAGGCGAATGGTTTCCCCGTTCAGCATCGGATTGCGCACGATGCTTTCGACAAGCAGCGCATATTCCTCCGGCTTGCCGAGGCGGCTGGGATGAGGAACCTGCTGGCCAAGCGAGTCTTGCGCCGCTTGCGGGAGGCCCGCGAGCATCGGGGTCCAGAAGATACCTGGTGCGATGGTGATGACCCGGATCAGTGACTGCGCGAACTCACGCGCCAATGGCAATGTCATGCCGACGACGCCGCCCTTGGACGCGGCATAGGCCACCTGGCCGATCTGGCCATCGAACGCGGCAACCGATGCGGTATTCACGATGATGCCGCGCTCTTCACCGATGGGATCTGTCTGCTGAAGCTCCGCTGCGAACCGCGATGCGGCCAGAAATGTGCCGAAGAGATTGATCTCCACGGCCTTCCGGAAGCTCTCCGTTGGATGCGGCACGAATTCCCGCCCGACCGCCTTGATCGCAGGAGCGACACCGGCGCAGTTCACCAAAATCCGGGCGGTTCCGTGGGCGGCCTTTGCGGCGGCGAGACCGTCAAGCACACTTGCCTCGTCGGTGACGTTGACCGAGTGGAACAGACCGTCGATCTCCTTCGCGAGAGCTTCGCCGGCATCTGCGTTGAGGTCGAACAGGGTGACTTTTGCGCCCTTGCCGGCGAGCAAGCGGGCGGTGGCGGCACCGAGTCCAGAAGCACCGCCGGTGACGATTGCGGCTTGCTGGTCGATATGCATGCTCTCTCCTCAGATCAGTTCGACTGCGGCGGCGGCTGCTTCGCCACCACCTATGCAAAGTGCTGCTACGCCGCGTTTGAGGCCGCGTGCCTTCAGCGCCGCGATCAATGTCGCCATGATGCGTGCGCCGCTAGCCCCGATGGGGTGAACTCATATGCGCGGGCCGTATCCTGCGCGAAGACGCCCATCGGTTTGCCCGCGTCATAGGCATCCTCCAACCCGTCCATCATCATCGTGTCGATGACCAGGCCATGGCCGATGCGTGCGCCGTTGCGATGTTTAGGCAGCGCATAGGGCGCATTGCTCATGCTTTCCATGGCGCCCGCCACGACAATATCGACGGCGCCCGAGGCCAGCGCCTCGCTCGCCATAACCGCAGCCTGCATACCAGATCCGAACATTTCGTTGACGGTGGTCGCCTCGACCGACTGCGGCAGGCCAGCGCCGAGCGCCACCTGGCGCGCGGGGGCTTGACCGAGCCCTGCGGGAAGAACGCAGCCCATGTAGATGCGCTCGATCGCCTGCGGATCGACGCCCGAGCGCTCGACCGCCGCCTTCACTGCAACCGAGCCCAGCTCGGTTGCGGAAACCCCCGATAGCGCTCTCTGGAAGCTGCCCATAGGGGTGCGCGCGTAGGAGGAGATGATAACGGGGTGTGACATTGGCTATTCCTTAAAGCGCGCGTGCAATGACAAGCCGCTGGATGTCGGACGTGCCCTCGTAGATCTGGCACACGCGCACATCGCGGTAGAACTTGGCGATGCCGAATTCCTCAAGATAGCCATAGCCGCCCAGCGTCTGGAGTGCTCCCGACACAACCGCTTCCGCGGTTTCGGAGGCGAACAACTTCGCCATGGAAGCCTGCGTCAGGCAGGGTTGTCCCGTATCCTTGAGCGCAGCGGCGGACAGGACCAGTTGCCGTGCGGCCTCCAGGTTGGTCGCGAGTGAGGCCAGGCGGAAACCGACCGCCTGATGCTCGATGATCGGTTGACCGAAGCTCTTGCGATCCTTGGCATAGCTGATGGCGATATCGAGCGCAGCTTGCGCCATGCCGACGCTTTGCGCCGCGATACCGATACGCCCCACCTCCAGATTGGAAAGCGCGATGCCATAGCCCGCACCTACCGCGCCGAGGCGCAGGTCATCCTCGATAAACAGGTCCTCGAAGCGGATCGCGCAAGTGTCCGAGGCTGCCTGGCCCAGCTTATGCTCGACCTTGTCCACGATATAGCCCGGCCTGTTAGTGGGAATGAGAAAGCCGGTAATGCCGCGCTTCCCGACCGCCGGATCGGTAACGGCATAAACCACCGTGAGGCCAGCGATACGTCCGGAGGTAATGAATTGCTTCGCGCCGTTGAGCCGGTAGCCACCATCGACCTTTTCCGCGCGGGTGCGCATTCTGGCGGCGTCCGAACCCGCATCGGCCTCCGTGAGGGCGAAGGCGCCGATCATGCGGCCCGCGATCAGGTCGGGCAGGAAGCGCGCCTGTTGCTCCGGCGTGCCGTCCTTGAGAAGGGAGGCGACGATCAGGCTGTTCTGAATGGAGACGATCGTCGAGAGTGCGCCGTCGGCCGCCGCAATCTCGATCAGGGCAAGCACATAGCTGACATAGTCAGCACCTACCCCGCCGAAGGCTTCTGGTGCGGTCACGCCGAACAGGCCGAGCCGTCCCATATTTTCGAACAGCGAACGCGGATAGCAGCCTTCTGCTTCGAACCTCAGACTATGGGGACGGACCTCGGCCTGCGCGAAATCGCGGACCATATCCCGGATCGCGCCTTGCGTGTCAGTTGCGAGCGCGCCCATTCACCAGGTCTCACTGACTGTGGCGATGCGCGTCACGCATTGAGTGATCCGCGCCCCGTCATGGCCGATGCGGTCTAGCAGCCGCTGCGCCAGAGATTGGCGGATCGGCTGACGACTACGCAGCTTGGTCCATGTGTTCCAGCTAACGCCATAAGCTTGAGTGACCCTGTCCGGGTTGCCCGACGGGAGCACATTTTGCATAGCAGCGATCAGGTCGGGATCGAGGATCAGCATTCGGCGCATTTCGCGCTCGCGAGTCTGGCTTTCGTCTTTCATACGTATTTCCGTCACCATCACCGTGCCGCGTTCAGTACCTGAAGCTGCGTGAATTCTTCCAGGCCCTCGATTGATTGCTCCACGCCCAGCCCTGACTGGCGGAAACCTGCCATGGGAATATGGGGGCCGATGGCCAGATGCTGGTTCACCCAGATAGTGCCTGTTTCAATCCGCTCGGCGATGGAGATGGCGCGGTCCGTATCCGACGACCAGACCGATCCGCCAAGGCCATTGGGCGATGAGTTTACGCGCCGAATAACATCGTCGACATCATCGAAGCGCACAATCGGGAGGATCGGGCCGAATTGCTCCTCATCGACGATCTCGTCCCCGTCAGAGACGTCGCGCACAATCGCAGGAGTTACGAAATAGCCCGCGCGGTCCGGCACCTCGCCGCCAGCAATCACAGAACCATCCTGACGCGCGCGATCGATGAAGGCCAAGACCTTCTCAAACTGGGCGCGGTTCTGGAGAGGTCCGATAGTCGAACCCTGCTTGAGCCCATCATCCACGACGGCCTCTTTGGCAAGGCGCACCAGTTCCTCGCACAATGCATCGTGGATCGAAGCGTGAACGTACACACGCTTAATCGCCAGACAGACCTGCCCGCAATTGAGAAAGGCCGCTCCAAAAATCTGCTTGGCGACTGTCGGCACGTCGATATCGTCGAGCACGATCGCCGGATCGTTTCCGCCCAATTCCAGCGTCAGGCGTTTCAGCGTGTTGGCGGCGGTGGCCATGATTTTGCGGCCGGTAGCCGTCGACCCAGTGAAGCTGATCTTCGCCACGTCGGGATGGCTCGAGAGCAAAGGACCGAGATCATTGTCGTCCACCAGGATGTTGACGACGCCGGCGGGGAAGATGTCTCGGCATAATGCGCCGAGCATGAGAGTCGTCACCGGCGTGGTCGGGGCCGGCTTCAGGATGACGGAGTTACCGGCAAGAACGGCGGGTGCGATCTTCCAGCAGGCCAGCAGGAGGGGGAAATTCCATGCGACGATACCGACGACTACCCCGAGCGGAAGCCGCCGGACGATCGTCAGCCCTTCGTCATCGTCCCGGATCGTCCGGCCGTTGAGTTTCAACGTGGCATAATGACGGATATAGCCTTCGGCCCATGCGATTTCGCCTTTTGCCTCGGCAAGCGGCTTGCCCTGTTCGCGCGTTAGAACGACGGCAAGATATTCTGCATTGGCGGCAATCGCGTCCGCCATGCGCACAAGATGTTGCTGCCGTTCGCTATGGGAAAGCGCTGCCCAGGCCGGGAATGCGGCGCGTGCGGCTGTGATCGCCTGTTCGGCCTGCAATTCCGATGCGCGGCCAACCGTGACGAATGGCTCGCCGGTAGCGGGGTCGATCACGTCGAGCGTCGCATCGCCCTCGACTAGCGCGCCGCCAATCAGCATCCGGCGCTCCAGCACGTCCTGTTCGATCATTGTTGGCATCAGATCATCCCCCTTTCCGGAGCGCTCAGTTCCGCAGCCATCATCTCGCGCATCGCGAATTTCTGGATCTTGCCCGTGACTGTTGTCGGAAAATCCGTGACGAAGCGGATGTGACGCGGCACCTTGTAATGGGCGATCCGGCCCCGGCAGTAATCGCGCAGCGTTGACTCGGTGAGACCCGGATCGCGTGCCCTGATCCAGGCGCAGACCTCCTCGCCATAATGTTCGTCTGCGATGCCAAAGACCTGCGCTTCCTGCACATCTGGATGGCGATGCAGGAATTCCTCAACCTCGCGCGGATAGATATTCTCGCCACCGCGGATGATCATGTCCTTGGCGCGGCCCGTGATGCGGACATAGCCATCCTTATCCATCGTGGCCAAATCGCCCGAACGGATCCATCCTGCCATGTCGATCGCTTCAGCCGTGCGATCGGCGTCATCCCAGTAACCGTGCATGACGCTGTATCCGCGGAAGAGAATCTCGCCTTGCATGCCGCGAGGCAAGACTCGGCCGTCCGCTCCAATAATCTTCGCCTCGACGAAGTCATGAACCTGCCCCACCGTTTCTACCCGGTGTTCCAAGCTGTCGCCGGGCAGGGTCTGAAAGCTCAGGGGGCTTACCTCGGTCATGCCATAGCCGATGGTGATGTCGCACATGTGCATTTGCTCGATGACACGCGTCATTACGTCGACCGGACACGGAGCACCGGCCATGATGCCCGTACGCAGCGAGGAAAGATCGAAGCTCGCGAAGTCGGGATCCTCGAGTTCGGCGATGAACATCGTTGGCACGCCGTGAAGACCGGTGCAGCGTTCGGCGGCGACCGTTTCCAACACGCCCGCGGCATCGAACACCTCGCCGGGGAATACCATGCAAGCGCCATGGGTGATGCAGGCGAGCACTCCGAGCACCATTCCGAAGCAATGATAGAGCGGAACGGGGATGCACAGCCTATCCTCTGGGGAGAGGCGCATTCGCCGGGCAGAGAAGAAGGCGTTGTTGAGGATGTTGTGATGGGTGAGCGTTGCGCCCTTGGGCGAACCGGTCGTGCCGCTGGTGAATTGTATGTTGATCGGCTCCTCGGGCTGAAGCCGGCGGGCGAGGATAGCAAGCACCGCATCGCTATCGGAGGTGGCGAATGCCGCCACCGCATCGAAGGAAAGGTATCCGGGGGGCGGCGCATCGCTGATCGCTATCAGCCATTCGAGGTCCGGCAACCGTGCAATCCTTAGGCCTCCGGGTGCCGCGGCCGCAGCCTCAGGCGCAAGCTCGGCGATCATCGCGCAATAGTCGCTGCTTTTAAATCTCTCGGCGAGAACCAGCGCGCGACAGCCGACCTTGCTCAGGCAATATTCCAGTTCCGTGACCCGATAGGCGGGATTGATATTGACGAGGATCAGGCCCGCCTTCGCGGTTGCAAGCTGTGTGACGACCCATTCGACATTGTTCGGCGACCAGATGCCAACACGATCCCCCGGCTCCAATCCAAGCGCGAGTAGGCCGCTTGCGAAAGCATCGACGCGGGCGGCAAGCTCCCTGTAGGTCAGCCGCAAATGCTGGTGGCGTACGACGATCGCTTCGCGATCGCCATGCGACCCCACAGCCTCGTCGAAGGCGGCTCCGATCGTCTTGTAGAGAAGCGGATGGACACCGCATCCCGAAACATAACTCGCTTCCATTTTCATCCTGTCCTGTCATTTGATCTATCGGTGTGGCCGACGGGGTAGTGCTTCCTCGCCGGCCACATCGTCGGGATCAGAAGCGGCGGCGGAACGTCACGCCATAGGTGCGCGGCGTGCTGTAGTTGCCCTGCACGAAGCCAGCCGCGGCATTCGCGTCGCCGCTGAAGATATATTGCTTGTCGGTCAGGTTCTTGCCCCAGAAAACGAGATCCCAATTCCCGCTGCTATTTTCATAAGCGATCTGGGCGTTGAGATTGTGGTGACCCGGCTGGGTCAACCAGATGGAGTTGATATCGTCGTTGTAGACCTTGCTGACATAGGACCAATCGCCCCGGAATATGACTTCCCCATCGATCGCGGCCGCCGGCACGCGATAGTCGAACCCGGCGCTGGCCGACCATTCGGGCGAGTTCGATAGCTTGTTGGTCATCCGCACCTGAAAATCCGGCCGCACCAAGGGCGAGAGGGGCAGGAGCTTCGTGTATTGCGTAGTCAGATGAGCAAGAGACGCATTGATGGTCAGTCGGTCCGTCGGCTTGGCGGTCAACTCGGCCTCGAAACCTTTGATCCGCGCGTCGCCGCCATTTTGCGTACCGGGCGCGAAATCCTCGATTACCGTGATCTGGATGTCCTGGTACTTGGTGGCGAACGCCGCCAGATTAAGCCTTACGCGCCGGTCAAATAGCTCCAGCTTCGTGCCGATTTCGAAAGTTGCCAGCTTCTCTGGACTGAAGGCGAGTACTTCGGGACGAGGCGAAACCGTACGGGCGTTGAACCCGCCGCCCTTGTAACCCCGAGAATAGCTACCGTAGAGAAGGATATCGCGCGATACCTTATAGTCGATACTGAACCGGGGCGAAACATTTGAGAAGCTATTGGTGACACGTCCGAACGGCACTGTCCGGACGCCTGCGAAGGCGCCGCCGGCAGTCGGATCATAGATGAAGTCGGGCAGCAGCGATTTCTTGTCATGGGTGTAACGGATGCCGGCGGTGATCTTGAGAGCGTCCGTCAGCTTGAACGATGCCTGACCGAAGGCAGCATAGCTGCTATTGTCGGCATCAGCCTTCAGGACGATCGTACCGATCGACGGGGGCAGCGCACAGCGATAATCGTCGACGGCGCTCTCTTTGAAATAATATGCACCAGCAATGTATTCGAAACGATCGGCAAATGCGGACCCTATGACTTGTCCTTCCTGGGAGAACTGCTTCTGATTGAAATCGCTGAAGCAGTCCGCCACCTGCAGGGGTGAGTTGTCGGCGTCGCGGTTGAAGCTACCTGTCACCTTGCGGAAGGCGGTGATCGACTTGAAGGTCACACTGTCGGCGACCTTCCATTCCGCCGTGCCGGACAATCCGGTGACGTTGAGAATGGTGCCATTGGGGCCGGTCTGAAAGGTCCCGCGCTTGTTTTCCGGCGCGACCACCCACCGGTCATCGTACAGCACCCCGGTGCCATAGCCCGGTACATCAGTGACAGCAGCATCGTTGGCATTGTAGAATGCCGTCAGAGTGCCGTCGAGCGGCACCGCTAGCGCGGTAGACGGGACGGTCGATTCCCGGATGCGCGAGACGTCGGCGGTCAGGTAAACATTGAACCTATCCGAAGGCGTATATTCGATGGCGAGCCGGCCCGAGCCCCGGTTGACGTTGCCCAGAGCACCCTCGCCGCGATTATTGTGTGCGGGGGGCGGGTAATCGACGGCGAGCAGTTTGCTCCAGCCATCGACGCGCTTGTAGCCGAAGGTCAGCTTCGTCCGCAGCGTATCCGAGAGCGGCGTGTCAATCGAACCGCGTATCTCCATGCGGTCATAATTGCCGTAGGTTGCGTCGAGTGACCCTTCCATTTCCTTGGACGGCCGCTTGGTCGTGATGTTGATCGCGCCGCCAATCGTGTTGCGGCCGAACAGCGTGCCCTGCGGGCCGCGAAGTACCTCAATGCGTTCAACATCGAGAACGTCTAGAACGCCGCCGACCGAGCTGGAGACATAGACTCCATCGACATAGGTGCCGACGCCCGGATCGTCGGTTACCTGATAACCGGACTTTCCGACGCCACGGATGAAGACGATCGCCGCCGAGGATGCGCCGCTGAGCGGCGCGGTGGAGTCGAACTGTAGATTGGGAGTGAATTCAGCGATGCCCGCAATGTCCTCGACATTCTTGTTGGCAAGCGCCCTAGCACTGAAAGCCGTCACCGCGATCGGCGTAACCTGAAGGTTTTCCTTACGCTTTTGTGCGGTGACGACGATGTCTTCGAGGCCGCCTTGCTCAGCTTGGCCACTCTCGACAGGAGTAACAGCGGCAGCTGTTGCATCCTGCGCCAACGCAGCCACAGGAAGTAAGCACGTTACAACCGCAAATAAAGAAATCGAACAATTAAGTAGATGATGATTATAAGTCACAGTTATTCCCCCTATGTTGTCGGATTTTCGGTTACTTTGTCAATAGACGCGGAAATCATTGAACGTATGCAGGTGATTTTCTCTCTCGGCTTCGATCGGTGAGACCCGAGAAATATTTCTGTTTTGTCGATATTTTCCCACTGGGAGAACGAGATGCTGGCGCGGCCGGCATGCGCTCCCTTGCCGATCAACGCTTCGGCTGACGCGGCCGGCTCGGGTAACGAGCCCAGGTCAGCGAGCAGACAGGCGACCGTTTCGACGGAATCGGCGCGATTGGTGCCGATCGTCCCGTTCGCGCCGCGTTTGATCCAACCCGCCACGTAGAGGCCGGGGATCACCCCATGCGCATCCAGGACACGCCCTGACTCATTGTGTGCGACGCTTTCTCCGTCCGTATAGGGAATGCCGGGAACGAGCGTGGCTTGGCTTCCGATGCAGGTGATTACGATGTCCGCCGCGATTTCGACCGCTCCGTCTTCATCGTTCGCGCTTGGCTGCGCGATCCCGTCATGCAGCGGCGATCGTGCGAAGCGGATGGCGCGTACCCGGTCGTCACCCAGAATTGCGAGCGGGCGCATCCCGAATGCGAAATGGCATCGGCGGGATGCCGCGGGCGCGTCGGCCGGAAAGCGATCAAACAGGGCGGGGACGCCGGTCAGTGGCGGTTGATGATGCTGGCCGGACTCCGCCGTTGTCGTGCAACCGGGGATCGCGCCGAACTCACGCAGTTCCTTTTCGGTGCAGCGCGCCTGGGCTGGGCCACCGCGTCCGGCCACGATAACACAGTCGATATTAGACCCGGCGAGTGCGTCGAGGGCATGGGCCGCAATGTCGGTCTGCGCCAGCGCGTGCGATGGCTTGGCAAGGATGCGCGCCACATCGAGAGCAACATTTCCCAAGCCGAGCACCATCGCCGTTTTTCCCGACAGATCGGGCGCAAGGTCTCGCTGGTAGGGATGGCCGTTGTACCAGCCGACGAAGGCCATCCCGCCGTGGACACCCGACAGGTCGGAGCCCGGGATGCTGAGCGGCCTGTCGCGTTCGGCGCCGCAGGCAATGATCACGGCGTGATAATGGCGGCGGAGCGCCTCAACGGTCACGTCCTTGCCGACCGTGACGTTGCCCAGGAATCGAAAACCGGGCATTGCCGCTATTCCGCGGAAAACCGTGACGACCTGCTTAAGCTTGGGATGGTCGGGCGCAACGCCGTAGCGAACGAGGCCGTAAGGGGTGGGCAGCCGGTCGTAGAGATCGACGGAGATGCCCTCGGGAGCCAGCAGCAGCGCCTCGGCGGCGTAGAAGCCGGCTGGCCCCGCGCCGATGACGGCGACGCGATAGCGCCTCGCGGCATCGAGGGCAGCGGTGGCGCTCACAACCCCAGTTCCACCTTACGCGCTTCGGCGCCGGGCAACGGCTCCATCGTCGCGGTCAATCGCGGAAGTTCGGCGGCGCGTTCCCGGTTAATTGCGATCCAATGGCGCTTGTCGTCGCCAAGATTGAACTCATCGTCGATCGCGCCGACTGGACAGGCATCGACGCATCCGGCGCAATCGATGCAACTATCGGGATCGATGTAGACCATCGTCTCATCGAAGTGGAAGCACTGGACCGGACAGACCGCAGCACACTGGGTGAAGCGGCAACCGACGCAGTTATCGGTGACGACATAGGCCATGTCAGCAGCGCTCCACGGCGACAAGATTATCGGAAAAGGTCGGAGCAGCGCCGAGATCGGCATAGCGTGACGATGTGACGGCATGGACCGTCGCGCCACCGGCGCTGAGGCTGGGCCAGTAGCCGACGGGTGCGACGACCACACCTGGGCGTATGTCCTCGGTAACCTGCGCAATCGCCTCGAACGCGCCGCGATCGTTGTGGACACGCACTCTATCACCCGCGGCGATACCACAGTTCGCGGCATCCGCTGGATGCAGGATAATGGGTTGTTCGCCAGCATGTCGGCGCTGGTGGGGGAGATTTCCGAAGCTGGAACTCAGGAAGGCATGGTTCTTTGGCGTGATGAGGTTGAGCGGATAGCGTGCGGCCAGGGCTGGATTGGTGATCAGAGATTCCTGCGGCGCGATGAAGTGGGGCAGCGGATCGACCGGTTCGCCAGATTGCTGCCCATCATAGCCCTGGCGGAACAGGCCGAGCACGAAGTTGCCGCCCGCCGCCATCGACGCCTTGAACTCGCATTTGCCGGAGGGCGTCGCGAAATTGCCCTCGGCATGGGGAGCATATTCATCGGCCGACGGCAGGTTCAGCCGGGCATAGCCCTCGCGCTTCAGCCGCTCGATCGTGATGCCCTGCATCTGGGGCGCATCCCACAGCATGGCCTCGGCGATCTGCTCTTCATCTGTGCGGGAGAAGCAGGGATCGTCGAAACCCATCGCCTTGGCCAGCCGCCGGAACAGCTCGGTGTTGGGCACCGCCTCACCCATCGGCGGGATCGCGCGATTGTTGTAGGAAAGGTAGAAATGTCCCCAGGAGAACATGATGTCCTCCTGTTCGACCTGGGTGGTCGCCGGCAGGACGATATCCGCAAAGCGCGCGGTATCGGTCAGGAAGTGTTCGCTGACGACGGTGAAGAGATCCTCACGGGCAAGGCCCCTGGCGATCCGGTCCTGCTCGGGGGCCATCACCATCGGGTTGGCGTTATAAACCATGAGCGAGCGGATCGGCGGATCGAGTGGCATTTCGCCGGTCAGCGCTTCGCCCAGCTTCCACTGGTTAAGCACTCGCGGCTCGCGGCCGATCAAATCGGGGCGAATGAAGGTTCCCCAGTTGACCGGGAACGCCCAAAGCGGAAGCTGCAGCAGCCCACCACCCGGCCGCCGCCAGCTTCCCACGAGCGCCGGTATGCAGGAGATCGCACGCACAGCCTGGCCGCCGCCGGTCTGGCGTTCGATGGCCACGCCTATGCGGATGACGGAAGGTTGGCTGGTGGCAAGACCGGTTGCCAGTTCGACAACCAGATCCGCAGACAGCCCGGTGATCTGCGCTACCTTTTCCGGCGTGTATTCAGCGGCGCGTGCCTCAAGTTCGTCGGCGCCGATGGTGTAACGGGCGACATAGTCCTCGTCGATCAAACCATCGCGGAAAAGGACATGGATGATCCCCAATGCCAGCGCACCATCTGTCCCGGGCCGGATGGGAATGTGAAGGTCTGCCAGGCGTGCCGTGCGTGTCCGGAACGGGTCGATTACCACGATTTTCGCGCCGCGTTTGCGTGCCTCGTCAATGAACGGCCAGTGGTGCGAATTGGTGGTGAGCGTATTGCATGCCCACAGCACGATGTAGCGCGAGTGGACAAAGCTCTCGGGGTCGACGCCGGCGGTATGGCCGATCGTCATCGTATAGGCCGTGCAGGCGCCGGAATCGCAGAAAGTGCGCTCCGAGATCGTCGCTCCGAGCTTATTGAAGAAGGCGTCACCGACATTGAGGCCGTTCAAAATGCCTTGGGTGCCAAGATAGCTGTAGGGGAGGATCGCCTTCGGCCCGGACGTGGCCACGATGGCCTTCCACCGGGCTGCAATCTCTTCGATCGCAACATCCCAACCGATCCGCTCGAACTGCCCAGAGCCCTTTTGGCCTATTCTGCGAAGAGGATGAAGTATACGATCCGAGCTATTAACTCTATCCTGATAGTTATTGACCTTTACGCATAGCCTTCCCTTAGTGAACGGATGGTCTGAATTGCCGCGCACCGCGGTTACTTTGCCGTCTTTCTTCGTAACGATCATGGAGCACGTGTCAGGGCAATCCTGAGGGCATGCGCCAATTACTGTTGTTTCTTGCGTCATGATCGATTTATCGTCCCTTGATGGGGCAATCCATGACACGGTGAGGCAAGCCAATCTTGCCATCTCTTGCTGAATCTTTTACATTCCCTGCTCAACGGTAAGGGGAGGGTTGCCAAGCGGGAGGCGTGGCCTTTTAAAGGCCACGGAGGTGCCATGCGGGTGAACGGTCACGGCGATGTCAAATACCGGACGGGCCATCGGCTCACGAACGTAGCCGAATGGCCTACGTTGCGTGTGGAGTCATGGCGGCATGAGGCAGGTAGCCTGAACGACCTCAAGTTGGACTGCACCGAAATCGGCATTCTTCTCGCCGGACAGTTGACTGTAAAACGCACCGGCGATGGCCAGACCCAGGAGGCCTTTGGCCGGGCCGGTACTTCGTGGATATGCCCAGCCGGCACTTACGAAAGTGACATTCAGCTTTCTGCTCCAATGGAGGAGTGCATCCATATCTTCCTGCCGCCGACGCTCATGGAGCAGGCTGCGCTGGAGACCTACGGGATCGATCCCGCGAAAGCTCGGCTCGGCTATGCCGGCGGCCTCACCGATACCCTGCTGGTACAAGTAGGTACGACGTTCCGGACATTGCTGGATCGTGGCCCGGAACCGACCGACCGGCTTCTCGTCGATGGCATGCGCGCTGCCCTCGCCGCACATCTCGTGAGTCACTATGCTGCCGATTGCTGGAGGCCGGCCGAACGTGAGGCGTCACGGTCTCTCGATGTCAGCCGGCTCAAACGGGTAATCGACCTGATCGAATGCCGGTTGGACTCCGAACTCTCACTGGAGGATTTGGCAGCTGAAGCATGTCTGAGCCCATTCCACTTCGCCCGCCTGTTCCGGCAGGCAACGGGCTTTACGCCGCACCGCTATGTGACGGAGCGCCGCATCCGTGCCGCAAAGGAAAAGCTCGCATTGGGGCGCATATCGCTTGTCGAGATCGCTCTGGAGACGGGATTCGGCTCGCAAGCCAATTTCAATCGCGTCTTCCGCAAAGCGACCGGCCTTTCACCAGGCCAGTTCAAGAAAACGGGCGGGTGATGGCGATCGAATTAGGTCACTGCGCGCGATCGCGCCGATGATGGGTGACGCGATCCAGGAGCGCGGTGGTCATCTTGGGATCGCCGAACACGGTGGGCCACTCGCCAAAGGCGAGGTTGGTGGTGATGATGACGCTGGTCTGCTCATAGAGTTTGCTGATCAGATGGAACAGCAACTTGCCGCCTGATCTAGCGAACGGCAGATAGCCCAGCTCATCGAGCACGATCAGATCGAGGCGGGATAGCTGGGCGGCGAGAGCGCCGCTTTTTCCGATCCTGGCTTCTTCTTCGAGGCGGGTCACCAGATCGACGGTGTTGAAGTAGCGGCCCCTTGCACCGGAACGTAAGCGCTGTTTTCAGATTACGGCGGTCCACGGCATGAGTTCGCCGACGCCGTT
>CAYFJH010000073.1:0-15491 GCA_964343385.1 uncultured Novosphingobium sp. | reverse complement strand
CCGGCAGGTCTCCTGGCTCGCGGGTCACAGCTTGATGCACGCCTTCCCAGACTTGCGCCAAGGCGCTGTCCAGTGGCCGCCCCTGAATTCAGGAGCATGTGCATCGCGCTATCCGCTTACAGTTGCAGGGACAGCCGCGGATTTGGGAGCAAGCTCCCGCACCGCATTCCCGATTAAGCCCCTTGCGAGGCACCGGCGCGATCATCGAAGGACGGAATCAACCCGTCCTTCGATGATCGCCCTAGACGAAGATCGGAGCCAAGCCAATTGATGTTGTCGCTTCATCCGCTTCGCGCCACCTTTGTATCTCGGCTGGGTTGGCGGCCAGGCGTTCGATCGCATCGCAGGGATAGGTCCAGAGCGATATCTCAGTTGCGCCTTTTCTGATCCTGGAGGCTCCTGATCGGGGCAGGCGGCCGTCCTTGCCCCAACGTATCCGCTCTCGAGAGGTGATGCCGAGAATATCCTCGACCTGTCGCTGACTGATCGGCTTGCAGGCTATCCGGAAAAGCCGCTCCCGTATGACATCAACAAGTTCTTCCGCCGCCTGTCCGGCATCCGGATCAAAGACACTGCTTGGGCCGGATTTTACAAAAAAGCCGGTGGAACGCGCCATCAGCATCCGGATCGCGGCGTCACGCTCGCCGCGATGCACCCGAAGTCCGAGCGGCATACGGACGTCGAGATCGACTGAAACGATGCAGGACTTGTCGTCGTGCCTGAGCAAGACGCAACGATCAACACGGGACCGGTCAGGCAACGACCGAAACCTCGATTTCATCAAAACGCTTCCAGCGGTAGATCGCGTAACTTGCCAGCCAGCAGAGCACGAAAAGTCCGATAATGGTGAAGCCGAGGCCGTTGAAATTTTCGCCCAGTTTAGCTGCAATCCGCCATGGTGGAGCGGTAAGGCCCAACTTGTCGCCGATCAGGGCCAATGTCTCGATTCCGCCAATGACGATGGCCACGATGGCCGAGATCAGGGTGATGGTGATGTTGTAATAGAGCTTGCGGATCGGCTTCACGAAGGCCCATTCGTAAGCGCCCAGCATCACCACGCCGTCCGCCGTATCGATCAGCGCCATGCCGACGGCGAACAGGGCGGGCAGGACCAGTATTGTCCCGATCGACAGGCCATCGGCAGCCTGACTGGCCGACATGCCCAGAATGGCGACTTCGGTTGCGGTATCGAACCCAAGCCCGAACAGAAAACCCAGCGGGGCCATATGCCAACTCTTGTTCACCAGGCGGAACATCGGCCTGAATAGCCAGGAGAGCAGCCCGCGCCCACCCAATAGCAGGTCAAGGTCGTCCTCGGCATAGTGGCCGCCTGCGCGAACATGCGCAAAGGTCCGCCAGACAGAGCGCAGGATCACAAGATTCATGCCGGCGATCGTGAACAGGAAAATCGCGGAAACCACTGTCGCGATCACGCCGCCGATTTCCTTGAAGGCGCCGAACCCCGACAGCGCGCTGGTCGTTATCGCGATGGTTGTCGATGCTATCGCAATGATCCCGGAATGCCCGATCGCGAACCAGAAACCCACGGCGATGGGCCGCTTCCCGTCCTGCATCAGCTTGCGGGTCACATTGTCGATCGCCGCAATATGATCGGCATCGACTGCGTGACGCAGGCCCAGCCCCCAGGCAAGCAAGGCGGTGCCCAGCATCAAGGGCTGTGCATGAAACAGGCTGTATGCCCAGACCCAGACGCCAATGTTCGCGGCGATCAATCCCGTGAACAAGGCACCGATCCGTCGGCGCAAGGACAGCGAAGCCGATGTGGCAGATGAGATCATGACTGGCTCCGTGATCGAAGGAAGGAAGGGCAGCGTGATAGCCGCCGCCGGATACGTTGCCGGGTACGTTGCAAGTCGCGGCCAAGCTTGCGCATGCCCATCCAGGCTCCGCTGCCGCACACCAGCGTGACCGCTGCGAGCAAGGGCAGGATGAAGATGTACCGCAGAGCGCCGTCGCGCAGGCCGGGCAGATCGAAACAGTGCGGGGCGTTCCACAGCCAGCGTTCGGCACGCCCCGTGCTATCGACCGTCCGCAGCAACGTGCCGGACACCGCGTCGATATAAAGGTGCGTGGCTTGCGGATCGGCCAGAATAGCGCGCCACACCGGCAATCGCACCGGCGCTTTGTGGGCGTAGTAATAGCTGTCGCCCGCAGGCAGCAAGGAAAGCGACGCGACGCGCGGACCGTTCCGCAATGCCGCCACGACATCCGCCCGCGTCAGGATTGCAGGCCTTCCCGAACTGTCCATGCGCAGCATCTGTCCATCGGCGGCAATGGCAACCAGCGCTGTTTCTCCGCCAAGCGGGGCGCTTTCCACCCGGACCGTATCGACGGGGATCTGGTTCATATTGGCCAGCGCGGCCTGCACATCGGCCCAGCGCATCGCGCCTGCAAGGCGCTGACGTTCGGCAAGTCCGGCATTGCTGTCGAACAGCCCCAAGGGACTCATCGAGAACAACCCGCTCCCGACCCAGGTGAGTGCGAGCAGGCCGAACGCCAGCCCTGCCATGTGATGCCACCACCACAGGCCGCGATAGGGCGAGCCCATGGCGCCATCCTTGCCCCGCCTTAATCGGCTAATGCCGATCCATATCCCGGTGATGGTGAGGAAGCAGCCGGTAAGCGATGTCCAGATGACGACCTGACTCCAGGTAGCCGGGTTCTGACGCAGCACCGTCGGGTAAAGCCAGTGTGGCACCGCGCCCAGCCAGCCCCAGAAGCGCTGAAAGCGGGTCGTTTTCTGGACGACTTCGCCGGTAAGGCCCGCGATGTAGGCTGTCGAGCCTGCTGCGTCGGCATAGTCGATCCGGTACAGTGGGCGGTTGGCGCGAAAGGCTTGAACAGTCCATTGATCGACCGAAATCGGCGTTATCGCCGCCACAGGTCCCTCGATCCCAACGTTGCGCCCGAATTCTGTAGCGACCTTGCCGAGGTCTTTGCGGGAAAGCGGTGCCAGCGGGGCGCCGGACCCGAGGTCGTAACTCAGCGGCGAGGCGCGCATCTGCCAGATTGCCCGTCCGTCGCCTTTTTCCGGCACAACCCGCAGCGCCGGCCTGCCCGCGACCATCTCGACGCGGGCCGAGGCCAGCGCGGTATTGGGCGCAAGGGAAATCCGCCCCCAGTTGCTGTCGACCGGCAGGTGCAGGGAAGACAATCCCAGCAGTTGCTCGGCCGGCAGCAGCCGCGGATAGTCGACGAACAGCATCACGAACCCGGTGAGGCACCAGAGCGTCATCACCACGCCGATGACGACACCCGTCCAGCGGTGCAGGACAAACAGCCCCCGTAGCGGGCCGCCCTGCCTACGGGCGCGCGCCACCACCACCACCGGTTTCGTGACGCCATGCATGGTCAGAACCGCGCGCTGATCGAAACGTCGATCGAGCGTGGCCGGCCAAGCAGCCATTGCTCGTCGTTGTAGGTGGTGGTCGCGTAGTCCTTGTCGAACAGGTTGTAGACCCGCAGATTAGCCGCGACATTCTTCGTCACCGCGAACGAAATGCCGCCATCCACCACAGCATAGCCGGGCACGCGGAACTGGTTGGCATTGTCGGAATATGTTTTGCCGACATAGCGCAGGCCAAGGCGTGTCTGGAAGCGCGCAGTCATATCGTAGCGCAGCCACAGATTGGCGGTGGCCTCTGGCACATTTGGGGGAGTTTTGCCGTTGAACGATGTCCCGCCGCTCAGGAACTCGTCGAAACGCGCATCAAGGATCGTGCCATTGGCGTCGATCCCGAAGCCACCGGGGATATCCACTGTCAGCGAGGCCTCCAGCCCCTTCGCCGAACGCTGCCCGACCTGATCCTGCCTCGGCGGAAGGCTGCCCGGAACCGTCGCGAGCAGGTTCTTCTTGACGATCCGATAGGCAGCGAACGTGGCTAGCCCGCGCCCGCCGAGGAAGCTGGCCTTGACGCCCGCTTCGACCTGATCGCCCGTGGTGTTCTTGAAGGCTGCCTGACCAATGGAAAAGGTAATCAGGGAACCGAGCGGATCGACTGCGGTAGCGTATTGGCCGTAGAGCGAGAGCGCCGAGGTCGGCTGGTAGACCGCGCCCACCCGCCAGGTGACGTTGTGCAAGGTCTTGTCGAGCCGCAAGGCCTCGGTCGCCGTGCCGCCGGCACCATAGCTCGTGACATAGCGCTTCACATTGGCATGATCGAAATTGATCCCTGCGGATACCGACAACTGGTCACTGATCGTCAGCCGATCCTCGGCAAAGAGCGAATATTGACGGGTCCGGGTCCGATATTGGGGGCGCACGCCGAACGTATTGTAATAGAGGCCCGGATCGAAGCTGTAGGGATCGACCGGCTCGGCGAAGCCGGGCGGTGGCGAATCGGAATCGAAATCGTTCGAATGCCTGAACTTGATGCCGTTGATGTCGAACCCGACCAGCAATTCGTTCTTTAGTCCGCCCCAGTTGCTGCGGAGAGTTGCATCGGTCTGCGCGCCGATCTGTGTCTGATCGTGATCGATGCCGTAGAAATCGGAACGGTCGATCTCCCCTGTAGCGCCATTCCAGAAATAGCTTTCGAGATTGCGCCACTTGCGATGCGTGGTCAGGCGGTAGGCGGTGCTGCGAACACTGACGGAATCGCTCGGTGCCCACTCCGCCCGCATGGTCGTCCGGTTGTCCTTGAAGCGCATCAGTGCATCGGTGACATTGTAGTTTCGGCGCTTGTTGCGATCGTCCAGCTTGCCATCGATCAGCGGCGTGCCGAAATAGAGCATCGGTTCCTGGTCGCTGTAATCGTCGGACAATGTCAGGGTCAGCGTATCGGTGGGCCGAAATTGCACAGAGCCTGAGATCGCCAGTCCCTTCGAATTCCCGCGATCGACCCAGCCGTCCGATTGTGTGCGGCTGATATCGAAGCGATAGGCGATCAGCTCGTTCACAGGTCCGCCGACCCCTGCCGCGATGCGCCAGCTGTCCTGCGAGCCATATCCCGCTTCCGCCTCGAACTCGGTGCGGTCGCTGTTCGGCTTCTTGGAGATGACGTTGACCGCGCCGCCGATCGCACCCTGGCCATAGAGTACCGAGGCCGGGCCGCGCAGCACTTCGATCCGGTCCACCGTCCAGGGATCGGTCGGAAAGGTGACTGTGCCTGCGCCCGGATATAGGCGCACGCCGTTATAAAGCTGCATGACGGAGCCGGGCCCGCTGAAGCCGCGCGCGGCAAGCCCCGTACCGCCGTTGCCGGGATTGGCGACGGAGCTAATTCCCGTTGCCCGTGTGACGGCATCGACGATCGACAGGTCACCGCGCGCACGGATTACGTCTCCGGCCAGGGTTTCGACGCTGGCGGGCGTCTCCAGAATGGTGAGGCCGAGGCGGCTTCCCGTTTGCGTGGGCGCGTTGGCATCGTCGGTGCGGGTGCCAAGCACGAGGATATCGGACTTGTCGGCTGCCTCAGACGCATCTTCGGCATAAGCGAGAGTCGGCAAAACGAGTGCGGCAAGCGCACTGCTGGTAATGATGGCCTTGATCACAATTAGTCCCCCGGCGTCTTGCGACGTGGCCGGGGCAAACCCGCGCGAACGGGCGACACGCGCGGCGGCCGGACGCCATGGGCGGCCGACGCACGTCTCCGATGCGGCCCCAGCCGCTCGTTCGTCGCTCAGACGGAGTTCACCGTGCCGCGGCCACCCCCTGGACCAGGCAAGAGCGACCAGACGCCGGCAGGTCTCCTGGCTCGCGGGTCACAGCTTGATGCACGCCTTCCCAGACCTCGCATGATTTAGCGTCCGGCCCAGTGGCTGCCCCTTCAAAGAGGAGCGATGTGCATCGCGCTATCCGCTTACAGTTGCAGGGACAGCCGCGGATTTGGGAGCAAGCTCCCGCACCGCATTCCCGATTAAGCCCCTTTCGAGGGCACCGGCGCGATCAATGAAAGCCGGAATAGTCCGCCTCTCGGGGCTTCGCCTAGTCGAAGTAAACGGAAAAGCCAATAACCCAAACTGCCTCATTGAGCCGTCAGCTTTACCGCATAAAGTTCCATGTGGTGGTCCACCAGCCTGTAACCCAGGCGTTCGGCGACCTGGCGCTGCAGCGCCTCCAGTTCCGGATCGACAAATTCGATGACCTGCCCGGTTTCCACATCGATCAGGTGATCATGATGAGCATCGGGTGCGGGTTCATAGCGCGCCTTGCCGTCGCCGAAATCATGTCGTTCAAGAATACCGGCCTCTTCAAATAGTCTGACGGTACGATAAACGGTGGCAATCGAGATGCCCCGATCGATGAGCGAAGCTCGCGCATAGAGCATTTCCACGCTGGGATGATCGTCCGAGTCTGAAAGTACTTGCGCAACCACCCGGCGCTGCTCGGTAATGCGCAAGCCCTTTTCATGGCACAATGCCTCGATATCTATCCCGTGACGCATTGCATGATCCCCGGCCCCAAATAGCGCATGGCCAATGAACTACCACCATTTTGAATAAACGGAAGTCCGGTTCCGATCGGCGAGGCCACTGTTGCAATTGACTTGCATAAGCAAGTGCCGCAATTGCCCCTGCCTGGTCCACAAGAGCAGAATCCTGACCAAAGCGAGGGGGGCACCATTGCGAGCATGACGTTCAAATTCAGGCGCACAATCGCGCAGATCGCCCTTGTTGCGTGCTGTTCCTACCCGTCGCTCGCCTCCCAACCGGCTTCCGCCGCCTCTGCCGATGATGAGCGCATTCGCGAACTGGAAACGCGCGTAGCGGCACAAGACGCGCTTATCAAAGCTTTGGCCGCCAAGGTCGAGGCATTGACTTCTACTGGACCGGTCATTCAGCCGCCGGCACCAACTGTCGCCAGCGAGCAGCCGAGATCAGGCTTTGTCGCGGAACTGGTCGCTGCTGACGGTATTACGATAAGGCCACGCGGGCGCGTTCATGTCGATGCGTTGCTGGTGAATGCGGGTGACGGTTCCACGCCCACCGGCACGCAGTTGCGTCGTATTCAGCTTGGTGCTGAGGGGCGACTGGGAGGAAGCTTCCGCTATAGCGCCGAAGTCGCATTCACCGGGAAGCAGGTTGGCCTCGAGGACGCCGTGCTGATCTACGATGCCGACAAGCGCAACCAGATCGTCGTCGGCCACTTCAAGCCCTCGGTTACCGCCGACGATCTCATGTCGGACAACAGCACCATCTTTCTCGAACGGTCAGCCTTCGCCAATCTCTTTGCGCCGGGTCGCCGGATCGGGATCGGATACAACCATCTCGGCGAAAATTGGGGCCTGCGGACCAGCCTGTCCGGAGAGAAGGACGATTCCGCGCTTGATGGTAATCGGCAGGAGGCATGGGCCGCGGCGGCGCGCCTTCATGGCAACCTGCTGGGAAGCGGGAACGAAGTTCTACACTTGGCGGCAACAAGCTATTTTACACACAGTTCATCGACTGACCGCACCTTCTCCTTCACGCAAAAACCCGAAGCAAATCGGGCGCTTCCGGTCATTTCTACAGGAGCCTTCGCGGCACGCTCAGGCGTCTTCCTGGGAGGAGAGGCGGCCTGGTCGCAGGGCGCTGTGCTGCTTCAGGCCGAAGGGGGAACATTGGGTTTCAACGGCGCGGCAGACTCGGGCCCACGCTTTTGGGGGTGGGCCTTGCAGGGTAGCTGGCGACTAACCGGAGAAAAGCGCAAATATGATGCCGCCACGGGATCATTCGGCCGCATCATTCCATCGCATCCCTTGGGAAGCGGTGGCTTCGGAGCGCTCGAACTGGGGCTACGAATGGGACAGGTCGATTTCTCGAGCACCGGGATCGATGGCGGCGAGCTGATGACGATGTCTGGGGTCATCAACTGGATCCCAGTCACACACGTACGATTGAGCGCGAATGTGGTTCATGCGCGCAGCCGGAAAAAAGATACCGAAACTGCGGACCAGACGACTCTGACCTTCCGGGCCGGCCTCGACTGGTAGCAATAAAGTAGAAATAATTATATTGCGAAGCATTCGCATTATCGTTATCTGGCCTCCAAATCGAATTGGGGGGACCTCCACAACATGAAACGTACACTACGCAGATCGTTACCGCTTGCCATAGCCGCCTTGGCGGTGATCCCAACCGCAGCCCATGCCGACGAAAGTCTCTGGCTTTACACCAAGGGCGCGGAAACGCTGCCCAAGGGCGAGACCGAAGTGAAGGTCGGCGTCATTTCGCGGCGCGGCAAAGCGGACTCGGATTATGTCTTCAACGACGTGCGGATCGAGGTCGAGCATGGCATCACCGACCGGTTGCAGGTTTATGGTGAGATCGCGATCTTCAACCACGACTATTCAACCACCAATCCCGATCTGCAGCCCTTCTACGATACGCAAGGCGGTGAAGGCGGCAGGTTCAAGAAGACCCAGATCGGCGGCATCGAAGCGGGGGTGAAGTACAACATCCTCAGCCCTTACAAGGATCCGATTGGCCTGGCGGTCACGATTGGCTGGGATCACCGGTTCAAGTATCGCCTGGATGGGGCCAAGATCGATCAGGACGCGGTAGAACTGCAGCTGCATTTCCAGAAGAATTTCCTCAACAACCAGCTCGTTCTCGCCTTCTCTCCGAAGATCGAATGGGAGCACCGTGTGTCGCCCGGCGTGATCGAGAAGGAGATCGCGCTGGATATCACGGCAGGCGTTTCCTACCGCGTTGCGCCCAAATGGTATGTCGGCGCCGAGTTCCGTCACCAGTCGGACTATCTCAGCCCGTTGGACACCACGACCAACCCGCCCGAACATGACCCCAATCTCTCGCCATCCAGTTTCCCGTTCAAGTTCGGCAGCCAGTATCAGAACGGCAACTACATCGGCCCGACAGTCCATTATGCCGACAAGAAGTGGTGGGCGACTGCTGGAGTGCTCTGGCAAGTCGCGGGCGGCGGCAAGTTCGCGTTCAACCGCAACGGCCTCAATGTCGATGAACATGAAAAGGTCCATATCGGCCTAGTCCTCGGGCTCGAGCTGTAGGTCATGGACCGGCGGTCATTTCTTGGGATCCTGCCAGCCGGGCTGTTGATTGCTCATAGTGAAGCGCGCGCGACCAGCTATTTCACGGCTGACACCGTCAAGCGCGCGCTTTTCCCTGCGGGCGCGCAATTCGTCGACCGGTCTGTATCCCTCACCAGACCGCAGATGACGGCAATCGCAAGAGACGCAAAGACGCGTGTCACCAATGCGCGCGTTTCGGTGTTCGAGGTCAATAGCGCCAGCGGCAGGCTGGGCACCCTGTTCATCGACCAGGTTTACGGCAAGCATGAATTCATCACCTACGCGCTCGCGCTCGATGCGTCCGGCGCGGTCAAGGGTGTCGAGATCATGGACTATAAGGAATCCTATGGCGATCAGGTGCGCCTGCCCCGGTGGCGCGCGCAGTTCTCGGGCAAGCGCAGCGGCCAACCGCTGTTCATCGACAAGCAGATCAAGAATATTTCAGGCGCAACGCTGTCATGTGTTCACATTACCGATGGCGTGCGAAGATTGCTCGCCACTTACGCAGCGCTCGGCCTCTGACGATGGAACCCGCCGGCGGCCTGTTCCGCCGGGCGCGTCCGCTGCTCGGCACGATTGTTGAGATCGCGATCGATTGCGAGAACGATGCCGCGTTTGACGCAGGATTTGCGGCCATCGCCCGCATTCACTCCCTCATGTCGTTCCATGAGCCAGAAAGCGATCTTTCCCGTTTGAAATTGGCGTTGGGCGATGAAGTGGTCACTCTGTCGCCTGAAACCGTCACCGTATTGCGAACTGCCTGCGACCTGAACAAGGCAAGCCAGGGCATCTTCGATGTAACCATCGGGCGGACCATGGTTGCCAACGGCTTTTTGCCTCGCGACTCAGTCGTCCATCTCAGTCGGTTCCAGGGCGGCATGGAGGATATCGAGTTTGTCGACCATTGCCGGGTTCGGCTTAACAGACGCGTCCTCATCGACTTGGGCGGGATCGCGAAAGGCTATGCAGTCGACCAAGCTATCGGCGCCCTGACCCAGGCTGGCGCAGCTTATGGGATTGTCAACGCCGGAGGAGATCTCCGCATTTTTGGCGATGTGCATCAACCAGTAACTGTCAGGACAGGAAGAGGCGCGTTGCTCAGCCTTGGCGAGCAGTCCAGTTGTGCGATCGCCAGTTCGGAAAACAGTCGCACACGCCGCCGTTCACAGGGCAAAGTCGTAACCCCGCATATTGGCCAGAATGGCCGTGCGGTCGTGGTCAATGACATCGTCACCGTGAGTGCTGCCACCTGCATGATCGCCGACGCCATGACGAAAGTGGCGATGGTAGACGCAGTTCTTGCGGATCGACTGCTTGCTCCGCATGGGGGCCGTGTGATTTACGCGCCCCACCCCATGGGGCGAACCTGATGCCCAACACCCGGTCCGCACGGCTTGCCCCTTGGCAGGTCTGGCTGCTGACGGTCAGCGGCGCGGCGCTCTGGCTGTCGGGCGCTGCCTGGCTGCTGCTCCACTATTACGGACAGGTCGAAGGCGAGTTCGGGTCTGAGACCAATCCACTGGAGCCGTGGATGCTCCGTCTCCACGGACTGGCGCTGATCCCCGCCTTGCTGGGATTTGGCGGGCTGTTCGTGGCGCATATACCCAAAGGTTGGAAAGACCGCAGGCAGCGCAACATCGGGCTAGGCCTGACGGCGCTTGTCGGCCTGCTGATTCTCACCGGTTATCTTCTCTATTATCTCGGCAGCGATGGCCTGCGCGAATGGGCCAGCCTGATCCATTGGGCCATCGGCCTTGCGGTGCCGATCATTTTCATCTGGCACTATATCAGCCGGACCGAAGCGCAGCACGCTCGCAAGCGGAAGAAGGCGCAGTCATGAGGTCGGTCTCGCGCCCCGCCCTGCTCCTCCTGCCAGTTCTGGTCCTTTGCGATCCGGCATTTGCGCAGGAGACATCCAGCGACATCATCGTCACCGCCGCGCGCAGCGACGGACGGGTGCAGGCGCCCGCGCTGGTGATAGACGGCCAGGCACTGGATGAACGCGCACCGGTTGCAACGGCCGACTTGTTCCGCGCCATTCCCGGCCTGTCGCTGCGGGTCAATTCGCGCGGCGAGGCCGTTGTCAGGGTCCGCGGCAGCGAAGAACGGCAGACGATCGTGTTCCTCGACGGCGCGCCGCTCGCCACGCCGTGGGACGGGCGGGTTGATCTTGCACTGCTGCCTGCAGGGCTGATCGGGCAGGTTTCCGTGATCAAAGGTGCCGCCCCGCTCGAATACGGCGCCAATGCCGTAGCCGGGGTGGTCGATCTGCAAACAACCACGGCCGGCGATACCCTTGATCTGCGTGCCGAGGCACAGGGCGGCACCAACGGACAAGCCAGCGTGTCGGCAGTGGGATCCACTCCCCTCGGAAGTGGTTTGTCGCTGGTGCTGGGCGGCGCGTATATCAGCCGCGACGGCGAACGCATCGCCGACCGCTCCGCCGTGTCTTTCGATTCCTCGACCAGCCGGAAGCGTACAAACACCGATCTAGATGGCATCAGCACCTTTGCCGCGCTGGGCCATGAGGGCGAACGCGGCGCACTACGCTTGTCCTGGCTTCATGCCGAAGTCGAACGCGGCATCGCCGCCCAGGGCGATCTCGACCCCGCGACCGCCTCGCCCCGCTTCTGGCGCTATCCGCGCTGGTCGCTCGACCAGCTGACACTTGCGGGGAACTACCATTTCTCCGACACGGTTTCACTGCGGGTGACCGGATGGCGGCAATGGTTCGGCCAGACGATCAACGCCTATCGCGATGCCAGCTACGCAAGCCTGCGCAGCCGCGAGACAGGCGATGACCGCACCAGCGGCGCCCGCGCGACCCTCACAGGCGACTGGGGCGCCACGACGCTTCGCCTGTCCACGATGGCGCAGACCTCCACGCATCGTCAGGTCGATGCCGCCACCGCGAGCGGACTTGCAGCGGACTTTGTCGATGGAACACCGCAGCGTTATCGTCAGAGGCTGTATTCCTTGGGCGGCGAACTCGACCAAAGCCTGTTGCGCAATCTCCATGCGACGTTCGGTATCGGCCTTGACCGCGCCGAAACCCCGCTCACCGGCGACAAGCCCGCGCAGGCCCCGAACGAGGCGATGAGTTTCTATGCGGGTTTACGCTACCGGCCCGCAGATAATCTCTCCCTGTCAGCCTCGCTCGGCCGACGGTCTCGCTTCCCCTCCCCGCGCGAGATGTTCGGGGAGGCACTGGGACGTTTCCTCGCCAATCCCGATCTGGCACCGGAAAGGGCCTTGTTGGGCGATCTTGCCGCCAAGTGGACGATCAGTGGCACCCTGTCGATCGATGCCAATTTCTGGTTCTCGGACAATGACGGCACAATCAGCCAAAGGATTGTCCGGGTTGGGACCGTCAATCGCCGGCAGCGCTACAATCAGGCCGGAAGTTTTGCCTATGGCATGGAAGCCACGGTCAACGCCCGCATCGCCAGCACCCTGTCGGCGGAGTTGGGCGTCGCGGCGCAGCATATCCGCACCCGCAAGGAAGCGGACGGCACACAGCCCACCGTGTTGCAACGCCCGCTGCACCAGTTCACTGCCGCGCTCGACTGGTCGCCAATTCCCGCGCTCGATATGCGCGCGGAGGTCATCCATGGTGCGCGTGCATTCGATCTTTCGGACAGTGGCAGCATCGTTCGTCTGCCCGGCTACACCAGCGTCAACCTGCGCGCTTTTCTGGCCCTGGGTGCGGTGAAAGACCTCGGCCCACTGTCGCTCTTTGCTATCGCGGACAATGTGGGTGATGCTCTCATCCTGCCGCAGACAGGCTTGCCTGCGCCAGGACGGTCCTTGCGGCTGGGGATCAGGATCGGCGGACGGTAGGCCGATTATGCGGGGACGGCAGCGCCATCCCCGCACCTTGTGTCGGAATCAGAACTTCACGCGGGCGGTGAAGCGAGCGTTGATCGGTGCGCCCGGTGTGATGTTGTTGTTGTTGTGCGCGTCGGAGAAATATTCCTCGTCCAGCAGATTCTCGACGTTGACCTGAAACTCGAGCTTCTCGCTGGCCGTAAAGAACAGTGCCGCGTCAACGCGGGTGAAGGCCGGCAGGCGCGTGGTAGTCGCCGAGGTGCGGATCGCAGCGAACTGGCTCGACTGGTGGACCACCCCAAGGCCTGCGCCGACGCTGCTATTGAAATCATAGCGGTTCCACAGCGCGAACTGATGCTTGGGAACTTGCGCCAGCGCCACGAAGCCGTTTCCGCGCAGCTTGGCATCCTGATAGGTATAACCCCCGCTCATCTGCCACTGTGGGGTTATCCGCCCGGTCACCGCAAACTCGATGCCCTTGGTGCGCGTTTCGCCGACAACGATTGTTTGAGTGACATTGGCCGGATTTGGCGTGGTAGCGTTGGTGCGATCCAGTTGGAACAGGGCCAGCGTCACGTTGAGATCGGGGCGGATATCCCACTTGGCACCGATCTCGTAGTTGGTGAACTTTTCAGGCGCGAGATCTTCCTGCGCTGGCGTGCTGCCCGATGCCGGCGCGAGCGTCAGGAACTGGTCGCCCGAACGCGGCAGGAACGACTGACTGTAGCTGCCATAGATCGAGATATTCTCCTGCGGCTTCAGGATCAGGCCGATGCGGGGGCTGACCTTGTCGTCGGTGCGGGCGAAGGAGCGCGGCGTACCGATCAGGTCCGTCCCCTTGATCTCGAACCGGTCATAGCGCAGGCCGACCACAAGATCGACATGCTCGCCGAAGCTGATCTGGTCCTGCGCATAGGCCGAGAAGAACTGCACGTTGGACTCGGTGTTGCGAGCGAGCGTGCCGAACGTCACCGTCGGATAGACTATATTGGCGAGGTTCAACGTGCCGCTCGACAACGTGCCGTTGCGGCGCTGGTTGGTTGAATCCTGATCGCCATATTCGATGCCGAGCAGAACCTTGTTGCCGACCGCGCCGAAGTCCACGTCCCAGACGAGGTTGCTCTGGGCAATGAAGTTCTTTCGCTTGGTCGGATCAATGTAGCTCGACAGCGCCACTGTGCCGGTCTGCCCGGTGGCAGCGGCATTGGCGAAGACATTGGTGTAGTATTTGTCATAGTCGCCGTAGAGTAGCGTCGTCGACCAGTTCAGGTTTTCGGCCAGTTCGCCATCCAGCCTAGCCTTGACGATATGCGCCTCAAGCCCGGCGCGGTTGACGCCCGGAACGCCAAAGAAGGTGTCGCGATAACCGCTGATCGGCACATTCGGCTGCCCGGCGGCGGTGGCGATCGAGGGCACGCCGCGATCGGTGACGCGGTCGTCCTTCACATATTCATAGGAAAGGCCCAGCTTCCACTGGCCGAGATCGACCGCGAAGTAGGGGTTGATCGCATAGCGCTCACCGCCGAAGAAATCGCGATGGTTGTCGAGGCTCTCGTAATTGGCATTGAGACGGAAGGCCGCGTTGCCGCTGATCGGCGCGTTGATGTCCGCTGATACATCCCAAGCGCCGAAGGTGTTAACGCTGGCAGCGCCGCCAATCACGAGAGCTTCGGCTGAGGGCGTCTTCTGTACACGGTTGATGATGCCGCCGCTGCCGCCGCGCCCGAAAATCAGCGCGAACGGCCCCTTCAGAATCTCGACCCGCTCGATGTTGTAGAGGCTGCGGTAATACTGCACGTCATCGCGCACGCCATCGAGGAAGAAGTCTGCAGTCGTATTCTGTCCGCGCAGGGTGATCTGGTCACGGTTGCCTTCGCCCTGCCCCACGGTCGTCCCTGGCACATAGCGCAGAACATCGGCCATGCTGCGCTGCGCCTGATCGTCCAGCCGCTCACGCGTGACGACGGAGATGGACTGCGGAACATCGATCAACGGCGTGTCCGTCTTGGTCGCGGTAACCGAGTTGCCCGCCAGATAGCCATCCGCCTTGCCGGTAACGATGATGGTGCGGCCATCGTCGCTTTCGGCTTCGGCTGCCCATGCGGCACCAGGCAGAGCAAACAAGGCAGTGGTCGCGAGCAACAGCTTTTTCATGAGGAATTCCCTGAGACGATTCGTTTTGATTTTGGGCGTCCCTAGGGCTGTTGCGAGTGAGTAGCAATATAGAGGAGATTGGAAATTATAAACAAAACAGAAACAAAGAAGGATCACAGCAGGTTCGCGCCAGGTGCCGCCTTTCGCTGGAAATGCGGTTTTCGAATACCGAGGCATATCATGCGGCCCAACGGATCGAGATAGGCGGGCCATTAGCAATTCGGCGTATAGCCACTGACATCACGAGCGTGGCGCCAGTGGCGTTGACCGGCCCATCCGGAGAGAAGTTGATCTCCTGGTCTTCAAAATTTCTTGCGCCAGTCGATCTCGAAATAGCGCCCGATCGGCTCCTGGAATGCCCTGCCAAAGCGCAGCGGAACCAGACCATTTCCATCGGTGACCTTCTGAGCGGTATCGAAGATGTTATCCACACGCAGCGACATGCGGCTGCCCTTCAGGAACGACAATGACTTGAGAATCCCCGGCTTCTGATCGAAGTTCAGGAAAAAGCGCAAGTTG